>CAZDSF010000014.1:0-28311 GCA_964508025.1 uncultured Anaerolineales bacterium
GCCTGCGCGATGATACCCTGCGGCAGCGTCATCAGATTCCAGGCGTAGTTGAGCGCCGAGACGGCGCCAATCCCCAGGCCCGACGCGAGATTGTTGGTGATGACAAAATTCACCTGTACCGCCGCCACGCCCAACACACGCGGCAACATCAACGCGAGCACCTCGCGCACCGCCTGATCGCCGCGCCCCAACGTGAGGGTGTAGCGCCCCGGAAAGAGCCGCAGACCCGCTACCTGCATCAGCAGATGCGCGCCCGCGCCCACCACCGTGGCGACCGCCGCGCCAAACGCCCCCGCGCCGCTGCGCCCGCCCCACATCGCACCGATGATAAGCGCCACGTTATAGATGCTCGGGGCTAAAGCAGGAATGAGAAAGTGCTGATGGGCGTTGAGCACCCCCATGAGAATCCCACTCACGCCAAAAATAGCGGGAGAGAGCAGCATGATCTGCAACAACCGCGCGGTCTGCGCCTGCAAGTCAGGATCGAATTGCGGCGCGACGAGCGTGCGCGTGAGCCAGGGCGCCAGCACAATCGCTGCAAGGCTCAGGGGAACAATGATGACGACGAGCAGATTGATGATCGCCGAAGCCAGCCGCCAGGCGCCGGTGCGATCTTCATGAGCGAGGCGGGTCGTGAAAATGGGGATAAAAGCCGATCCCAGCGCCCCACCCGCCACCACCAGGAAGAGCAATTCGGGAATGCGGGCCGCCGCCACGTAAGCATCCATCTCGGCGCCCGCGCCGAAGTAGTAACCGAAAACCATCTGCCGCGCCAGGCCCAGCACCCGACTCAGCGCGAAAGCGCCCATCACCATCACCGCATCGCGGACGACGACGCCAGAAATGACAGCAGGGCGTGTGGCACTCATGCGCCCAAGATTCCACGCGCCCAGAAAGCGCGTCTCCGAGCCGAACAGCTGCGCCACTTCACCATGGATAAACAGTCAGCTCTTCGGCGACCTGCACCGGCCCGGTGTATGTGCTCCGCGCTTCGGCGAGCAATCGCTGCTGCGTCCCCTGCGAGTAATGCACCAGCAACAAACGCGCAGCATTCGCATGTGTTGCTACCATCCCCGCCTCAGTTGCCGAGGTGTGCCCGAAGCCAGCCCCAGAAGCTTCATGAATAAGCAAATCGGCGCCCCATGCCAGCGCCTCTACTTCAGGGCAGGGCGCCGTATCGCTGGAATACACCAGACTTTGCCCAGTGACCTTAGCAACAAAACGGAGCGCAATGGAGGTGACGCTGTGATGCGTCGGGGCCGCCACAATCGTGAAATCATCATCATCCGCCACAAGCCAGCCGTTACGCGACTCGATGGCGTGATAATCCACCGAGAACATCCCGATCCAGCTCTGCATCTGATACAGGCCGATCATGGCGCGTACCAGCTGGAGCGTGTCCTGTGGCGCATAAATCGCCAACGGCTCGCGCCGCATCTGATTTTGGCGAATCCCCAGCAGATACAATCCCATGAGATAAATGGGCAGGCCGAAGACATGATCAGGGTGGAAATGCGTGATGATGACGCCTTGCACTGCCAGGGGATCGAGTCCAACACGCTGCAGGCGGCCAATGGGATTATCAGCGCAATCCACCAACCAATACCGCCCCTGGCGCGCGACTGCCAGGTAAGTGTTGGCATGGTCAAAGCCAGCCAGAGCGGCGGACGCTCCCAACACCGCCACCGAAACATCGCTGGCGCCGGCCACGCCAGGCTCACGTTCAGCGAACACGGACATGCACTCCCATGCGCGCCGCCAGCGCCTTGACGAGCAACGTCGCATATTGACCGGGCAACAGGGTGAAGGAAACCGGCGCAGCCCAACGCCCCGGAAAAACCGTATCGGCCACCGGTTCACCGGCGCTCACATCCTGCGGCACAAACCACACAGGCCGCTCACCCTTGGGCAGATACACCCGGCGCAGAATTCGCGCTTTGAAGTCCTCCAGCGTCATTTCCTCCTCAGCGAGCACGGCTTCTACTGATGGCAGCAAGGCATCAGGATAACGCACAGTCAGATTAGGCATCGAGAGCTGCAACTTCGCCAGGTCTTCCGGCAACTGTTCCGGCAACGGAAAATCCAATCCGGTGATGATGATCGTCGGCTCGGCATAGCCCAGACTGTGGAGATAATGTCCTAAGATGCGATTCCACACCCATGATTGGAAAGCCACGAGATAGATCGAGAGCAAACGATCGTGAATGAGGTTGAGCGCCTTGCGATGATTCTGCGGATGATCCTTGAGAAAAGTCAACACGCTGCGGAAATTCGATGGTTGCGGGGCTTGATGCAACAGATACCCCCATTGCCCCCAGTGCGTGCGCACCAGGCGCTTGAAAGCGCGGATCTCGCGGGGATCGCCCGCCATCGGCCCCGCCAGATAGAGCCATACAGCGCGTTCGGCATCGCGCATTAAAATCGCCTTCCCAATGAAGCCTTCAGTGGAGAAGGAACCAAAACGCTGATCGTCGAAGTAATTGGGCAGACCAATCTCGCCCAAACGCTGCAACAGCGGCCCGATAGCCGCAGCCTGTTCCACATCGAGATCGCGGATCATCAACGTAAAACGGTTGCCCTGCAAATCCGAAGGGCGCAGCGCGCGCGAACCCCACCCGATCCGGTGCGCAATGAAGCCCCGCCCTTCCAGGGTTTCTGCGGCGCGCTTGCGCACGCTGGCATACTGCACCGCCACCGCCGATTTATCTTTGAGCGCCGGAAATGCCAGATAACTGGGGGTCACCTTCAACCGCGCCGCCATCTCATCCCGCACCGAAAGCGTCGAGAGATTGCGCTTTTCAACCCTGTAGTAAGCATAAGGGCCATGCTGACCGGGAAGATGTACCTGCTCTTCTACCAGGAAATCCTCTGGAAGTCGTTTGATCTGCATGGATAGCATCCCTTTCGTGGGGTAACAATCATACCGTCACGGCGCGGTGACGGGTGTTGGTGTGAGCGCCGGCGTAGGCGTCGGCGTAAGCGTTGGAAGCTCATCCACAAAGATGACGTGCTCTAGCCGCAGCGCCTTGAGCAAAGAGCGCATCACCACACGTGCATTCTCGTCCGCTTTTTCCAACAAGCCGTATTCCTCAGCCGCCTCCAGAATGAGCAACTCCGCCTGCTGGCGCGCCGCAGTCTCCAGTTGCGGGTTCATCCCCGCCAGCCCTGTGCGTCGGTCATAGACTTGCGTGCGCTGATTGTCCAGCGTCGCCACGAAGACGCGCGCCTTGGGAAGACGGAAATACACCGTGCCATCCTCCGTCACCAGCACATCGCCCGGCCCAACCTCGCGCAGATCCACACCGGCGATGACCATGCCCCTGGCAATCAACAGCAGCTTGTCGCCCAACAAAAATCCCAACGGCCCCTGCCCCGATTCCGCCGTAACGACCTTCTCAATGTGATACGACACCGTTTCCAAACGCCCCAACATCTGCACCTGCTCGATGACCGTCACCTCGCTGGGATAGATCGTAGGCGTCGGTTGCGGGAACAACTCCGCCGGTATCTGGATCAGCGGCGCCGGCGACCTGGATTGGTTGACCAGGCGATAACCTCCCGCCACGGCAATAATCCCACAGATGAGCAAGAGTATGAACACCAGCAACAAAACCCGATTTTGTTTTTCCATATTTATCTCCGTGCAGAAAGCAGCAACCAGATGCGCAGAACACGCGCTGCACTGCACCCCCATTATAGACGGGGCGCGCTAATTAATCAAGCGGACTCACTGGGCCGGTGCTTTTTCCAGCCAGACCACCGCCGCCAGCGTGAGGTAAAAGACATACGCCAGATCCACATAGAAGAACGCTGCATCCACCAGCCCGTGCGCCAACGCCGCCGCCATCGAAGCCGCCAGGCCCGCCGCCAGCGCCCACTCTGGCGCAGGCAACCGCCTGAGAGCGCGTACCCGCCGCCAGAAGCCCCCCTGCAACGCCAGAAATACGCCCAGCCCCAGCACGCCCAGCCGCGAAGCAACATCCAGCGGCCAGTTGTGCGGATGCGAAAGGTTGAACTCTTCCCAGGCCGTCGGCAAAATGTAGCGCGTGCGATAGGCGTACAGGAAATTATCCGGCCCCACACCCAACAAAGGCTGCTCCCGGAACATCGCCCACGCGCTGCGCCACAACGACACCCGCAAGAAAGCTGTGCCGCTGGCAGGATTGAGCAACGCCGCAAAGCGCGGGGTCATAAATAGCGGCGCCAAGACCACGATGAGCACCAACAATCCGACCAGCGTGACCTTGCGCCAGCGCCCGCCTGCCAGCAACCCCAACGTGAGCAAGCCCGCCGGAATGCCCAACAGAATCGCGCCACGAGAGAGGCTCAGCAGCAGCGCCAGCCCGGAGACGCCCAACGCCCCAGCGGTGAGCCAGAAACGCGGCGATCCCCGTCGCACACGCCAGTGTCGCCACAGCTCGGCGAGCAGCACGGGCCAGGCGCGCCCCAGATACAACCCCACGTTGTTCGGCGAGCCGTAGATACTGCGCAGCCGCCGCATCCCACCCTCAGCGGTGATCACATCGCCCAAGATGAAATACTGCACCAGACCGATCACCGCGATCAGCGCGGCGCTTGCCAGCCAGAAATCCAGAATGCGCCGCCGCTCACCCTTCTCCAGCGGCGTGAGCAGCAGCGCCGCGTAGAACAGCGCCGGCTCCAGGATGACCAACCGCAGCTCGCGCAACGCCTCGCGGCGATGCGCCGCCAACGCCGTTGAGAGCGCCGCCGTGAGAAGCAATGCCGCCACCGGCAGCAGCGTAGCGTGCAGCGCCAGATGTTCGCCGCGCCGCCGCGCCGCCAGAATGCGCGCCGCGCAGCCCACCAACGTCGGCAGCAGCAGCAATTCCGAGAGCGCGAACGAGCGTCCGAACAACGAAACCGGGTGCAGGTAGAAGGGCGCCGCAGCGATAGTCAGCGCGAGGCCCAGCCCTGGCTGGAGCCACACCAGCAGAAACAGCAGCGCGCCGCTGACCAGCATCACGGCGACCCACGGTGAGAAGTAGAACAACCCCGCCGCGAGCAACGTCGCCATCAATCCGGGGCCATCGCCCAGGCGGCGGAACGCGCCCTGCGCCCACACCATCCACGCGGCAAAGCCGAAGAGCGCGCCAGTCATCGCCGTGAGCGCCGTCTGTACGGGCGCACCGAGGCGCGCGTAGCGCGCCCACAGCCAGGCGCCCGCGCCGCGCCAATTCACGCGACGCGCCGCCAACGCCATCAACGCCGCGCCGAGCACGCCTAGCGCTGCAAAAGTCCCCTGCCCCAACCGCGCCAAACGCGCGGGCGGCGCCTGCCAGACCCGCCAATCGGCCAGCGCCCACTGATACCAGCCCCGGTCGGCAATGAGCTCCACTGTGTGAATGCCATCAGGCAATCCCGTCGCCAGCGGCACCGTAGCGACCTCTGCCAGCGGATCGTAGAGCACCACATAAGCGCGTCCTTCTTCGTCGCGGGGCAAGGCGGAAGCGGGCGCGCCATCCACCGTCACAAACAGGAACCCCAGATACGGCCCACGGCGCACCGTCAGCGCCACACTGTTGCCCTCGAAGGTGAAACTCGCGCGCGCATCGCCCAGGCGCGCATCGGCGTTCAGCGGAATGTCGGCGCCCAGCGGGCCGCGCCGCCAGCCGCCCGCGTAGGTCGCCAGGGGTGAGCTCGCCGGATAGACGCCGGGACGCGCCACCACCGGACGCGCCGCCCACGCCTGCAAAGCCGTGTAGAGCGGACGCGGCGCGCTATCCGGCCCAATCATGGCAAACCCCCAATGCTCCTCCGCATCGGGCACCGTGCGCGCGGAATCTGCCGGGCGCGGCTGCAAGCCGTTGACGCAGAACACACCCATCCACGGCCATTCGGTCTCGGCGCGCTCCAGCGCGGCTACGGTGTACGCCGCCTGCGTTGCCGCATCCACCTGCCCCCAGATCGAAGGCGGCCCCGGCCAGGTCTCCGGCAGGCTATTCCAGCCGACGAGGGTAGCCCACACCGCCTTACCCTCCTCGCCGAGCGCCTCCATCGTCTCGCGGATCAGCACCGCGCGCGAGAAATTACGGACGTCCACCGCCACACGGCGATCTTCCGGGCCGGCATCGAAGCCGAGCGGTTGCACGGCAACCACATCGTAGTACGGAGACGCGCCCGCCGCAACCAACAGCTCCAGGAAGCGCGGTTCGCTATAATTGATGGGGCCATCCTCAACGGTTGGAGCCAATCCGCCCAGCACCATCCGCGCATCGGGATCGGCGGCGCGGATGGCGGGGGCAGCGTGCGCCAGCAGCTCGGCATAAGCGACCGGATTCGCCGCGCCGCCCCAGGCATCGCCAAGATTGGGATTGTGCCAGATCTGGTAGTAGGAGAGTTGCGCCGCGTAATGATTTGCCAGCGCGCCGGCGAAACGCGCAAACGCTTCCGGGTCAGGCGGCATTCCGGCCCACGCGGGCGGCGAGGTGAGCACGGGCAGCAGTTGCACCCCCCGCTCCACCGCGCCGGCGACAATCGCATCCCACTGCGCCCACTCAAAGTGGCCCGGCGCCGGTTCGATTTCCGACCATGGGAAATGCTGGCGCACCCACGTAAAGCCGCCATCAGCCACAAGATCGAGCGCCCAGGCCAGCTGCGCCGCGTCATACTGCTCTAGGGAGGCGTTCACGCACAGGGGTGGATAGCTCGTGTCGGGGAGCGGCGTCGGCGCTTCTGAGGCCCAGCCTCGCGTGAGAAAACGCTGCTGCGCGGCGAGCTGTACTGTCCCCAGCAACGCCACACACAACAGGAGCAACCCGATACCGAAAAGCATCGCCGCTTGCTTTTTGCTCATGGCTCAAATTATACCGCAGGAGACCCGACCCCACAAACGCCGCAAACGCTGCGGTTTACGTCTGGGAATTTGCATTTATAATCCCCAACATGAAAGGTCTGCTGCGTCTGGAAAGTTGGATCGAACAAATCGTGGAGGAGCCTTTTGTGCGGCTGTTCAACGGGCAACTGCTGCCGCAAGAGGTGGCGCGGCGGCTCGTCAACGCCATGGAGGATGGCGAGCGCTTGACCAGCGATGGGCACATCGAAGCGCCCTGCTGCTATCGCATTACGCTGCACCCCGAAGCGCTGGCATCCCTGCGCCGCGCGCATCCAGACATAGAAATCGCCCTGAGCCAGGGGCTTGCCGAGCTGGTCGCAAGGATGGAGATCCGGCTGAACCGCGCGCCAGAAGTGCAGCTGGAAGCAGATAGCTCGCTGCCGCCGCACGGCATTCAGATTATCCCCATCGAAGCGCCGCCCCCACTCGAGCACACACGCGAGCTGGATGTCGAACGGCTCCAGATGTTGCTCAAACAAGAATCCCCTCTGCCACAACGCCCCTATCTCATCGTTCGGGGACAACGAGTGTTCGACCTGGAGATGCCCGTGGTGCGTATCGGGCGCGCCTTCGACAACGACCTCATCCTCGAAGATCGGCGAGTCTCGCGGTACCACGCACAGTTACGGCTGCGCTATGGACGCTACGTGCTTCAGGATTTGGGCAGCAGCGGCGGGACATTGGTCAACGGGTATCCAGTGCAAGAGGTGGCCCTACGTCCCGGCGACGTGCTCTCGCTTGCCGGATTGGAATTGATCTACGCCGAAGGGGCGCCTGGCGGCGCGCCGGCGCCAGGCGATACCCGACCACAGCCGGGCAGCGAACACGGCCATGGGTGAAACGCTGTTAGCCCTGCGGCTGGCGCTCGCGCTGCTGCTTTACGCATTCCTGGGCGTTACACTCTACATCCTCTGGCGAGATCTGCGCCGCGAGGATGGGTCGGAGATCCCCCGCCCCACACCCGCGCTGTTACGATGGCAGGATGCCGAGGGCAGCGAGCACAGCTTCTTTCTGGAACCAGTCACCGGCATCGGGCGGGCAGAGGATAACACCCTCGCGCTCGATGACCCCTTCGCCTCAGCCCATCACGCGCTCGCGCTATGGCGCGAGGGCCAATGGCGCATCGAGGATCTGGAAAGCCACAATGGAACCTATCTGAATGGCAAGCGGCTGACCTTGAGCCGCGTGCTGGCTTCGGGGGATGAAATTCGCGTGGGAGAGACCGTCCTGCGCTTCGAGATCAAGGATTCGAGACCCTAGCCCCATCAAGACTCACGGCGCACGCACCGCCAGCAGCACCGTCGGCGCATCGTAGACGCGGAAACTCTCATCGAGGCGGGGCAGACGCAAGGCATAAGGCGCACCGCAGCGCTGCGCCAGCGAGAGCGGCATGGGCAGCCCCGCCTCCGCCAACGGATCATCGCTCAACGCCAGTGGGCCCAGCTGTGGGCAACGCCCAAATGCCAGCACCTCACGCGCCTCTAGCAGCTCCGCATACCAGTGCAGCGTCGCCGCGTAGCGCGCCGGTTGCCGGGCCACGGCCCCATAACCGCGCGCGCTCGCCAGCACGAGCACGTCGCTTTCGCGCAAGGCGCCCTCCAACTGAAGCAGCTTCTCCGGCGTTTCGTCATCCATCACCGGCAGAATCAATGTGGTGTAGCGTCCGGCATCGCCCCCAGGCAACGGAATCGGCAACGGATGATCCCAGTGCTCCACGGCTACCGTTGCGCCAGCGGGAAGATGCGCGTAGAGCCACCGCGAAGCGCTCTCCCAGGGGTGTGGCCGCGCGTAGATACTAAGCTGCGCCGCGCCCAGCAACGCGGTGGGCAGCATCACCGCGCCGGCAGCGCCCCACCACCTGGCAAACGCTCTCCCTCGGCATCTCGCGTCTTGCCGCCCTCGCCTGTCCGCTTTTTCGTTTTTCTGCTCAAGCAAGCAGGCAGTCCAGGCGCACCACAGCGGATACACGGGAAACAGATAGCGAGGAAACTTAACATACCAACCCGCCAGCGCGAGAAAACAGCACACCGTCGCCGCCCAGAGAATCTGCTCCAGCGGCGACAGCCTCCGCCAACGCGCTGCAGCAACGCCCAGACTCGCCAACCCTGCCAGCGTCGCCGTCGGGCCGAGGCCCCACCACGCCATCTGCGCCAGCGGGTAGAAGAAGGGCCACGTCCCCGCATACTGGCGCGTGTAGGGGAAGTCCAGCCGTCCGGCGACCATCAGGCTTTGAATCCACGGCCCGCGCCAGGCAGCCGCCGGTCGCAGCAGCGCCCACGGCGAGGCAACAGCAACACTCAACACGGCGGGGAGAAGGAGCGTAGAGGTGAGCCGTAATGCGTAATACGTAATACGGGAGACGTGTAGCGTGAGACGTGTGGCGTGAGACGTGATGGGTAATGGGAGAATCTCTCGTCGCCGGTGATGGTTGCACTCAAGCGTTATAAAAGCCAGGCCCAGAGGGAGTCCGATCCAAACGAGGGAAGCTTTACAAGCCACGACCAGTCCCCAAAATGCCCCCGCCGCGCGGAAGTTGCGCCGCAAGGCGAACAGCAGCGTCAGCGAGACGCACACCGCGCCGGGAACATCCACCGTGTAGAAGCGCGCCTGCTGCAACGCGAAGGGCGCGCACGCCAGCAGCATCGCCGCCAATAGCCCGGCGCGCTCCCCCGCGAGACGCCGCCCCAACGCGCCCGTTGCTGCCACGAGCAGCACGCCCAGCAAGCCGGAAGCCAGCCGCCCCACGTAGAGCGGATCGGCGCGGGGCGCGCCCAACATCAGCAAACGCAACAGATACAGCGGCAGGTGTCCGTAGGGGAAATCAGGCGCGGCGAGCATGGGATCGCCCCACAACGGCGTAGCGGCTGCCACATCCACGAGAAAGCGCTCATCGGGGTGCGCTGCGATACCGCCATCCCAATCCGCACCGGGCAGGCGGAGGATGGCGGCGAGCAACAGCAAAAGGAGCCAGAACCAACGCATCCAAGCACACTCCCAGAAACGCTATCTCAATGCAACAAGCGGCATCATCACAGGTGAAGAAAAGAGGTGTTTTCTCACTGATGCCAACGAGAAAACACCTCGAAAACCAACACGGATTACGATTTCAGCTCAATTGAACCGCAACTTTGGTAACGTCAGACTTGCAGCCCAATTGCTTCTGCACCGAATCCAAAACGCTCATCACGTCGTTGGGCAGGAACATATCGAGATTGAAAGCGGTCTGCTTGATGACCTCGATGCAGCTCAACAACACCAACTGCGAGAACAACTTCTCCTGCTCAGCAGACGCCTCAGCGGACGCCTCAGCCGCCCCTTCACACACTTCGCTCGGCAGAGGTTCGTCATTATCCAACGCCTTCTGCAAACGCGCAATCAGGTCAGAGAGCATTTGCCGGCGCAACTCCTGTTTAGCCTCATCCACCGAAACCGATGACGCCGACCCACCCTGAGAACGTGACATGGAGGACGCGGGAGCGTTCTGGCGCAAATTCAACGCCGTATTCGCGGCCTCGCCAAGAATTTGCTTCTGCATCGAAGTCCGCGCCTCTTCCAACACACGAGCGCGATGCGCCATCCCTTCTGCAATGCGAACGTGCATGGCGCGTTCTTTCTCCGCGCGCCAGGTCGCAATCCACTGCTGCAAAATCTGCTCCCCAAGTTTGATGTTCCCGAGCTCGACGCCGAGCAGTCTGACGCCCATACCGCCAACAGCCGGCGTCAACGCCGTTATCAGCGCTTGCTGAATCTCTGCCCGATACGCTTCATCCAGCAATTGATCCAAATCGTAACGCGCCAGGATGGTGCGCATATTGCCTTCCGTCGCACTGATGATGACCCGCTTGGGCCAAATCATCAACCGATCCGGCTCCGTGCGCCAGGCATCGCGAATCCACTTGCAGGTCGCAGCCTTCCAGATCGCCGCTTCCTGTTCTTCCGGCGTCCCGGTGAGGTCAATCTGGAAACGCACATCCGTGTCATAGGTGATCGGAATCCCATCCCTGGTAATCGCGCCCACGGAAAAGACCCACCGATGCGGACGTAACTCCAGCACATCCCACACTTTCTCGAAATGATCCACTTCCACCAGCGCCGGGCCGCGCACCAATCGGGTGATCTTGCCAGCCTTCTCGAAAATCACGGCTGAATCGGAGGTCACAAACATCTCGCCAGGGCCGCCGTAGCGCTCCAGAATCACATCGCCATGCTGGATCTTACCCTGCCGCGCCAGCGAAACCGTGGGGGGAATTTCAGGGCGCTCAGTAAGCAGATATTCGAACAAGTCCATACTGTCCCGAAACTTTGGCAAGGCATAGAAGCGTTGCACGAAGCGCGCCGCAATCCAGAATGCGGCCAAGGCAACGAGCAACATGGGCAGCAGCCCCAACAGCACCAGCAATACAGCGCCCAGAAAAGTGGTGCTTTCCTGCGTCAACAAACGCGAAAGCAACGCAATCAGAGAGCCTAGCAACGCGACAATAAACAGAGCAACCAAGAGTATCCAGGCCGACTGACGCCATGTACCGGATTCAGACCTATATTCAACAGTGTCCATTTACACGACCTCCTTCTCACCCACGACCCGCAGAACGGCTTGCGCCAGCAGCATGCCCACGTCGCATGAACGACCACATGAACTTAGGTACATCCTGAACGTTTTTCTCTTCCATCGGCGAAGCTGCCAACGCATCTACCAGTTGGAATGCAATCACCTCCGGCGCCTGATCGCCGGCGTCTCGAAGAATCGCAGCCAGCTCCGCGTAGATATCCAACTGCGCTTTTGCCCAGATAGGATCGAGCATCTTCGTGATCTCAGCTTCCTCCTCGCCCAGCTCAATCTCAATCTGGCGCTTCCACTTCGCCGCCCAGCTCTCGATCCGTTGCTCAACCACTGCAGCAGGCACAGTGATATTGCTCAGCCCGCCGCCGATCAATTCAATGCCCACGTCTGCGAGTTGCTCGCGCAGCCGGCGGACAAACTCCGTGGCGATTTCGACGCGCGTGGTCCCCGGCTCATGCAACTCATTACAAGTACGCCTGAGCATTAGCGATTTCAGAATGGGTGCAGCAAACATGACCGCGAGCTCGTGCCATTGTTTGGACTCCAGTTTCTCATCCGCCAGATTGTCTTTACGGTCAAAATGATGCTCGATGTACGCATTGTCACAGACCGCGCGCAACACCGCATCTTCATCATAAGGATAGGAAGCGCCTAACGCTGCCTGACGCCCACCCGCTGCAATGCGATGGGGGGCGAAAATCAACGTATTCGTAACGACTCCATCGGAAGTCTCAGCGTCAATCGTGGTCACACGCAACTGCGGACGCAAATCCACCGCAGCGTAAAGCTGTTCATAAGGCTCTGTAAACGTCAGCCCCGGCGGCGCCACCCGATACTTGAACCCATCCCACAGAACAGCGAGGTGATTGGCATCCGTCAATACCACGCCAGGTCCCGCAAAGTATTTGCGGAAGGCATTGCCCGTCACCCGTGGCTCCGGCAAAGGATCAATGTAATTCTCGCGCTTCTGCCAATCCTCAATGAAGTAATAGGAAAAGTTAGTGCCCATGGCAAAGGTCAGTAACGTGCGCAACGCCTGCCAACGCTCTTGTCCATTCGCTGTAGGCAACACCAACCCACTCAACGCATACAGCGCCACTATAAATCCCAAAATGGCGGGCAGCACAATGAACCAAAGTCCCAAACGCCCAATAATAAACGCCACTAACCCAACAAGAAGATAGCACCCTGTCCAGGATCCCATCAGCACCATTCTGTTTTGGGAGCGCCCCCACCAGGCAATGTAGTAAGCGCCAAACAGCCCCAACAGCCATATCCCCAACATCAAGAACGCCATCGTCAACGCCGGCGCCACAAACGCCAGGAACAGCGTTATAGCAGCAAGCATGACCACAGCCAGGCCAAATAGCAGCAACACTCCGAACGCGCGCAGAAGCGACTCCCGTTGGCCCAAAAGGTACGCCAGGGCCAATACCACCGGGGTAAGCAACAGAATCACTTCTAGTGCGAGTACAGTTACGCCGGCGTAATTGAAAGGATAGGGCCCCAGCGTCAACGGGAGATTGTGCCGGTTCAGCTCTCTGAACCAGAAGAAGAACCAGGCCGCCAGAAGGGTCAAGGCTGCCACCGAAATCACCGCGCCCCAGTAGATAAGTAAATCAGTGGGAATCCGCTTGAACGGGCCTGAGTCTGCCGCCGGCGCATCTCGGCCCCGCGCACGCACCGCCAACACCCCCAGCGGCAAGGCCAACAAACTCACGAGGATCGCTTCAATGAGCAAAAAGGTTTCCATAATCACCTGCCGTTGCGTAGTAAAGGTCAAAGAAACTACTACAATTATAGAACGGTTTAATCAAAAGCGCAAAGCTGGAAAGTCCGAAAAGTCCAAACGTACCGGCAAACGAAAAACCCCTTCCACAAGCCCACGCTTATGGAAGGGGTCATTTTCATATATCTGACGCAAGATCGCGTCGTTGCGCTTAATCCAGCAGCTTGCCGCGATGCTTGATCGCCGCCTGCGCCGCCGCCAGGCGCGCCACCGGCACCCGGAAGGGGCTGCAGGAGACGTAGTTCAGGCCGGCGAGATAGCAGAATTCCACCGATTCGGGATCGCCGCCATGCTCGCCGCAGATGCCAACCTCGAGCTCAGGCCGCGCGTGACGGCCCTTGCGAACGCCCATCCGCAGCAGCGCGCCCACGCCCTCAGCATCAATGGTCTGGAAGGGATTGAGTGGCAGGATACCCTGCTCCACGTACTCCACCAGGAAGCGCCGCTCGGCATCATCACGGCTATAACCGAAGGTCATCTGCGTGAGGTCATTGGTGCCGAAGGAGAAGAACTCCGCCAGTCCGGCAATTTCATCCGCAGTTACACACGCACGGGGAATCTCGATCATCGTACCGAACTTGTAGCTGATCTCGCAGCCCTTCTCCGCCGTCACCGCTTTAGCGACTTTCTCCAGCTCGCTCTGCGTCAGCTTCAGCTCATTGACGTGCCCAGTGAGCGGGATCATCACTTCGGGATGCACGGTATAACCCGCAGCAGCAGCGTCACACGCCGCCTCAAAGATCGCGCGCACCTGCATCTTCATAATGTCCGGGAAGATGATGCCCAGGCGAATACCGCGCAAGCCCATCATTGGGTTGGATTCATGCATCCGCTCAATGGCCTTCAGCAACACCTCGGCTTTTTCGAGCTCAGGGCCAGTCTCGCCCCGCAGCCGCATCTCCGTTACTTTCACCAGTTGCTCGTCATGGCCCGGCAGGAACTCATGGAGCGGGGGATCAATCAAGCGGATGATCACGGGCAGGCCATCCATCGCCTCGAACAGCCCATAGAAGTCGCTGCGCTGGTAGGGCAGCAAGTAATCGAGAGCAGAGCGATAAACCTTCACCGCCTCCGATTCTTCCACAGTGGCGCGCGCCTTCTCCAACTCAGCTTTGATCTCCTCACGACGGGAATCCTTGATGGCCTGGCCCTCTTCCTTGCCGGTCTCCAGGATCCGCTCGTAGCGGATAACCACATTGAGCAGTTTTTGCGCCTCTTCAGCGTTAAGGATCATTTCCTGCACGTGCGGCAGGCGCTCCTGCTCGAAGAACATGTGCTCAGTGCGGCAGAGACCGATACCCTTGGCGCCGAACTCCCGCGCACGGCGAGCATCCTTGGGATAATCAGCGTTGGTCCACACCTGCAAACCCCGCGTCGGGAAACCCTGCAAATTCGTTTCCCACTGTCGCGCATCGGCAGTCGCGGAAATCTCATCCGCCCACCCCAACAGCGTGGCAAGTTCCACTTCCTTCGTGAAATCAGGATCCACTTTGGGCAGCTCGCCCTCATAGACCTCGCCCGTCGCGCCATCGAGGGACACGACATCACCCTCCTTGAGGGTCCTGCCATTCACTACGACCTGGCGGTTCTCCAAGTCAATGTGCAATGCAGCCGCGCCCACTACTGCGGGAATACCGAACTGCCGGGCCACCACGGCGGCGTGTGCCGTCGCACCGCCCCGGCTGGTGAGAATACCCTTGGAGGCAACCATACCATGCACATCATCCGGCTTGGTTTCAGCGCGGATCATGATGACAGATTTACCGGATTTGCCCCACTCCTCAGCGATGTCGGCATCGAAAGCCAGCGCGCCCACAGCCGCGCCAGGTGAGGCGTTTACGCCCTCTGCCAGCAGCCGCCCCGCAGCCTTGGCTTTCTTGACCTCTTCCGCGTCGAATTGTGGGTGCAGGAAGAAATCCACGTCCTTGGGGGTCACACGCATGACCGCCTGCTCCCGCGTAATCAGGCCCTCAGCCACCATATCTACCGCGATTTTCACCGCAGAACGGGCCGTGCGCTTGCCGTTGCGCGTTTGGAGCATCCACAGTTTGCCCCGCTCGATGGTGAACTCCGTATCCTGCATGTCCTTGTAGTGCAATTCCAGCTTCTGACCGATAGCCTGCAGCTGCTCTGCTATCTCCGGCATATCATCGCCCAGATCGGCCACCTTCTTGGTATTGCGGATACCCGCCACCACATCCTCGCCCTGCGCATTGAGCAGATAATCGCCATAAATGATGCGCTCGCCGGTTGCGGGATCGCGGGTGAAGGCCACACCGGTGCCGCTATCCCAGCCCATATTGCCAAAGACCATGGTTTGCACGTTGACGGCAGTGCCCAAATCATCGGGGATGTGCTCCACACGGCGGTAATCCACCGCGCGCTTGCCCATCCAGGAATTGAAGACCGCGCTGATAGCAATCTGCAACTGCTCCAACGGATCCTGCGGGAACTCGCGCCCGAGCTCCTGCACGTAGACCTGCTTAAAGCGCGCGGCCAGCTCCTTGAGATTTTCCGCCGTGAGGTCAGTGTCCTGCGTAACGCCGAGCTCGTTCTTGAGGCCATTCATCACATGATCAAAAGCCTCATCATCAATGCCCATGGCGGTATGCCCGAACATCGCCAACAACCGGCGATAGCTGTCCCACACAAAGCGATCGTTTCCGGTCAGCGCAATCAGCCCAGGCGCAACCTGATCATTCAGCCCCACATTGAGGATGGTATCCATCATGCCGGGCATGGAGAACTTGGCGCCGGAGCGCACAGAAACCAGCAGCGGATTCGCCGGATCACCAAACTTCTTGCCGGTCTGCTTCTCGACCTCGGCCAGCGCCGCCAGCACTTGATCCCACAAACCTTCGGGGAATTTGAAACCGGCTTCAATGTATGCCATACACGTCTTGGTGGTGACGGTAAAGCCGGGCGGCACCGGCAAACCGGCGCGCGTCATATCGGCCAGGTTCGCGCCCTTGCCGCCCAACAGTGCGCGCACGCCATCCCAGCTGCCCATTTCCGCTTCGGCTTGCTGCACTTCACCAAATAGATAGACCCACTTCTTACTCATCGTTACCTCCTACACAATTTTGAATGTCACAACACTGCCCTTAGTATACCATAAGCCCACCAAGGGCAATCCAAAGCTAACCTCGCTCAACAGCGTTCAGCGCTCACTCACCACAACCCGACGTTGCAGCACATACCATTCCGCAATGTTACGGAAACGATCCCCCGTGCGCACCAATGGCGGCATCTGTACACCCTGTACCCGCACATCCACAGCATAATTGAACACCGGCACATAGAGCGGAATCGCCGGCACCTCGCTCATAAAGAGCTGCTGGAACTCGCGGTACAGCGCGACGCGACGCTCGCGATCCACGGTAATCCGCGCCTGCTCGATGAGCTCGCTGATGCGGCGATGCCGAAAACCGGTGTAATTCTGCCCCACAAGCGCCTGCGTCTCATGCCAGAAAGGATAGGGATCAGGATCTCCAGGCGCCATGATGTGGATCAACGCGGCTTCGTAACTACGGCTCTGCAACGACGCGCCCAGAGCCAGCGGCGGCACGGCCTGCACCGTCACCGAGATGCCAACAGCGGCCCACTGAGTAGCCAGAGCGCGCCCCAACGCCAGATCCGTCGGTTCATCCGCAACCATCAACGAGAAACGCAGCGGAGTGCCATCGGCGTTGCGCAGGGTTTCCGTGATGAAGGTGCGCGTCCACCCCACCGAGCGCAGCAAAGCCGCCGCCTGTGCAGGGTTGTGCGGGTAAGCAGGCACTTCTTCTTCACTGTAAGCCCAAGTTCCCGGCAGAAGCGGCGTTTTGGGCACAATCGCCTGCCCTAACAGCACCTCATCCACCAAAGCCTGGCGGTCAATGGCGTACAATAACGCCTGACGCACCGGCGTTGCATCGAAGGGTACCGTCGCTGAAATCAGCTCATTGAAATAGAGCATCGTAATTTCCGCCACAGGCGCGGTATAAAGATTGAGGGCTTCGTTCTTCCACACCTCGGGCAGCAGATTGATCGGCACGCCGGCCACGCCCTCGACCAGACCATCCTGATAGACCTCGAAAGCAGCGCGGGGGGTGGGATAAAAACGCAATACCACGTTCTCAATAAACGCCTGCGCACCGTAAAAACGTGGAAAACGCTTGAGGGTCACTTCGGTGATCTGCCCATCCTGCGCTTTCACTTCGGCAAGACGAAAAGGCCCGGTGCCCACAGGATCGCGGTTGAAATCTAGCGTTGCCAGATCTGCCGAGCGGATACCCCGCAGGCGATGCGCCGGCAATAACCCAAAAGTAGTGTAATCCAGGAAGGGGGCATACGGCTCCGACAACACAAAGCGCACCGCCAGCTCGCCAAGACGCTCGACGCGGATCCCTTGCCAGAGCGCGCCAATATCAGGCGGGCCGGGATAATCAGGGTCCTGCAACAGCCCCACCGTGAAGAGCACATCATCCGCAGATACAGGCATTCCATCATGCCAGAGCGCGCGGGGATTCAGGCGGAAAGTGTAAGTGATGCCTCCCGGCTCGATTTCCCACCCGATAGCCAGATCGGGGGCGATTTCCCCCTCCATGGTGATTTGAGTCAAACCACTGTAAACCAGCGAGGTGACATCGCTATCGGCGTCATTGTAAAAGCTGAGCAGGGGATTGAGGGACTGTGGAAAGCCGCTGATACTTTCGAGATAGGTGCCGCCAGGTGCGGGACGGAACTCCGTGGTATAGGTGGAGGCGAAATACACCAACATGCCGGCAGTAAGCAGAAACCCTGCCCCTACCAACAACACCTGTAGCCCAATTCGACGAAACATAATGCGCTATTGCATATCCTAGACCCCCGCACGGGGAGTATTATTCAGCATTCAGCCATCAGCGATGCGGATTCAGCGCCATAAACGGCCTGATTCCAACTGCTGACGGCTGAATCATCGTGCGCTCGAGGCGCAACCCAACGGCGCCCAACCGGCGCCGCATATCAGCCAGCCAAAAGCACGTTGACCATAGCAATGAGGAAAAACAACACTGCTGTGCCGATGGTCAGCCGGAAGATCAACAATTCCGCGCCGCGCCGCTTGCGCATCATGCCGGACTGGCTGCCGCCGAAGACGCCGCCCAGGCCGCTGCTTTGCACCTCAAATAAAATCAATACGGTCAAGGAAATCGCCAGAATGATCTGCACAATGTTCAAATAAACCTGCATTCTTCTTTATCCTCCAAAAGCCAAATACTCAGCTATTATAACACGCCCCTTGAAATTGACAACGCTCCGCGCCGGGGCAACTGCGCTGCGTTATCCCGTTTGCCACGACAAAAAGCGGCTAAAGCCGGAAATTTGGAGGGTGTTTTCGTTGTCGCGCATAACGCGGCGCCCAAAACACCCCCTTTAGAAGGCCGATAACCCGGTTTGGAACATTGAGGTAGCTTTTCCCCAACCATTCACATGCGATCTGGCGCATCCATCCCCATGAGCTGCAAGACGCGCGCCAAGACGCTCTTGGCAGCGCGCGCCAACATCAGCCGCGCCGCAGTGAGCGGCAGCGCGTCGGGATTCACCACACGACAGTCGCGGTAAAAGGCGTGAAACGCGGTTGCGAGTTCAGTAGCGTACAAGGTGAGATGATGCGGGGCGACAGCGTTAGCCGCCACGGTAATGATCTCCGGCAATGCCAGCATCTTGCGGATGAGCGCCAGCTCGCTGGGATGGGTGAGCCATACAGGATCGCCCGGAGCAGCCGCCAACCCCAGTTCTTCTGCTTTACGTAACACGCCTGCGATGCGCGTGTGCGCATATTGCACATAGTACACCGGATTGCGCTCGGATTGCTCCACCACCAGATCGAGATCGAAATCGAGGGCGACATCCACAGTACGCGTGAGCATCATGAAGCGGATGGGATCCGGGCCGACTTCATCCACCAGCTCGCGGAGCGTGACGAATTCACCAGAGCTTTTGGACATGCGGACTTCCTCGCCGCCGCGCAGCAACGTTACCAACTGGTAAAGGATGATGACCACCCGCGCCGGATCGAGGCCCTGCGCCTGCGTCGCGGCGATGACGCGGGGCACATCCCCATGATGGTCGGCGCCCCACACATAGATGGCTTTGTCGAAGCCGCGCAACACGAGCTTGTCCCACACATACGCGATGTCCGAGGCCAGATAAGTGGGACGGTCTTCGGGATTGGGAATCACCTGCGGCGAGCGAATCAGCACCGCATCCTTGTCGAGATCAGGATGGGTGAACCAGGTCGCGTTATCCTTATCAACGATGTACCCGGTCTCGCGCAGTGCAGCCAAACGCTGCTCGAACAGGCTTAATTCGCCATTCGGGCCGGGCGTGTAGAAATCGCGCTCGTGACGCCAGGTATCGAAATGCACCCGCAATTGGGCGAGATCGTCTTCCACCGTCCGCAGCACCCGCCCGATGCCCCACTGCATGATCTCGCGCAACGCAGTCTCGCGCTCCATCTCGAGATAGCGCCGCCCCGTCTCAGCATGTAACGCCTGGGCCATCTCCAGGATGTACGCGCCAGGATATACTTCCTCATCCAACATGACCGTCTCGCCGCAGAGCTCCGCGACCTTGAGGAAAATACTCACCGCGAGCTTGCGCGCCTTGGAACCGGCATCGTTGACGTAATACTCGCGTTCCACCTCATAACCTGCCGCTTCCAGCAGCGCGGCGATTGTATCGCCGATGACGGCATTACGCGCCGAGCCGATGGTGATCGGGCCGGTGGGATTGGCGCTCACAAATTCCACCTGCACCCGCTTGCCGCGCCCCAACCCTACATTGCCCCAATCCGCGCCGGCTTCCAAAATGCCGGCGACCTGCTGCGCCATCCACGCCTCGTTCAAGGTGAAGTTGACGTAACCCGGCGCTAGCGCCTCGACGCTGCTGATGAAATCAGTCGCCGGCAAATGTGCGGCCACCGTCTGCGCAATCTGTAACGGCGCGCGGCGCAAGCCGCGCGCCAATCCCAGACAGACCGGCGAGGCGTAATCGCCGTGCGCCGCATGACGGGCTGGATCCACCGGCACCGTATCGGGAATCTCAAAGGGGGGCAAATCGCCGGCATCCTGCGCCGCCTGCAAAGCCGCGCGCAACAAGCCCGCGATACGCTCACGAAGAGGGATAAAATCCATGAATGATGCTCCTTATTGCAACAAGTTTCCACAACATGCTTCAGAAATCGCCCCTTCTCCACAAGGGCTCGCGGTTGTATTTTGGCTCCACGGCGGTGAATCCTCATACTGCAGGCAATGCTCCACAAAGTACGGCAGCTGCCGCCGCCACCAGGGCCAGTCGTGATCCACATCATAGCCCCAGTAATCCACCCATGCCGGTATCTGCAACTGCGCCAACATCTGCTGTAATAAGCGCGTCTCACGGATGTGCAGCTCTTCCCATGCGCCCTGCCCCACACAGATGATGATGCGGCTACAGCGATAGGCTTCCAGATATTGCAAATCCATCTGGGGCAGGTACAAAAGGGGGAAATTGGCCGCCACGTGTTCATCGCGATACGAGCCGACGAAATACTCCGGCCCATACAAACCGCTGAGCGCAATTGTCGTATCGAAGACATCGGGATGCCGGAAAAAACAGTTGGCGGCGTGATAGGCGCCCATGCTGCTGCCTGTAAGCATGAAACGCCCTTGCCACCCGCTGTGTTCGCGGATGAACGGAGCCACTTCCTGCACAATGTAGCGGTCGTACAACTCGTGTTGCCAAGCGCGATCGCCGGGCCATTTCCATAACGCCAGCCAGGATTCGGCGTCTACGCCATCCACGGCATAAACTTGCAGGCGGCCCGCATCGAGATAGCCCCGCAGCGTGTCCACCATGCCAAAATCCTCAAAATCGTAAAAGCGCCCAGCCGCGCTGGGAAAAGCCAATAACGGCTTTCCGGCGTGACCGTAAACCTTCAATTCCATCTCGCGCCCTAGATGGGCGCTCCAATGTTTATAATAAGTGCCGTTCACGAACGCCTCCCCCTTTGGCCTACACAGCCAGTATCAAGCTAATGTGATGGTGCAACACATCCAGATCCGGGGACCGCAAAACGTAGGCGTAATCCCCCATCGCACGAACAAACAACGGCGCTAGCGGTTCGTGATGCAGCAACACCGGCGCACAAAGGCGCAACACCTCCTTGTGAGTGTAGCGGTACGGGCGATGATACTTCCGCCCCACAAAAGCAGCGTGATAAGGACGGGTGTACGGCTGGGTGAAAGAGTTGAAGAGCACAATATTGGCCCATTGCAGATATAGATCTATATCGTTGGCAAAGTTCATCAAATCCACCATCAACCCACCCGGCGGGCGAATGTTCATTTCGACTGCGACCCATGCGCCGTCGCTGCAGGTGTGGAAAAACTCGATGTGGAAGAAACGCGCCCGCACGTCGAAGGCGCGCACAGCCCGCGCCCCGGCTGCGGCCAACCCTGCGGGAATTTCACGGAGCGACCAGGCAGCCACATCCGTATTCGCGTTGACGACCTCCATAATGTCAGGCCGATACCGATGCGCCGTGGAAAAGACAATGCGCCCCTGCTCATCGGTCAAGCCATCGAAGGAGTACAAATCGCCTTCGAGGAACGCCTCCAGCAGATAATCCACCGGCGGTTTGACTGCAAAGAAACGGGCCAGTTCTTGCGCGTCATTCAGGCGGTAAGTGGCCGCGGCGCCGACCCCCACATCCGGCTTGGCGATGATGGGAAAGCCCACCTCAGCCACAAAGGCCTGGGCCTCCGCGAGCGTGGCTGCGAGCTGCCCCCGCGCCACCGCCACATCCGCCTCGGCGAAGCGCTGTTTCATCCACGACTTGCGCTTCACCCACGCCATATCCGCCACATGCAAGCCAGGGATATTGAAATCGGTGCGCAGCCGGGCGTCGGTCTCCAACCAGTATTCGTTATGCGATTCCAGGCAATCCAGCCGCCCGTATTTGTGGATGAAGAAGGCGCAAGCGCGCATGACCGCTTCGTAATAATGCAGGTTGTCCACCCAGTAATATTCGGTCAACGCTGCCCGAAGCGTCGGCGCAAGCGCATCATAGGGCATGTCGCCGATGCCCAGCACGGTCGCACCGGCCTGCCGCAAAGCCGCCGCAAACTGGTAAAAGTTCGGCGGAAAATGGGGAGAAAGCAAGACCACGTTCATTGGAAGCGTCCCCAAACTCAACGAAGGGCGAGAATCGCCGTGATGGCCTGTTGCAATTCCTCAAGATCGGGCGTGCGCAACAGATACCCGTACTCGCCAATGGCCGCCGAAAAGACGGGGCTGATAGGCTCGTGATGCACAATCAAGCGCCCGAATTGCTGCAACACGGCATCGAAATCGAGTTTGTAGGGCCGGCGCCACTTCCGGCCAATGTAGGCGCAATGGTAAGGGCGGGAGTAGGCAAAGGGAAATACACCATAAAGCACCAGCTCAGCCCATCCCCGGAACAAATCAATGTCGTTGGCGTAATTGAACATATCCATCGTGAGGCCGCCCGGCGGGCGCATGTTGATCTCTAACAGCAGCAAGCGCTCGGGAGTGCGGAAAAACTCCACGTGGAAGAAACGCTCGCGCACGTTGAAAGCGCGCACAGCCAGCTTACCGGCAGCCAACAGATCTTCGGGGATCTCGCGCAGGGAATAGTAATACATATCGAGATTCTCGTTCACCACTTCCATGATGCCCCGATTAAAGTGATGCGCCGTATAAAACACCGGCTCGCCATCCCGGTCGGCCAACCCATCGAACGAATACAACTCCCCTTGGACAAATTCTTCCATGAAATAGGCCGCCGGCGGCTTGATCTCAAAGAATCGTTGCAGATCGGCATCGCTGTTGATCTTGAAAGTTGCCGCTGCGCCCACTCCGATATCGGGCTTGGCGATGACGGGATAGCCCACTTCAGCGATAAAATCGCGGGCATTTTTGAGCGTGCGAACGAGCGTGCCGCGCGCAGCATCTCCCCCCGCCCGCAGGTAGATCCGCTTCATCCGCGACTTGCGCTTGATGCCATCAATATCAGCAGGTCGGGGTCCGGGAATGTTGAAGTCCTCCCGCAGGCGCGCATCGGTCTCTAACCAGTATTCATTGTGCGATTCGAGCCGCCCCAGCCGGCCATAACGGTGAGTGAAATGCCCGCAAGCTCGCAGCAGCTGCTCATAATTGCTGAGATTGTCCACCTTATAGTATTCGGTCAACGCCGCGCGTAGTTCCGGGCGCAGTTCGTGATAGGGCGCATCTCCCAAGCCCAACACATTGGCTCCAACAGCGCGCAATGCCACCGCAAAATTGTAATAATTGGAAGGAAAATTCGGCGACAACAATACAATATTCATCAGAGACCTCCTACCAATCCCGCTACCTGCCCCTCAATACAGGGGCGCAGTATTCCGCGCGGAACGCTGCGCCCCTATCGAAGCCGCCTAATCCAATTGCAACCCAACAATCTAGCCGCGACCGGCGCTCTTGAAGATCTCGATCTTATGCTCAACAACTTCCTGCATCGCCGCCATCGCCGGCTTGAAAATCTTGCGCGGGTCAATCTCATCGGGATGCGCATCCATGAACGCCTTCATCGTGGTAATCATCGCATGGCGCACCTCGGTATCAATATTGATCTTGCAGATACCGCGTTCCACCGCCATGGTGATCTGATGATCGGGAATGCCTGACGCGCCGTGCAGCACCAGCGGCACGGGCACCAAAGCGCGAATCGCTTCCAAGCGCTCGAAATCGAGCTTGGGTTCACCCTTGTAAAAGCCGTGCGCATTGCCGATTGCCACCGCCAGGAAATCGAAGCCCGCATCCTCGGTGAAGCGCGCGCATTCTTCGGGATCGCTCATGGCAGCCTCACGCTCGGAAACCACGACGTGCTCTTCCGCGCCGCCAATCTTGCCGATCTCGGCCTCTACCGGCACGCCAATAGCGTGGCAGGCTTCCACCACCTTGCGCACCTCGGCGACATTGCCTGCATAGGGCAACTTCGAGGCGTCGCGCATGATCGAAGTGAAACCCGTGCGCAGCGCCAGCATGACAGTGGCAAAATCGGGGCCGTGATCCAGGTGAATCGCCACCGGGACCTTCGCTTTCTCCGCCGCCTTGCCCACAATCATGGGCAGGAAATCCGGCCCGGCGTACTTGAGCGCCCCCGCCGAGATTTGCACCAACACCGGCGCCTTCTTGGCTTCAGCAGCGCGGATAATGGCGTGGGTGATTTCAAGATTGTTGGTATTAAAAGCGCCGACCGCATAACCATGCTTTTGCGCATCCAACAGCAGCTCTTTGCTTGTGACTAACATCGCAATCCTCCTGGCTAGAATAATACGAACGGATCAGTATAGTAATAACTCTTTCCAGAAAAAAGTCAAATCCCAAATCTGCAAGGACAAACGGCTAATTTTGATATGAAAAACACCTATTGAAGCTCATGCCCACCCCATGCTATACTTAGGTGACGGCGGCTGACGGCTATGAGCCAGTGATGGGATTTTTTCCTTCCGCCTTCAATCTTCAAACTTTCTGATAAGGAGCATGATATGACCTCAAGCATCGGCATCCGCCTGGAAGACAAGAACATCTGGGAAGCGCGCACGCCCATCATTCCCGAACACGTCGCCGTCCTCCGCAAAGCGCATGACATCGAAGTGGTTGTGCAAGCGTCGCCCATCCGCGCCTTCAGCGCCGAAGAATACCTCGCTGCTGGCGCGCGCATCGCCCCCACCCTCGAAGATTGCCCTACCATCTTCGCCATCAAAGAAATTCCCCCCGCTTTGCTGGAGGCCGAGAAGACTTATGTCTTCTTCTCGCATACCATCAAGGGCCAGGCGGGCAATATGCCGATGCTACGCAGACTCATGGAGCTGGGTTGCCAGCTGCTTGATTACGAGCGCATCGTGGACGAGAACGGGCGTCGGGTAGTCTTCTTCGGCGATTACGCCGGTTTGGCCGGAATGCTGGATACGCTTTGGGCGTTGGGACAACGCCTCGAATGGGAAGGCGTCACAACGCCCTTCAGCGCGCTACAACCCGCACTGGAATACGCCGATCTCGAAACCGCGCAAGCAGCCGTCCGTCAGGCAGGCGCGCGCATTGCCAGCGAGGGCCTGCCCGCCGGACTCCCCCCGCTCATCTGCGGCTTTGCCGGTTACGGCAACGTCTCGCGCGGAGCGCAGGAGATCTTCGATCTGCTGCCGGTCATCGAAATCAACCCCGCAGACCTGGAAAATTTCACCGGGGACGATCCGCATCACGTCTACAAAGTGGTCTTCCGAGAAGAGGACATGGTCGAACCGGTGGATCCGCACGCAGCTTTTGTGCTGCAAGACTACTACGACCACCCTGAGCGCTACCGCTCCCGCTTCGAGCGCTACCTGCCCCACCTCACCGTACTGGTCAACGGCATCTTCTGGACCAGCCGTTATCCCCGGCTAGTCACCAAAGCGGGCCTGCGCGCCCTGTTCGAACGCGAGGCGCAGCCTCGACTGCGCGTCATCGGCGACATCAGCTGCGATACCGAAGGCGCCATCGAATGCACCGTGCATACCACCAACCCAGGCAGCCCCATCTTCGTCTACAATCCGCTCACCTGCGAAACCCAAGATGCCTGCGCCGGCGTAGGCGTAGTCATCCTGGCAGTGGACAATCTGCCCGCCGAGCTGCCCCGCGAATCCTCGACGCACTTCAGCGAGACGCTGCTGCCATTTATTCCCGCCATCGCGCACGCCGATTACACTCGCCCTTTCGAAGAGAGCGACTTGCCGCCTATTCTCAAGCGCGCCGTCATTCTCTGGCATGGGCAGCTCACCCCGAACTATCGCTACCTGGAAGCCTACCTGTAAAGAGGACTGCTGCACCTGCGGTACAGCCCCATTGATAGAAAAGTTCGTAGAGCGTAGAATGTAGTGAGCAGTGAGCAGAACGCAGTTTGCCGTGCTCAAACTGCTCACCCCTCACTGCTCACCCATTACTATTTTAGAGGAGCATACTGACCTATGAAAACTGTTCTCGTGTTGGGCGCCGGCATGGTCGCCGGTCCCGCCATCAGCTACCTGCTCGCCTTGCCCGATGTCAACGTGCGCGTCGCCAGCCTGGAACCGGAACGCGCGCAACAGCTCCTGGGCGGCCATCCGCGCGGCGCAGCGCTACGCCTGGATGCCCAGGATCACACCGCCTTGCGCGAGGCTATCGCCGCCCCCGATGTCCGCCTCATCATCAGCCTGCTCCCCTACACCTACCATGTGCAGGTAGCAAACCTCTGCATAGCGCACGGCAAACACCTGGTTACCACCTCCTACGTCAGCCCGGAGATGCAGGCCCTCGATGCCGAGGCCCAGGCAGCGGGCGTCACATTGCTCAACGAAATCGGCGTGGATCCCGGCATTGATCACATGTCGGCGTTGCGCATCATCCACCGCGCCCAGCAGCAAGGCGGTGAGGTCATCCACTTCCGCTCCTGGTGCGGCGGGCTGCCCGCCCCCGAAGCCAATACGAACCCGTTGGGCTACAAATTCTCGTGGAGCCCGCGCGGCGTACTTCTGGCGGGGCGCAATCCCGCCCACTACCTGGAAGATGGGCGGGAAATCAGTATCCCGGCAGGCGAGCTCTTCGAACATCACAGGCCCGTCGCTGTTCCCGGCGCGCCGCCGCTGGAAGGCTATCCGAACCGCGATTCGCTGCCCTACGCGGGCCGTTACGGCATTCCTACCGCCCGCACCGTCTTCCGTGGCACCCTGCGCTATCCGGGATGGTGCGAAGCGCTGAACATGCTCCTCAAGCTGGGATTTCTGGAGCTCGAGACGCGCGCCTGGCGCCAAGAGACGCTGGGCGCGTGGACAGCAGCCGTGCTTGGTCTGTCAGGCGACCCCACCCCAGAAACGTTGCGCGCAGCCCTCGCCGCGCGCGCAGGAGTGGCTATAACTGCGCCAGCGCTGGATGCGCTCGCCTGGCTGGGCCTCTTCTCTGCCGCGCCGCTCCCGCTGCGTCACGGGGGGCCAATTGATATACTGACCGCCTGCATGTTGGCGCGCATGAGCTACGGACCTCAGGAGCGCGACATGCTGATCATGCACCACGAATTCGTCATCGCTTACCCGGAACGCCGAGAAGCCATCACCTCCACGCTGATCGAATACGGCATTCCCGGCGGAGACACCGCCATGGCGCGCACCGTAGGTCTGCCCGCTGCCATCGGCGCGCGCATGATCCTCTCCGGCGAATTGCGCCACCCCGGAGTCCTCATCCCCACCGTGCCGGAGCTCTACGGCCCAACCCTTGCCGAACTGCAAACCTACGGCATCCGCTTCGAGGAACACTGCACGCCGCTGCCCTGAGCGACATCAGACGACACCAAATATGTTTAGTCCAACCGAGCACAAATCTGAGGTATAATAAAACCGTAGCACACAATTCAAACCTGGAACACGCCATGACCCATAACCCGACCCAGCCGGCGGCGTCAATGCGCCATGCCAGCGCCAATGCCGAAATTTCTGATAACAGAAGTCCCATCTTCACCCCAGAGGCGATTGTCTCCGTGCTGGATGCGCAGCATCATGATCGCGTGCTGGCATTGTGGGACGCGCTGCAACGGGAATTCGGCGTCTCTGGCGTCTATGAGACGCCGATTCCACATTACTCCTACCATGTCGCCGAAGCCTATGACCTGGAAGCGCTCAGTAACACATTGGAGGATTGCGCCCGTCAAATTGCGCCTTTTAGGATTCAGACCGCCGGTCTGGGGATCTTCACCGGGCCGCAACCGGTGCTCTACATCGCCATTGTACGGAATGTCGCCATCAACGCGCTCCACGCGACGCTCTGGCAACGCCTGCGAACCATTGCCAGAGTCCCCATTCCCCATTACCGGCCGGAGCGTTGGCTGCCGCACATCACCCTAACCATTGGCGGCGTGGATGCGCCCACCCTGGGCGCCATCATCACCCGCCTTAGCGCCTATGATTTCCATTGGGATATTGCCATCAACAACCTCGCCGTCATCTGCGACAACTGCGGCGTGCGCGGCCTCAATGCGCAGTTTACGCTCACAGGAGACGCCGGGGAATAGGAAGATGGGGAGATGGGGAGATAGGG
>CAZDSF010000014.1:28411-61038 GCA_964508025.1 uncultured Anaerolineales bacterium
TTACGCTCACAGGAGACGCCGGGGAATAGGAAGATGGGGAGATGGGGAGATAGGGGAATGGGGAGAAAACGACACAGATGCACTTCATCCTTCCGCCTTTCATAAAGGAGCTCTTTCATGCAAGCGACCGCTTTACCACATTGGGATATGACCGCAATCTTCCCGGGGCTGGATTCGCCCGAATTTGAAGCCGGATTTCAAGCCGGTGTAGCAGCGCTGGATGCGCTCACCGCCGCCTTCGACGCACATGGAATCATGCTGCGCGAGACGCCGCTGCCCATCACCCCCGAAACTGTTGCCCTGTTTGAGACCGTGCTCCAGCAATACAATGCCCTGGGCGATCAGCTGCACACCCTCGACGCTTATCTCACCGCCTTCACCACCACCGACTCGCGCGACGCGCTCGCCCAGGCGCATACCAGCCGCCTCGAACAGCAACAGCTCCGGTTCGCCATGCTCAGCACACGTCTCACCGCCTGGCTTGGCGGGCTGGATATCGCAGCCCTGATTGCCGCCTCGCCGGTCGCGCAAGCGCACGCCTACCCCTTGCAGAAAGTCGCGGTGCAGGCGCGCCATCTCATGTCGCCGGCGGAGGAAGCGCTCGCCGCCCAACTGCGGCTCACCGGCTCCAACGCCTGGTACAAGCTCTACGAAAACTTCAGCTCGCAGATCATGATCGAACTCGAACGCCAAGGCGAGGCGCAAACCCTGCCCATGACCGCCGTGCGCAACCTCGCCTATGACGCAGAGCGCGCCACGCGCAAAGCCGCCTACGAAGCTGAACTCGCCGCCTGGAAGCGCAACGCCGTGCCCATCACCGCCGCGCTGAACAGCCTCAAAGGCGAGATGCTCACCCTCGCCGAAAAGCGCGGGTGGGAATCACCGCTTGAGATGGCGTGCTTCAACAACAACATTGACCGGGACACGCTGGATGCCATGCTCGATACCGCGCGCGACGCCTTCCCTGATCTGCGGCGCTACCTGCACGCCAAAGCTCGCGCCCTCAATGTGCCCATCCTGGCCTGGTACGATCTCTTCGCCCCCCTCCACGCCGACGCCCGCCCCTGGGATTTTGCCGAAGCGCAAACCTTCATCCTGGAGCAGTTCGGCGCCTATTCCGACAAGCTCGCCGGGCTGGCGCGCCGCGCCTTCGACGAGCGCTGGATTGACGCCGAGCCGCGCGCCGGCAAACGCGGCGGCGCCTTCTGTATGCGCGTGCGCGACGATGAATCGCGCGTGCTCTCCAACTTCCAGCCCGCTTACGCCGGTATGTCCACCCTGGCCCACGAGCTCGGGCACGCCTATCACAACCTGCTGCGTGCTCCCTACACCTTCATGCAGCGGCGCACCCCCATGACGCTCGCCGAGACCGCCAGCACCTTCTGCGAAACCGTCGTCCGCGAAGCCGCACTGGCCCGCGCCAACCGCCGTGAGCAGCTCGCCATCCTTGAAGCCTCGTTACAGCATGCCATCCAGGTGATTGTGGACATCACCAGCCGCTTCCTCTTCGAGCAGGCACTCTTCACCCGCCGCCAGGAACGGGAGCTCTCCACCGAGGAGCTCTGCGCACTCATGGTCGAGGCGCAGCAAGCCACCTACGGAGACGGACTCGATCCCGCCGCGTTGCATCCCTACATGTGGGCAGTGAAACCGCACTACTACAGCGCCACCTTCTACAACTTCCCCTACATGTTTGGGCATCTTTTCAGCCTGGGATTGTACGCGCGCTACCGGGAAGCCCCCAAAACCTTCCGCGACGCCTACGATGCGCTCCTTGCCGCCACCGGCATGGCCGATGCTGCCAGCCTTGCCGCCCGGTTTGGGATAGACATCCGCACGCCCGCGTTCTGGCGCGGCAGCCTGGAGCTCATTCGAGCCGATATTGACCGCTTCGAAGCGTTGATCGCTGAAAGAGAGTAACCCTTCCATGTCCAAACAAGCCCTGAAATCGCCCCCATCTGGCGGGAACAAAACCGACAAGAGCACAGGTCGCCCTGCCGCCGGCGCGCCAAAATCCAGTATCGGCCCGCGGCCACAATCTATGACGCAGGGAAAAATACCACTCAGCCCCAGCAGCAAATCAACGGCGAAACCTAAAGCCGGCGCCACCAAACAGCCGCTCAGCGGCCCAGCCTGGAACAAAACTGCCAGAGGGTCTCAGCCCCCGGCCTATGCCAACCGCCCCATGCGGCGCGGCTGTCTGTCGAGCCTGCTGCCGCTGCTGCTCCTCGCGCTCGGATTGATGGCGAGCCGCTTGCGGCGCGGGCGCTAGGCGCAAGACCATGCCGTATACGTACAGCTTTCCACGTCCGGCGCTCACCGTAGATATCGTGTTGGCGCGTTCAGGCCCGAGCGGCCCGGAGGCGCTGCTCATCCAGCGGGGACATCCGCCTTTTGCGGGCAGTTGGGCATTGCCCGGCGGCTTTGTGGACGAGGGAGAGACCCTGGAACAGGCGGCGCGGCGCGAGCTTCACGAAGAGACGGGACTCGCCGGCATGGCGTTGGCGCAGCTCGGCGCCTTTGGAGATCCCGGGCGCGATCCGAGAGGGTGGACCGTGTCCGTGGTCTTCTGGGCCTGGCTGGAGGGGCAGGCTTCGGAGGATGCGCCGATTGCCGGAGATGATGCGGCGGCGGCAACCTGGTGGCCCTTGGCAGCTCTACCGCCGTTGGCCTTCGATCACGCGGAGATTCTGGCGCGATTCAGCATGACGGCTATTCGCTAGGGCGCTCGCCTGCTGCACAGCCGGCATCCTGGGGTTCCATGGCAGCCTCACGCGCGAGGTAATGGGTCAACAAAGCAAAAAGCCGGCGCAGGCTGATGGGTTTGCTGATATAATCATCGGCGCCAGCCGCGATACAGCGCTCACGGTCGCCGGGCATCACCAACGCCGTCATCGCAATGATCGGGATCGAGCGCAACTGCGCCTGCGCGCGAATGCGGCGCGCCGCCTCCAAGCCGTCCAACTCTGGCATCTGAATGTCCATGAGGATGAGCGCCGGTTGTAATTCTGTCGCCAGGGATAGCGTCTCCATCCCGTTGCGCGCACTCACGACGCGCAAGCCATATCCGCTAAGATAATCTACAAGCGTGGATGCCGTGCGCTCATCATCCTCTGCGATCAAAACCAACCGGTCGGCAAATGCAGCCGCTTGAGAGAGGCTGTCCAATGCCGTCGGGGTATCGCTACGCGAAGCGGCCTCGGTGGAATGCGGTGCGACCTCCGGCAAACACACCGTAAAACAACTTCCTTTACCCGGTTCGCTGCTAACCGAAACACTGCCGCCGTGCAATTCGACCAGACGGTAGACCAGCGCCAACCCCAACCCGGCGCCTTCGTATTCGCGTGACAGCCGAGTATCCAGCTGCACAAAGGGCTTGAACAGCCGCGACATGGATTCCTGCGCGATGCCAATGCCGGTGTCCCACACTGCGAAGCAGATCACCTGCTCCTCCGGCGTAACCGTCACATCCAGCCCAATCGCGCCGCCGCCAGGTGTGAACTTAACCGCATTGCTGAGCAGATTGACCAGAATTTGCTTGAGATAGCGCTCGTCGGCATACACATACTGCACGGCTGGATCAAAATGCGTGCTTACCTGGAGGCGTTTATCCTGTATCGCATTGGTTACCAGGCGCAAACTTGCCATGCACACCTCTTCCACATTCACCGGGCTGATATCCAACACCAATTTGCCGGCTTCGATGCGCGCAATATCGAGAATGTCGTTGATGATTGCCAGCAAATGCCGCCCGCTTTCTTCGATGCCCAACACCGCCTTCTTTTGGCGCGCCTCCAGTGTCCCGTAGATGCCCTCGCCAAGCATTTCGGAGAGCGCCAGAATAGCAGTGAGGGGGGTGCGCAGCTCGTGGCTCATCGTCGCCAGGAACTCGTCTTTGGCGCGCATGGCGCGCGCCAGTTCCACATTCATCCCGCGCAGTTCCGCCGTCCGCTCCTCGATGTGCTGCGCCAGCAAAGCGCGCTCCTCCAACAGCGCCGCCTCAGCGCGCTTACGTTCCAGCAACTCGTGTTGCGCCTGGGCATAGAGCCGGGCATTGGCGATGGCAATCACGGCATGACTGCCCAACGCCACCAGCAATGCCTGATCCTGTTCTGTGAACCAACCGTGAAGCTTGTTAACCGCCGTCAACACACCGATGACCTCCTCACCGATACGCAGCGGCACTGCCAACATCGAAGCCACAGCCAACCCACACTGCTGCCGCACGCCTTGATAGTGATCGGGATCCGCCGGTAGATTGCCCACCATTTCCGGCGCGCCGCGCTGGAACACGCGCGCCACCACCCCTTGACCTGCCGGCACGCGCAATCCCACAACCGGATCGGTTGCCGCGCGGAAAACCAGATCGCCAGTCTCCGGATCTGGAATCAGGATGGCGCAGCTCGTTGCATCCACCAACGGCGTTGCCTGTTCCACGATGAACTGAAGCAGCTCCTCCAAATCCAACTGCGAGGACATCGCCACGCCAATCCGGTACAACGTTTCCAGCTCCGACACGCGCTGGCTGAGCGCGTGTCGTTTAGCCTCCAAATCGCGTTCGATACGCGCGCGCTCCTCAATCTCCGCCTGGAGCCGGGCATTGACGTTCGAGAGCTCCGCCGTGCGTTGCATCACTCTGGACTCCATCGCCGCATGAGCCTGCAACAGCAACAACTCCGTCTGCTTGCGTTCGCTGATATCGCGAAAAGCCAGCAACACGATAGGCGCCGCACCGCTTTCGGCATTTACGGGCACAACGTGCGGGTGTTCGCGCGAGACCACTTCCAGGAACAGCACCGTCCCATCCTTGCGGATACCGTGAACTTCGGCGGCATGTACCTCGCCAGGTGAAGATGCTGTGGCAGCAGAGGGCAATTCTCCCACCACGAAGCGCGCCAAGGGCTGACCGATGACTTCAGCTTCAGTATAGCCCAACATGCGCAGAAATCCCGGATTGGTCTCCACCACGATCCCATCTTGCAGAATCAACAAGCCCTCGAAGATGGTTTCCAACAACACTTTGTAGCGGGCTTCGGTTTTCTGCAAGCGGATGGCTTGTTGCTGCCGCATCTGGCTCCGATAAGCTATGGCGATCAACAGCAATCCAAGTCCCAGGGTGATGCCGGCAATCGTATGCATTAAAGCCTCAGGATAGGTCATGGATAGCCAAGCATTAGAAACCAGGATGATACCCATGAAATTCAACCCGACGAAAACCAGGATGACTGACAGCGGCAGGAAAAGAAGGGCTTCGCTAATAATCAGAATACTGTATAACAAAAGACGCGGATTCCGCACCTCCACCGTATAGAGAAAAACCAGCACCGAGCATACAACCGTGATAAGAACCGAACCCCAACGATAGTAGCGTGTGCGACTCAGGCCATACCCCACCAGCAGCACCGCCACGGCCACGAGTAAATAAGGCTTTCCCCGAAAAACCGGCTCTGGGCGGCCCATCAATGTCTCCAGAAGCACGAGCAAGCCCAACACTACCAGATCGAAGAGCGACAACACCGTCAATTGCAAAGCAAGATGGCGATCTTCAACAGTAGCGAAAGTCGTCCAGGGCTGCGTCAGAGCAATCCACACGCTTTGTAACCGTTTCATGGCTATCACCGGCTCCCCTGAGAACACTATTTCACTGCTAAGCGTGCAAAAGGCGCAATAAGCACATACCTAGAGTATAGCACCACCTTAGAAGCCCGTCAAAGCGGCGCGGGCGCAGTGTGGCGCTGCGCTTGACAGCTTTCCAAAGTTGCACTATCATAGATGTGAAGTTTGGCTATAATTTCACGCCTCCGACCCTCGCGGCTCCCCCTGGGACCAGTGGGCGATAGGGTGTAGCGAGCAATTGCTGCGCCTGCCATTTGCAAAGGAGGCAATGCTTTCCCCAAAGTGGAGAAAGCATTGCTTCCTTTTTTTATTGTGCGTCAGCCTTGTGCTTCAGGGCTTAGGTCAGCCGGATGCCAAACAGGCATCCACCATCATTCATACCTCAGGAGGTTAGTATGTGGATTCTGCGTCTCAATATGACTGATCGCTCGTATAAGCTGGAAGCCGTACCGGAGCGGTACAAGAATCTCGGCGGACGAGGACTCACGTCCACGATGATCTATGACGAAGTAGACCCCATGTGCCATCCGCTCGGCCCGAACAACAAGCTAGTCTTTGCGCCGGGCATCATCACCGGCACAGCGGCGCCCACCTCGGCGCGGCTCTCCGTGGGCGGGAAATCCCCTCTCACCGGCGGCATCAAGGAAGCGAATGCCGGCAGCAGCTGGGCGCCTTCCGTCGCCAAAATGCAGCTTAAGGCTATCGTCATCGAAGGGCAGCCAGAAGAGGCGGGCCAGTATTGGACAGTTGCCATCACCTGGGAAAACGATATGCCCAAGGTGGAGTTCATGCCCGCAGATGAATACGTGGGCCGCGATCTGTACGAAGTCTTCCCCGAAGTCTACGCGCGCTTTGGCAACAAGGTGCATGTGGCGGGCATCGGCGTGGCGGGCGAATTCCGGTACCCAGATTCCGGCATCGTCTTCAATGACCTGAAGCATCGCCCTTCGCGCTACGCCGGTCGCGGCGGGCTGGGCGCAGTGATGGGCAGCAAGGGCCTCAAGTTCATCGTGGTAGATCCCACCGGCGCGCCGGGCGTGGACATCGTCAACCCGGAGCTCTTCAAAGAGGGCGCCAAGAAGATGCGCGACGCGCTCATGGAACACGCCATCACCAAGCCCAAGGGCGGCCTGAACACCTACGGCACCGCCATCCTCATCAACATCCTCAATGAGGCGGGCGGTCTGCCCACCCGCAACTTCCGCACCGGGCGCTTCGAAGGCGCCGCCAAGATCGCCGGCGAGGCTATCTTCGAAACCAACAAGCAGCGCATGGGCAAGGAGATCTACAACCATGCCTGTAGCCCCGGCTGCATCATCCAATGCTCCAACACGCTCTACGCCCCCGATGGCAGCGAGATTTCGTCCTGCCTCGAGTACGAATCCGACTGGGCGTTCGGCGCAGACTGCGGCATTGATGATCTGGACAAGATCGGCGAGCTGGTCACACTGTGCAACGCCTACGGTCTTGATACCATCGAGACGGGTGTGACGGTGGGTGTGGCGATGGATTGCGGCGTCATCCCCTTCGGCGATGCCGACGGCGCCATCGCGCTGCTGCACGAGATGGGCAAGGGCACGCCGCTAGGCCGCATTCTGGGCGGCGGCGCGGCCATGGTCGCCAAGACCTACGGCAACCCACGCAGCCCCACCGTCAAGGGCCAGGCGATGCCGGCTTACGAGCCGCGCGCAGTGAAGGGCATCGGCGTCACCTACGCCACCACCACCATGGGCGCGGATCACACCGCCGGCTACACGATCGCCCCCGAAATCCTGAGCGTGGGCGGCGCCTCCGATCCCCTGGCAGCTGAAGCGGCCAAAGCCGATCTGAGCCGCGCGTTCCAGAGCACCACGGCGCTCATTGACTCCAGCGGGCACTGCCTCTTCATCGCCTTCGCCATCCTCGACATCCCCACCGGCTTTCAGGGCTTGGTGGACGAGATCAATGCCATCCTGGGAACGAACATGACCGGAGATGAAGCGGTCGCCATGGGTGCGGAAATCCTCAAGCGCGAGCGCGCCTTCAACGAGGCGGCGGGCTTCACGCGCCACGATGACCGGCTGCCGGAGTTCATGAAGTACGAGCAACTGCCGCCGCACAACGTCACGAATGACCTGCCCGATGAGGTCTTCGACGCCGTGTACGGCAACCTGTAATTCAAAACATGCCCCCAGCGCCGGAATATATTCCGGCGCGTGGGACTATCGCATAAGAGGGGATTTTTGTGGCGCGGGAAACCTCTGCCACAAAAATCCCTTTTCAATTACACGATCTAAAGGCCAGGAACAAGCAGGGGCTTTTTGGGGTTGGTTTTTACGTAAGACGTGCTATGATTTGGGCATACAACAGCCATATAGTGGGAGTCCAACATGAAAATTCAGGTCAAACTCTTCGCCACCCTGCAACGTTACGCTCCAGAAGGACAGTTCGCCGGCGAGGCTTTCGAGATGGAACTGCCGGAAGGCAGTTCGATTGCGAAAGTAATCGAACTGCTGGCGATTCGTCCGCACGAAGTGAAGGTGGCATTTGTCAATGGGCGCGCCCGCGCCGAGGTCTATCGCCTGAAAGAGGGCGACGAAGTGGGCTTCTTTCCCCCAGTTGGAGGCGGTTAGATGTCCGAGATTAAGGTAGATGTCTGGCTCTACGGCCCTTTGGCGCGCTATGGCGGCAGCAATGGCAATATCTTCGCGCAGGTTGAAGTCGCCTTGCCTGAAAGCAGCGCGCTCCAGGATTTGCTGGCGCAGCTCCAGCTGCCCACCGAGGAACGGGGCATCACGTTCATCAACGGGAATCTGAGCGCCATGCCCGGTTTGCAGCCCGATCTCCAGCATCCACTGGCCGAGGGAGATCGCGTGGCGCTGTTTCACCTCAAAAGCATGTGGCCCTTTCAATACCGGCACGATGTCGCCGCCATCCCGGAGTTCAAAGCCTCGCTACAAGAACGGGAAGACAAGGGCCTGCAATCGCGGTACGATACGCAGACGAAAGCGTAAGCGTCGGGAATACTATGAGCAATCGTCGCAACCTGACACTCGCGGGGATTCTGGTTCTTGCTGCCGTGATTTACCTCATCATCACCAGCACCAGCAGCACCGCGAGCTTCTTCCTCACCATCGAAGAGCTGCAGGCCCTGGGCGCCGAGGCGCAGAACCGCAACAGCACCGTCTCCGGCGCGGTAATCGGCGAGAGCATCGTCTATGACCCGACGATTCCGCGCGTGACCTTCACGATGGTGCAGATTCCCGGCGATCCCAAGGCAGTCGAGGCGGCCGGCGGACTGGCAAAAGTGCTCCATGAGGCCGTCAGCAATCCCACTGCCGCTCGCCTGGATGTGGTCTATCACGGCCTGCGCCCCGATCTGCTCACGGATGAAGCGCAGGCCATTGTGCGCGGACGGCTGCAGCCCGATGGCACATTTCTCGCGGAGGAATTGCTGCTGAAATGCCCCTCCCGCTACGCTGAAGAAATTCCGCAGCAGATCGAGGACTGACATGCTGGGCGATACCGGAACGCTTCTCATCCTGCTGGCCTGGACCGTGCAGCTCTACGCCTCCATCGCAGCGTTCACCCATCAACGCAGCGGCGATCGGCGATGGGGAGAGAGCGCGCGCAGGGCGTTTTACGCCGGAGCGGCGCTGCTGGGAGCGGCGCTGCTCACGCTCATCCTGGCGTTTCTGACCAACGCTTTCGAGATCCGCTACGTGGCTCAGCATTCCTCGCGGGCCTTGCCGATCTACCTCAAACTCTCGGCGATCTGGGCCGGCCAGGAAGGTTCGCTGCTGCTGTGGAGCGCGTTGCAGGCGCTGTTCGCGGCGCTTGCCGTGGGCCGCCCGCCGCGCAAAACCGAAGCGCTCGTCCCCTGGGCCGGCGTGTTCCTCGGCCTGATCGGCGTGTTCTTCACGGGCCTGACGCTGTTCCTCTCCAACCCCTTTGTGCAATTGCTCCGCGCCCCGCTGGAGGGGCAGGGCCTCAATCCCCTGCTGCGGCATCCGGGCATGATCTTCCATCCGCCGACCATGTACATCGGCTACGTCGGCCTGGCTGTGCCGTTTGCCTTTGCGTTGGCAGCACTCATCGTGGAACCGGAGATGGATTGGCCTGCGCCTTTGCGCACCTGGCTGCTCATCGCCTGGCTGGGACTGAGCCTGGGACTGTTGCTGGGAATGCGCTGGGCTTATGATGTGCTGGGCTGGGGCGGCTACTGGGCCTGGGATCCGGTGGAGAACGCCGGGCTGATGCCCTGGTTCACCGCCACAGCGCTGCTTCACGGCGCGGTGATGCAGAACGAACGTCGGGGCTTTCGCGCGTGGAACTACCTGCTGGCGATTTTCTCCTTCGCATTGGTGCTCTTCGGCACCTTCGCCACCCGCAGCGGCGTCATCCAGTCCGTACACGCCTACGCGCGCTCCAATCTGGGCGGGGTCTTCCTCGCCGCCATTCTCGTCACGCTGGCGGGATCGCTGGGGCTGGCGCTGTACCGTCGCGCCCGCCTGAAAAGCAAGGAGCACTTAGAGGCGCTGCTTTCCCGCGATGGGCTGTTCTTCATCACGCTGGTGCTCTTCGCCACGCTCACGCTCTCCGTCTTCGTGGGCAGCGTGCTGCCGACCCTCACCCAACTGCTCACCGGGCGCGCCTTCGAGGCCGGCCCCGCGTGGTTTGACCGGGTCACCGGCCCGCAATTTGGCGCGCTGGTGCTGCTGTTGGGCCTCTGCCCGCTTGCAGGGCGCAGCGCGGCCGCCATGCGGCGTCTGCGGCAACGCGGCTGGCTCATTGGGGCGGGCGCCGCGCTCGCCGTCATCCTCGCCGCGCTCACCGGTTTTCGCCAGGCGGTCTCGCTGGCGGGCTTCGCCTGCGTGGGATTGGCAATCTCCACCATTCTGGTGGAATACGCCGAAGCCGTCCGCCAGCACACCCGCCAGAAAGGCAGCGCGCCCCTCAACGCGCTGTGGGCGCTGGTGCGCGCCCAACGCCGCAGGTACGGCGGCTATCTCGTGCATCTGGGCGTGGTGCTGATGGCTGTGGGCGTCATCGGCACGCGCATGTATCCCTTCGAGCGCCAGGTCACGCTGCGGCCCAACACCCCGCAGCAGGTAGGGGATTACACCCTGGTATTGGAGAATCTCTCACGCGATCTGGCCGCAGATCACGTGAGCACCTGGGCCACAGTCTCGATCTCTGAGGGCGGGCGTTACCGCGCCACGCTGGAACCACGCATCAACCAGTACACCAACTTCGACCAGCGCTTCTCCATCCCCGCGCTGCACCCCACCCTCCGCGACGATGTCTACCTCATCCTGGCGGGATGGGACGGCAACGGCGCAACGGTCACGGTACGGCTGATGGTGAACCCGCTGGCGAACTTCCTCTGGGCCGGCGGGCTGGTCTTCATCGCGGGCGGGGCGCTGGCGCTGTGGCCCCACATGCGCCGCGCCGCCTGGAACCGCATCGCTGCCCTGCTCATCGCAGGCCTGCTCCTCGGTTCGGCCTGGGCGATGTGGGGCGCCAGTCACGGCACAGTGAACCCCGGCAGCGGACGCCCGCAGCCCGGCGCGCAAGCGCCGGCATGGCGGCTCTCCTTGCAGGATGGCAGCCTGCTCACCCAGAACGACGCGCGCGGCAAGGTGACGGTGCTCAACTTCTGGGCGCCGTGGTGCTCCACCTGCAAAGATAATCTGCCATTGCTCCAGGCCGCCTGGGAAGCGTACCAGGAGCAACCGGTGCTGTTTGTAGGCGCAGCCTATCGCAGCACCCCTTCGGATGTGGCGGCAGAGACAGCGGCTCTTGGGCTGAGCTATCCCATCGGCCTCGACGCCAACGACCGAATGGCGCGGGCCTATGGCATCACCGGCGTACCGGAAACCTTCATTCTCGATCCAGAGGGGCGCGTGGTCTACGTCCACATCGGCCCGATCAGCGCCGCTCAATTGACCGCTGAACTGGATGCGTTGCTGGCAGGAGGGATGCCATGAATACGGGCGCCGTGCTCATCGGGCTGGGGGCGGCAATTCTGACAGCGGCGTACATCGCGGCGCCGTTTCGCCGGCGCAACGCCGCTTCCCCGGCTGATCTCGATGCGCTCATCGAACGGTGGGTGGCCCAATCCGAGCCGCAGGCGGAGTCGGCGGTCCAATCGCCGCCGCCCGCGCCGCAGGAAGGGCCCGCGCAGTTCTGCCATCACTGCGGCAGGCGCATTCAGCCCGACCATCGCTTCTGTCCAGGCTGCGGCGCACGTTTGAGCGAGGCGTAATGCAAACGCTGCGCGCGATACCCTCTGTGATGCGCATGGCGCTGTTGTTGGCCCTGCTAGGAGCGGCGTTCTCCGGCGCAGAAGCAACCACGGCCCAAACCCTGAACGTTGCCATTTATCAAGCGCACCTCTTCTTGTGGCCGATGGGTGAACAACTATGGGTCGTCGAGCACTATCTCATCGGCAACGCAGGCGCGGAGCCGTACCTTGCCGCCCCCGATTCGGCGGAGACGGAGGACAGCGCCGGTCTGCGCTTCCCGCTGCCCACAGGCGCCGCCCGCATCAGCGCCGGGACGGAAGATACCCCCAACGCCTCGGTGGATGACCGTTACCTGGTGACGGAAAACGCCGTCATCTTCACCCAGCCCATCCCCCCCGGCAACATACCCCTCGAAGTGCGCTTCAGTTACCTGCTGCCCCTGCGCGCCGGTCAACCCATCACCCGCGTTTTTCCCCTGCCGGTCGAGTCCGCCGTGTTGTTGCTCGTCGGAGAGGACTGGCAGCTCGCCGGGACCGGCCTGACGGGCTTTGGAACGATAGAAGTGAGCGGGCAAACCGCGCGCGGTTACAGCGCTGAGCCGCTCCGTGCAAGTGCGCCACTCAGCTTCGTGCTGGAAGCGATCCCCGCTGTCGGCGCACCGGTCACAAACCCTCCGAGCGCAAACTCAGTTGCAGATAGCGGGCTGCTGATCGGCCTCGCCCTCCTGATCCTGGCCTGCGGGCTGGCGTACTGGCTCTGGCGTCCGACAACCTCCCCTTTGCCGCCAATGCCCGAAAGCGTGCGGGCAACCGTCGCAGAAATCGCCGCGCTCGACGCCCGCTACCGGCGCGGCGAACTGAAGCCCACGCCGTACCAGGAAACGCGCCAGGCATTGCTGGCTCGCATTCGCGCGCAGTTGGTGGAGTCAAGCAGCCGTGATCGAAGTTCAGGGGCTTAGCAAGACCTTCGGCTTCCACAAAGCGCTTGACGGCGTGGATCTGCGCGTCGCTGCGGGCGAGCGTGTTGTGCTCGTCGGACCAAACGGCGCAGGCAAGACCACGCTGCTGCGCATTCTGGCGACGCTCGAACGGCCCACGGCGGGCGTGTTGCGCCTCGGCGGCGAAGATCCGGCGCGCGCCGGCGCTAGCGTGCGGCGGCAGATCGGCTTCCTCTCGCACCAATCGCTGCTGTATGACGACCTCACCGTCGAGCAGAACCTCGCCTTCTACGCCCGCATGTACGGCCTGGAAGATGGGCCTGCGCGGATCGCAGCCCTGCTGAAGCAAATGGGGTTGCAACAGCGCAGCGGGGATCTGGTGCGCACCCTCTCGCGGGGAATGCAGCAGCGGCTCGCGGTGGCGCGCGCTGTGCTGCACCGTCCACGCCTGCTGCTTCTGGATGAGCCGTACACGGGATTGGATCCCCTCGCGGCAGAGACGCTGACCGCGCTGCTGGCGCAGGTGCTCGAAGAGGGCTGCACCCTGCTGCTCACCACCCACCATCCGGGCATCGAAGGAGGGCTGGGGGAGCGGGTCGTGGTGCTGCTGCAAGGACGCGTGGCCTATGATGGCCCCTTCGATGCGCCGGCGGAATTCCCAGAGCGCTACCGCGAGCTGGTCAAGGGGAGCGCCCATGCATAGCCTGCGACAGGTGCTCGCCATCGTACGCAAAGATCTGGCGGCTGAGCTCCACACACGGGAGATTCTCAGCGCGATGTTCGTCTTTGCGGTGCTGGCGCTGTTGATTTTCAGCTTCGCGCTCGATCTGCAAGGGGCGACCGGGCGCGCGGCGGCGCCGGGCGTTCTCTGGACGACAGTGGCGTTCGCCGGGACGCTGGGGCTAAGCCGTTCCATGGCCCGCGAGCAGCACAGCGGCGGCATCGCCGGGCTGCTGCTGGCGGCGGAGGATCGCACCGTGATCTTCTTCGGCAAAGCGTTCGGCAATCTGGCGCTCATCCTGGCTGTGACCACGACGCTGCTGCCGTTGGGCGCGGTGCTGTTGGGCGTCAACTTCCTGCGGCTGGATGTGGGGCTGGTGGTGCTGCTGGGAACGGTGGGCTACGCCGCCGTGGGCACGCTGCTCGCTGCAATGGCGGTCAACACCCGCGCGCGCGAGGTGATGCTGCCCATTCTGCTGTTGCCGCTGACCATTCCCCTGCTGCTGGCGGCCGTTCGCGCCACGGGCGGGTTGCTGGAGGGCCTCTCGTGGGCCGCCATCGCGCCGTGGACACGCATCCTGGTAGTCTACGATCTGGTGTTGCTGGCGCTGGCGGTGCTTACGTTCGAATACGTGGTTGAGGCGTGAATGAACGTCCCATAGTTCGTAGAGAGCAGTGAGCAGGGAGCGTAGCACAAATGACTGAACGACCAGGCAACTGAAGACTAGACGACTACTTCAGGAGGGAATGATGCGACGAACAGGCGATTGGATTCTCAACGCAGCCGCCGGGCTGAGCTTTCTGGCGGCGTTGGGCATGGTATTTTTCTACGCGCCGCGCGAGGCGACCATGGGCGATGTGCAGCGCATCTTCTACTTCCATGTGGCTTCTGCGTGGGTCGGGTTTTTCGGTTTCTTCATCACCGCGTTTGCCAGCGCGCTCTACCTGCTCCGGGAACAACGCCGCTGGGATATTCTGGGGCTTTCCTCGGCGGAGGTGGGATTGACGTTTATCACGATGACGTTGATCACCGGCTCCTTGTGGGCGCGGCCCGTGTGGGGCGCCTACTGGACGTGGGAGCCGCGCCTGACAATCTCCGCCGTGCAATGGCTACTCTACGTGGCTTACGTCATGCTGCGCGCCTCGACGCCCACGCCGGAGCGCGTGGCGCGCTTTGCCGCCGTTTACGGCCTCGTCGCTTTCGTCACGGTGCCGCTCTCGTGGTTTGCCATCCGCTGGTGGCGCACCATCCACCCGCAGATCATCTCCGGCGGCGAGATGGCGCTCACGCAAAAAATGCTGCACACGTTACTGGCTTCGCTGCTCGCGTTCACGCTGGTCTACGCGGCGTTGCTGCGCCAGCGGATCCAGCTAGAGCAAGCGCGAGATGCCATCGCTGCACAGCGCTAGCTTCAGGAGGAACCCATGCCCAGCTATCTGATCGCCGCTTACGTGATTTTCTGCGCCGCACCCCTGGGACTGGCGCTGTCCATTCATATCCGGCGTCGCAAGCTCTCCAGGGAGAAGTAGGGCGGTGGGGAAGTAGGGAAGAAGGTTTTTCACCCCATCACCCCACCTCCCCCGACCCTGTGCTTCACACAACGGTTGCCAGACTGCGGTTCGCGCGCCTGACGTCATCTAAATCCACAAAACTGCGCAGCGTCTCCTCTTCTAGCGCCCAAATCCGCGTGGCAAAAGCGTTGATGAAGTAACGGTCGTGCACCACCGCCAGCACCGTCCCCTCGAAAGCCGTCATCGCGCGCTCGAATTGCGTGCGGCTAGGAATATCCAGGTGATTGATCGGCTCATCGAGCAACAGAAAGTTGCAGCCCGTCGCCGCCATCCGCGCCAGGGTCAGCCGCGCGCGTTCGCCGTAACTGAGCGCTCCCACCGGCGTGAAGACTTCGTCGCCGGAGAAGAGATAGTAGTGCAGAAACGTGCGCACATCCGTATCTGACATTGCCGCCGCTGCCCAAACGACCTCGAAGGGGGTGCTGGTCGGATCGAGCGTCTCCTGCTCTTGCGCGTAGTAGCCGACGTTCACGTTGGCGCCCAGGCGCACGCGCCCCGCCAGCGGCGCGAGCTGCCCCATGATCACCTTGAGCAGCGTCGTCTTGCCCGCGCCGTTGGAGCCGACCAACGCCACGCGCTCGCCCGCGCCGAGAATGGCATTGACATCACAGAATAGGGGCGCGCCATTGTAACCGGCGGCGAGATGCTCCAGAATCAGCACTTCGCGCCCGCTTTCGGGCGTCTCCGTGAACTCCAGCTTCATCCGCCACGTTGGTTTGGGCTTCGCCACGCGCTCATCACTCTCGATGTAACGCTCCAGTTTGCGCTCGCGCGATTTGGCTTTCTTCGCCACCTTCTTGGCGTAGCGGCGAATCGTGGGCTGCCCCGGTTTGGTGGTGAGCTCCACACGCATCGCTTGCATCGCCGTGCGGTGGATGTCGCCCCGAATTCGGCGAATCTCTTCCTGCTCATCGCGCCATTGCGCGCGTTGCTTCTCCTGCTGCCGCTCCCACGTCTCGATGTAGGCGCTGTAATTGCCGGCGTATTCGGCGATGGTGTGCGTCTCAGGATCGAGATCGAGAATGCGCGTGACAGTGTTATCCAGAAAGGCGCGGTCATGGGAGACGATTAGCGCCGCGCCAGGATAGGCGCGCAGCCACGCCTCGAGCCACTCCAACGCCTCGATGTCGAGATGGTTGGTCGGCTCGTCGAGCAGCACCACATCCGGGCGTTGCAGCAGCAACCGCGCCAGTCCCAGGCGCGTCTTCTGCCCGCCGCTGAGGATGCCGAGCGGCGTCTCGAGGCGGATATGCGCCAGCCCCAGGCCCGCCAGCACGGCTTCAGCCTCGTGTTCGGAGGGTTGCATCGCTGCCAGGGATTCCAGGCGGGCGAGCGCCTCGCTGTACGCTTCGAGCAGACGTGGCTCCGGTTCGTAGGTTGCCAGCGCGCCCGCGAGCGTCGCCACCTCCGCCTCCACCTCTGCCAGCGCATCGCCGCCGGCTTGTAAAAATTGGGCCGCAGTCTGCGGGCCATGATGCGTGAGACCCTGTTCCAGATAGCCAATCCGCACATGGGTGGGCGTGAGCAACACCCCGCCCGTATCAGGTGCAAGTTTCCCGGTGATGATGTGCAACAGCGTCGTCTTCCCGCAACCGTTGGGGCCGATCAGCCCCACCCGCTCGCCGGCTGCCACACTGAACGAGACGCGCTCGAGAATCGAGACTGCGCCATAGCTTTTGCTGATATTTGATACGGTAAGCATAATCCCTCACTTGAGAATGGCAAAGAAAAAGCCGTGGGCCTGCATGGCCCACGGCTGGAAATCACAGTTCGAAATAGAACTAACTGACAACCGGGAACGCCACAGCGCCGAAGCGGAAGCGAGGTGCGTTGTCAATCATCCCGGACGTCTCCTTTCTCAAGTGTTGTAAATGCAAAGCGCATGATACCGCGAATTGCGGGAAAGTCAAACGCTTATTTGCGGATTTCGAGCAATTCGACCTCGAAAATCAATGTGGCGTTAGGCGGAATGACGCCGCCAGCGCCGCGCGCGCCGTACCCCAGATCCGGCGGGATGATCAGTTTGCGCACGCCGCCCACGCGCATCGTGCTAACGCCCTCATCCCAACCGAGGATCACCCGTCCCATGCCGATGGGAAACGAAAACGGCTCGCCCCGATCCACGGAACTATCGAATTTAGTGCCATCTTCCAACCAACCGGTGTAATGCACCACCACCGTATCGCCCAGCTTGGGCAGCGTTCCTTCGCCTACCTTGATGTCTACATACTGCAATCCAGTCTTTGTCGTCACAACTTCCTCCTTATCCGCATCTTTGGCGCCGCAACCGGTCAAGAGCAGCAGCCATACCAGCAACACCAGCAGCACAATCTTTATACGCATATACAGACCTCCTCTGAAATTGTAACAGGTGAGCAGTTCGAGAATGGCAAACTGCGGACTACTCACTGCTCTCTACGAACTATTTGTGTTAAATGACCGACATCCTATGTCCACACGCTTTCAAACCGCACTCTGCACTTTACTACGAAGTGCGAATTCGGCAAGCGCACGACCAGAAGCTGTGATACAATAAAAACAGCACGCCCAGCAGCAAGGAGGCGCTATGCACACCAGCTTTTGCCCGAACTGTCACAGCCCCAATCGGCCCGGCAGCCATTTCTGTGTGCGCTGCGGCAGCACACTCGAGGTCGCGGAAGCGAACACCTGTCCACGTTGCGGCGTCTCGGTGCGCGCGGGCGCCGGATTCTGCTCTGCCTGCGGCTTTGCGCTGCGTGCGCAGGCAGCGGAAGCGCCAGCGCATCCCGCACCGCCCACCTCACAGCCGGTGCTCGTGGCGCGCTGGCCCGGCGGAGAACAGGAGGAACATCCCCTGCGCCCAGGTGTACTCACCGTAGGACGCGCGCCGAGCAACGACATCGTGCTCAACTTCCCCACGATCTCCAAACAGCACTTGCGGCTAGAAGTTGCCGCCAGCGGCGTCACCCTCACCGATCTGGGCAGCACCAACGGCACGATGCGCAACGGACGCGCTATTCCAGCGCACACGCCCCACCCCTGGCAGCCCGGCGATGTCATCCGCATCGGCGATCTGCAAGGGAACTCCATCAGCCTGATCCTGCGCGCGCCCAGCGGCGAATTCGTCCGCACCAGCCCGCTGGGAATGCACAAACTGGCGCAGCTGCCGCAGGTCACGCTGGGACGCGATCCCGGCAACGCCATCGTGCTCGATCATCCCGCGATTTCGCGTCGTCACGCAGAGATCGTGCGCCAGGGCGGACAATCGCTGCTGCGCGACCTGAACAGCGCCAATGGCACTTTCGTCAATGGGCAACGAGTGCATGGGTGGATTCCCCTCGGCGCGGGGGATGTGGTACAGATCGGGCCCTATAAGCTCGTCTACGATTTGCACACGCAAGGGCTAAGCGCTTCGATGAGCCGAGGGCATCGTTTGGATACGATCAACCTGGGAAAGCAGGTCTCCGACGGGCGCATGATCCTCAGCAATATTTCGCTTTCGGTGCAGGCAGGCGAGTTCATCGCGTTGGTGGGTGGCAGCGGCGCGGGCAAAAGCACGCTGCTCAAAGCAATGAACGGCTTCAATCCCGCCACACATGGGCAAATGCTGATTGATGGCGAGAATCTCTACGCCAACCTGGGAACCTACCGCACGCTGATGGGCTACGTGCCCCAGGATGACATCATCCACCGGGAACTATCGGTGCGGCAGGCGTTGTGGTACGCCGCCAAATTGCGCCTGCCGGATGCCAGCGCTGCGGAGATCGAGGCGCGCATCAAGGATGTGCTAGAGATGGTGGAGATGACCCAGCACGTCGCCAAGCCGGTACGCGTGCTGAGCGGGGGACAGCGCAAGCGCGTGAGCATCGCCGTAGAACTGCTCGCCGAACCCGATTTGCTCTTCCTCGATGAACCCACCTCCGGGCTGGATCCGGGCCTGGAGAAGAAGATGATGTTCGACCTGAATCGCCTCGCCGACCAGGGGCGCACGGTGGTCCTGGTAACGCATGCCACGGCGAACATCGAGCAATGCGATCACGTCACGTTTCTGGTGCAGGGGCATCTCGCGTACTACGGCCCACCCCGTGAGGCTATCAGCTTCTTCCAGGCGCGGGATTTTGCCGACATTTACCTCAAACTGTCCGAGGAGGTCAATCCTGCCGCCGGCAAGCTGCCCGCAGCGGAGCTGCAACCCTATCTCGCGCCGGTGCAGGCGCGCCTGGCGCAACAGCCCGGCGATGGCGCAGCAACGCGGATTCCCGCCGGGTTATTGTGGGCTGAACACTACCAGCGCTCGTCGCTGTTTCAAACCTACGTCGCCGCGCGGCAGGCTGATCTGGGAAAAGCTCCGAGCAGCACGCCCGACGTTCATCCCGCCCCCAAGAAGGCGCGCGATTCGAGGCTACGGCAAACGATGATCCTGGCGCGGCGGCAACTGGCGTTAATCCGCAACGATCTGCGGACGCTTTTCATCCTGTTGATGATGATGCCGTTGATCGGGCTGCTCTTTATGCTGGTCAGCGACAAGAACGCGCTGGTGGGCTGGGAACTGCCGCGCGCGCAGGTCGAGACGCGACTCAAGTTGATGCTCCTCACGGGCATGGACGATGACGCTGCCGGCGACCTTTCTGCCGCAGAAGCCGACCGCGCGCTCGAACGCGCCATTACGGAGCAGCTCGATGCCATGCCGGTCAAAACCAGTGAGAACTACAATCCCCAACCCACCGCGCAGCAGCTCGTCTTGATGCTGGGCCTGGCCCTGACCCAGGCAGGCACCTTCGGCGCATCCTACGAGATCGTCAAGGAGCGCGCCGTCTTCAAGCGCGAGCGCTCGGTCAACCTGAAAGTGAGTGCGTATGTGCTCTCGAAAGTGCTGGTGTTGGGGCTATTTGCCGTGATTCAAGTGGCGAGCGTGCTGTTGATTCTGGCGCTCAAGATAGATTTGGGTATTAGGCCGATCTTCGATTTCTTCCCCTTCGGCGCGCTGGAACTCTTCGTCACGTTGTTGCTGGCCGTGGTGGCGAGCATCATGCTGGGATTGTTCATCTCCGCTATGACGCCCAGCGCTGACGTGGTGCTCTACATCATCCTGATTCAGCTCTTCGTGCAGATTGTGCTTTCGGGCGTGATGTTCCCCCTGCCCGACAATCCCGCCTCGAAGCTGGCGATCTCCAACTGGACGATGGATGCCTTGGGCGCGACCGTGGACATGCACCGGCTGAACGAGGAAGCGCGCGTCTGCACCGTGGTGGAGCTGCCGCGCGCCGATGGTACAGGATTGCAGAAAGATTTCAGCTGCGATTCTGCCAGCCGCCCCCGTTCCAAGCTCGGCTTGAGTTGGGAACATTCGGAGGCGCATCTGCTCACTGCCTGGGGGGCGCTGCTGGCGCAAACCCTCTTCTGGGCCGGCGCGACCACAGTGGTGCAAACGCGCAAAAAGGGCGATTGAACGCTGTTTTATGGTATGGTATAATCACCAAAGAGGTAAGATGCGGCGGCTTCTGTATTGGAGACATGGCAATGACATTCGAGGACTTCGACCTCCATCCACGCATACTGGCCGGTTTGGGAGACCTGGCGAGCCAACCGCTCACGGCGGTGCAAGAACTGGCGCTGCCTCCCATCATGGAAGGACAGGATGTGCTCGTGCTGTGTCCCCCAGGCGACGGCAAAAGCGCCGTTATGGTATTGCCGCTCCTCCAGCACGCCCTCTTCGGCCCGCGTGGGCGCATCCAGGGCTTGATTCTTACCCCGACTCAGGAACTCACGGAGAAGATCTACAGCGAGATTGAGCATTTCGGACAGCACACCCGCGTGCGCAGTCTGGCGCTGTACGGCGGACAAATCTCCGCCCAGCTGGAAATGCTACGCGATGGCGTTGAGATCGTAGTTGCCTGTCCGGCGGCGCTCATCGAACACCTGAATCGCGGCACGGTGGATCTTTCACGAGTGGGGATGCTGGTGCTCGAAGAATTGGATCGGCTCTGCGATATGGGGTTCCTGCCTGATCTCTGGCGCATTCTCAAGGTCACACCGCAGCAGCGCCAAACCCTGCTCTTTTCCGCCACAGATAATGACGAACTGCGCAAGCTAAGCCAGACCCTACTGCGCGCGCCCACAACCATCCAGGTCGGCGAGGTGATGCCCACAGCACCGGTCGCCCATATAATCTACCCCGTCGCTGCGGAATTCAAGGCAGAGGCGCTGCTCGCGCTGTTGGAGATGGGCGAGCTGCCATCCAAAACGCTGCTCATCTTCTGCGAGACGCGCTTCCGCGCCAAACGGCTGGGGGAAAAACTAAAACATGCCGGCTATGCGACAGCGTTGCTCACGGATGAACTCTCCCCCAAGCGACGCAATATCGCTATCGAGGGCTTCCGCGCAGGGACCTTCGGCATTCTGGTGACCACCGATGCCGCCGCGCAGGGACTCAACGTGACCGGGATCTCCCATGTCATCAATTTCGACATGCCGGCTGCCGCGACCACCTACCTGCACCGGGCGGGAAGAGCAGCGCATGGCAACAATGGCGGCGTCGCGCTGAGCCTGCTGACCCTCGATGACCGCGAGCTCTGGGATGCTATCACCCTACAGCTGGATACCCGTCCCGAGCGTCGCAGCCTGCCCGACGGCTTCGATTGAACATGCGCCTACGCGCTACGCAGCCGGCAGCCACACGGTGAAGGTGCTGCCCTCATCGGGGGCACTGTGGAAGGTAATCTGCCCACCATGCGCCTGCACAATCCGCTGAGCCGTGCTCAACCCCAACCCCATACCAGGCAGAGATCGAGAAACCGCAGCGGCGCCCCGATAGAAAAGCTCAAAGATGTGCTCGCGCTCTTCGCTCCCAATACCTGGCCCAGTATCCGTAACGATGATGGCTACACCTGATCGTTCAAGATGCTGCGCAGCTCTGAGTTCCAAACTGACCCGCCCTTCAGCCGGGGTGAAGCTGAGCGCATTATCCAGAATCTCTTTCAACGCATGAGACAGCCGTTCAGGATCGCCCCTGACATTGGGCAAATCGGCAGGCAATGATGCTACGTGCAGCACCGCAACTTGCGCAGCAGCGCGCCCTCGACGATAAGCGATCAAATCATCTACCAGTTGCGCCAAATCAATCGGGCGCCAATCCGTGACCCCCGGTTCTGATTCTAAAGCCGTCACCGCCAGAAAATGCTGGGCCAGATTGAGCAGCTGCTCGCTCGCCTCCGTCGCCTTCTGTAGATAACCAGCCGCCTTCTCCGCATTTGGCCCCTGACGGAGAAAGCGCAGATAGAGCTGCAACACGGTGACAGGCGTGCGCAATTCGTGGGAAACATTGGTGAGGAACTGCTGGCGCGCCCGCTCGAAACGTTTGCGCCAACTGATATCATGATGGCTGGCAACGTGCCCCACACGCCGATTCGCCGCGTCGTAAACCGGCGCGATGGTGATCGCCACATCAGCGACGCCGCCATCCTTACGGCGCGCGGCAATCTCGCCCTCCCAAATACGATCCTGCGCTAACGTGGTCTGAATCGCAGCCCAGACGCCGGGCGGCGCCTCCATCAGCGTGTCCAGGGAACGTCCTAGCGTCTCAGACAGGGTAAAGCCGGTCAAATGCGTGTAGGCAGGATTGATGTACTGCACGCGCATGTCACAATCCGTCATCACAATCGCATCGGCAATGCTGCGAAGCAGGGTCTCGCTCTTCTCTTGCTCAGCGCGAATTTCAGCAGTCCGCGCCGCAACCTCCGCTTCCAACCCCTCGACAAGCGTCGCCTTCTGGATAGCGATCGCCGCAGCGCTGACCAGAGGCAGAAGGCGTTGAATGTGCTCTGGCGAGAAAAAGTTCGCCGTATCGCCATGGAAGCGCAGCACCCCCAACACCCGTTCCTGGAGACGGATGGGCAGCACCAGATACGATAGAATCCAATTTGTCTCCGCAAAAATGCGCCAGCGCGCATCTTGCTGTGTGTCGGCAATCAGAATCGGATTGCCATGCTGTACCGCTTCCAGGTCAATCGGCAGCTGCGATAACTGCTGGTGCATGGCGCGAATATATTCCTCTGCATCAGGATGCGTGTAACCGGACCAACGCACCGGGCGCAACCGATCGCCCTCCAGCAACGCAATATGGGCGGTGCAATAGGGCACGATCCGCTGCGCCTGCTCCAGAATCTCCGCGAGAACTGCCTCCAAAGCGCTCTGCGACGTCAGCGCGAGCGTCACTTCACGCAACGTCTCTGCCAGTAACCGTTGTTGTTGCTCGCGCTCCAACAAGACCCGGCGCTCTTCTTCCATGCGCCGGCGCTCGCGGATTTCCTGGCGAAGCTGTTCATTCGTCTCATACAGCCCATCCAACATACCGCGCAGCTGCGCCGTCATCGCGTTGAAGGTCAACGCCAGGCGCCCGACCTCATCCCTGGATTCAACGCGCGCCTCAACGGTCAAATCCCCTGCCGCAATTTTCTCCGCAACAGCAGTGAGATGGATTACCGGACGGGTGAGCCAGTTGACAACGCCAAAAGCGACCGCAGCGACCACCACAGCAACGATCACCGCCCAGATCACCGTCACGCGCACTGCACGATCTATCGGCGTCAGGAAAGTATCTTGCGATTGGGCAAAGACAACATACCAGGGTTGATTCACCAGCCGCACCACCGCCAGTTGCTCCAACGGCGTAGTCCCATCATGCGCATCAGCAACGAAGAATGGGTTTTTATCAGCATGCAACAATCCCGCTTGAAACGCGGGCACATCAGTAGCTGCTTTCTCTGGGGGGAGATGAGGGAGCCGCCCCAGATCACGCAACACCTGTGCAATTTCAGGATCGAGCGGCGTCGCCGTTTTGAAAACCAGGGTTGCGCTAGTATCATGAGCCAGCCGTAAAGAGTTCTCATCTAGCAGAATGGCAAACGACCCTGGCCCGGCGCTGCCCCGCATCTCCGTGACCAACTGCTGCAAAAAGCCCACACTATAACGCACCCGCAACACGCCCACAATCAAGCCCACTTCATTGCGAATAGGGGCGCTGAAATGGAAGTAAACGCCGCCGACCCGGTCAGAAAAACGCACGGGTGAAATGTAAGGAATGCCTGTCTCGAATGGGCGACGAAAATAATCTGTGGCTGACTCATCCAGGCCGACATACGGTCTGGATGTATCCGCCACATTAATGCCCTCACGATTCAGAATCCCATACGATTCGATATGGAAGAAATCCTTCTGGCGCAGCGTATTCAAGACTTCCAGAATGGCGCTCTCTTGCAGCGCAGTGGTCTGCGCTTCTGGAGAAAGCGCCATGAAGGCGACAATCTCCGGCAGCATGGCTTCGGCGCGCACTGTGGCGCGATTCGTGCCCAGGAAAGCATCAATGCTCGTGGCCGTGCGTAATGCCGCTGCGTAGAGCGTCTGATTGGCTTCTCCGAGGAGTGCGGCGCGTGTGGAGTGCGTGTATATCAACACCAACACCCCCAACGCCGCCAATATCACCGCCAGAAAGACCAGGGTCATTCTGGTGCGAAGGGCATAAGAACCGTCGCCAACAGCCAAACGTCTCACTCGCCGGCGACCTCCAGAGCCAGACGCTGGGCTTCATCCATGAGCTCGGGGATAGGGCGCTGTGTGGTTAGCACTTGCAACAACATCTCGTTATAGATCCGCCAGAGCTCCTGCGGCTGCGTCTGCCACTGCGGCAACACAGTCAGATTTGGGTTTTCTAAGAGCTCATTGATGAAAGGCTGCATCGCAGGATCCGCGCTCTGACGCAATGTCTGCAACGCAGGTCGGGTGGTAGGCAACCGCCCCAATGTGGGATAGATCAACGCCTGCACATCATCCCGCACCAGGAACTTGACCCATTCGGCGGCAAGGTCTGGATGCTGACTCTGCGCCAGGACCGCGTAGATCACGTTGCCGACAACCAGGTTAGCCTCGGCGCCGGGGACAGGCACAGGAACCGAGGAATAACGACAATCCTCACAACCGGTATCCAAAGCCCACTGCGGATGCCAGCTGCCGGCAATCTGATAAGCCGAGAGGCCCCGAAAGAGCTGCTCGTAGATTTGCCCTTCATCGGGATTGAAAGCCAACCCCGGAGGCGTGTAATGATAGAGGTCACGCAGGAATTCCAACACCGGCACGGCTTGGGGATTGTTGAAATACGGGCGCGAGCAATCCTCCGTGCAGAGATCGGCGCCGGCTTGCGCCAGCAACACGCCAAGCCGCAACACGCTGCCGGTTGAAGTCGCTACCGGCCCTTGAATGGTATACCCATAATAGGCGCCGTTGCCCTGTTCCGTTATCACGCGCGCCTGAAACAGCAATTCATCCCACGTCTGAGGCGGGCGCTCACAATCAAAACCGGCAGCCGTCACCACTTTGCAATTCCGTTCGAAGCCAAACACGCCGGTGAATGCCGGCAACCCGTAGATATGTCCATCATAAGCTACAGCTTGATACGTACCTGGCAGCAAATCGCCGCGAATGTCCTTCAGCAGAGCATCCAACGGCAACAAATCGCCGCTAAGAATCAGCGGACGAAAGAAGCTCTCACCGACCACGACATCTGGAGCCGTGCCGGCCAACAAAGCATTGAAGAGATTCTGCCGCAGCGCCTCATCCCACCCATGAAATTCGAGCCGCACCGTAACGCCAGGATGTTCGGCTTCAAACTGCTCCACGATATAGCGTCCATAGCGCCCCCGTCCATCGGGATCAGAGTTCGCCGTTTCCATCGTCCAGTACTCCGCCCAGACGATCAATTCCACCGGTTCAGCACTATCAGCAGCGGACGTTAGAGAATCGGTCACAGTGGGCGGCGGTGAAGTTGGCGCTGCAGGATGCGCGCAAGCGACCAGAGTGAACAGCAGACACAATCCTATAACACGTCGAAAGTTCCACATGGCTCCCCCTCCTTCCCCAAAACACCTTATACATGCCATACACGCCAATATAGAGAAAGACGAGCAAGGATTCTTCACGCATTTAAGGTCTGCTTACATCACCCTCCCGCAACAAAACTCCTATTCTGCCACCCTGGGCATATCCCGGCTGGCGATGACATTGATGCCCTCGCCCAGCACGTTCTCCAGCACGACCTGGTTCATCGTCACCGGCGCTGCGAGTTCCACTTCGCGGAGCTGCGCCAGCAGTTCGTGGATGCGCGGCTTGGGGATGGGCGCCTCGGTGTAGACCGGCACCAGCGGATGGATGCCGCCCTGCACGCGCACGGTGCTCGCTACCATCCGGCGCGGATCGGAGAGCTCCTCCTGAACGTACTTTTCCCCACGCTTGCAGGTATTCCCCTCCACACTGAGGACGGTTGCCCCATCATGATTCACTTCCAACGTACATCCCATCGGGCAGGTGATGCAGATCATTTTTTCAGTAATACTCATGTTATTAACTCCGCAGTTTTCAATTCCGTACTGCGTAATACGTACTGCGTAATGTATGTAATGAAATCTCCTTACGCAGTACGCAGTACGCATTATTTTGGCACAACACTCACCTTTAACGTTTTTGCCTTCCGCACCGCGTCGTATTCCTTCGCCTTGAGCGTCAGGCTCACCATCTCGCCGGGGCGGGCGTAGCGTTCGCTCTTCTTGGCGATGAGCGTGTCGCCATCGGTGACTTGCACGGTAACGGGCTGCTCCAGCGGCCTGGTGACGCGCATTTGCAACATGATGCTGTCTTGGGTGAGCGTTTCGGGATCAATCTGGTGCGGCACGACGTAGCGCACGTTATCGCCGGCCTTGGTGGGCACATAGACCGGCTCCAGATTGCAACAGCCGGTGGCGTACATCGCCGCGCGCTTGCCGGCGGTGCGCCCGGCGGCTGTGACCCAATCTACCAGATCGTACACATGGACGACGTTGCCCGCCGCGAAGATGCCGGGGACGTTAGTGAGGAAACCATCGTCCACATACGGCCCGGCAGTGACAGGGTCGAGTGCGACGCCGGCTTTCTGCGAGAGCTCATTCTCTGGGATGAGGCCCACGGAAAGCAGCAGCGTGTCACAGGGAATGATCTCCTCGGTGCCGGGGATGAACTGCCACTTGTCATCCACCGCCACCGCTTCGATGGCCTCCACGCGGTCTTTGCCGATGATGCGCTTGACCGTGTGTTGCAGCTGCAAGGTGATGTCGAAATCGAGCAAGCACTGGACATAGTTGCGGCTCAGGCCGCTGAGATAGGGCATCACCTCCAGCACGCGCTCGACTTTGGCACCCTCGAAGGTGAGGCGGCGGGCCATAATCATGCCGATATCGCCCGACCCCAGGATGACGAAGCGGCTGCCGGGCATGTAGCCTTCGACGTTGACCCAGCGCTGCGCCGTCCCCGCCGTGAAGACGCCGGAGGGACGCGGGCCGGGGATGCGGATTTGCGCGCGGGTGCGCTCGCGGCAGCCCATCGAGAGCACAATCGCCGTGGCGCTGAGCTCCTTGAAGCCCGTCCGTGTCCCAGTGGTGGTGACTTTGCGCTCCGGCGTCACATCCAGCACGATGGTATCGAGCAGATAGTCAATCCCCACCGTCTGCGCCTCATTGATGAAACGCTGCGCGTAGCTAGGGCCGGGTAAGTCTTCCTTGAACGTCTCCACACCGAAGCCGTTATGGATGCACTGGAGCAGAATGCCGCCGAGCTCCAGGTCGCGGTCAATCATCAGCACATCATCCGCGCCGTGCTTCTTGGCCTCAATAGCGGCGGCCAATCCCCCCGGCCCCGCGCCGATAACAATAACATCGTAGTGTGATTTGAGTGCTTGGGTCATAAAATTTACCTTTCGGAAAAAGTAATGCGTAAGTCAGATTACTGCACAGGCAATCGCCGTACTCGTATGGTTTCATCGGTTACGCTGATCATCGCCCCGTTTGCAAGATCAACAAGCCAATGTTCAAGCACATATTCCAGGTAATCATTGACCACCTGGGGACACATATTGCTGAGGCGCAAAGTGACCAAACTGGGCAATTGGCGTCGGCTCAACGCAATGATACGGCCAAAATCCAAATCATGAGTAATGATAACGCGGTTTTCATCTTGCGCCTTTTCAACAATATCCTCATCTAACAAACGTTGCAAGCCTTGCTCGCGCAGATGCACCGCATCATGGCCCAAATCCCGCAGGAAACATGCTGTGTTTTGAGCCAAGCCCATATCCAGCAAAAACTTCATACCATTGCCTCTGCGGTCAGGTACACCGAATCCTCGGCCGCCCAGGCGGCATAGCGCAAAGATTGCCGGATATCTTCAATTTCTAGATCGGGATATTCAGTCAGGATAGCATCCCAGCTCATACCATTGGCGACCAGGTTGACGATGAGCGTGACGGCAATACGCATCCCACGAATACAGGCCTTTCCCCCTAACATCTGTGGGTCAAAAGTAATGCGATCCAGATCTAGCATCGTTCAGTCCTCCCTGGCTATCTTTTTTCAACATACCGCACGCCGGGTACATCCCGGAAATGTGCGTCCTGCGTCCATAACGTGGCGTGATACAATTGTGCTGTGGCTAAAATCACGCTATCTGCCAGTGGCAACGCGAAATCCAGCGACAATCTGGCGGCGTTCAAAGCCAGCAGCGCATCCAAATCCACCACCTGCCCCTGCATCATCAATGCAACAGCCTTTAACGCGGCATCTTCATCGCGCTGCTGGCAAACGCGCTTGAACACCTCGTACAATGTGATCACCGGCACAATCAAATGCGCTGTAGACTCGATGGCCTCAGCGAAGAAATCAGCGTTGGACGCATCGGCGAAATATTCCAGCCAACCCGAAGAATCCACCACATTCATCATAGCGAACGATCCGGTTCACATTCGATACTTGTATCTATCCCCTTCAGGAACCCGCGCATGGTCTCAATAGGTTGCAACGGGATCAGTTCAATACGATCCTGATACTGAATCACCTGCACCTTATGCCCAGGCTTGATACCCAGCGCCTGGCGCACTTTCAGCGGAATCACCACTTGGAACTTAGGGGATACGGTTACCATCTCCATACGAAACTCCTATCGTTCGCAAAACTGTAATACGCTTTCATTCTACACGGTTTTTGTACTACAGACAATCGCGTGTACGCACTGCCTAAGTCCCTGCTTTACGCCACTTCCTTCGTCTTGCGATACAAGAACTCCGATCCCGCGCCCTTTTTGCTAATCGCTAGCACATCTTGACCCAGCTCACGCGCGAGGATTTCGACGACGCGCGGCATATCAAAGCCGCCCAGACAGCGGCCTGTGCCGAGCCAGGTGCGGCGCTTGATGGCGTCGTAGGTGGTTGCAGGGATGGGCGCGTGGATTTCAGCAACAATTTCGCCCTCGGTGACGTATTCGCAGCGGCAGATGATGCGCCCGTAGCGCGGATCCTGCGCCACCAACGCGGCTTGCTCATCTTTCGTGAGATGCCGGAAGACGGGCCGCGCCGGGCGAATGGGGTTCCAGTCCGCTTTCTCTGGCAGCGGCTCGCCCGCGCCTTGCAGCAATTCCACCACGCGCTTGGCGATGGCGGGCGCGGCAGTGAGCGCGGGGGACTCCATCCCGCCGAGGTTGACGAAGCCCGCGACCTCCGCCGGAATCTCGATGATGAAATCGTGGTTGTAGTTGACCTCTGGATTGGCGCAAGGCGCGTTGCCGCCAGGCCGCAGCCCCGCGAAGACCGCGATCACATCACGCTGCTTGAGGCCCGGCGTGAGCTTCTGCGCGCCCGCCCAGATTTCCGCCATGCCGGCCGGGGTCACGTCCACATCGCTCTTGTCTTCAATATTCTCCGCATTCGGGCCAACGAGCGTGTTGCCGTGCAGGGTGGTCGTCACCAGGATGCCCTTGCTGATGGCAGTAGGCACAGGGAACAACACATTATTGATCTCCACCTGGTTGCGATCCATGACGAAATACTCGCCGCGCCGGGGCGTGATCTGGAACTCCGGGCGCACGCCGGCCTTGTGCATGACTTCATCCGCAAACAGCCCGGCGGCGTTGATGACCCACCGAGCGTAGAAGTCGCCCTGGTTGGTTCGTATCCCGATAATGCACCGCTCATCTGACCGATGACCGATGACCGATGACCGGGATGCTTCTTCGGTCGTCGGTCGCCCGTCCTCGGTCTCCGCGAAGATGAAGTCCTCAAAACGTGTGTTCAGCCGCAACGCCACGCCGTTCATTACGGCGTTCTCGGCAGCGGCGATGGTCGCGCCCCAGGGATCCACAATCGCGCCGGTGGGGATGTGCAGCGCGCCGCTCACCTCCGGGTTGATCTGCGGCTCGCGCTGGCGCATCTCCGCGCCGCTGATGATCTCGGCGGGCACGCCGTTTTGCTGCGCGCGGGCGAGCAGCTGCTCCAGTTTGGCGCATTCCTCCGCACCAATGGCGACGACGTAGGCCCCCGTCCGCCCAAAAGCGAAATCGAGCTCCTCAGACAGCCGATCCCACATCGGATTGGCTTTCACGTTCATCTCCGCCTTGAGTGAGCCGGGCACGGCGTCATGCCCGGCGTGGACGAGCGCGGAGTTCGCCGCCGTCGCGCCGGTGCAGATGTCGCTCTCCTTCTCGATCCACAGGATACGCAGATCGTAGCGTGAGAGCCAACGGGCAGTCATCGCCCCCACAATCCCCGCGCCAATAATGATGATGTCATAAGGTTCGTGCATAAAGTCCTCCTGAAAAATCCGCAAATTTGCAAATCAAAAATCACAATACAGAGAAGTGCAAAGGAGCGCTATTGGCGCGCACTAAAAGCCATGACCCGATCTCCAAATGCAATTAGATCATCCAAACCCGAAACAATGATCTGTTGAACGATCTCAATATCGGCGCGTTGGTATTGATGAATAACGATGTTACGAAAACGCACCATGTGCTGGAGTTTTTCGGCAAGCGTAGCTTCAATGATGCCTTTGACTTGTAGCAGTTCAAAACTTTGTGCGCTGGCAACGGGGACGCCTAGCTGATACACCTGCACAAGATGATTTGCCAGGTCAATGCTTTGCTCACAGGCGCGTAACACGTTCAAGATGGCAGCATCCTGAAGGGTGTAATCATCCGCAAAACCCTGGGGGTCTTTGTAATATTCCTCGCGCGCGCGGGCAATGCACCGCTGAATGCTCTGTACTTTGTTGATGATGATGTCATTCATACTGCGTAAGCCCTCCCGGTGCGGTAGAACGCTTCCAGAATGTGTTGGCGTTCTTCATTGAGCTTCTGATAGTAAGACAGCGTCAACATCTCGAACTCGTCAGCCGCGTACTCGTCGGCGCAATAGATACGCTGGCCGGTGATGATTTCTTTCTGGAAAACGGTAGATACCTGCCGGGCGTTGAGCAAATCCACCTCGCGGCCCAGAGTGGTTTGCAGCTCGGCCTGGCAAGGACTGAGATGCAGCGTGCGCTCGCGCCGCGCCTGTGCGGGCGGTAACAGCAAAGCGAGATCAACGTCACTATCAGGGCGGAAGTTGCCTGCGCCGTAAGAGCCAAACAAGTACACCGCCTGCACTTCAGGGTAGTGCTTCAGGATAGTGGTGATGATAGTTTGCATCTCATTCATTAGTTCATGCCAGAGCGATAACTGGAGATAAATGTTCGGTTTTACTCATTTTCTGGACGGATTTCCTGTGGCAACAGCGACAACACAAACGCATACAACGCTTCAGCGTCGGTGAGCGCTTGCGCGAATTGTTGGCGGCTTGGTTCAGATGCGTAACCCGGATAGCGATAGATGCGGGCGTAAGGCGTCAAGCGGATGGCGGCAGCTGTCCAATCAGCAAAGGTTGGCGCATCCAATTGAGCCGCGCGAACCAGCACTTCGAGATCGTGGACGCGCTCAATCTCCCGGTCGCAAAACGCCAGATACCCTTTGAGCGCTTTCTCGGCGGCTTGTTGGCAATGGTAAATCGCTGTCTCCAACAAGGGTGGCGTATGCGCAGCCAAAACCCGCGCCGAAGCCAGATCACGCTGCGCTTTGGTAAGCCAACTCTGCACCAACTGCATTTTGGCGTCGGTCATAGAGCACCTTCCCTTCGCGGGCAATTTTGTATTCCAGCGATGCGCGCACCTGGCGGAAGAAGTCAAACTCGATGCGCGTCTTGATAATAACATCCTTTGCCATATCCAACCCGCTCAACGCGGTATGTCCCTGAACCGCACGTTCGTATTCAGAGAGTTCGCTATCGCTGACGATGACCAGCACATCCAGATCGCTGCCGGCAGTGGGCGTGCCCCAAGCTTGGGAGCCGAACAAGATGATTTGTTCAGGCTCAAATTGCTCCACCAAGCGGCGCGTAACCTCTTGCAAAAGTTGTTCGTCTACCATAGATTTATCTTCAAGAACAGCGCGCTCCAAAATCCACAATCTAGAATCAAAAATCTACTCTTCCACCCACTCAAACGTCCGCTCGACGGCCTTCTGCCACCCGCCGTAGAGTGACTCTTTCTGTTCCGCGTCCATCCCCGGCTCAAAGATGTAATCCACGCCCCAGTTTTGCCGCAGCTCGTCCGTATCCTTCCAGAAGCCCACGGCTAGCCCGGCGGCATAAGCCGCGCCAAGCGCCGTGGTCTCGGTGACGGTGGGCCGCACGACCGGCA
>CAZDSF010000015.1:0-53743 GCA_964508025.1 uncultured Anaerolineales bacterium
CAGCGGCGAGAAAGTTGCCCCATCCACCACCGCTACGCCATAGCCGGCGGTATCCTGCGGCAGCGCGGCGCTCTGTTCCACCACAATCCCCGGCAGCGACCGCAAAGCCAGATCGAGAAAGCGATTGCCCGGCGTTGCCAGCAACACTTTGCCGCTGCCGGCAACCGGCGCAGCAATCCAGGCACGGTCGTCGAGGGAGAACGCATCCGCTGCCCCTTCGAGACGCGCCTCGAACCAGCGGCGGATCGGCAGATCGGGGAACGACAGCGCCGCCTCCCCATCCTCCGGCAAATCGAGCACGCGACGCCCCACCACCTCGCTCTCCGCGAGCAACAACAATGTGACTTGTCGCGCCGGGCCGGCGTTGCGAACGCGCACAAAAGCGGTGTACGTCTCAGCGCTGCGCCGCAGAGAAAGGGCCGTCAGCCCCACATTAGACGCCGCATCGCCGATGACGAGCCATTCCACATTGCCCGGCAGCGCCGGCAACAGGCCGGAAATCGCCCCATCGGTGATGACCAGCGTGGCAACCTCGGATTCGGTCGCCAGACCCACCGCCAACGCCGCAGCCGCGTCCCAATCGGCGACGCCATCCGTGGGGGCGAAAAGCGGCAACGCGCGGCGCAACGCCCCGGCATCGCCATCACGCAGCAGCAACGTCGGCTCCGGGCCTACCGCAATCACGGTGACGCGGCTGCCGCCCTGGCCGGCCGCCTCCAGCGCTGCCGCGAGCTCTCGCAATGCTGCGAGCGCCGTCTCGAAGCGTGAACGCCCATCCGCCTGCCGCGCCTGCATACTCGCGGAGACATCCAACAACACGAGACTCTGTCCCTGGGGCGCGCGGGGCGCCGGAACAGCAGGGCGCGCGGCGGCAAACGCCAGCAGCAACAGGATGAGCAATTGCAACAACATCAACCAGCGACGGCGCAGCTTCTGCCAGGGGCGATTCGCGCGGCGATCTTCCGCCGCCGCCTGCCAGAGCTGCAGGCTGGGGACGTGCTCTGCGCGACGATGCAGGCGCAGCACATAGAGCGCCACAATGGGCAGCGCGAGCACCAGCAGCCACAAACCGTTGGGGGTAAGAAAACGCATCACAAAAGTGAATATAACACAGAATCCATAGGCTGTAAAACTCAACACAAAGCGGGCCACAAACAGTGGCCCGCTTTGCAGATGAAAGGCTATGCGCGCGCCAAACCGACGCTGCGACGCGCCCCGCGCTCTTCCCACAAGGCAACAATATGCACCGCCACAAACATCGAGGTGAAGGTTTCGCTGAGCATTCCGACCAGCATCACCGCGATGAAAGGCTTGAGCGTAGCGCCGCCGAACAGCAAAATAGCGATCATCACAAACATCGCATTGAGCTGCGTCGCCAGCGAACGGTGCAACGTCTCCATAATACTGCGATTGATGATGAGCGCGAAAGGCTCCCCGCGATGGCGCGGGATATTCTCGCGGATGCGGTCGAAGACCACGATGATATCCTCCACCGAGAACCCAATCACCGTGAGAATCGCCGTGAGAAACAGCGCATCCGCCTCCCAGCCCTGAAGCATCCCCATCAGCGCGTAGAAGCCCAACGCCACCACCACGTTGATGAGCATCGCTACCACTGAAGCAACGCCATAGCGCACGGGATTGGGCACCTTGCGGAACGAGAACCAGATGAAGCCGAGAACCGCCAGCGTCGCCACAGCCATCGCCTGCGCAGCATAGCGCGCCACTTCCGCGCCGACCGAGGCTTCAACAGTATCCACGAATGAATTGCCGCGATCCACCGGCCCTACGGTCGCATCGAGACGCTCCAGCACCGCGTTGACCTCATCGGTAGTGGCGAAGCTGGTGCGGATCTGCCAGAGGTTGTCGCCGGGATCGCCGAGCTGCTGCACGATAGTGCCGGTGTAGTCCTCGGCAGCAAAAGCCGCGCGGATCGCCTCCTCTGAGACCGGCGCCGCGAACTGCACCGAGAAGAGGCTCCCGCCCCGGAAATCAATGCCGATGCGCAACAACTGCCCATAGCTGGCATACGAAACGATCATCGCAGCCAGGCTCAAGCACACCAACACCCCGGCAAGGATGAAGTAGGTTTTACGATTGCGTACAAAGTCAATCATGAGTTGCCTCCTTAAACGCCCAACAGCCAGGGGTGACGGCGCATCCGCTCCTCACCCAGCAACCCCAGCGCGGTGCGCACAAAGGTGCGGGTGACGAAAACCGCCGTGAACAAGTTGATCAGGGTACCTAGCGCCAGCGTAAGCGCAAAGCCCTTGACCAGACTGGCAGCGAAGGCGCTACCGAAGAACCAGAGGATGGCGCACGTCAAAAGCGTCGCCAGATGCGAATCCCGCACAGAGGTCCAGGCGCGGGCGAAACCGACTTCAGCCCCACGCTCCAGCGAGCGTCCGTGACGCAGCTCCTCCTTCATGCGCTCGAAGACGAGGATATTGGCATCCACCGCCATGCCCGCCGAGAGCAGGAAACCGGCGATGCCGGGCAACGTCATCGTCACCGGCAGCAATTTGAACGCCAGCATATTGAGCAGCACATAAAGCGCCAACGCCAGATCTGCTGCAACGCCATTGAGACGATAGTAGATCAACATGAACAGGAACACCACCAGCAAGCCGATCAACCCGGCGCGAATGCTCTTCTCTACCGAGATCGCGCCCAGCGACGGGCCGATAGCGCGATAGCTCTCGATACGCAGCGGAATCGGGAGCGCGCCGTAGCGCAACTGAATTGCCAGCTGCTGCGCACTTTCGATGGTGAAGCCGCCAGAAATCGTGGCTTCGCCGCCGGAGATTGCATCGCGGATGGTGGGGCAAGAGAGGATGGTCTTGTCCAGAACCATGCACAGGGGCCGCCCAATGTTGGCGCGGGTGTACTCGTGGAAACGTTGCGCATCCGCCGACTTGAAGCGAATCACCACCATCGGCTGTCCGGTGCGATCATCTATGCTGGCAAAAGCCGTATCGAGCGCATCGCCAACCAGAATGGTGTTGTACATACCGGGCAGGGCCGCCGCATCCGCACCGAGGCCATACGTCGTGCTAATGACCAGCCCCGGTTCGAGGTCCGCAATACCCGCGCCGACCGGCGGTTCAGCAAACTCCAGCAACGCCGTATCTCGAATCGTATCAATCGCCTGCTCTGGATCGGCAATGCCGGGCAACTCGACGATAAGCCGCCGCGCCCCCTGCACTTGCACCACCGGCTCGCTCAAGCCCAACGCATTCACACGTCCCTCAACGACTTGCGCCGCCGCGCGCATCGTCTCCGGCAACAACGCCTGATCCGAGGGCACATCCGCCACCATAAGCACCTGCAAACCGCCCTGCAAATCCAGCCCCAGACGGAAGTCCAGAGATCGCGCTTTCTCCGGCTGCCAGACAAGCAATTGCTTCAACCAATTAGGGTGCTGGGTGGGTACCACCAGGTATAATGCAAATGCTGCCAACAGCAGAACGAGCACTAATGGAACCGTTGTTTTTCTATTCATGCTCCCTCATCCTTGTAGACAGACATTTGCGGCGACATCCAGTGTCGCCGCAGACGTCACATTCCTTGAGCCGTGCAACCGGCCTGAAAATTCGCGCTCGCAGCGCCTTGTACCGCGCAACGAAGGCGCATTATAGCCCGCCAGGGCGTTTTGTCAAAGAGAATCCTCGCGCCAGCGCGCAAACTGTTACGAATTGCTTACGGAGGGGCTAAAGAGAAATAACGTTTGCATCGAAAATCTATCCGTGATATAATAGAGCCTGTACCTAATTGTCACACGGGGATGCGTATGACCAAAGAGTCGCTCCAATTCTTGCCGCCGACCCAGGCGCGTCAGCTCGCAGAGCTGGCGGATCGAGCCAGGCTCAGTCTCTCACGCTTTGCGTCCACGCCGGTTGATTTCGATTCGGTGGGTTTACAGCTGCTGGACGAATGGATTGACCGGCATCTGGGCCAGTTCCCTGATCCTTCACGCGACATTATGACAGTCTGGGGTGCTTTTCTAGGCGAAGTCTTCCGCCGTCGCTTTCACGGGGAATGGGCCATCGAAAACTCCCAACGCAAACCCCGGTTGGGCGTCATCTGCCCACGAGAGCAACGCGGCCTGCTCTTCATAGATGTCATGGATCAGGTGCAACGCCGCATCAAATACGCGATGCAGGAATCCCTGGCTTTCTATTACGCTGAAAAGGGCGTCGAAATCCGCGAAATTGAGTTCTAGCGCTGCTAGACGCCGTCCAGAAAACCGATCCCCAACCCCATAAGCCAGCACAAACCATAAGCCTCCCGATCGCTCACGGGAGGCTTAGCACGTCACACAGACAGAAAGCGCATCAGCGGCTAGTACGTCACCACGCGCGGCAGATCCTTCGCCTGCGCCACCCAATCCGCCACCTGCGCCTGCGTCGGGGGACGCCGCACCAGCTTGCGTTCCTCGTTCACCTCAAGCAGCTTGGCGTAGAGGTTCTCCGCATTGCGCTGCGCCAGCTCGGGCACGGTGTCCACGCCGGCAATCTCCAACAAATCCGCATACTCCTCGCCCACGCCTTTGACGCGGAACAAATCTACACGGTTTACCCACTTCAAAATCAATTTTGGAGAGAGTCCCGTCGCCTCAACCAGCTCCTTGCGCCCCTTAGCCGTGGCGCCTTTTTCCAGCAATGCCTCAGTCGTCGCTACACCCGCCTCTCGCAACTTCTCAGCGTAAACCTCTCCTACACCCTCAATCATTGTCAACTTCGCCATCTCATCCCTCCCTATCTGAAGACTAGAAGACCTGCCTTACCGTCATTGGGTGAACAAAAGCGCTGGCGATTTCCCACAAGCATGGCGCACAACGCATGAGACTTTCCCAACGCACCAACTAACGCTGCCCTAAGTGCATTGGCATGACCACGTGCGTAAAAGCGCCTTCGTCCCCCACAGCCTTGATGACGCCGGGGTTCGTCGGCGCATTGACCTCCAGGGCCACCTGCGGCGCATCCAGAGCGCTCAACACATCAATCAGAAAGCGGACGTTGAAGGCAATATCCAACCCGTCGCCCTCGACGTTGGCGCTCAGCCCCGTCGAACCCTCGCCGAATTCCGCAGAGGCAGCAGACACCACCACCTCGCCCGGCGCAATGCTCAAGCGCACGATGTTGGCGACATCGCGGGCGAAGATTGCCGCGCGTTTACACGCTTGCAGCCATTCTTCTCGCCCCAACACCACGCGCGTCCGGTAGGATTGGGGAATGATGCGGCGATAGTCCGGGAATGTGCCATCAATCAACCGCGAGTTCAGTACCGTATCCTGTAATTTGAAGACGATCTGATTGTGCCGGGCCGTGGTCGAAATCGAGACTGGCTCTTCGTGCCCGGAGAGGATCCGCAGCAGCTCACCCAATGCCCGCGCCGGCACGATCACGCTAAACGGATGCGTCACCGGCTGCAACAGCGGCACATGCCGCACAGAAAGGCGGAAACCATCAGCTGCCGCCATCGTCAAGGCATCGGTGGCAAATTCCAATAATACCCCGGTCAACACAGGATGACTATCATCGGTGGAGGCCGCAAAAGTGACATGCTCCAAGCCTTGCCGCAGATCTCCCGCTTCGGCAGTCACGCCATCGCCATCTTCGGCTTCGGGCACCAGCGGGAACTCCTCATCGGAGATGCCGCGGAACGACGCGCTGACCGCGTTGCAACGCAGCGCCAACGAGAGCCGCTCCACATCCATATCGAGGCTTACCTGATCGGGCGGCAGAGAGTTGACCAGATCAATGAAATTGCGCGCAGGAACGGTGATGGCGCCGTCTGTTTCGACCCGCGCCCCGACCCAATGCACGATACTCAATTCGAGATTCGTGGCGGCCAGTTTCAGTTGTCCGCTATCGGTGGCTAACAACACATTGCTCAGAATTGGCATCGTGGTGCGAGAGGGAACCGCGCGGCCTACAATGCTCAACCCCTTGGACAGATTCTCCTGAAGGCAAGAGAGTTTCATCTAGGGCCTCCTCATAAGATTGAAACTTGTCGCCGGCCACGCCGGCCCTGATTGAAGATAGTATAAGTATACTCTATGCCCTAAGAAATGACAAATCGAAAATGGTGTATAATGGCAGGGTTAATGCGCCGGGTGAGGATTCCACCCCCATGCTTGCGCATAAACTTAACTTACGTCACAGGAGGACCTTTATGAGTACGACTTTTATGACCTCGCCGAAGTTCTACTTCACGTCCGAATCGGTCACGGAGGGCCACCCGGATAAGATCTGCGATCAGATCTCCGACGCCGTCCTCGACGCGATCATCGCCGACGACCCCCAAGCGCGGGTGGCCTGCGAAGTATCCGTCACCACTGGGCTGATCCTGGTTGCCGGGGAAATCACCACGGAGACCTACGTGGACATCGGCGGCCTGGCCCGCAACGTGGTGCTTGACATCGGCTACAACCGCGCCAAGTACGGTTTCGATGGCGAGACCTGCGGCGTGATCGTCAGTATCAAGGAGCAGTCCGCCGACATCGCGCTGGGCGTGAACAAGGCGCTGGAAGCCAAGACCGGCGAGATGTCCGAGGCCGAGATCGAGGCCATCGGCGCGGGCGACCAGGGTATGATGATCGGCTTCGCCTGCAATGAAACCCCCGAACTGATGCCGCTCACCATCTCGCTCGCGCACAAACTCTGCCGCCGCCTCACCGAGGTGCGCAAAAACGGCACGCTGCCCTACCTCCGCCCCGATGGCAAAAGCCAGGTAACAGTGGAATACGCCTACGGCAAGCCCAAGCGCATTGATACGGTGCTGGTCAGCGCCCAACACAGCCCGGAAATCAGCCAGGAACAGATCCGCGCGGACATCATCGAGCATGTCATCAAGCCCGTCATGCCGGAAGGCATGTTCGACGAAACGACCAAGATCTTCGTGAACCCCACCGGGCGCTTCGTCACCGGCGGGCCGCAAGGCGACGCCGGCTTGACCGGGCGCAAGATCATCGTAGATACCTACGGCGGGGTGGCGCGCCACGGCGGCGGCGCCTTCTCCGGCAAAGATCCGACGAAGGTGGATCGCTCGGCGGCCTACATGGCCCGCTACATTGCCAAGAACCTGGTGGCGGCAGGCATCGCCGACCGGCTGGAGCTGCAAGTCAGCTACGCCATCGGCGTCGCGCACCCGCTCTCCCTCTCTGTGGAGACCTTCGGCACGGGCAGAATTCCCGATGACCAGATCATCGCGCTCATCAACGAGCACTTCGATCTGCGCCCGGCGGCGATCATCCGCGATCTGCGGCTGCGCCGGCCCATCTTCAAAGCCACCGCGGCTTACGGCCACTTCGGGCGCACGGATATTGACGCCCCGTGGGAAGCCACCGACAAAGCCGAGAGCCTGCGCAAAGCCGCCGGCCTCGCCTAGCGCACAGACCACAGACATTCACACACACAAGCCCGGAAGCATTCCCGGGCTTGTGTGTGTTCTACAAAACATTCAGCAGCGACGGCGGTCGAAACGCGATAACCCCGCTACGCGCGCCGCCTGTTCCGCCGCCGCATATTCCGCCGGAGTGATGCGGCGGCGCAATGCCGGTTCGCGCGCAGCATGATAGGATGGGTAATACTGCGGCATCAGATTGATATAGGTCGCGGGCGAGATTTCCTGCGCCAGAAAGCGCGCAATCTCCGCCGTGCCCGCCAGACCCTCCGGCAAGACCAGATGGCGGATCAGCAAACCCCGCACGGCGATGCCTGCCGTATCCACCACGAGATCGCCCACCTGCCGGTGCATCTCGCGCACTGCCGCCTGATTCACAGCGGGATAGTCGCGCACCCCCGAAAGTCGCTCCGCCGCCGCCGCATCGGCGTATTTCATATCGGGCATGTAGATGTCCACCAACCCATCCAGCAACGCCAATGCCTGCGGCGCATCATAGCCGCCGCTGTTATAGATGATGGGCAGCTGCAACCCGCGCTCGAAAGCCAGCGCGAGCGCCGGAACAAGGTGTGCGGCGACATGCGTCGGCGAGACGAGATTGATATTGTGGCAACCGAGCGCCTGCAACTCCAGCATCATCCGCGCCAGGTCTTCGGGGGTGGTCGGGTCGCCTACCACCCGCTGGCTGATGTCGTAGTTCTGGCAATAAACACAGTGCAAGTTGCAGCCGGAAAAGAAAATTGTCCCAGAGCCGTAGCGCCCGCGCAGCACATCCTCCTCGCCGTGATGGGGGCCGTAGCTTGCTACAACCATCACATCGGCGATGCCGCACGGGCCGGCGCGCGCCCTGCGGTCAATGCCGCAGGCGTTGCCGCAAAGTCGGCAAGCGCGCAGCGCGGCTTCTGCTGCGGCCAGGCGCGTCGAGAATGGGTCAGCCGATGTGTCCATTGCGTTGCAGCGCGTGATCCAGAATCGCGTTGACAAATTCCGCGTAGCTCAAACCCGCCACAGCTGCCGATGCGGGCAGCCAGTAGCTGGGATCAATCCCCGCGATGGGATTCAGCTCCAACACATACAGCTCATTATCGGCGCCCAGGCGCATTTCCAGACGGCCCCAGTCACGGCAGCCGAGCGCGGTAAAGGCTTCTACAGCCCGCGCCTCGATGCGCGCCTGCAACTCGGCATCCACCGGCGCCGGGCAAACGGAAGTGTGCCGCATATACGGAAGCCGTGAATAATCAATGGCCTCTGCCTGCATGTGCGCGGCTACCGCCGGGTCAACTTCAAAGAGCACAATGCCGCGCGGCGAATCGAAAATCACCTCAGTAATCGGCAAAACGCGCGGGGGATGATTCCCTAACAACCCAATGGTGAACTCGCGCCCCTCGATGAACTCCTCTACCAGCACCGGCTCACGATACGTCTCGATGACGTGGGCTACCTGCCGGCGCAGCGCGGGTTCATCATCTACCACAGACGCCGGAGAAAGCCCCATGCTCGAACCCTCATGCAGCAATTTGACGATGAGGGGATAGCGCAACGTCTCAGAGACCGGATCAGCAGCGGAAACCATCACCTGGAAGCGCGGCGTGGGAATGCCATGGTGCATCAGGACTTCCTTAGTGCGCGCTTTGTTGAGGCACGAAGCCAGCGTCAGGGGGCCAGAGCCGGTGTAGCGCAGGCCCAGCATCTCACAGATGGCGGGAACATGCGACTCACGGCTCTCGCCGCGCAAGCCCTCGGCAATATTGAAAACCACATCGGGGCGGTGCACCCGCAACTGCTCCATGATCGTCTCATCGGCTTCGAGGGGCAACACTTGATGCCCACCGCTTTCCAGAGCCGCGCGCAGGGCCGCCACGGTCTCCTCGCTGTCGTATTCAGCGATGCTATCCAGGGGCTTGGTTTCCAACTGCTCAAGGTGGATGAGATTGTACACCAGGGCGACTTTGACCATTGAACACTCCTTACAAAATAGTACCGGGTGAGCAGGAAGTAGTGCTTAGTTAGCACGCGGCAAACTGCTCACTGCTCTCTACGGACTGTTTTCATTGCCGCAGCCCATCGCCAAAAGCCATAGGCTGCCAATGCTACCAGCCCCAACCCACTCAACACCGCGCCGAGGCGCAGGCTTGTGGGACGATACACGAAGACGACGCGCCACTCCCCGGCTTCGATGGGTGCGGCGCGGAACAACGCCTGCGCGCGCAACGCCTCGCCGGTAAAAACCGGGGCCGCCTCTGGCGCAGCCAACGGCGTCACCGTGACCTGCCAGCCGGGATACCAGGCATCCTTGAGCACAAGCGCGCCCGGTGCGGACGCGCGCACGGCGAGCTCGACCCGCTCGGCAGCGTAATCCAACACGCGCACACCATCTGCCGCAGAAACCGCCCCCGACATACCAGGCAGCAGTTCCGCCGGACAGATTTCCAGGAGCGCTTGTGTTTCTGGATCGAAATCCGGCGCGCGCAATGACGCCAAAACTGCATCCGTATCCGCGAGACAGGCATACTCGTGGATGAGATACGCCCGTGCGGAAGGCGTCACGGCTGCATAGAGCTTCACATCGCCAGAATGCGCCAGGCGAAAGCGGTCGGAGAGCGTGAGCGGATAGAAGGCGCCCGTTTCATGATTGACAAGCGTCGCTCCGGTCAGCGCCAGCCCGCCCTCAGCAGCGCGCAGGGTGAGCGCCTGCAAAGTAACAGCATCGTCCCACGAGAGTAGGGATGGCGTTGCGCCATCGCCGCCGGTAAACGGCAGCGCCCGCGCGCGCCCATCTGCAAATGTCGCTTCGAGCGTCCCCGCCCCGGTGAAGAGTAGCCGCGCCCCATCCGCCTCGAAATTAGCCGGCAGCCACGCCAGGGTCAGCGCTTCACCACCGCTGAGCACGGGCTGGAACTGGCGGTCGTAGAACACGCCCTCAGCCCAGAGATCGCCAACCTTATCCGTGATGAGAAAACGCACATCGAGCAGCGCCAGCCAGCGCGCATCGGGAATCGTCCCCAGGTTCTCGCGCAGCCGCCCGTCGAGCGTGCCCTCCGGCAGCAGCAGCGTCGAAAAGGCCGCGTAATGCCGCAGCGGCAACAACCCGCCATCGTAGCCATCGGCGGCAGGCACAGCAAACGCAAGCGGCAGATTGGGTGTGAGCACCTCGCGCGCCTTCGCCGCCACCAGATACGCCCACAGCGCGTCAGCGTCGAGAACACCGCCGTAGACGCTCTCGATCTCCGCCTTGTCGCCCGGCTCGAAGAGCATCTTCGAGATGCTGAGGAAACGGCCCGGCGGCTGATGCTGGGTCTCCGCTTCCCGCGCCGCCGCTACAAGATGCGCCGTCGCCGGGCGGAGATCGCTGTACGCCCGCGCCGAGGTCGCATGTGCGTGCGGCAGATGTTCGGCAGAAAGCGCCAGTTCCAGTACGAGAAGCAACACGGCGAGAGCGCGCACGCTAACACGGGGCAACGCGCGACCCCGCACAACGGCATCCAGCCGCAGCGAAAGCGCTTCCGCGCCGAAACCCGCCAGCAGCGCCGCGCCCAGCGCATAGAGCGCAAGAAAGCGCGCCGGCGCGCGAAATTGCGCCACACCCGGCAATCCCAGGCGCGCCGCCAGCAGGTACAACGGATTGTACGCTCCTAACGCGAGGAACAGCCCCACGCCCGCCAGCGCCGCCGCCGCCAGGCCCGCGCGTTGCCGCGTGCGCCAGGCAGTCACAGCGCCCCAGGCTGCCAGAGCCAATCCCACCAGGCCCAGATACGCCACGCCCTCCGGCAACGCCGGCGCAAAGAGGTACGCCGGCAATAACACGCGATGCGCCTGCCACGGCGCAAATGAGAACGACACTGCCTCGCGCCAGGGCAGCCCCCCAGAACGCAACGAGAACTGCGAGAGTTCCAGCGTGGGCGCGAGCTGTAGCGCCGCGAGCAAGCCCGCCAGCGCGAATGGCGCGAGCGACAACGCAAATCCGCTCACCCAGCGCGCGGGCCGCCGCCAACGCCCCGGTTCTCGACTTGGTACGCGCGCCTCCTGGCTGCGTTGTCCTGGAGATACCCATTTCGCGTTCACCGCCATCACTACGCGAAAGATGGCAATCCCTACCGCGCCGATAAAGGCCGTCTGCGTGTGCCCCGCCAGCAACATGAGCGTAAAAGCTGCCAGATTTAGCACAGAGGGCCACGCCAACGGTCGCTCCGCTGCAAAATCCCGCCCCGGCAACAGCGCCAGGGGCAGCCATGCCAGACCCTGCAGCTGGTTCAGATGCTCGACATGCACACCGATGAAGCCGCCGCCGCCGTAGAGCAAACCCGCGAGCGCCGCTCCCCCACAAGAAAGGCCCAAGCGGCGCGCCAGCACATAAGCCGTGAACGCCGCCAATCCCACGTGCAACAACACGCTCGCGTGCAGCGTTGCCGCTGCGCCGGCAAGCGTCGCGCCGGAAAGCAGCCACAAGGGCCAATTAAGGGGATAGAAAACGCCGACCTGAGAATTCGCCAGCAGCGGCGCGCCGGCAAAGAGGTAGGGATTCCACAGCGGCAAACGCCCACCCTGGAGCGCCCGCGCTGCCGCCGCCCAATAGGGGAAGAAGTACGTGTGAAGGTCGCCGCCGGCCAATACCCAACCGGCAAGCAACCGACGAAACAGCCACGCCAGCGCCAAAGCCACCCATAACAGCGCCAGCCCCTCTCGTATCAGTCCGGTCAGACGCCGCACACGGCAGTGCGGCAACATCACGGCGCCCCCCTGAGCCGGTTGCCAGTCATTGCCCACCACAAAGCCGTTGCGTCTGCAAAGCGTTGGCGTCCTGCGGATCGAGGCGCAACGCCGTAGCGATGAAGGGTCGCGCATCCGCGCAGCGCCCCAGGTAGTAGTAGCACAGGCTGAGCGTGTAATACGTCTCAATCGGTACGCCTCTGACCGTACCGGTAGCCCCTTGCAGGAAAAGTGAAGCATCAGATTCGGGCCTGAGCGGCGGCGTGTGAATGGTGGTGCGTTCCGGCGAGAGCAACGGCCTGAACCAGCCCACATACACCTGACCGGCAGAGGCGGGCGGCAATTCGGTCAGCGAGAGCGTGTAACGGCCATCGAGCGGATCCAGACGCACGTAACCGCGCACCGCATCCTGTCCTGGCGTTCCCCGCAGTATGGCCCGCAGCGGCGAGCGACGATCCTCCGGAAACGAGAACTCCCCCCGAGCCACCGTTCGTCCGGTGGGCGCGGTCAGCACCGCTCCCTGCGGTTCTTCGGTGATCATGAACATGACGGTGCGACGTCGGCTTTCCAGCTCGCCATAGCGAATGGCATTCTCCAACACCGGAATCGCATCCTCGTAATTGCGGCGTTGGAAATAGAGCGTTCCCAGGCGCCCCAATGCCCGGCTGTACATAGGATCCACTTCCAACGCCTTTTGGAAATACATCTGCGCCGGGCCGTAATCGCCCTGCAGCAGGTGCAACAATCCGGCGCGCTCTAACGCAATCAGGTTTTGAGGGTCTACTTCGGCAGCCGCTTGATAACTCTCCTGCGCCTGGGTGAAGTTGCCTAACACGTGTTGATTGCGTCCGATGGCGATGTAGAGATGCGCCAGAAACGGTTGCCGCTGTAGCGCCTGGCGATAAAACTCGATGGCGGCAGAGTAGTTGCCCTGCACTTCCATGACGTAGCCCTGATTGCGCAACACGTCCACGTTATTATCGTTGAGGCGCATTGCGGTGGCGATCGCGTCATTGGCAGAGAACCAATTTCCGGCGTCAATGTACGCTTCGGCAAGATAGGCATAAGCTTCGGGCAAGGTTGGATCGAGGGTGATGGCGCGCTCGCAGAAAGCGATGGCATCCAAGGGTAAGTCGAGCCAGTCGTAAGCCAGGCAGAGCAGCGCCCACGCCGGCGCGTATGCCTCATCGTAGAGCAGCGCGTTGCGCGCCAACTGCAAAGCGCGTTCCGGCGCGCCTCGGTAAACCATGATCCGCGCCATCGCCACGTAAAGCTCCAGCTGCGCCGGGTCGAGATCGAGCGCCTGCTGATAGGAGGCCAGCGCCGTGGACATTGCCCCGCCAAAGTAAGCATCCGTCGCCTCCGCCACGAAAGAAGCCGAGGAACGGGTCGGCGTGGGTGCGGGCGTCGGCGTGTTGAGCACGGCGACAGTCTCAGGATTGTACCAGAACTGGAACAGGATGAAAATCCCCAGCGCATCTACCAGAAGCAGCAACAGAATCCGCCCCAAAGAGCTGCGCCGGCGCTGCGGACGACGATACGGGTAACGACTCTCTTTGATGTACATCTCAGCTCACAACAACCCCTGCGCCTGGTACCAGGCCCATGCTTCTTCAACGCCGCGACGCGCCGGAATGGGAAGCAGACCCAATTCCCGCTCGGCTTTAGAAGTATCGAAGTATAAGCGCCTAACGCTCAAGCGCATCTGATTCGCATCCACCAGGGGAGCAGCGCGCCGGAACCGGTTTACGCCCTGCGCTATCCATGCGGCAACTTCGAGCGCCGGACGCGGAATCACAAACCAGGGACGCCGCGCGCCCACAATATCGGCAACCACCGCCATCAACTCCCGGTAGAGAATGTTCTCGCCGCTGAGAATGTAACGCTCGCCGCAACGTCCGCGCTCCAGAGCGAGGACGTGACCCCGCCCCACGGCGCTGGCGGAGATGACCCCCACCCCGCCGGGCGGCGCCGCGAAGGCTTTGCCCTGCTGCGCCGCGCGCAGAAACTCTCCACCCACAAAGCCAATATCCCGCTGCCCGATCACCGTAGCCGGATTGACGATCACCACATCCAGGCCCTCAGCCACAGCCCGCTGCACTTCGAGTTCAGCCAGCGCTTTGCTGTGCCCGTAGGGAAAGCGCGCAGGCGGCAAATTGAAGGTCGCGGTCTCGTCTAGCAGCGCGCCGCGCTTGAGAGGTATGCCTAACGCCCCCACCGAGCTGGTGAAAACCACCCGTCGCACCCCGCTTGCCCGCGCCGCCTGCAACACGTTGCGCGTGCCCGTGACATTGATCGTGTAGATAGTCTCCGGGCTGTTGCGCCAATACTGGGAGATCGCCGCCGCATGGAAAACCACCTCGCAACCATCCATCGCAGCGCGCAGCGCAGGCGCATCCAGCACATCGCCGATTGCCAGCTCCGGGTTGAGACCCACCAGCGCCGCCAGCGACGAAGTTTCGCGCCGCAGCGCGCGCACCGCGTAGCCGCGCTTCAGCAACGCCTCGACGATATTAGCGCCCACACAACCCGTCGCGCCCGTCACCAACGCTCGCGTCATCTCAGCCCTCAACGGCGTGGACGAGCGCGCCGCTCGTGACCAGATCCGTCGCCGCCTCGATGTGCGGCGCGAGGAAGACATCATGCTCCAGGAAGGGCACGCGCTCGCGCAAGCAGGTATAGGCCGCCGCGGTACCCTTCCCCAACTGAGCTGCCGCGCCCAACTGCTCCCGCCGCAAATCCACACCCTGCGCCGCCACGAGCAGCTCAATGGCAACGATCTGTTCGACATTTTCGATCACCTGTAGCGCGTGGTGGGTCGCATTGGTCGCCATGCTTACATGATCCTCGGTATTCGCCGAAGTGGGAATCGTGTCAGCCGTCGAAGGGTGCGCCAGCACCTTGTTCTGCGAGGCAAGCGCCGCCGCCGTGTATTGCGCCAGCATGAAGCCGCTCTCCAGCCCGCCGTGCCGCGTGAGAAACGGCGGCAGCCCCCGGCTGAGCGCCTCATCCACCAGCCGCGCCGTCCGCCGTTCGCTGATGTTCCCCAAATCGGTCAGCCCCAGCTTGAGATAATCCATCGCCAGGCCTACCGGTTCCGCGTGGAAATTACCGCCAGAGAGCACCTCCGGATTGCCCGCCTCATCGAAGAAAATCAACGGATTGTCGGTCACGGCGTTGAGCTCGATCTCCAACGCCCAGCGCGCATACGCCACCGTATCCCGCACCGCGCCATGCACCTGCGGAATACAGCGCAAGCTGTAAGCGTCCTGAATATCGCGCGGGTCGTGCGGGCGGAGGAAAGTGCTGCCTGCAAGCAACCGCCGCATCATGGCTGCCGTATCCACCTGCCGGGGATGCGGGCGCACCAGATGAATGCGCGCGTCGAAAGCCGCCGCCGTGCCGCGCAACGCTTCGACCGTGAGCGCCGCCGCGATGTCAGCCGCGCGCATCAGATTCTCAGCGCGCAGCGTCGCCAGCGTCCCCAGCGCCGTGGTGACAGCCGTGCCATTGATGAGCGCCAGCCCTTCTTTTGCGCCGAGCGTCACCGGAGACAGGCCCGCGCGGCGGAGCGCCTCGCCGCCCGGCAAGCGCGCCCCCTCGAAGAACGCCTCGCCCTCGCCGATGAGCACACACGCGATATGCGCCAACGGCGCCAGATCGCCGCTCGCGCCAAGCGAGCCGTAAGCCGGGATACAGGGAATCACATTCCGGTCGAGCAGCTGCAACAGCGCCTCCACCACCTCCGGGCGAATGCCAGAATAGCCCATCGCCAGGGTGTTCACGCGCACCGCAATCGCCGCGCGCGTCGCCGCAACATCGAGCAATGGGCCTACACCGGTGGCATGGCTCAGCACCAGGTTACGCTGCAGCGCCGCCACCTCATGGGGGGGGATAATCCGCCCCTTGAAGGCCCCAAAGCCGGTAGTGATGCCGTAGGCAATTTCGCCGCGCGCCAGGAGCGTCTGCACGCCTTCCCACGAGCGCGCCATCGCGGCGATGGCATCCGGCGACAGGACTGTCCGCGCCCCCTGAGCGATGACGCTCACATCCTCCATTGTCAAATGCTCACCGGTGATTGTGATCGTGTTCAAAAGTCCTCGCTAGTCTGTCGGATGAATATCATGTACCTTGAGCTGCAACGTCGTGCGCCCATTCCATTCGTTGACCGCCAGGTTGTACGCCAGATCAATACGCTCCGGCAGCCGCCCAATCCAATCCCCCTGGCGAAAGGCAATGGCATCCCAGCCGCGACCGCGCTCGGCGCCATCGGTGACGAATAGCTTGAGATGCCGCCCGTCAACACCGACAACGCGCGCATCCAGCACCCGCAACTGGCGACTCACAAACAGCGGCTCAGGATTGCCGTATCCAAACGGCGCCAACACCGCCAACGCCTGATGCAAATCCCACGAGAGCTCGCTCAGCGGTAGTTCCGCATCTATCTGCAATGTCGGCGTCAGCGTTACGCCAGCCAGCTTCTCGCGCGCCAACGCGGTTAAGCGCGCCTGCAGCTCGGGCAGCTGCGCCGTGCGAATCGTGAAGCCCGCCGCAGCAGCATGACCGCCGTAGCGTTCGAGCAATTCCGCCATCGAATCCAACGCTTCGGTGATGTGAAACTCTGGGATGGAACGCGCCGACCCCTTGCTCAAGGACTCGCTACGCTCCACCACTACAACCGGACGGTAGAACTCCTCGGAGATCCTGCCTGCTGCCAGCCCCAAAATGCCGGAGGGGAAATTCTCCGCCGCAGCAAAGAACAAGGGCGGATCGTCGCCGGCTTCAAGCACCATTTGACGGGTAGCCTCTTGGACCCGCGTCGTGAGGTCTTGCCGCTCACGATTCAGCGCTTCGAGCTTCTGCGCCAGGGGCAACGCCGAAGAGAGATCCGGCGCGACCAGCAAATCAAAAGCCAGTGATGCTTCGCCGATGCGCCCGGCGGCATTGAGCCGGGGGGCCAGCACAAAGCCAATGGTCGAAGCCGTCACTTTGCCGGGTTGTACATTGGCAATCTGCATCAGCGCAGCGAGACCAGGCCGCCGTCCCTGGTTGATTTCGCGCAGCCCGAGTCGCGCCAACACGTGATTTTCGCCCAACAGCGGCACCATATCGGCAATGGTGCCCAACGCCGCCAGATCAAGGAGCTCCTGCTCGCCTAATTCACTTTGCGTTGCGGGTAGCGGCACCTGCTGGTTCACCCGCAATAACGCCTGCGCCAGTTTAAAAGCCACCCCTGCACCCGCCAAATCCTTGAACGGGTATGCACAATCCGCGCGCCGGGGATTGAGCACCACATTGGCAGACGGCAAGGCCGCGCCCACGTGATGATGATCGGTGACAATCACCTGCAATCCCAGACGCCGCGCCAATGCGACCTCATCCAGCGAGCGAATGCCGCAGTCTACCGTGATCAACAAGCGCGTGCCCTCTGCCGCCAGCGCGCGCAGCGCCTCGACGTTGAGCCCGTAACCTTCTTCGACGCGATCAGGGATGTATGCGCGGACATCAGCTCCCAGCGCGCGCAGCGTTTGCACCAGAATAGCCGTCGCCGTAACGCCATCAGCGTCATAATCCCCGTACACAGCGATGGGGCCATGCTGTAGCGCCACCTGACGAATGAGGAAAACGGCTTCGTGCATTCCGGCCATGCGCAAAGGGTTCTCCAGGGCGGCATCCTCATCGAGAAATGTCCGAATCGCTTCAGGGGCAATCATACCCCGGTTATAGAGGATTTGCAGAACCAGGGGGTGCAACGAAGGATGCCGATCAAACCACATCGGTGGAGCGGGGGGTGCAATTTGCCAACGTCGGCGCCACAAAGGCATAGTCCTTAATCCTTCTTCAGCTATCAAGAATCTGACCGTAAAACCATGGAACGGTTCCGCGTAAATGCACTCTGCAATCCCGGCATTGAAAACGCCTGTGGGGAAGTATACCACAGGGATAAAGGGCCGTCAAAAACCAATCTTGCCATTGACAGCGGTGGAGATTGCCGCTACACTGTAACCATGATGAAGACACTGCCGCCAGATACCCAGCTGCCCTTTGAACCGGAATTGCTGCCCATTCCAGCCGGAGAGTTTATCATGGGCAGCGATCCGGCGCACGACCCAAATGCAGGGCGGGAGGAACAACCGCAACATCGGCTGCACCTGCCGGAATTCGCCATCGCGCGCACCCCCATCACCAACGCGCAATATCTCGCCTTCCTGCGTGCAACGCGCTACCGCCCGCCGGCTCACTGGCGCTTTTTACGCTGGCGCATGCGGCGCATTCCCCGCCACCAGGAAGACTTTCCTGTTACCAATGTCTCCTGGTACGATGCAGTGGCGTATTGCGAATGGCTATCGCAGGTCACGGGCAAACGCTATCGCCTGCCCAGTGAGGCAGAATGGGAGAAAGCCGCTCGCGGTGTGGATGGACGCCTTTTCCCGTGGGGCAATGTGTGGGACGCCGGGCGCTGCAACATCAGCGCGCACGCGCCGCACCTCACCCCCGTGACAGCTTTTCCCACTGGCAGCAGCCCTTATGGCGTACTGGATATGGTGGGCAACGTGTGGGAATGGACGCGAAGTCTATGGGGCGAGCGCTTGCGCGCTCCCACCTTCGGCTATCCCTACGATCCCACCGATGGGCGCGAGAATCAAGCCGCCCCCGAATATGTCCGCCGCGTACTACGGGGCGTCTCATTTTACAACGACCAGCAGATGGCCCGGTGCGCGGCGCGCTATCGCTACAGCCCCCACAACCATTATGATAGCGTCGGCTTCCGGGTCGCGCTATCGCTTTGAGATTTCGAACTTTCACAGGAGTCATCTATGCACCAAGTAGATCGCCGCCTCACCCAAAATGCGCGCCGGCTGCATCGCTTCTTCGATCAGCAAGGATTCTATCCGGCAGTATTCGCCACCGGGCTATGTGTCGGCCTTTTTGCACTGCGCGTCTATCTCAGCCGTAGCTGGACCTTCCGCTTTATGCTGTGGAATCTCTTCCTGGCATGGATACCCTATCTGTGCAGTCTGTGCGTAGTCATCTTGCACCGACACCATCCCCGCCGCTGGCTGCTGCTGTTGCCGCCCGCCGCCGTGGGATTGGCTTTCTTCCCCAACGCGCCGTACATCATCACCGATTTCCTGCATCTGACGGAACGTCCCCCCATTCCCCTCTGGTATGATATCGGGCTGCTCACCAGCTTTGCCTGGACGGGCATTGTGCTGGGCGTGTATGCCCTGCGCATCCTCCAGCACACGTTGCGCGTGTGGATCGGCGCGATCCTCAGCTGGGGCTTCGTGCTGGCAACGCTCATCGCCAGCGGCATGGGCATCTACCTGGGGCGCTTCCTACGCTGGAACAGCTGGGATTTGGCCTCGCAACCGCGCGCCATCCTCTATGATGTAGCCGTGCGGCTGCGGTCGCCGCTCGCCCATCCCCGCGCCGTCGGCGTGACGCTGCTCTTCGCCGCGCTGCTGTTCGCCTGCTATCTGGCCCTCATCGCCGGTCCTACCGCGCCAGATGCGTGACCCACGCACAAAAAAGCGGCTTCCCACATAGGAAGCCGCTTTTGCATCGCGCTTGAGCCTAGATCCAACCCTGCTTCTTGGCGAAATCGGTGACAACGGGTACCGTAACCGTTTCACCCTTGTAAGCCTTAATCCCCAGATAGATCTGGTAGATCCAAACAATCCAGAGAATCAGACAGCCGATACCAGCAGTGACTGCCGACAGGACTGTAATAAGTCCACCCACAATCAGCGCGTTGATCGCATTGTACTTGATGAATGGGCGGGACTTCTTGTCCTCCATCAAGATGACGATGATCGGCACGAGCGGAGCAAAGATCCAGCTCAACAGCGACCATAGCTTGTCGTCATCGGTAATATCCATCTGCGGTGGTACCATCCCAGGTTGTTGCATGTCGAAACTCCTTTCCTGTGTTTGAAATCAGCCTTACAGCTCGGACTCCCGCGCTGACTGCTGTAATGGTAGAACAAAAGGGGAAATTTGTCAAGCGCGTTCAAAGCCAAGCTGCCGCGCACGCCAAAGCCGCAACTACGGCACCCCCCATTGGAAGTTCGTCGCGCCGCGCAGCCATTCACGCAGATCCCACAGCACACCGGCTTTCAAATCCCCAATGACGAGCTCTCCAGAAACGCCAGGCAGGGCAAAAGCTCCCGCATCAGCAGCCCATGTGACCAATCCCCACTCCACCGAAATACAACCGCCATCAGCCGCAGCAATACATGGCGCTGTCAGCAACGGTTGCAGCGCGCCATCCGCCTCCAAAACATACAAGCCCGCAGCCAGCGCGCCGACCAAATCATAGTGGGCAAAGGCGACACGCTCGCCGGGCAACGCCATCCAGGCGAATGGCGACAGCTGCCCAGCTGTCGCCGCCGGCGAACGGCGGATCACATCCCAATCAGGACGCCCCGAAGGCTCCATCAACACCAGATCGCCGCCCTCACCGCACTGAGATGTAGAAACCCACAGCCCAGCCTCACTCCATGCCGCTTGCGGCACCTCGCCCAGACACCCATCCTGCACTTTGCGATAGCGCCCCACCTGCACATCAATGGCGTAGAGGGGATAACTATCCCCTGCCGCCAGATTCGCCAGCAGCCAGCGACCATTTGGCGACCAGGCTTGCGGCAACCAGGTGGCAACGCCAGACGCGCTCGTGGGATTGCCAAGCAGCTGCGTAGTCTCCCCGGAGGGCAACGCGATCAACCACAGGCCATCGGCGTCACTCACGCTCAGCGTAGCGCCATCGGGAGCAAGCGAGAAGCCTACAAAGGGCCGCCGATTGGGCAACGTCACCCGCACCTGATCGCCGGTGCGGCGGTTCACCGTTCCGAGGTTTCCTGCACCCGTGAGGTACGCCAGCGTTTGTCCATCGGGCGTCACCCGATAGTCCACTACCGGGCTATCCAACACTTTGACCAGCGTTTCTGGCTCGCCGCCAGCAGGCCAACGCCACAACTGCCCTTCGCGGAGAAAGAAAAGATCATCTGGCAATGTCGGCCATGCCGTCGCGGCCTGCGCGCGCCCTTCTAGCGGCAACGTTGCAGGCAACGGCAGAACCGGCGCGGGCGTAGGCGGCACTGTAGGCGGCGCCGGGGCGGCGCAAGCAGATACCAACAACGCCAGAGACACCATCAGACACAATATCCAAGCGTACATTCTAGTAAAACGCATACCTGACCTTCTCCCCTTCCCAACGCACATGCAACAAAAACGCCCCCAAAATGGGGGCAGAAGTCGGGGCTAACAACACCACAACAGGCACCCCCGGTGAGACTCGAACTCACAACCAACTGCTTAGAAGGCAGCTGCGCTATCCACTTGCGCTACGGGGGCAAACAACCTCACGGCAACAGGACTGGCCGGAGTCCCTTACTCACCTGCCGACCAGAAAGTACCCGCAAAATCTGGGCTTCGGGATAACTCACCTGCGCGGCGAGCTGCCTCGGCGTCTGTGGCTGATTGCCATTCAACAGAAAAACACGAAACACCGCTGCCAGCAGTGTAGAGGCCTCACGCACATACCCCGGTTGCTTGCTGCAATGCCGCCCGATGATATAGTGCAGCCCTTCGACTTGCTTCACTTCGCCAGTTGTCCAATCCACCCAATCAATCTTCTCATTCAATGCCTGCCCACTGTACGCAGCGCGATGCTCAGCGCACAAATGCGACAACAATTCAACATTGAGATCAAGCCCCTGCTTCTGCCACCAGGAAAAGTCAATGTGAAAAGGCGTATCCAACGTCGGCTTGATGAAACCTGTCAACACAGGATTTGGAGGCAATGTCACCATCAGAAATCTCCTCTGTATGACCAGTAGTTGTCTCCCAACGACACATAGTGCGCACCCGAAGCCAGAATCGCTTGCATCGGCGCCGGCGGCACACGGCGGAACAGATTCACGACGCTGTACAGCGTAATAGAATGTACCGCGCGTTGCAGGCTCAGCACCGCCAATCCCTGGAAGATCTGATCCAACAGCTGCTCCAGCGGCAGGCGTTTCAGACGTTGCGCCAACTCATCCACGGCTTGAGGATGAGGAACCCCAATCGCCGCCAGCTCATCAAATTCGCAGAAAACCGGATAGCGCGTTACTTCAAAGGAAAAGGCGTCGGCAGTCGTCGAGACCGTCCGCAGCCACTCCCCGCGTCGGGAACGGAACGGACGGACCTGCACGTTGATCACACCAAGGCTATCGCCGCGCCGCAGATCAATGTAGGAGCCAGGACCAACCTTCCGCTCAGCGTACCACGCTTCCAAACCAGAGACATAGCGCCCACTGCGCACCACCCAGCCCGGAATCTCTTCACCGCTATCGCCATCCACAAATGTGAAGCGCACATGATCGGTGAGCTTCGCGGTGGGGAACAGCTGGGCCAACTTAGCCGTCAATGGCAACGTGCCGCTGCGCCAATGGGGATAGGAGAGCACAACTGTGACCGCGCCGCTCTCCGGCAACGCCCCCTTGAAAGGCACATCAACCCACTCGTCATCAATCTGCGACTCCAACGCGAGCATGGTCTCATCGAGCAACGTGCGATTGTAGGGAATGGGCATATACCGCAACAGAGCGGGAATCTCGCGCACCGGCATCGGTTCCATGCGCCGCAGATACCACAAGCCAATGCCCGCAGGGCCGACTTCATCAAAACGTTGATCGCGCAGCAGGGCGCACTCCAATGAGAAAATCTGTAACGGCTGGGGAATCTCCGCCGGCAGATCCATCTCTTCGAGGAAGGCTGATGCCGGCAACGGCCCGCCTCCCACCATATCCAACATCGCCTCGACAATGTTCAATTGTACTGGCGAGACCTCCATCAGAAGATCGCGTACAAACCACTGATCGGCAACCGTGACAAAACGCGCATCAGCTTCCAAGGCATCGCGGAGCAACGCCTTAATGCGTTCTCCGTGTTGAGCATACACAGCCTCAGGGTCCGCATTACCAACGGGGGTGTAATCCGCAGTATCCAGAGGATGCCCGCCGGCAAGATCAGTCGCAAATTCCCGTTCACCGCCCTTATCAAGCGCCACCTTGATTACCGAGAAAGGCTCATGTTCCGGGTTGTGTCCAGAGCGGATTGCAGTGACGCCGCCAAGCAAATTTCCCAGATGGGGGAACATCACGCGCTCACCGACCTCGAAATGTTCACCTGGACGGTAGACCCGCCCGCGCGAGAGCGACTCCTCGGCCAACTCTTGCAATTGCTGATGACGATATGCAATCAACGCCTGGGTGAGCGTTTCCAACGTCTCAGGGCGCTCATCCTCCAGAAGGATATTGATCAGATACTCCAGGTCTCCCGGCAGAATCGAGAACCTTTCCCAGTATTGTTCGCTTTTAACAGCACTTTCCACAGTTACAACCTCATCCAGTTTATGACGCTAAGGTGAAACGTACAGTCTACAACATAACAAGCTCCCGCCAAAACTGCTCACGGGTGAAATCATACATACGAATTATACCAGGAAGGAATGGATTGACAAATACAGAAAATTGCCGCAAACTATAGATAGGCATAGCGCCGCAGTCGCGCATTCGAAATTTGGTTGCAACCTACAAATTACGCCTGCGGGCAATAAGATCTGCTTGAGGAGGAAACCATGAGCATCCTGACAGAAGAGCACGTGGGCCTGGCCACCGTCTATGTGGCAGAGGGTTTGCTGCGCGCCATGGTCATTCGCGGAGCGCTGGAAAGCGCCGGGATTCCGGTCGCCCTCAGCTACGAGACCATGACTGCGTCGCCGGGCGTCGCAGAGCATACGGGACAGGTACAGGTGCGGGTCCCCGTTGAATGGCAGGCGGAAGCCGAAAAACTGTTGAGCGCCCGCCCGCGCGCCGGCGAAGTCTTTGCCGTGCCGCCGGGAACGCAACCTGTAGCCAACGGCTAGAACAAGGCAGGTCTCCAGCATACCTTATGACATCACGCCCTATCACCGTCATCGGCGGCGGGCTGGCAGGCAGCGAGGCAGCCTGGCAAGCAGCGCGCCTCGGCGCAGAGGTGCGCCTCTGCGAAATGCGCCCCAGCGTACAAACGCCGGCGCACACCACCGGCTACCTGGCGGAACTCGTCTGCTCTAACTCGCTCGGCTCCGACGCCCTCAACCGCGCGCCAGGGCTGCTGAAAGCCGAATTGCGACGCCTCGGTTCGTTCATTTTGGACATGGCTGACGCGCACCGCGTTCCAGCAGGCAGCGCCCTCGCTGTAGACCGCGAAGGCTTTGCAGCTGCCGTCACGGCGCAGCTGGAAGCTCATCCACGCATCACCCTCATCCGCGAAGAAGTAACAGCCATTCCAGAAGACGGCATAGTTATCATTGCCAGCGGGCCGCTAACCTCTCCGGCATTGACGCAGGCATTGCGCGCCTGGACCGGCGCGGAAGCCCTATACTTCTACGACGCCATCGCCCCCATCGTGGATGTCAACACGATCAACTTCGATGTCGCCTTTCGCGCCTCGCGCTATGATCGCGGCGAACAGGATGGCGGCGACTACATCAACTGCCCGATGACGCAAGAGGAGTACGAGCGTTTTGTCACAGCCCTGGTCGGCGCCGAACGCATCCCCTTGCGCGACTTCGAGCGTGATGATCCGCATTTCTTCGAAGCCTGCCTGCCGGTGGAAGTATTGGCTCAGCGCGGACCAAATGCGCTGGCTTTCGGCCCGCTGCGCCCCGTAGGCTTGCGCGATCCGCGCACCGGCAAACGCCCTTATGCCGTAGTGCAATTGCGGCAAGATGACGCGGCCGGCGGTCTTTACAATCTCGTGGGCTTTCAGACCAACTTGCGGTATGGGGAACAAGAACGGGTGTTCCGGCTCATTCCAGGGCTGGAAAATGCCGTTTTTGTGCGACACGGCGCCATGCACCGCAACACCTACATCAATGCGCCGCGCCTGCTGACGCCCACCCTGCAGTTCAAAACCCGCGCCACGCTACTCTGCGCCGGGCAGATCGCCGGCTTGGAAGGGTACGTGGGCAACGTCATGGGAGGTTGGCTGGCAGGGATCAACGCCGCGCGTGTAGCGCAAGAGGCTGCGCCCATCACCTTGCCGCCGACCACGATGGGCGGCGCCCTCATCGCCTACATCACCCAGGCAGATCCAGAAAACTTCCAGCCCATGAAGGCCAACTTCGGGCTGCTCCCCCCGCTCGAAGAGGCTAAACGCGGCAAACGCGCGCGCGGCGAGGCTCATGCTCACCGCGCGCTGGCAGATTTGGAAAGCTGGCAAGCCACGCTGCCATGGCTGCCGACATTACAACAGGTCACGGACGCTCCGCCAACACCACCGAAATAACTTGCTCGCTGCCGTTACGGAGAACCGTCACCGCCAAAGTCTCCCCCACCCGCGTGTTCAGCTCCAGATAGATGCTGAAGTCGCGGAAGTTGCGCACCGGCACGCCATTCAACGCCGTGATAATATCGCCGCCCACGGGGAAACGCCGCACGTTGCCCAAAGGAATGAAACGCTGCCCTCCGCGCAATCCCGCCTGCGCCGCCGGCGAATTGGAGACCACCTCCAAAATCATCAAGCCCTCATCCGGCACGTCTTCGCGCGCCGCCCGCAGCGTCTCCGCCCAACGGGTCAGATCAAGCAGATTGACGCCCAACCAGGGATGCGGATAGCGGCCTTCAGCGATGAGCGCCGGCACCACCCGATGCACGGTGTTGGCAGGAATCGCAAAGCCGATACCCGCATTGGCCCGACTGGGGCTGATGATCTGCGCGTTGACGCCGATGACCCGCCCTTGAAGATCAAGCAGCGGGCCGCCGGAATTGCCCGGATTGATGGCGGCATCCGTTTGAATGGCTTCGCCGATGAAGCGGTTGTTCTCTGGACTCTCGATCACCCGCCCCAGGCTGCTGATCACGCCGAAAGTCACCGTCTGCTCCAATCCAAAGGGATTGCCAATGGCGATTACGAACTGCCCCACACGAAGGCTGTCGGAGCGTCCCAGCACCACCGGTTTGAGGACGTGATCGCCCGCCTCTACCTTGACGACAGCGAGATCATTGGTCGGATCGCTGCCCACAACCGTTGCCGGCAGAATCTTCCCATCGGCGAAAGCCACCTGGATATTGCTGGCGCCTTCGATTACATGGTAGTTGGTGACGATATGTCCCTCGGTGTCATAGACGAAACCCGAACCGGAGCCTTCTTGAGGCACCGGGTTCATGAAGAAGTCATACGCCAGCGAAGTCACAGAAATGTTGACGACGGATTCTCCCACTGCGGCGTACACGGCTTCAACCTGCGATTCAAGCGCCGTCAGGGGATGATCCGGCGGAACAACTACCACGGGCGGAGGTTCCTCCGGTACCATCGGCGGCGTGGAAGGCGGCGGCGTTGGCGGCATAGCCTGTGGCGTGAGCGGCGTCGGCGTGACCTGTTGCCACGCCACGCATCCCAACGATGTCAACACGAGCAATATAATGATCATCCAGATGGATTTTGTCTGCATCCCACACCCCTTCCTCAAAAACCCCCGCTAATCCACACTATGAGCAGCCGTGAGCCGGCGCTTCACTGCTGGTCATGGGACGAGCAGCACCGGGCAACGCGCATAACGCAGCACCTCGGTGCTCACATCTCCCAAAAGCAAATCCTTGACATTCGATGGCCCGCGCGTGCCCAACACGATGAGGGCCACATTCTCCTCCAGCGCGGTTTGCAGAATGACCTGCGCGGGCGCGCCGGCCCGCACCAGCCCACTGGACTCCAACCCGGCGCCGGCAAGATAAGCCACCGCATCATCCACCACTTCGTGCGCCAGTAATTCCAAAGCCGCAACCATGTTTTCGTAGCCCGGCATGGTATTGTACTGCTCCGGCGGCTCGTAAACGTGCAGAACCAGGATGACGCCCTCTTCTACCCGCGCCAGGTGTTCCAGATAGGGCAAGGCCCGCTCAGCAGCGGGGGTTGCATCATGGGCAAAGAGTATCCGCTTGAACATAATCTTCCTCCCAATCAATCCTCGCTCATTATACCCAGGAGCGGCAGCGATAGCAAGATTCAGCCGCGCAAATCGCGCAACTGCTGAAACAGCCGCTTCTCATTTTCGGTGAGTTGTGTGGGCAGCTGTACCTGCACCTTGACGAAGAGATCCCCACGCGCGTTGGGATCATTCAAACGCGGCATACCGCGCCCACGCAGGCGGAAGGTTTGCCCGTTCTGCGTCTCCGGTGGAATCCGCAACATCACGGAGCGCCCATCCGGCGTGCGCACCGAAATCTCCCCACCGAGAAGCGCCGTATAGAGATCGGCGTGCGCTTCGGTGTGCAGGTCATCCCCTGTGCGCTCAAAGCGCGGATCGGGCTGCACGCTCACCAGCAGATGCAGATCGCCGCCGCCCACACCCGCCGCCGCGCCAGGAATGCGCACGCGCGTGCCGTTATCCGCGCCCGCCGGAATCCGTACCTCCAGCCGCCGCCCCTCGATTTGCAACACCCGCATCGCGCCCTGATACGCTTCAGCCAGAGAGATCTCCACGGGCTGCTCGTAGGGACGCGGCTGACGCGGCGGCGATTGTACGGTGCTGCGCCGGCCCATTCCGCCGCCAAAGAGCAGGTCGAAGAAATCAGAAAAGGGACTATCTTTAGCGCCGCCGAATAGGTCTTGCAAATCTTCTGCCGTGCCATAACGCACACCGCCCGATCCACCCGGATAGCCTTGCGTCCAACGCGACCAATCGAAATCCTCCGGGCGCCGTCCTGTCTGCGCCCATTGTTGCCAATCCTTGCCTAAGCGATCGTAACGCTGCCGTTTTTCAGCATCGGAGAGCACTTCATACGCCTCATTCAATTCCTTGAACTGCTCTTCCGCACGCGGGTTATTGGGGTTCATGTCAGGATGGTACTCACGCGCCAGGCGCCGGTAGGCTTTCTTGATGTCTTTCTCATCGGCGTCGCGCGGTACCCCCAAAATGGTGTAGTAATCCTTATACTCCATTACCCCCTCCTTCTACCGCTCTCACAAAGAAGCGACGATGACCCGCGCCGGGCGCAGCACGCGCTCGCCCTGCCGATAACCACGCCGTACTTCTTCGATGACAACACTCTCATGAGCCTGTTCCGCTGCGCCTGGAACTACGGCAACGGCTTCATGGATAGACGGATCAAAGGGCGCGCCGACCGCCTCAATCGCCGTCACGCCTTCACGGTCCAGCAGATTGCGCATCCCCCGGTACGTTATCTCCAAACCCTGATAGAGCGGCGCATCCTGGGGCGTCTTCGCCTGCGCGACAGCGTCCAGCGTGCGCTCCAAATTGTCCACCACTTCCAGAAAGGGCAGCAGCAGACGTTCTCGCTCCTCGGCTAAGCGCTGCGCGTCTCGCAACGCCTGGCGCTGCCGGTACGACTGCGCGTCGGCTTGCAGGCGTAAAGCCACAGTCTGCCAATCCACCTCGCCGCTCTTCCCGGCGCGCACATAGTCGCGCAACACTTCATTCTCCGCCGCAGAAACAGGCGCGCTGGCAGCTTCCGCGCTGGCAGGAAGTTCGCTTGCAGTCTCCTCCACAAGAGCAGCGGGCGCGACAGGCGCGGGCGCCGCCGCTTCAGGAGTCTCTGTTGCTTTTGCCGTGGATTTTACCGGAATACGGAAAACTCGACCATCGAATACCATAGATTTCCTTTCTCAAAATTATTTGACAAAGGGGTGGCTTGTAGCCACCCCCTTCTTGCAGCTTATCGAATTACCTTGACCGCCTTTAGATCTCGCGGTACTCGCCATCAACGACATCAGGACCTTCCGGCTGTGGGCCAGGTCCACCCTGCGGCCCGGCATAACCGCCAGGCTGCTCGCCGTACATCTGCTGCCCAATCTGCATCGCCGCCTGGCGCAAGTCGTCCATGGCCTGACGGATAGCCTTGCTGTCATCCCCATCTTTGACGCGCTTGAGAGCCGCAATCTTGGCGTCAACCTCGCTGCGCACAGATGCAGGCACTTTGTCGCCCAAATCGGTGAGCGTCTTCTCGATTTGATAGGCGAGCGAATCCGCTTCATTGCGCGCATCTACCAGCTCGCGCTTGCGCCGATCCTCAGCCTCATGCATCTTAGCCTGCTGAATCAGGCGCTCGACCTCATCCTTGTTCAGGTTGGTCGAAGCCGTAATCGTGATCTTCTGCTCACGGCTGGTTGCCTTATCCTTAGCCGACACGTTGAGGATGCCGTTCGCATCAATGTCGAAGGAAACCTCAACCTGCGGCACGCCGCGCGGCGCCGGCGGGATCCCATCGAGCCGGAACTGGCCCAGCAACATATTGTCGGGCGCCATCGGGCGTTCGCCCTGATACACCTTGATGTCCACGGCAGTTTGCCCGCTCTCGGCGGTGGTGAAGGTCTCGCTCTTGCGCACCGGAATCGTCGTGTTGCGGGGAATCAGCACGGTCATGCGCTGTCCCAGCGTCTCGACGCCCAGCGAGAGCGGCGTCACATCCAGCAGCAGGATGTCGGTGACATCACCGGAGAGGACGCCCGCCTGAATCGCCGCGCCAATCGCAACGACCTCATCGGGATTCACGCCCTTATTAGGCTCCTTGCCGCCGGTCAGCTGGCGCACCAAATCCTGGATCATCGGCATCCGTGTTGCGCCGCCCACCAGCACCACCTGATCGAGCTGCCCCGGCGAGAGATTCGCATCGCGCAACGCCTTCTCGAAAGGCACCCGGCAGCGATCCACCAGATCACGGGTGAGCTGCTCAAACTTCGAGCGGGTGAGCCGCAGCTGCAAGTGCTTGGGGCCAGAGGCGTCTGCCGTGACAAACGGCAGATTAATTTCGGTCTCCATCATGGTGGAGAGCTCGATCTTGGCTTTCTCAGCCGCCTCGCGGAGTCGCTGCATCGCCTGCCGATCCTGCGAGAGATCAATCCCCTGATCCCGGCGGAACTCATCCAGCATCCAGCGCACCACGCGCTCGTCCCAGTCGTCGCCGCCGAGGTGGGTGTCGCCATTGGTGGATTTGACCTCAATGACGCCCTCGGCCACTTCCAGAATCGAAACATCGAACGTGCCGCCGCCCAGGTCGAAGACAAGGATGGTCTCATCCACATTGCGATCCAGACCATACGCCAGCGCCGCTGCCGTCGGCTCGTTGATGATGCGCTGCACTTCCAGCCCGGCGATTTGCCCGGCATCCTTGGTCGCCTGCCGTTGGCTATCGTTGAAATACGCCGGCACCGTGATCACCGCCTTGGTGACGGGTTCGCCCAGGTAAGCTTCGGCGTCCTTGCGCAGCTTTTGCAGCACCATCGCCGAGATCTCCTGCGGCGTGTAGGTCTTATCCGCTATCGGTACGCGCACACGCGCATCGCCCTGCGGCCCCTCGATCACTGCGTAGGGGACCATCTGGCGCGTGATTTCCACCTCACGCTCATCGGCCCGGCGTCCCATCAGACGCTTGATCGAAAAGATTGTATTTTCAGCATTCACCACAGCCTGCCGCTTAGCCGGAATCCCCACCAGGCGCTCGTTCTTTTTGGTGAAAGCCACCACCGAAGGGCATAGCCGATCACCCTCGGCGGTCGGGATTACCGTGACCTGTCCGCCTTCCATCACCGCGACTGCGGAGTTCGTCGTCCCTAGATCAATACCCACAACTCTGCTCATTATCAACCTCCTGAAATCTGAATCATTACCGATGATGCCTTTTCCAGCATAACAAGCAAAGCGACGCGACATGCGTCGGCCATGCCTGTCGTCACTACCCTTGAGTATAACGGTAAAGTATTTGAAAATGATAAGAGCAAGATTAGAATTTCATAGCTCGAACTGGGGGAATACAAAACGCTGCCGGGCGTGTGACCCGGCGGCGTAAGCAACGCGGCGTTACCCGATCAAGACCCGCCCCTCAAGCGCCGGGAGCGTGAGGCTCAGCCGCCCCTGTGAGAGCGGCAACGCTTCATCGGTCCAGGGATCCTTAAGCACCGCATCGGCTGGAACGACACCCTTGAGATTGAGCGACACCGTCTCAGGCTTTTCGCCCGCATTCAGCGCCACTAGCACCGTCTCCGCCTCAGTCTGCCGGGCGAAGACATACGTCTCGCCCTTGATTTGCAACGTGATAAAGCTGCCCTCGCGCAACGCGGGATGGGCTTTGCGCAGCGCGATGTAGCGCGTAAACGCTTCGAGCAAGCTGCGATCCCACAGGCTCTCATCCCAGGGGAAACTGCGCCGGCAATCGGGATCAGAGCCGCCGACCATGCCGATTTCATCGCCGTAATAGACGCTAGGCGCACCGGGATACGTCATCTGGAAAAGCATCGCCAGCTGCAAACGGCGCTTATCCCCGTCCACCAGCGTGAGGAAGCGCGGCTCGTCATGGCTGCTGAGCAAGTTGTACTGCACCTGCGTCACTTCCCAGGGGTAAAGATTCAACATCCCATCCACTTGCCACGCAAACGCTTTGGCATTGAGCCGCTTGAGCTTGAAGCCGCCCGGACGCTCTTTGACATGCAATGCCCTGCCGCCAAAGAATCCCAGGCAGGCCCGGTTGAAGGGGTAATTCATCACTGCATCGAAATGCTCGCCGCGCAGCCATTCCTGTGCGTCATCCCAGATCTCGGCAAGGATGTACGCCTCCGGGTTGATGGCCCGCACGCGCCGACGGAATTCCTCCCAGAAGCCCGGCGTCTTAATCTCCAATGGCACATCCAACCGCCAGCCATCAATGCCCGCCTTGAGCCAATACTCCGCCACATCGAAGAGAAATTCCCGCACCTGGATATGATCCGTGTTGAGCTGCGGCAGCTCACGATTGTCCCACCAGCAGGCGAAATTCGGCTTCTTGCGCTCCTCAAAGGCGTTGATGGGAAATTCCTTGACGCGGAACCACTCTGTATACGGCGAGGCGGCGCCGTTTTCCATGAGATGGTTGAACTGGTAAAAGCCGCGACTGGCATGGTTGAAGACGCCATCCAGCATCACCCGGATCCCGCGCGCGTGCGCCGCGTCAAGCAGCTCCCGAAACGCCGCGTCGCCGCCGAGAATGGGATCTACCCGGTAATAGTCATGGGTATGATAGCGATGGTTCGCCGCCGACTGGAAGATGGGGTTGAAGTAGATCGCCGTGATCCCCAACGCCTCCAGATAATCGAGATGCTCCACCACGCCGAGCAAATCCCCGCCCTTGAAACCTCGAATCGTGGGCGGCGCGTCCCACGGCTCCAGATTCACCGGCTTGACCACCCGGTTGCTCTGTGCAAAGCGGTCAGGGAAAATCTGGTAGAACACCGCATGTTTAACCCAATCAGGTGTATTCACTGTCATCATGCACCTCCCTTGAAAGTATGAAGGATGAAGGCGGAAGGATGAAAATCTCTACCGCTCAGTTCCTTGGAAAATCTGCAAATCGCAAATCACAGAGTCGGGCTAGCTGTCACGCCAGCCCCAGATCGCCCTCAGCCTTGCGCCTGCCGGCGTTGGATGATCCTGCCGAAGAGCGCCAGCGCAAACGCCGTCACAATCACCAATCCGGCCACCACAAAGCCCGCCAACTGCCACAACATCTCCGGGAAGAGCCGAATCAGCGTATCGGTGTAGTAGAAACGCCAGGTATCCGGCTCGAAAAACACATCGTGCAAGCCGACGAAGAAGAATTCCCACGCCGCCAGCATCAGCGCGCCAAGGAACACTAACACCACCAACGTGAGCAATCCCCCATCAGAGAGCGCGCCCCAGATGGCAACCGCCTCGCCGCGACGCCAGAGCGCCCACGCCGCACAGCCGCCGACCACCAGCATGAACAAAGCCCAAATGGTCAGCCGGTCGTAGACGATTTTGACATCATCCATGTGGTGCAGCTCGCGCTCATTGAAAGCGAGCGTCCCATCAGCGAGGCGCAGCGAAGCAAGCAACGCGCGGTCATGAGGCAGGTTCAGAAACACGACGCATGCCTGCGCCAGACTCAGGCGTTCCTCCGGCGCCATGCCGTACATCTCCGGCGGAAAATCGGGGCGCCCGTAAGCCCATCGCGGGAACCAGGGCAGCGTCGTCGCCCGCACCGCGCCCACCACCAAAACCACGAACACCGAGAGCATCAACAACACCCGAAGGAATCCTCGCATCCTGCCATCACCTTCTACCAGAGCATATCTGCCCCCAATGATACCGCAATTCAGAAAGATGGGTAGTGAAACGGATGTGTTATAATAGAGAGCACTGATAATGGCAACCCGGTAATAGAATGGGAGCACCGATGAGCGGGCATCCAGCCGATGCGGCTCAGGGTTTGGGGAAACATGCATAGATCGAACTGGCAATATTTCGATTGGATGTTATTGCTGATCGTGATGCTGCTCACGGCGGGCGGCATCGCCATGATCTACAGCGCCACGCTTGGCTCAGAGTTCCTGGCAGGGACGTGGCGTAATCAAGCCATCTATGGCGCTATCGGCGTAGTCGTGCTCTTCCTCACCGCGCTCACCAACTACCGCTTGCTGGAAAGCCTGCAATGGCCGCTGTACATCGTCGCCATCGCCTTGCTGCTGCTCTCGCTAGCTTTCGGCAGCAGCGAGATCGGGCAGGTGCGGCGCTTCATCTACATCGGCGGCGTTTCGGTACAACCGGCCTTTCCGGCGCTGATTCTGATGATTATCAGCCAGGCCAGTGCGCTCTCCCGCAGCGCCCCCAATCCACCGGGGTGGCAAGAACTGGCGCTTTCCCTGGGTATGACCGTCCCGGCAGCGTTTCTGGTATACCTCCAACCTAATCTCAGCACGGCGACGCTCTATGTGGCCGTATGGGGTGCGCTGATCTTCGCTTCGGGGATCAACCTCAAATATCTCGGCAGCCTGGCCTTCGCCGGTATCGCCGCCATCCCCATTGTCTTACCCATCCTGCCCGGCTACATGCAGGCGCGGCTCCTCAACTTCATGCAGCCGGATCGGGATCCGTGGGCGCGCTACAATCTCGATCAGGCGCTTATCAGCATCGGCTCCGGCGGGTTGTGGGGCAAGGGCTTCGCTTCGGGCACGCAGAGCCAGTTGCATTTCCTCCGCGTGCGCCACACCGACTTCATCTTCTCCGTGATCTCGGAAGAGCTAGGATTTGTCGGCGCGCTGGGGCTGATGGTGCTCTTTGGATTGCTACTGTGGCGCATGTTGCGCATTGCATCCAATGCCGGCGACCTCACCGGGCAACTCATCGTTGTGGGCGTCACCACCTATATCTTCTACCAGCTGCTCGTGAATATTGGCATGAACTTGAGCGTCCTGCCGGTGGCCGGGCTGCCCATGCCCTTCGTCAGCAGCGGCGGCAGTTCGCTGGTAATCGCCTACATGGGCATCGGCCTGGTGCAGAGCGTTTCGATGCGCCGCAAGCGTCTGGAATTTTAAGTGGAGGAAACCATGACCGTTCGTGTTCGCTTTGCTCCCAGCCCTACCGGGCATCCCCATATCGGAAACATCCGCACGGTGGTCTTCAACTGGCTCTTTGCGCGCCAACATGATGGGCAATTCATCATCCGTGTCGAAGATACCGACCGCACGCGCTACGTGCCCGACGCGGTAAAGGTCATCTTCGATGGCTTGCGCTGGCTGGGCCTGGATTGGGATGAAGGCCCCGATGTCGGCGGGCCTTACGGCCCCTACGTGCAATCCGAGCGCCTGCACATCTACCGCGAGAAAGCGCACGAGCTGCTGGAAAAGGGCTGGGCCTATCGCTGCAACTGCCCCCCGGAACGGTTGGAGCGCGTCCGCGAGGAGCAGCGCGCACGCGGCGAGATGATCATGTACGACGGTCACTGTCGCGATCTGCCGCCCGACGCCATCTCACCCGATGAGCCACACGTCATCCGCCTGAAAATGCCCCGCGAAGGGCAAACACTCGTCCACGATATGCTCAAGGGTGACATCGTCTTCGAGAACAGTGGCATTGACGACCAGGTGCTCCTCAAATCCGACGGCTTCCCCACGTACCATCTGGCGGTGGTGGTGGATGACTATCTCATGGGCATCACCCACATCATTCGCGGCGACGACTGGCTCTCCAGCGCCCCCAAGCACGTCACGCTCTACAACGCTTTTGGATGGGCCATTCCTGAATTCGCCCACCTGCCGCTGGTGCTCGGCGCGGATGGCAAAAAGCTGGGCAAGCGCCACGGCGCCATCTCCATCGCCGAGTTCAAGCGGCAAGGCTACCTGCCCGAAGCCCTGTTCAACTTTCTGACGCTGGTGGGCTGGGCGCCCGGCGAAGGGGAGGAGCAAGAGCTTTTCTCGCGCGAGGAACTTATCCGCCGTTTCGACCTGCGCCGCGTGAATCTGGCGGCGGCTGTTTTCTCGTATGAAAAACTGGATTGGATGAACGGCGTCTACATTCGGCAGCTCGACCAGGAAACGCTGCTGGAACGCCTGATTCCCTTCTGGCAGGATGCCGGGCTGATTCCCACCCCGGTTCCTGCCGAGCTGTTGCCCACGCTACGCATCATTGTGCCGCTGGTGCAAGAGCGGCTGAAGGTGTTGAAAGATATCATTCCCCTCACCGACTTCATCTTCACCGATATTCCGACGCCCCCGCGAGAAACGCTCATCGGCCCCAAGATGACCGCCGAGCAGAGCCGGCAGACGCTCGAAGCCGCGCGCTGCCTGTTGGAGGCGCTGCCAGAGTGGACGGCGGCAGCCATGGAGCCGCCCCTGCGGCAACTGTGCAAGGATTTGACGCTCAAGGCCGGGCAGGTCTTTGGCATTCTGCGCACCGCCACCAGCGGTAAAGAAGTCGCGCCGCCGCTCTTCGGCTCGCTGGAAGCCCTGGGGCGCGAAACAACGCTCGAACGCCTGCGCCGCGCCGAGGAGGCGCTGGCTTAACACGGGGGAACCTCATGCTCAAACAGGCTTCGCCGCAGGGATTGCAGTGGTTCCAGGATGCGCGCTTCGGCATGTTCATCCACTGGGGGCTTTATAGCCTCATCGGCAAGCATGAGTGGGTCATGCACACGGATCGAATCCCCGTGGCAGAGTACGAGGCGCTGATGCCGCAGTTTAACCCGCCCCGCTTCGACGCCGACGCCTGGGTGCGCCTCGCTGCCGATGCCGGACAGCGCTATCTCATCATCACCAGCCGCCACCACGACGGCTTCAGCATGTACAATACCGCCCTTAGCGACTACAAGGTCACCAACACCCCCTTCAAGCGCGATCCGCTGCGCGAACTGGCCGAAGCCTGCGCCCGTCACGGACTAAAACTCGGCTTCTACGTCTCGCTGCTCGACTGGCATCACCCCGCGTACCGCTTTCGCGCGGAAAGCGGATTGGCTTGGACTGATTACGTGAGCTTCCTGCACGGGCAGGTGCGCGAACTCTGCACCCAATACGGCGAGATCGCCGCAATCTGGCTGGATGGCGATTGGCCCGCGCAGACCCTCGACGAGAGCAACCGCTACTTCCAGGCGGGCGGGGCCTTCGAGTATGAGGCGCTGTACGAGATGATCCACACGCTGCAACCGCACGCCATTGTGGAGAACAATCGCCACGCCGAGCCGCTGCCGGGCGAGGACGTGCAGGGTTTCGAGCAAGACCTGCCCGGCGAGAACAGCACCGGTTTCAATACCACCACGATCCACGGCCTGCCGATTCAGGTCTGCATGACCATCAACGATCACTGGGGCTACTGCCGCACTGACCGCAACACCAAATCCGCGCGGCGATTGGTCCACGTGCTGGCGCGCGCCGCGAGCGTCGGCGGCAACCTCTTGCTCAATGTCGGTCCCACGCCAGAAGGCGAAATTCCGCCCCAGCACCAGGAACGGCTGCGCGAAGTGGGTCGCTGGCTGGCGACGCACGGCGCCAGCATCTACGCCACGCGCGCGGGCGACCTCCCCGCCACGCCCATCACAGTGAGCACCAAAGGCGTAGATGGGCAGTGCTTCGTTCACGTGCTGGATTACGTGAGCGATTGCGTCATCCTCTCCGGTGTGCCCGCGGAAATCAACGCGGCGCGACTGCTGCGGACGGGGCAGCCGTTGGATTTCGAGCGCAGCGATCCCAACTTCTTCGTCTCCAACGAACGCAGCCCTGTGACCATCCACCTGCCGCCAGCGTTGCACGATCCCTACGACACGGTCATCGAACTCAGCGCAGCGTAAATCCGGCGTTGCCGCGCTCACCCATTACTATCTCAAGAAGTGTTACCGAACCTGTGCGCCACAGCCCCGATCAGCAAAATCACAATGCGGAAATTTTCATCCTTCCGCCTTCATCCTTCATAATTTTAAGAGGAGTCACAACCTATGCCCAAAATCACCTTCATCGGCGCGGGAAGCACTGTTTTCGCCAAGAACCTGCTCGGCGATCTGCTCAGCTTCCCCGAACTCGCTAACGCCGTCATCAGCCTCCACGATATTGATCCCGAACGGTTGCGCACCACGGAGGTCGTCGCCCGGCGCATCGCCGCCGGCATGGGCGCGAATCCCACCATCGAAGCTACGCTGGATCGGCGGCAGGCTCTTGATGGCGCGGATTACGCCATTGGTATGTTCCAAATCGCCGGCTACCAGCCCGGCACGGTGATAGATTTCGAGATCCCCAAGAAGTACGGGCTGCGCCAGACCATCGCCGATACGCTGGGCATTGGCGGCATTATGCGCGCCCTGCGAACGATTCCCGTGATGCTGGAAATGGCCGCAGATATGGCAGCGCTCTGCCCGGATGTGACCTTCCTCAACTACGTCAACCCGATGGCGATGCTGACCTGGGCCATGAACCGCGCCACGCCCATCAAGACGGTGGGTTTATGCCACAGTGTTCAGGGTACCGCCGAGCAGCTGGCCCGCGACCTGGATATTCCCATCCAGGAGATCAACTACCGCTGCGCGGGCATCAATCACATGGCCTTTTATCTGAACTTTGAGCGCCGCCTGCCCGATGGTGCGGTCGAAGATCTCTACCCGCGCCTGCGCCAGGTCATCGCGGAGGGGCGCATCCCCGACTGGAATCGCGTGCGCTATGAGATATTCCAACGCCTGGGCTACTTTGTCACCGAGTCGAGCGAGCACTTCAGCGAATACGTCCCCTGGTTCATCAAGCGCGACCGCCCCGATCTCATCGAGCGCTTCAATATTCCGCTGGATGAATACATCCGCCGCTGCGAGGTGCAAATCGCTGGCTGGGAAGCCGCCCACGAGACCGTGCTGAATCCCGACGCACCAATAGATGAAGCCGCGCTGCGGCAACGCCTGCTAGCGGTCAATGCTTCGGAGTGGGACGTACGGAACGCTATCGAAATGGTCACCAACTTCGACCACATCGCGCCGTCGCACGAGTACGGCGCGTACATCATCCACAGCCTGGAGACCGGCATTCCTCGCGTCGTGTACGGCAATGTGCTGAATCACGGACTGATTGACAATCTGCCGCAGGGCTGCTGCATCGAAGTGCCGTGTCTGGTGGATAAGAACGGCGTGCAGCCGACGCGCATCGGCGCGCTGCCGCCGCAGCTGGCGGCGTTGATGCAGACCAACATCAACGTGCAGGCGCTCACCGTTGAGGCGGCGCTTACCGGCAAACGCGAGCACATCTACCACGCCGCGATGCTCGATCCCCACACCGCCGCCGAACTCGACCTGGAACAGATCTGGCAGCTGGTGGACGATCTCATCGCTGCGCACGGCGATTGGCTGCCGGCGTATGCCTAGATGACCTGGTCGCGGCTAAACATTGCGGGGATGACCGTATGGTCATCCCCGCAAGTGTATTAGCGTCGCTCAAGCGCGGCTACTTCTGCTGAATCTTCGCCCAGGTATCCTTCAACCCCACCGTGCGGTTGAAGACCAGCGCGCCGGGACGCGAATCCTTGCTATCCACACAGAAATAACCCTGCCGCATAAATTGGAAACGGTCGCCCACGACGGCCCCGGCAAGGTTCGCCTCCAGCTTGCAATCTGTAAGCACTTCCAACGAGTGAGGATTCAGATTCGCGGTGAAATCCTGCCCCTCCGCCACATCGTAGGGGTTCTCCTTGAGGAACAGATTGTCGTAGAGTCGCACCTCAGCATCCACGGCGTGCGCCGCAGAGACCCAGTGCAGCGTCCCCTTGACTTTGCGGCCATCGGGGGTCGCGCCGCCCCGCGATTCGGGATCGTAGGTGCAGCGCAGTTCCACGATAGCGCCTGCCGCATCCTTCACCACATCCACACACGTGATGTAGTAGGCGTTCATCAGCCGCACTTCACGGCCCGGCGCCAGGCGGAAGAACTTGCCCGGCGGGTCCTCCATGAAATCATCCTGCTCGATGTAGAGCACCCGTGAGAAAGGCACTTTCCGCGCCCCCAACTCCGGGCGTTGCGGGTGATTATCCACATCGAATTCCTCCACCTGCCCCTCAGGGTAATTCTCGATGACGACGCGCAGCGGGCGCAACACGGCCATCGCGCGCGGCGCATTGGCGTTCAAATCCTCGCGGATGCAGTATTCCAGCAAGCCCAGATCCACCATGCTGTTGGCTTTCGCCACACCGATGCGCTCCGCGAAATCCCAGATGGATTCCGGCGTGTAGCCGCGCCGGCGCATCCCGGCGAGCGTGGGCATGCGGGGGTCATCCCAGCCGCTTACGTGCCCCCCCTGGACGAGCCGCAGCAGCCAGCGCTTGCTCATCACCGTGTAGGTGAGATTGAGCCGGGCAAATTCGATCTGCTGCGGATGATAGACGCCGAGCTGATCCAGATACCAGTCGTAGAGCGGGCGGTGATCCTCGAACTCCAGCGTGCAGATGGAATGGGTGATGCCCTCGATGGAGTCCTCCAGGCCGTGCGCCCAGTCGTACATGGGATAGATGCACCAGGCGTCTCCGGTGCGATGGTGGCTGGCGTGGAGAATGCGGTACATCACCGGGTCGCGCAGGTTGAGGTTGGGCGAAGCCATATCAATTTTGGCGCGCAGCACCCGCGAACCATCAGGGAACTCGCCCGCGCGCATCCGGCGGAACAGATCGAGATTCTCTTCGATGGAGCGATTGCGGTAGGGGCTATTCTTCCCCGGCTCGGTGAGTGTGCCCCGATATTGACGGATCTCCTCGGCGCTCAGATCATCCACATAAGCCACACCCTTCTGGATCAGATCCTCCGCCCAGAGATACATCTGCTCGAAGTAATCCGAAGCAAAGAGCGGCTCATCGGCAAATTCCGGGACCAACCAGCGCACATCCGCCACGATGGATTCGACGTATTCCTCTTCCTCTTTCACGGGATTGGTGTCGTCGAAGCGCAGGTTGAACTTGCCATTGTAATCGCGGGCGATACCGGCATTCAAACAAATGGACTTGCCATGCCCGATGTGTAGATAGCCGTTCGGTTCCGGCGGAAAGCGCGTGTGAACGCGCCCGCCAAAACGCCCCGTGCGATTGTCCTCATTGATAAGCGTGCGAATGAAGTCGGTGGAAACTGTCGGCGTTGGGGCAGCTTCGTTTTCCAGATTTGTGTTCTCCATGAGTGCTTCCTTTCCCCTCAAATCGAAATCGTGGTCAAAGACCGCGATGGCGTAATTTTACCACAAAACCGTAACCAGCGGCAAATCGTAACTGTTAAGCGCTGCGACGCCGGGCGTCAATTCCGGGCTGAAATCCGCTAAAAGAAGTGTTTTCGCTGCCGCTGACCACTGAATGCGCATCAAGGACGCAATATGAGATAAATCCCCGCCGGCAGTTGATACGGCGGCGCAATCGTGTTCAACGCCGCCAGTTGCTCCACGGTCATGCCGAAAGTGCGCGCGATGCCGTAGAGCGTTTCGCCGGGCGATACCAGATACGCAGATTGCCCCACGGGCGCAGTCGCCGGGATGTACAACAGCATCCCGGTAGGAATCCGGCGCACATCAGTAATGCCATTGGCCTGCGCAATCGCTTCCGATGTCACGCCAAACGTCCGCCCCAGGCGGAACAAATTCTGGCCCCGCTGAATACGGTAGTAGATGCCAGGCGCAATCTCACCGGGATAGCGTTCAAGGGCAAGATCGGGTGGAGTCACAGGCGCAGAGACAGGCGGTTCAGGGACAGCGTCAGCTCCCTGCACCATCACCGTAAAAGCTGGGCCGGGATCCAACGTCAAGGCGGCGCCGTCTGGGGCTTGCGCCGCAGCCGCCTCGATGACAATGCCGGCCATCCCCACTTCCCGTCCTGCCAGCAATAGCAGCGCCAGGTTTTGGGTGTACACGCCGCTGGAAGCGAGATTGCGCAGCTCATAATACCACAAACCGTTAGCATCCACCTCGCTGCGTACCACCTCGGCGCCTGCAGGCAACGCGCCCAACGCTACCTGGATGCCGGGAGTTTCGTTGTCAATATCTATCAGTTGCAGATTGGGCGCGCCGGTTGAGAGCACGAAAGATAATGCCCCTAGCGGCTGCTTGGCTACCAGCGACAATGTAAAGTGCTGCGGCGCCTGCCCCATCTGCAAGCTCTGCGGGCCAGATACGATGAAACTCACATCGGCGTTGGGGTTCGCCGCAAGAGGCGCGCTTCCTGGAGCTAACGCTTGCGGCGGAATGGCTGTCGCCTCCTGGGGTGTGGGTGTAGGCGTCGCTCTGCTTCCAGAATTGAGCGTTCCCAACAGCACAGCCCCAAGCAACAGGAGCAAAATGATGCCTATAACCGTCACCAGTTTCCGGAACATACCGTCACCCCCCTCCCCGCAGCGAAGCTTGCCTACACATCACTACTGTTCATCATACCCCAGGGTAACGCAAAAGACAAGTGTAAACTACGGCAGAATTGCCACAAAAGAACACCGCCGGAACGTCTGCGAACGTTCCGGCGGTCAAGGACCTGCAAAAAGCGATTTGCTACTTACCCCGACCAGCCAGCTGATGATCCAGCGCCAACAATGGGTGGATCTTATCGCCGATGCGTTCCAGGACTGTCAGAATATCGCTGGCGTGCTTTTCTTCTTCCACCTGCTCGCTCACAAACCACTGCAACATTACCTGCGTCGCATAATCCTTCTCCGCAACCGCAAGATCATAGATCGCGTTGATAGAAGCCGTGATGAACTGCTCGTGTTCATAGCTGGCTTTGAAGATATCCAGCGGCGACCCAAATTCCACCGGCGGTTGCGCGATGGCTTGCAGAATCACCCGCGCGCCCCGATCCAGCAGATATGCATAGAAACGTTCAGCGTGCTCCTGCTCCTCATGCGCTTGGAGGCGCATCCAATGCGCAAAACCGGGCCAACCTTCATGCTCAAAATGCGCCGACATTGCCAGATAAAGATACGCGGAATAGAGCTCCCGATTGATCTGGGCGTTGATCGCATCTTGCAATGTTTGAGATAACATATCGTCAGACTCCTTTTGGTGTAGAGATATTTGGCTTGCCAAGCTATCTGCATTGTACCATAGTTCAAGCAGAAAGTCAAATAAACGTCATAAAAAATACACCCAAGCACGCTCAGGCTTCGAGCAGCGGCGCCAGCGCGCTTGTGACTGCACCCCATTGCACAACAGAGAGCATTTCAGCGCGGAGGGTGGGATCAATGTTCACGGCAGTCAGCGCCGCAGCAACCTCCATCGGCGCTAGCTGCAACGTAGCAGCCAGGGTATTCCGCAATTGTTTTCGCCGTTGCGCAAAACCGGCGCTCACTACGCGAAAGAACAACGCCACATCGAATACGGATACGGGCGGCGTATCGTAAAGATCTACCCGCACCACCGCTGAATCCACCGCCGGCGGCGGGTAAAATGCGCCCGGTTTGAGGTGGAAGAGAATGCGCGGCTTGCCGTAGAACTGCACGCTCACGCCAAGGAGGCTCAAATCCCCCGGCTGCGCCGTCATGCGTTCCGCCACCTCGCGCTGCACCGTCACCACTAGACGCGCCGGACGCACCGCAGCTTCCAGCAAATGACGCATCACCGCAGCCGTGATGTAATACGGCAGGTTGGCGACCACGAGATAATGCTCCAATCGTCGGCCCCATAACGGTAAGAGGGGAGCAGTCTGAGGGGAGGCCGTTACCAGCGGCGTTGGATCTAGCGTCAGAATGTCGCCGTGGATGATTTCAAGATTGGGGACGGCCCCCAGCACATCGCGCAAAACATCCACAAGCTGTCCGTCGGTCTCAACCGCCACCACACGCCCCGCGCGCGCCGTCAATGCAGCCGTCAACGTCCCCACCCCGGCGCCGATTTCGAGAACCGTATCTTCGGGGCTCACCTCGGCGCCAGCAGCGATGCGTTCGGGAGCCTGCGGTGCAACCAGGAAGTTCTGTCCCAAAGAACGCCGGGGATGCAGAGCGTAGCGTTCCAACAAGCGACGTGGATTTTCGACCATCGTGGGTTCTTTGTAGCAATGACTCAGCCGGATCCAATTCCAGCGGAGCGATGCATTTAAGGATTGAGATAGTTGATCCGAGACGGGACCGGTGTCAACAAATAGACATCTACGAAAGAATACCAGAGCTTCAAGTTTTCATCGGCATAACCCAGATCAATCCGCTTACCTCTGATGGAGCCGCCGGTATCTGCTGCCAGGCCAATGCCGTAACCAGGCACGTAGACCTGCGTGCCCAAACTGATCATGCGCGGATCCACAGCCACGATGCCATCACGCATGCGGATGCCCGTAGCCGTGATGCCATAGTATCGGCTATTGGGCGAAACGCCAGCAGTGCTGGCGCTGTACGAAGTCGCCAACATGCGGAACTTGCGCCAATATTCCACTGTGCCGTGCGGCGTTTGCAGCTGGCGCACCACTACCTTGGTGCCGTAGCCCATCACGCGAGGGGTTGGCGCCAGCACAACGCTCTCTCCCTCAATGCGGCGATCCACGATCTCGCCATTCTCGTAGCGGATACGGCGACGACGCTCCAACACGCCAGGCGACCCTTCCTGAAGCAATCCCTGGGTGTCGAGTTCCATTTCCCCATCGGCGCGCCACACCGTCTCAAACGGAATCGGGCTTTGCTCCACCACAACCACCTCGGTCACACGGATCACATGCACATCCACGCCATCGCCCAGGGTCGTGTCCAATGGCGGCGTTGTATAATCCTGCCCATTGAGCAGAACGCCCATATCCGCGAGCACCTCGCCCACACGGTTGCGATGCGTGCGCGTGTGCAACACGTGCCCATCAATATGCACGGAGACGGGAACGGAGCGTTCCAGCCGAATGTGCATCCCACTCTGCACCGGCGTTTCAGCAGCCGGAAAAACACGATCAGCGCGGTAGAGCAACATTCCGCTCTCCAAGAGCGCCTCACCTACAGTCGCAGCATGGGTGTAGAAAGCAGAGCGAACCGCGCCGGTTTCCAACACCACCGGCACCGCGCGGCGCACCTCGACCCGGTACTGCGTATCGGCGGGGTCACCGGCCAGAGGCGCGCGCACCGCAAAGATATCCTGCTCGCCCAACACCACGTTCTCACGAGCGAGCAAATCTGCCGGGCTAATATCATGCACATAGAACAGCCGCTCGACGCCATCCGCGGCAAGAATCACGGGCCTGGCCCGGTTGATGCTGATCGTCATGCCAGCCGTTAGAGGGGTTTCCAAACCGGGGATGAGATGATCTTCAGCGCGCAACGCCACGCCCAAATCGGAGAGCAACAACGCCACTGTGGGCTGGTGCGTGCGAACCTGATGTTCCTTTCCATCCACCTGCAACGTAACCGGGGTCAACGTGGCCTGATAGGTGGCAGCCAGCGCCGTCAGCGCCAAAACTGCCAACAACAGCGCCAAACCACGCTCCAAAGGTCGCGTCTTACGAAAATCATCATCGGTCATAAGTCTACAATACCACCTACAAAACATGGGCGGTGGAACAGCCCAAGTCTGTCCCACCGCCACGGAGCACACCTGCAACAATTCCCGAAAGGCGACGAGGCCCAGCGTGCTGCGACACCCGGAAACCGAACCTTACCGTTGCTGCCTTCCGGCCCTGGCGGGGTTTGGATGGCTCCGCCGCGCAGTCGCCAGCCCTCGGCGCCCGTCGAGCATTGTAGCAGGGATAAAGTGCTCATAAGGCTTATCCTAACGGAAAGCCGGAGAATGTCAAGTGGGCGGCTTGTCAATCGTCCCAAATTGCATATAATAAGCCCCGGAAGTGTATTGGGAGGTGTAAAATGCCCTTGTATGAATACCAGTGTCAATCTTGTGGATTGCGTTTTGAGCGGCGGCAACAATTCTCCGAGCCGCCCGTGAAGACGTGCCCGGACTGTGAAGGAGAGGTTGTGCGCCTGATCCAACCAGCCGGGATTATCTTCAAGGGATCCGGCTTCTACGTTACCGATAATCGCTCCAAATCCTCCACGGCGACGCCAGGCGCACGCAAAGACGGGGTGAAGGCATCAGAATCCCACGAAGGCAACAGCGCGGAGGCTTCCACGCCGGCAAAGTCCAGCGCCAAAACGGAGAGCGGCGCCAAGGATTAAGCGAGATCGGTTTCCACGCGCTCCAACTCTATCCACAAAACAACGCGCGGGCTATGACTAGCCCGCGCGCTGGTTTTTCGATGATGGCAAGAGCCTACGTTTTGATCAACTGCACCAGCGTGACGCCGTCGCCGCCGTCGCGCTCTGTAGCCGATTCATAGCCCAACACCAGGGGATGCCCGCCCAAGAGCCGTCGCACTTCACGCCGCAAGGTGCCCGTGCCCTTGCCATGAACGATGCGCACCCACGGCAACCGCGCCATCGCGGCCTGATCCAGGTAGCGTTCCAGCCGTAACAGCGCTTCTTCAGCAGTGAGGCCCCGCAAATCAAGCTGTAACCCAGGAGAAGGCGCCGGCGCCGGCAGCTGTGTGATGGGTTCGGGGCGCGCGCGCTGTCCGCGGCGTACCAGCGTCAGCGCCTCCAACGCCACCCGCGTGCGCACTGGGCCAGCCTGCACCAGCGCCTCATTGCCATCGAGCGATACCAGCTCGCCTTCCAGCCCCAGCGTGGTAACGCGCACCGTATCTCCGGGACGCGGGGAGCCTACGGGCGGCTCGGCTTCGTCCAGGATGGTTTCCTCAAGCGCCGCACCCGCGCCAGCAGATACGAGCTCAGGAACTAGCGCGGCGACCTCCGTCAGGCCCGCGCCCACCTCGGCGAGGGTCTGCGCCAGATCCTCACGCGCATCGCGCAGCGGCATTGCCCGCAAGCGCCGGCGCAACGCATCGAGCTCTTGCCGCACCACTTCCATTTCGGTTTCCACATTATCTCGCGCTTGTTGCAGGAGCGTCTGCCGCTCCTCTTCGATGCCAGCAAGGCGTTGGCGGAGATTGGCGGCCAGCACTTGCGCTTCGTGGCGCGCCTGCCGAGCGGCATCCCGCGCGCGCGCCGCCTCAATGCGCAGCCGATGCAAATCTTCGAGCAGATCCTCAGCGCGCAACTCCTCACCGGAGATCATACCCTGCGCCACTTTGACAATGCTCTCCGGCAATCCCAGTCGGCGCGCGATGGCGAAAGCGTTAGAGCGCCCCGGCAAGCCAATGGTGAGGCGGTACGTCGGCGCCAACGTTTCAGTGTCGAATTCCATGGAGGCATTGCGCACGCCCGGCGTGTTGTGCGCGTACAGCTTCAATTCTGGATAGTGCGTCGCCACGAAGGCAAGACTACGCTGCTTGCGGATGTGTTCCAACAGCGCGCGCGCCAGAGCCGAACCTTCCGCCGGATCCGTGCCCGCGCCCAGCTCATCCAGCAGCACCAGAGAGCGATGATCCACATGCTCCAAAAACGAGATGATGTTCGCCAAATGCGAGGAGAAAGTGGACAGACTTTGCTCAATGGATTGCTCATCTCCGATGTCGGCATAGACGGACTCAAAAAACGAGAGCGCCGATCCCGCATCGGCAGGAATGTGCATCCCCGACTGCGCCATCAACAGCAGCAAGCCGGCGGTCTTGAGCGACACCGTCTTCCCGCCCGTGTTTGGCCCGGTGAGGATGAGGATGTGCGTATCCGCGTCGAGCACAATATCCACGGGCACGACTGTCTGCGGATCAAGCAACGGATGCCGCGCGCCTTCCAGGCGCAGCACCGCGCCGACGCCGTAGTTATCCGCTTGCACCTCTGGCAACGTCTTCGGCAAAGGCAGTAATTCTGGCTGCGTCGCCCGGATCTCATCGGCGTAACGAGCGCACGCCAACACCAGATCGAGCTCCGCCAGCGCCGCAATCAGCGCGTCGAGCACCGTATCCACATCGGCGACCTGACGGGTAAGCGCGGCGAGAATCCGATAGACCTCTTCCTCTTCTGCCAGGGAGAGCTCCCGCAGCGCGTTGTTGAGCTCGACCACAGCAAGCGGCTCCATGAAGAGCGTCATCCCGGTGGCGGAGCGGTCATGCACCACACCCGCGACCTGCCCCTTGAAGTTGGCCTGCACGGGAATGACAAAGCGCCCTTCGCGGCGCGTAATGACCGTATCCTGCAAATATCGCGCAATCTCCGGCGAGGACACCATCCGCCGCAACCGTTCCTGGATGCGCTCCTGCGCCACCCGCAAATCGTGGCGAATCCGCGCCAGTTCCGGCGAGGCGGTATCTCGCACCTCCCCCCGGTCATCGAGCACCCGGCTAATCGCGGTGACGAGCTGCGGCTGCGGTGTGATCCGCCAGGCGATATCCGCCAGATGTGGGAATTGCGCCTCCAACCGCGTGAGCACGCGATGCACCTGCTCTGCGCCCTGAAGTGTATCCCGCACCTGCAACATATCACGCGGCATGATGATGACATCGTGGCGCGCCTGTTCGACCCAGGGGCGAATATCGCTGATGCCGCCCAACGCAAAGTCCGGGCGCGCCATAAAAAGCGCGCGCGCCTCAGCCGTGAGCATCAAACGCTCCTGCGCCTCACGATAGTCCGGCGCCGGCGTCAAAGCCAAGGCCAGTTCCGCGCCGGCGGAGAAGTCAGTGTACTTCGCCAGCCGGGTCAGGATCTTCGGAAATTCAAGTGTTTCCCAATGTCGGTTCATTTCGATGTTTGTATTATCTACCAGGTCTTCATCACGGCAGCAGCACGCGCGGATAGCCGAAGAAAGCAAACGGGAACAGCAAGCCGTTGAGCACCGGCAACACTGAGCGCATAAGCGGCGCCAGCAAACTCGCATCATAAGCGCGACGCATGAAAGCCCAGGTATTCCAGGGCTGCCATGAGGCCATTACCGTCAGCCGCCACAAGTTGCTGCTGACCGCCATCAGCGCCAGTCCCAAAAGCGCGCCCAAAATCCCCCCAAAAACGCTATCCCAGATGCCCAGTTTTGCCAATCCGGGATTGGGGAAAACAAAACGATTGCCCACTTCCAGCGCAATAAAGGCGCCCAAACCCAGAAAAATGAACAATCCAACCTCAATCAAGCGAAAAGAAGCCGCCTCGCCCCACAACGAGCGCACCAGCCGGGCGCCGACGCCATAAGTGTCGCTCATCAGCCCCACCAAGGCTCCCGCAACCAGCAAGGTAAAGTAAAAACTCAAATAACTCAGCAGAGTTCCCAGAAGCTGCCGATAAGTCCCCCATAACACCGCTATCATCCCCAACAGAATCAACACGCCATCCAGCAGGCTCATCTTGTCACCTCCCAAAAAGTCGCTGCTCAAATGCGCGAAGTCGGCATTAGAAAGGCTGCAAAACCTTCGGAAAACCTATTCCAACGAAGAAAGGATAGAAGGCATAAGCGTATATCTGAACGATTTGGCGCAAGAACGGGCCTAACTGGATTCCGGCGCGCAGGTTGATGAGATTTGCATACGAGACAAACGGCTCCCAATACTGAGCCGTCATCACCCCCAACCCATTGTAGATGATAACCATGAGAATTGCCGCTACAACCACGCCCACAGCGCCGCCCAACAAGTGATCCAGGAATCCCAGCTTCGGCAACGTAGTATCGGGGTAAGCAGCCCGGCTCGCCAGGTAAATGACCAGGAACAGAATGAAAAACAATGCAAGGAAGACGACCCCTTCGAACCAGGCTTTTCCCTGTCCGATAGCTTTGAGGCGAAAGGCAGCCTCTTGATAGAGCAACACGCTGAGCAACGTAGCGATATAGGCGCCCACCAGCATGATGATGGTGCGCACCAGACGTTGATACATGGATATCGCAATGCAGCCCACCGCGATCAAAATCAACAACATATCGAATGGTCCCATCTTTTCCTCCCTGCCTGGCGCAACATGCAGTCAAAATGCCGTTGTCCGATTCAAAGCAGATTATACCACAGTGGCTCACTCTCCCCCGCGTATTGAAGATGACCGATGGTTCCACTGCGCCGCAATGCAACAACCGCGCCCATGATTGCCCATGGACGCGGTTGTCAACATACAAGAACTTCTCCCTCAAGCCGCGAGCGGCTCTGGCGCTTCCAGCGTCTCGATGGCTGCCTGTGTCTGACAGTGCTGGCATTGCGCTGTATCCTTGCGCGCCTCCACGAGCACCCCACCACACGCGGGGCAGGCTTGCGCCAGGGGCCGCTTCCACGAAGTGAAGTCGCAATTGGGCCACTGCGAACAACCGTAGAAAATACGGCCCTTCTTGGTGCGCTTGAGCACCACATCGCCGTGATGACATTGTGGGCACGTGACGCCGATCCGCTCCAACCACGGCTCGGTGTAACGACAGCCCGGAAACGCCGAGCAGCCGACAAACTTCCCGTAGCGCCCCCAACGGATGATGAGCGGCGCGCCGCATTCGGGGCAATCGCGCCCCACATATTCCACCTGCTCCACCTTCTCGATGGCGGCATCAGCCTGGCGCAGGGCCGTCTCGAAAGGCCCGTAAAAGTCACGCAGCAACGTCACCCAATCCAGCTGCCCATCCGCCACTTCATCCAGCCGATTCTCCATCGAAGCCGTAAAATCCACACTGATCAGATCTGGGAAATGCCCCACCAACAAATCATTGACCACAAACCCGGTCTCCGTGGGAAACAGCCGACGCTGCTCCCGCGCCACATAACCGCGATCCTGAATATTGCTGAGGATCGCCGCATACGTAGAGGGCCGTCCAATGCCATACTCTTCCAACGCTCGAATGAGACTGGCATCCGTGTAGCGACTCGGCGGTTGCGTGAAGTGTTGCTCCGGCCACAGCTTGAGCAGATCCAGCAACTCCCCCACCGTCAGCGGCGGCACCGGCTGCGAATCCTCTTTATCCTCCCCATTGCCGTTCTCGTCCTTCGTCTCCTCGTAAACCACCAGGAAGCCGGGGAAATTCAACGTCGAACCGGAGGCGCGGAACAGATAGGGCTTATCCGCGCCCTGCCCCGCGCCGATTTCCACAGTGCGGGTATCGTAGATCGCCGCCGCCATCTGGCTCGCCACAAAGCGCCGCCAGATGAGATCGTACAGGCGATATTGATCCTTCGAGAGATAGTCCTTGACCTCAGCCGGCGTGCGCAACACCGAGGTCGGGCGGATGGCCTCATGGGCTTCTTGCGCCGCCTTGGCGCGCGTCTTGTACTGCGGCGGCTCCGCCGGCATGAACTGCGGCCCGTACTGCCCGCCGATGTAATCCCGCGCCTCAGCCTGCGCCGCCGCCGCCACATTCGTGCTATCGGTGCGCATGTAGGTAATCAAGCCCACCGGCTGTCCATTGCCCAAATCCAGACCCTCGTAAAGCTGCTGCGCAATGCGCATCGTCTTAGCCGCAGTGAAACTCAGCTTGCGCGAGGCTTCCTGTTGCAAGGTGCTGGTCGTATAGGGCGCAGCCGGGTTACGGCGACGCTGACTCTCTTTGACACGCAATACCTCATAGTCAGCGCGTTCCAACGCCTCCAGCAACGGCAGCACATCCACCTCAGTGCGCAGCTGCGCCTCCTCGCCGTTGATGCGGACAAGCCGCGCACGGAACGTCTTGCGCTGCCTGTGCCCACGGGTGCTCTGCGGCGCGAGCTCGGCGTCCAACGTCCAATACTCCTCGGGATCGAAAGCCTCGATCTCGCGCTCGCGTTCGACGATGAGCCGCAACGCCACCGATTGCACCCGCCCAGCAGAGAGCCGGCTGCGCACCTTGCGCCACAACAGCGGGCTGAGATTGTAGCCCACCAACCGATCCAGCACCCGCCGCGCCTGCTGCGCGTTGACCAGATCCATGCTCACGGCGCGAGGATGGGCAAAAGCCTCATCCACCGCCGTCTTGGTGATTTCATGAAAGACCACGCGGTGCGTCTGCGCTTCGGGCAGTTCCAGCACCTCGCGCAGATGCCAGGCAATCGCTTCGCCTTCGCGGTCCGGGTCGGTCGCCAGATAAATATCGCCAGCCTTGGCGGCTGCGGCTTTAAGTTCCTTGACCACAGCGCGCTTTTCATTGGGCACGCGATACTTGGGCGCGAAATCATGCTCCACATCCACCGAGAGCTGCGAGCGCAGCAGATCGCGCACGTGCCCAACCGAAGCCTTGACGACATAGCCCTTCCCCAAAAAGCGCCCCACCGTGCGCGCCTTCGTCGGCGACTCCACAATCACGAGCTTGCCCGTAGGCTTGGGCGCCTCGATAACCGGCGGCGTCAACCCTTCGTGCAGCGGCGTGCGCCCCATGCGGAACATTTTCGTCCCGCAGACGGGACAAACGCCTTGCGCCGCGGGTTTGGCCTGCGACGTAAACACCGCCGCGACATCGGCCATCTCGCGCGCCGTCCGGCATTTCATGCAATATGCTTCGATTTTCAGATCTTCAACCATGCGAAATATCAATTTCCTTTGTGTCATTGCCCCCATGGGCAGAAGGGAACGTGCTTGCCAAACAGCCGTCCCTGCCACGTACCCAAACGGCGGCAATCATAAAGGAAAGCTGCAAAACTGTCAAGTGCAGAACGCCTACAGCAGCGCTTCGCGGCCGGCGCGTTGCAACGCCTCCACGATCTCCCGCACCCGCTCCGCTTGCTCGCGTGTGGCAATCAACGTCACATCGGCGCTGTCCACAACGATGAGCTCGCGCAAACCGATAGCGGCAATCAACCGTTCCGCACCGGAAAACAACATCGAATCCACCGTATCCACGGCCAGCACATCACCCAGGAGCACATTACCCTGCGCGTCAGGCGTGTGCAGCCCCATCACAGCCGGCCACGCCCCCACATCCGACCATCCCAAATCCACCGGGAAAACCGCTACCCGATCGGCTTTCTCCATGATGCCATAATCAATCATCTGTTTGGCGACGGTGGGCCAGAGTCGGGCTAACGTCTCCGTGTACGCGGGCGTATCCAGAGCCTCCCCCAGGGTTGAAAGCACGGCGGCAAGATCAGGCATCCAACGCGCGATTTCCTCCATGATGCGCGTTACCCGCCATATAAACATGCCGCTATTCCACGCATAGTCCCCGGTTGCCAGAAAACGCAGCGCGGTCTCTGCATCAGGTTTCTCTGTGAACTTTGCCACGCGGAAAGCCGTGTACGCGCCGATTTCGGCAAGCAAGTCCCCACGTTGAATGTAGCCGTAGCCTGTAGCGGGATAAGTCGGCTCGATACCCAGCGTGACCAGATAGCCCTGCTCAGCGACGATTTGCGCTGCCTGCAACGTCTCGCGGAACGTCTCCGCGCGGCGCATGTAATGATCCGCTGTCACCACCGCCATGACCGCTTGTGGATCACGCCGTTGCAGGTGCAACGCCGCGAGACCAATACACGGGGCGGTGCCGCGTCCTTGCGGCTCGACGATAAAATTCTCCGCCGGCAAATCAGGCGTCTGCGCGGCAAGCGGCGCCGCCTGTTCCTCCGCCGTCACAACCAGGATCCGTTCTGGCGGCAACAAGGGGCGCAGGCGATCCACCGCCAGCTGAAACATGCTCCGCTCACCGACCAACGTCAACATCTGCTTGGGATGCGGGCGGCGGCTCAGCGGCCACAAGCGCGTGCCCCCACCGCCCGCCATAATCACAGCATAAAGATGCTCGTTCACGAAACCTCCTTCAAATATCGTTGCGCGTTGAGAGTGACGAGTTGCGGGTAACGAGTTGGAAGTTGACCACTTCTCGCCTTCTCGCTCACGCAATCTCAAAGCGTGCGCGCCAGGCATCGAAAGTCGCCACGGAACGCTCACCCCAGCGCGCCACATGCTGCCGCGCCTCTTCCAACGAGCGCTCGCGCCACAATTGTCCCTTCGACTTGCTGAAGAACAAATCCGCCCAGCTGATGATCTCCTCTTCGAGCGTCTGCGGCAGAATATCTCGCGCCGGCAATGGCAATCCCTGGTTCAGGATCTCCTCACACGTGAGACCCACGCCCACATGCCGCTCGGCGACCCGTGCGTGACGCGGCAAGCCCTCCGCCTCTAACAGGCGCCGGCCCTCGATGATGTGCGCGATATATGGCAGCGCGCCGGTGCAGCCCATGTACTCCGCGCGCACGCGAATCACGCCGAGGTCGTGCAACATTGCGGCTTCTTCGATGAAACGGCATTGCGCGGCATCGAGGCCCAAATGCTGCGCAATACGCAGCGCCTTGGCGGTCACAGCGGCCACGTGGGGCAGATAATAGGCATACGTCAGGGAATCCGGGGGGATATATTTGTGGATAACTGCAAAATAGGGGATCTGATCTTCCGACATACGCTTCAAGGCGAGACAGCCTCATCGCCTCCTTCAGTCAGCGCATAAGGCGCATCCGGCTCACGCGCGATAACGTATTGCAGCATCCCGACCTGACGCACCATTCCCTTGAGCTCCATCATCACCAACGCACTGGTAATGGTCTCCACGGGCAGATTTACAGCGCGCG
>CAZDSF010000016.1:0-426 GCA_964508025.1 uncultured Anaerolineales bacterium
ACTTACTGCAAAATCCACCAAATCCACCTCGTCCAACTGGGACCCATCGCTTGGTAACTTCCGGATGAACCCTTTCTAATGACTCATAATACCCCAAGAAGTGCTGCGCCTCATCAGGCCACATGCGCATCCATGGGTATCCTGAACGCCCGAGAAAATGCTCATCTTCTGCTTCCACCGGCAAGACATCATCAGTCAACAATGAGAAACCGACCTGCATCAACCCTGCTGCTAGAGCACTTTTCCCATGTCCACTGTGAGAAAGAAACCCTACTACACCAGCATCAACTACAATAGCAGATGCGTGTAAAATCGGAATGTTGTGGCGCTCTAACCAAAATGGAAAAACTGATGCCAGAAGGTATGTTTCGATGAGTCGTTTCTCTGGCACCATATCTAAATGGTGCCAGAGAATTCGAGTAGGCC
>CAZDSF010000016.1:436-4607 GCA_964508025.1 uncultured Anaerolineales bacterium
GAATCTAGCAATGCCTGGAAAGTCTAAGATGTCACAAGCCCCATCCGAGTACAAATACATCACACTTTCGCCAGATGCATTCTGGAGAGGACTTTTGTAGAGGATTGAAGTCTTCCACGCATTGACGAAAGAATCACGGGATGTATGACTCAAATGCAGCTTAGGAATTCCTTCTACAGGCACCAAACGGCTCTCAAGCAAATCTGCTGCTAGAGTAACACCAAAAAGACTGTATGTGGTTTGAATGCACAAGGTTGATAACGCAAAATTAAGTTTGCGGTAAAAATAAATTGCAATTCCAGTTACTTAAAAGAGTTGTCATCCACAGAACTGCTCGTCCTCATGGCACCGATCTGTCTAACCACGGCTGTGGGTGCGGATTTCAATTACCCCGGTTGGTGAGAGCCGCCCGCATCCCAGTCACGACCGGCTTCGCCTTGCGTGATCTCCCTTACTGTTCCATACTCCACTAGTTGTGGCTGGGTATAACAACGACGTGCTCTATCTGTTAATTTGATGCGGGTTTCTTCCTGATAAACAAATGACTTATTCATTTTGCACTCCTTGCGCTAGAATTATAACTTCTGCCAACAAACCAATCTTGCAACAGAAAAGGAGAAAAACTTACTTTTTTGGACGGATCACACCTTTGAAGAGACGTGTCCCAACCTGGTAAGTTCACATAAGGTTTCGGATGCATCGAGATTTGTAAAACTAACGACTCAATTTGTACTCGCTCTTTGTCATATAAGCCAGCTTGCACTACTTCGCTAAAGTGCGTATCTGTTGCACGTTGACGCACCTTTTCCGCTAGTATGCCTTGCATACCCTGCCGCAGTATAACCTTGTTCTGCCCATCACTGAAACGTAATGCCGAAGGACTCACCAACAGAAAATCCACAAGTTGCCGATCCAGAAACGGATAGCCATAAACAATTCCGAACTGGCCCGCAAGTGAGATTTCATAAGCCAGTAACGCTGTGTACCATCCGCTGGTCAACTGCCGATAAGTGACCATACTTGCCCGACTGAGTGATGGAACACCGAAATCCGATAAGGGACCCAATTCTTTGGACAACACAGGTGTAATTTGCTGTGCATTCACCCAATCCGGAGCGGCGTGCATTCGATGCGAATGTTGGTAACGTAGCAAGGCCCGTTTTGGTATGAATGGACGAGAAAATGCAGTTAGTGTTTGCCGAAGCAGTTTAGGGATAGTCAACCAACGCGTTCGTCGCCAGAAATATTTGAACTCCTTACCCATCCGTGTTAAGCCGACATCCCACAACAGCTCTGGGTTCCAATACGCCGACGAATTCAACACTTGATCGCCACCTTCGCCCATCAATACGGTTCGGCATCCATCGGCGCGCGCGGCGCGGAGCACTTCGGTCAGCATCGCCCGGATCGGAAAAATCTCCGGCTCATCGAGTGGAAACCCGCCGTTGCTGCTCGTCTCCTTGAAGCCCCACAGCGTCTCGCCCGGAATCGCAGCGAAAGGGAAGTGATGACATTTCTCCAGCACCGCCTGAAGGTACTGCCGCTCATCCGCCGCCGGGAAGCGCTCATCGAAGACGCAGGAATACAGGCGCACATCGGCGTTATGCCCCCGCTCAACCATATCATGCGCCATGCACGCGATGGAGGAGGAATCCAACCCGCCGCTGACGGAGATGCCCACCGGCCCCACGCTGCGCAAGCGGCAACGCACTGCCTCCTCGAAAAGCTCGCGGAAGTGGGCGATGTACTCATCATCCGTCTTGTAGCGCGGGCCGGGCTGCGCGCCCAAAATCCAGTGACGGTCGAAGGTGATATTGCCATCCCGCGCCAACAGCGTATGCGAAGCCGGGACGCGGAAAATGCCCTGATAAATGGTTTGATACACCCACCGCTCGAAATGCCAGCAGAGAAAATCCACCACCAATGGCTCGTTCAGCGGCGGACGCTCGCCTAATCCACCCAGCAGGGAAGCGATCGCGCTTGCCACAAAAAGCGTCTGCCCACGTTGGGTGAAAAACAGCGGGCGAATGCCCACCGGATCGCGGCTGCACACCAGCTTCCGCTCCCGCCTATCCCACACCGCAAACGCAAAATCCCCGATGATCTCACGCGCACACGCCTCGCCCCAGCACTCATAAGCCGCCATGATCAGGTCGGCGTCTGTCGGGTTTTTCTCTTCCAGGTACACCCTGGCTGTTAAAGTGCGAATCAGCTCGTCGCGGTTGTCCACCCGCGCGTCGGCGGTGAGGATCACATCCCCGCGCCGATTGACCAACGGCTGGCGCTCTCGCAACGATTCCGGCGTGGTGTGCAACGCCAGATGCGCCAAGCCCACATTGCCCTCGATCCAGTAGGTAATCCCATCCGGGCCGCGATAGGCGGCTGCTTCTGCCATGCGCCGCAGCAGCGCAGGATCCACCGGCGCGCCATCAAAGTTCACAATGCCACAGATGCCGCTCATTTTACTGGTTACTGGTTACTGGTTGGTGGTTGCTGGTTGAAAAATAACGGCCCAAGAAATCTCCGCGCCTCTGCACCTCTGCACCTCTGCGTTAAAAAATCTTTGCCGCCGCCAGCGGCGCGAAACGTTGCGCCACATCCCCCGGTTCGCCCAGAGGACGCCCGTCGCGCTCCAGCCAGGCATGGGCGTTCAGCGCTTCTCCCTCACGGGCCACACCCAGACGCAGCTCCGTCGCAATCCCCCGCTGCCAGAGCAGTCGTTGCAAGACCAGCGCCCGGCGCAAACAGCGCATGGGGTAGAGATGATGCCGCGCGGCGCAATCCACCAGCCGCGCCGCCCGGCGCGCCTCAGTCGCGCTCGCGGCTTTGCCGGGTGCGCCCGCCGTGGCCCAATCCCGCACGCGCGGGAAGGGTTGCACGCGCAGCGCCAAATCGGTGCGCAGCAGCCATATCCATGCCTGGGCGAACACGCCCCAATCATGCACAGAGAAGCCCAGCGCAGTGCGCAGCTTACGCCTCATCGCTTTCAACCAGCCCATGATGTATTAAATCGTCAATCAGGGTCAAAAAGTCACGTCGTAATTGCGCTTCGCTCACGTCATATTCCGTCAACAACTGTTCATAAGCCGGGCGCAGCGCGCCATGCTCCGCTACCAGCATCCACATACGGGTGCCGACTTCATTCAAGCCGTAATACTTCCCCGTACCCTGATGGAGCAAAATCGCCTCTCCGGCCAGCTCATGGAACAGCACTGCTTCGGGAATCGTCACCCTGGAATCAAGATCTAGCATTTCAGAAACCCTCAGAACTTGCGCAGCCAGATACATCTGGGCGCAGATTTCTCAGATTCACGCGGATTTTTTTATTTTGATCAGCGAAAATCTGCGGCCATCCGCGTTTATCTGCGTTCAAGACATCTTCTTATCACAGTCTTATTCCGCCCGGAGCGCCTTGGCGATGGCGGCGACGGCCCTGCGGTAACGCGATTTCACCGCATCCAGCGTCAGGCCCAGCCGCTCCGCAATGGCGTTGAAGGGCAGCCCTTCCGCAAAGCGCAACAGCAGAATCACCTGATAATGCTCCGGGAGCTGTTCCAACGCCGCCTGCACGACGACCAGCTCCTTCCACGCATCTGAGTGATCCCCCACATCGAACGCCGAATCGAGCGGCAGCGTTTCCGGCGCGCGCCCATCGCTGCGATAATAATCGGCGATCTTGTGCTGCGCGATGCGCATGATCCACGCGCCGAAGCTGGCGTCGCCGCGAAAATGGCGGATGCTCCGCGTCGCCGCGAGAAAGACCTCCTGCGTCACGTCATCTACTGCGCCCGGCGGCAGTTTCATCCGCAAGCGGTGATAGACCACCGGCAGATAACGGTCGCATAGCGTCTCGAATGCCGCGCTGTCGCCCGAACGGGCCAGCATTGCCAGCGCGTCATCAGATGGAACCGCTAAGTGATCTGCAGAGTCGCTCATGTCAAAGACTGCGATGAAGTGACAGCAGTTTTTCCCGGCTTATCGTTCGCGCTAGAGACGCGCGTCTATCCTTATGTAGTCGTTTCCAAGAAACAAAAGGGGTCGCGTTACGTACCAGGTCTTCCAGATGGAGAGAATAGACCGATACTCGTGTCTGGCAAACGTAGGCGGCGCATCACAAACACAATCTATACCATAATACTCCAAAACAGCAGAATGACAAGCGGTTAGTAAC
>CAZDSF010000016.1:4707-17530 GCA_964508025.1 uncultured Anaerolineales bacterium
TGCCTTTACCATTGAAGACCACTTGGATCAGGAGCCAAAATGACGGAAAGCATTCTGATCATTGATGATGAAGCGCGTATTGGCGTTGGCGCGTAATCTGGAGATCCAGGGCTATACCGTGTTCACGGCCCTGGATGGACAGGCCGGCATCAAGAGTTTCGCGCGCGAGCGCCCGGATATCATCTTTGTGGATGTGCGTATGCCAGGGCTGGATGGTTTTGCCGTGCTAGAAGCGATCCGCGCACACGAGCCGCACGCCGAAGTGGTGCTGATGACGGGGCACGGGGACAAAGATACCGTCATCGCCGCTTTGCGCGCGGATGCGACGGATTTTGTCTCCAAACCCATCGAGCGTGAAGTGCTGGAGAATGTCTTGCGGCGCGCGCAGGAACGCCTGCGCCTGAAACGCGAGTTATCCGCTGCGCAAGAGGCGCTGCGCGCCTCAAACGCGGCCCTGGAACGCCTGGTCTCTGCGCGCACCGCCGAACTGGAGCAGGAACGCACATTGCTCAGAACCCTGATTGACAATATCCCCGTTCTGATCACCCGCTACGATCACAGCGGCAAGCTGCTGTACCTGAACAAGGCCTTTCAGGAGACCCTCGGTTGGACCACAGCAGAGGCGCGGGATATGGATTTACTGGCTGCAATCTATCCCGACCCGGACTCCCGCCGGCAAGCCCTGGAGCACATGCTTCAAGCCACCGGCGACTGGCGCGAGTTTCACGCGCTTTCGAAGTTCGGAACGCTGGTAGATTCTTTGTGGAGCAACATCCAATTGCCAGATGGCTCGCGAGTCGGCATCGGTATAGATATCACGGCGCGCAAACAAGCCGAGAGCGCCCTCCGCGAGAGCGAGAAACGCTACCGGCTGCTCACAGAAGGCGTCTCGGATGTGTTGTGGATTTTCGATGTGGCTGCCAATCGTTTCCGTTATATCAGCCCTTCGGCAAAGCAACTGAGCGGTTACACGCCCGAAGAACTCACCCAACTGGATGCTTCTGCCATTTACACGCCAGAGACCCTCGCCTACCTGGCAAAAGTCCTGCCAGAACGGATTCAGGCTTTTGAGCAGGGTGAGGACCGCGATTACCGCGACGAGATCGAGCACCTCTCCAAAGATGGCGCGCATATCTGGACGGAAGTCACCTGTCACTACTACCGGAACGAAGACACCGGACAACTGGAAGTGTATGGGGTCTCCCGCGACATCACCCGGCACAAGCAGCTGGAATTGGAACGCCGGCAGATGGTCGCAGCGCTGCAAGAGAGCGAAGCGCGGTATCGCAGCATCTTCAACAATATTCAGGAAGGGGTCTTCCAGGCGACTTCTCTCGGACGGCTCACCACGGTCAATCCGGCGCTGGCGCGGATTCTGGGCTACGACTCCCCTGAAGCCCTCTTGCAGCTGGAAGAGGATCTGCCGCAACGGCATCACCTCGACGCCCAGAAATACGCCGAGCTCCAGCGGCAACTATGCGCCTACGGCTACGTCAAAGATTATGAGCTCGCCATTCGCCGCCTGGATGGCAAGAACATCTGGGTGACCATCAGCGTCAGCATCGCTCGCGGCGCTGATGGGCAGGCATTGGTGTACGAAGGCGCCGTCCAGGATATCACCGAGCGGAAAGTTGCGGAGCTGCTCCATGTGCAGCTTGCGGATGAACTGGAACAGATCTTCCACGGCGCCCACGCGGCGATGTTCCTCGTCGAAGTAGTGGACGCGACCACGTTCAGATACGTCCGCAACAATCGCGCCCACCAGGAATTGACAGGTTTCTCGCCGACAGCGCTGCGCCATAAAACGCCGCAAGAGCTGCTGGGTGAAGCAGCCGGAAACGTTGTTGCCAACAACTATCGGCAATGTATTGCATCAGGGAAACCAGTGCAATACGAGGAGTATCTGGAGTTGTCGGGCGGCAAACGCATTTGGGAGACCCGGCTGACGCCAGTGTTCACAGCGGGGCGCCCCCCCTATATCGTCGGCTCCAGTGAAGACATCACCGAGCGTAGAGCAGCCGAACAGCTCCACGCCCAGCAAGCCCGCGAGCTGCAAACACTTTACGAAGCCAGCCAGGAACTCAAACGCACCCTCGATCTGGAGCAGATCTACACCACCGTCCACCGGTATCTACGGCAGGTGTTACCCTGCGACGGGATGTACATCTCGGATTACGACGCTTCCAGCCAATTGATTACCTGTCGCGCGGGATGGAACATGGGTTTGCGCATGGATGTCTCCGGCTTTCCAACGCTGCCGCTGAACGCAGCAAGTCAGGGAACGCAGAGCGTCGCCATTCGCACGGGACAATCGCTATTGCTCAATGACTACGAGTCCTATCGGGCTTCCAGCCAGGCGCGCTACTACATTGACGCACAGGGCGACGTGCATGAGCAGATCCCCGACGATGCTCCCCGTACCCGCGCCGCGCTGATTGTGCCGCTAGAAGTTGAGGGCCGCGTAACCGGCGTCATCCAGGTCTTCAGCAACACCATAAATGCCTACAGCCCGGAACATTTGCGCCTGTTAGAGGCGCTGGCCGTTCATATTGCCATAGCGCTGGAAAATGCAGCTCTGTACCAGGCTGCTTTAGAGGGTGTTCTCATACCGCGACAACGGCATTGAACAGAGAAATAACGAGGTTGAGCATGAAGCAACAGACCATTCTCATTGTCGAAGACGATCCGATTGTGGCGCGCAGCGTGCAGGTGAATCTGAAAAGATTGGGTTACGATGTGCCCGCGCCGGTGGATAACGCTGCCGCGGCTCTCGAGCACGTCGCCGCGACGCCGCCCGACCTGGTCCTCATGGACATCCGCCTAAAGGGCGCCGTTGATGGCATTGAGCTCGCCCAGCGCATCTACAGCGACTATCGAATTCCTATCATCTACACGACCGGCGAAGCCGAGGCGGAGACCATTTCCCGCGCCAAAACCGCCCAACCCTACGGCTATCTGGTCAAACCCTTTGGCATCAAAGAGTTGCGCAGCGCGGTTGAGATCGCCTTCTACAAACATCAGATGGAACAGCAGATGACGCACCTTAACCAAGTATTGCGAGCCATCCGCAATGTCAACCAGCTGATTGTGCAGGAGAAAGACGCCGAGCAACTGTTATCCAAGGCTTGCGCGTGTCTGGTCGAGACGCGCGGATATGAGAGCGCCTGGATTGCCGCCTTCGATTCAGAGGGGCGCATACAACAAACCTATTACGCCGGCACGTCCAGTGATTTCAGCGCCTTTGCTATGGAGTTACGTGAAGGGTACCGCCCTCCCTGCTGGGATCAAGTGCTGCTGGCTTCGGAGGTTAGCGTCGCAGTCACCAAAGTTGCCTGCGATTGTCATGAGTGTCAACTGATTGCCGGCAACGCAGCAAATGGACGGCTGCTGGCGCGATTGGAACATGAAGGGATCCTCTACGGCATCATAGCAGTCGTCTTGCCACAAACGCTCACGCAAAACGCGGAAGAGTTGGCGCTGTTTGGCGAATTGGCCGGCGATATTGCTTTTTCACTCCATAATATCAAGATGGATATCCAACGCCGCCGCGCCCAAGCCGCAGTGGCGGAACGGGAACGGTATCTACAGCTGATTATCGAGACCACGGCGGATGGCTTTTTTGTGATCAACATCAAAGGTCAATTCGTAGAAGTCAACACGGCCTATTGCGTCATGTCTGGATATGACCGGGCTGAGCTTCTGAATCTGCACATCAACGACATTGATGTTATCGAAACGCCGCAGGCTACAGCGACGAGGATCCAGCACATCATCGCGCAAGGCACGGCGCTCTTCGAAACTCGCCACCGTCGGAAAGACGGCAGCGTTTTCGATGTCGAAATTTCTGTCACCTATCTGAATGAAGATGGCGGCAAGCTGGTTTGTTTCTGCCGCGACATCAGCCAGCGCAAACGCGAGGAAGCGATCATGGCCGCGCGCCACCGGCTGCTCCAATTGGCAGCAACGCCTTGTTCGCTGGAAGAACTCCTCCGCGCCACGGTGGACGAAGCGGAAATGCTCACCGCGAGCCAGGTGGGATTCTACCATTTTGTGGACGCGGATCAGATCACATTGACGCTCCAGGCATGGTCCACTAACACCGTGACGCGCGCGTGCAAGGTCGAAACAGCGCCAACACACTATCCAATCAGCGAGGCTGGGGTGTGGGTAGATTGTATTCATGCGCGGCAGCCGGTCATCCACAATCACTATGCCGCATTGCCGCATCGCAAAGGCATGCCTCCGGGGCATGTCCAGCTTATCCGCGAAGCCGTCATCCCGGTCATGCGTGGAGAACGCATCGTCGCCGTGCTCGGTGTGGGCAACAAAGCCACCGACTACGACGAGCGGGATGTCGAGATTGTGGCTTCCCTGGCCGATCTTGCCTGGGAAATTGTGGAAGCCAAACGCGCGCAAGAGGAATTACGTGAAAGCGAGGAGCGGCTGCGCCTGGCGCACCGGGCCACCAATGATGTGGCTTGGGATTGGGATGTCGTCCATGGCGTCCAGCGCTGGAATGAGGCCGGCGGCGTGATCTTTGGTTGGCGCGATATCGTCGAAGCGCCGCAGCCTGCCGGTTGGTGGATCGAGCGCGTTCATCCAGAGGATCAAGAACAGGTGCGCGCGGATTTCTTCGCCGTAGTCAACAATCCCGCCAGAGATCACTGGCACGATGAATACCGTTTCCGCAAAGCCGATGGCAGCTATGCCCAGGTGATGGATCGCGGCTATGTGCTACGCGATGCGCATGGCAAAGCCGTGCGCATGATTGGGGCCATGCAAGATGTCACCGAGCGCAAACAGGCTGAAGAAACGCTGCGGCAGCTCAAAGAATTCAATGAAGGCATCATCCAAAACATGAGCGATGGCATCGTGTTGACAGATGTAGCGGGATATGTCACCTTCGTCAATCCGGCCATGCTGCTATTACTGGGCCGCACGCAGGATGAAGTGCTCGGAAAGCCCTGGCAGGATTTTGTGGCTCCAGAACAACGCGCCATCGCCCAGGCCACGGAGCAACGGCGTCGCGCCGGGCAAGCAGATCGCTATGAACTCACATTGCAGCACAAAGCGGGCGCTTTGGTTACAGTGCTGGTCAGCGGCAGCCCGCGCTTTGAGCCGCAAACAGGGGAATTCCTCGGCACTCTGGGTGTCTTCACCGATATTAGCGAGCGCAAACGCAGCGAAGAAGCCTTGCACGAGAGCAACCAACATCTCACAGCGGTTCTGGCAGAATTGCGAGAGACGCAGAACCGCATGATGCAGCAAGAACGTCTGGCGGCTGTGGGGCAGCTGGCAGCCGGCATCGCCCATGATTTCAACAACATCCTCGCCGTCATCGCGCTCTATGCCGAGATGATGCTCCAAACGCCGGCTGCTCCCAACGTGGCGGAGAAACGCCTGCAAGTGATTCTCCAGCAATCCCGCCGCGCCGCCGATTTGATCCAGCAAATCGTGGACTTCAGCCGGCGCACCGTGCTGGAACTGCGCCCATTAGACCTGCTACCATTCATCAAGGAACAGATCAGGCTGCTCGAACGCACCCTACCTGAAAACATCCACATTACACTCCAGGCTCCCGACGCCGACTACGTGGTCAATGCTGACCCCACCCGCATTCAGCAAGCCCTCTTCAACCTGGCGGTCAATGCGCGAGATGCCATGCCCAACGGGGGGCAGCTCCATCTGAGCCTGGAGCACCTGAACTTTGCCGCCGCAGAGGCTCCCCATCCGGCGCTCGAACCGGGCTTCTGGATTCGGCTGACGGTAGCGGATACCGGCGCTGGCATCGCGCCGGAGCATCTGCTGCACATGTTCGAGCCATTCTTCACCACCAAGGGGCCAGGCAAAGGCACCGGTCTGGGGCTGGCGCAAGTTCACGGCATCGTCAAGCTGCATCATGGGGAGATCGAAGTCAGCTCGCGGTATGGCGAGGGCGCCGCCTTTATCATCTACCTGCCATCGGTCTTCAGCCCCTCATCGCAGGAAACCCTGGAAGAAGCCGCCCCCATGACAATGGGACAAGGCGAACGCATTCTCGTTGTAGAAGATGATACGAATCTGCGAGCGGCGTTGGTGAGCACGCTTGAGGCCTTGAACTACTGCACCTATGAGGCGACAAATGGCCGTGAGGCGCTGACGCTCCTGGAGCAACACGAAGCTGAAATTGCCCTGGTGCTAAGCGATTTCATCATGCCAGAGTTGGGCGGGTATGCCTTGCTGGAGGCTATCCACCACCGGGGATTGAAACAGCCCGTGATCATCCTCAGCGGCTATCCCCTGCAACACGAGCTCGCCGAGCCGCAGGCGTTGGGGTTGCGGGAGTGGTTGCTCAAACCGCCAGAGATAGAAACTCTGGCTTGCGCTCTGGCGCAAGCCCTGGAATCCGATCATTGAGGCGCGCCTCCCTCCGCACACACACGGTAGCGTAGACGCGCCAGGAGGATCAGAGAAATCCTCAAGCACTTTTGGCGCACCAACGAGGACAAAAACAGTGAGTAGAGAGCAGTAAGAGAGCGCATAACCTGCCCACGACGCACTGCGCTCTGCTCGCCAGTTACGATTTTCTTCAATCCAGATACACTTCGACGTGTTCTCCGTCGGCTTCATCCACCATATTCACCAGCATACACGTCTCGCCCTGCGCCAGACAAGCATCTAGCATCGCCGGATCCAACCCTTCCAACTCAGAGGCAAAACGCGAACCGAGCTTCAAACCTGCCCGCACCATCGCCACGGGCAGGGTCACATTCACCCGTACCCGCTGGGTCGCCAGATCCGTGACCCGAATATGCAGCCACCGGGCTTTCCTGGTCTTCGCTGCGCCCGGAGCGGCTGGGGCATCCAGCGCATCCAACAAGGCGGCGGCATCCTGTGGGCTGATTACTCCATCTTGCAACAACCGTAAAATCTTCATCCGTTCGTCTGGTGTTACCACAGTCAGCCTCCTCTATGGGCCCGCTCAGGAATCCAACGCCCGATACATCTGAGCCAACAGCCGGTGTTGAGTGAACCCGATCGCGGATAATGGCGGCACGAGCGCGCTGTGCGCCGGCACAAAGGTGACGACCGGCCAACATTGGCGCCGCGCCATATTTGCCAGGACTTGAGCCGTCGCTTCCTGGGCGCGTTCCGCGTCATGCACCGGCAGCGCCAACAACTCCCACACATGAAAGCGCCGTCCCAGATCCGTCTGCACGCTCACGGCCAGCTGCGGGTCGGATGTCGCATGAATCCATGCCCGCTCGCGCTCCCGACTGAACCATAACTCCAAAGCTCGCCCAAATCCCCCAAACGTATACAGGGCAGGGCGCACTTCCAAAACCTGCGCCTGCAAAGGGGTCAGCGTCTTTTCCGCCATACTGACCCACAGCAACTTATCTTCGGGTTCGGAGCGCCGCCATATCGGGCGCGGCGCGGGAAAAGCCGGCCAGGGCAAACCACCGGGGCGCAACAAATGCGCCACCTCTCCGACCACGCGAAATCCCAGGTGTTCATAGAGGGTGCAAGCCGCGACATTGTCGGTGCGCACCTCCAATCCAATCCAACGCGCGCCCTCCGCGCGTGCAGCCTGTTCAGCCGCCTCCATGAGCGCCCGCGCAATGCCGCGCCCGCGATAATCTGGATGCACTACCACATTGCCAATAATGCGACCCTGGTTCCAGCCGGGAGATGCGCGGCGCAGCGAAAGGTTGCCCACAATGCGCCCTTGCTCTTCCCACACAAAGCCTTCGAGATTCAGCGGCCCATCAGAAAACAACTGCGCCCAGAAGCCATAGCGCGCCTTACGCCGCATCTGCATCAGCATTTTAAGCCCTTGAGGATCAAGCTCCTCGTAAAAGCCCAGCTCAATCAACCTGACCACATCGGGAAAATCGCGATACGGATCGAGCAAACGCACCCCGGTCATCGGCGCAGTGCGCAGAAACGGCAACGAGGCTGTCGTCATCCAGCGCGCCCTCGTTTCAGTTGGCGGACGGCTTCCGTCACGCTGAGCTGTCCCGCCGCCAACGCATCAAGCACCGATTGGCGCTCTCCGAGCTCCTCTTCCACCTGTGGCCCCACCTCATACCCCAAAGCCCGAATGACATCATGCAAACGGCTGCGCACAGTAGGATAAGACAACGCCATCTCTTCTTGCACGCGCGTCAGCTTGCCCTCACACCGCAAGAACACCTCCACAAAAGCCCACTGCTCCGGCGTCAGCCGCGTGAGACGTTGAAGCGCAAATTCACCCTCAATTGCGGTACTGCACTGTCGGCAGGTCAAACGCTCGACCACCAATTCCCCGCCGCATACGGGGCATCTCGCAGGTACAGGATACATACGGCCCCCTTTCAAAACGCGCCTGGGCGAACACTTTAGCGACCGGGGATCAAAAAAGCGACCGGTTGCCCCATCTGCACCCTGATTCCATAATAATCCAAATACGGTTCGGGTCAAACAAGCAAAAGTTGCCTTTCTCTAAAAGTGACCTATACTAAATGAGAGTAATGACTGCGTGGCAGCATGTGAAATCCCAGAATCAGGGAGCACGGTATGGGCAATTACCTGAGACCTAAAGACGCCGATGACGAATTCGAGAGCCTGTTTGAGTCCTTCGGCGCAGCAGAACCCAAGGCGCCCGCCCAACCCGCAAAAAAGCGGGGACCGGGCGAGCGCTTCTCAATCTTCAAACGCCGTCGGCAAGCCTCGCAAGCGGCTCAAGCCATCACCGAAGACGCGCCAGAAACGCCGGCGCCGACGTTTGACCCGGCAGCCTTGAAGGCGCCGCTCGACCTGGACGCAGCGCGGCACGAGTTCCTGCTGCCAGAAGACGAACCTCCCCTTCCAGAATCGGCGCCTGCCGCCGCTCAGCCCAAAACCAAAGCGCAGCGCCCGGCAAAAAAGCAAAAACGCGCCCGTGATAAAAAGGTCAAGCCCTTACAGCTCATCATCCTCGGCGGATTACTGATCCTGGTCATCGGCGTCTACGGAGCGTTGGCGCTCATCATCTTGCGCACACGGCCCCAGGCAGCAGAACCGCCCACGCCAATCCTGGAAGCGCCTCCCCTTATCGTAGAGACGCTTGCGCCCACCCCCACACCGCCAAACACGCCCACGCCCACGCTTCCACCGGTGACGGCAACCCCAACGGTCACGCCGCAGCCCATAGTCTCCACACAATTCGACCTGCGCCTGCTGCAAGACCCCGATAACGTGGGATTGCGCATCGAACGCGGCTACAAATATCTGGAACTGCGCGCCTATGATTTGGCCGTGAGCGACTTCGAATACGCGCTACAGTTGGATGATCGCAATCCCCAAATTCACGTTGGGTTGGGACAGGCGCATTTCTTCGCCCGTCGCTGGGAACGCGCGGAAGCAGCGCTGGGAACCGCCATCGCTTACACAGAAGATGATGAGGAAGCGCACTTCTGGTTAGGCGTCGTGCTCTACTACGCCGGCCGCTACGACGAAGCCGCCCGCGAATTCGACTGGGCCGCCGAGCTCAATCCCGACAATCCCCGCAACGAAGCCTGGCTGGCGCTGGCAGCGGCTCGAAACGGGCAGCTGCAAGAGGCCGAAGCCGCCGCCGAACGGGCGCTGGCGTTGGATGCCCGCTTCGCTCCCGCCTATTTGGGCCGCGCCCAGGTACGCATCGCCCAAGGAAATTTCGAAGCCGCGCAAGGCGATCTGCTCTACGCGCGCAATCTCGCGCCCTACGATTTCGAGACGCTCAACGCGCTGGCGCGCTTCTACGCCGATCACGTGCCGGAACGCCTAATCGAAGCAGAACGGCTCGTGCAACAGGCGCAGAATTGGGCCACGTGGGACATCCAGCACGCGCAGGCGTTGCAAACCCTGGGACGCATTTATCTGATACAGGGCCGCAAACAAGAAGCCAAGCAAGTGCTGGCGCGCGCTTCAGATCTCGCAACCGTGGATGGCAGAATCGGATTACCCGAACTGGTCGAGGATTTTGATCGCGCGATTGCGCCCTGATGCTGGATCATGCTGCGGCGTTACGCGAGATTCCTGCTGCTCCTTGGGGCGCTCTTCGGCGGCGCTGCCTGCGCTGCCATGCGCCAGAGTGCGGCAGCGGGAGCTGAACCGCCCGCCCCTTCGCCGCGCCTGCAAGTCCAGGAACTGCCCACCGGAGACCTCCATCCCACGCTGACTGACTTCTGGGAAGGGCGCGCGGTCTTCACCGTGGATGTTCACGACACCGGGCTGCCCATGGGCGAGTCCGATACCATCGTGATGCAGAACGGTGAGCTGTGGGCTTATGTCCACGCCAGCGATGCTTCGGCAGGGACGCGCGATTTCTGCGGCGATCCGGTGGATTTTCCGGGCTGTACCGTGCTCTACCGCAGCAGCGATGGCGGCATCAGTTTCCACCATGGGGCGCCGCCCGTCTGCCTGTTCGATTGCGAGTCTTGCCCGTGCCGCACCGAGCCGGATCATGTGGATCAGCAGCAATACCCGCGTGTGGCTTACGACGGCGAGACATTATTCCTGGTGTATGAGTATCGAGGGCGTGTGCGGCTGCGGCGCTCCACCGATGGCCTGCGCTGGAGTCCACCCGAAAAACTGCTGTACTCTAGCATCTGGAAGCGCTGGCTGCGCGATTGCACCGCCGAAGAAGCCATCGGCCCGCATCCTTTCGTCCCGTATGACTACGAATGTCTGGCCGGCGGCCCGCCGGGCATCGCCATCGAGGACGACACCCTGTACATTTTCATGGCAATGGGACAGAATCCCGGCTCGATGGGCTGCTACTACGGCAGCAAAAGGACGTCCGCGGAGACCTTCCGCCGTTGCGAACACAATCCGCTGTTTACCGGCGCGACAACCTATGGCCCGCTCGACGTTGGCGGCCCGGCAGCCAATCCGTACTTCGATTTCCGCACCATCAGCGCCGCCGAGGTGCAGCGCATCGGCGACCGCTATTACATGCTCTACGAGGGCATCCGTGGGCCGGGGCCGGGCGATGCGGGCGATAGCCAGTTCGGCCTGGGGCTGGCGCGCAGCCTGACAGCGCAAATTGACGGCCCGTGGGAGAAATTCCCCGGCAACCCTATCCTCGTAGATCTGCCCGGAAATGTGGGTTTGGGTCATGCCGACCTGGTCGTATTGAATGGGCGCACCTTCCTCTACACTTCGCTGGACGGGAAGATACGCAGCCGATTGGCGCTGGTCTGGCGCTGAATGTGAAATGGAAAGCGCCCTTCCGTTCTCGATACACTTGCCGCTGGCAAGATTCGCCATTCGCCATTCGCCATTCGCCATTCGCCATTCGCTATTCGCTATTCGCTATTTGTAAGGAGCCAAAGATATGACACAGAAAATCGAGCAACTAAAACACCACCTGTATCGCTCTCACGACATCGGCACAGCCGCAGCAGTTCTGGATTGGGATCAGCAAGTCTATATGCCGCCCGGAGGCGCCGAGGCGCGTGGAGAACAATCCGCCACCCTCAGCGCTCTGGCCCATGAGATCTTCACCTCAGAAGAAACGGGGCGCCTGTTGGAAGCCGCCGAGGCCGAAGTTGCCGGCATGGAGTACGACACCGACGAAGCCAGTCTGGTGCGCGTGGTGCGGCGCAACTACGACCGCGCCGTCAAAGTCCCCACTGCGCTGGTCGCCGAACGGGCGAAGGTCACAGCCATGGCTTTCGAAGCCTGGAAGCAGGCCCGCACAGAGAACGATTTTGCGCTGTTCCAACCGCACCTTGAGCGGGTGATGGATGTCATCCGGCGCATCGCCGACGCCCTCGGCTACGAGGAGCTGCCCTACGATGCGCTATTGCAGGGTTTCGAGCCGGGGATGCGCACCGCGCAAGTGGCACAGCTCTTCGACGCACTCAAGGCGGGCCTGATACCCTTGCTGCAAGCCATCACTGAGCGGGGCAAACCTGTGGATGCCAGCTGCCTCAGCCGTGAGTACGATGTGGATCGGCAGTGGGATTTCACCCTGCTCGTCCTGCGCGACATCGGCTACGATTTCCAGCGCGGGCGGCAAGATAAGGCCCCCCATCCCTTCACTACCACCTTCTCCTGCAACGATGTGCGGTTGACCACGCGCCTGTTCAGCAACCGGCCCCAATCCGCCATCTTCAGCAGCATCCACGAAGGCGGGCACGCGCTGTATGAGCAAGGCTCGCCGCTGCGCTTCGAGCGCACCGCGCTCGCCGGCGGGGCGACGATGGGCCTGCACGAATCCCAATCGCGGTTATGGGAAAATATGCTGGGGCGCAGCCGACCCTTCTGGAAGCACTACTTCCCCATTCTGCGCGCCTTCTTCCCGCAAGCTTTGGCCGAGGTGACGCTGGACGACTTCTACCGCGCCATCAATGCCGTGAAGCCCGATTTCATCCGCGTAGAGGCCGATGAAGTCACCTACAACCTGCACATCTTCGTCCGCTTCGAGCTGGAGCAGGCGCTGCTTTCGGGCGAGCTCGCCGTCAAGGATGTGCCGGCCGCATGGAACGCTAAATACCAGGAGTACCTCGGCATCACTCCACACAACGACGCCGAAGGTTGCTTGCAGGATGTCCATTGGTGCAGTGGACTGGTGGGCTACTTCCCTACCTATACTCTGGGGAACCTCATCGCCGCGCAATTGTACCGGCGCATGAAAGCCGAGCTTCCCGATCTGGAAGCAGGTTTTGCGCGCGGCGAGTTTCTCCCCTTGCTGACGTGGATGCGCGAACGCATCCACAGCCACGGCGCCAAATTCACCGCGCCGGAGCTGCTAGCCCGCGAGCTGGGAGAAGAAATCAGCGCCCAACCGTTATTGGAGTACATGCAAGCCCGCTACAGCGAAATCTACGCGCTCTAG
>CAZDSF010000016.1:17630-52979 GCA_964508025.1 uncultured Anaerolineales bacterium
TTTTATGACCATACTCACCTCAAGTTAGCACACACGGCTATTGCTTCTCTTTAGCAGCTATGCTACAATCAGCGCTGTTGTTACATTTGAATCAGGAGCATACAATCAGCGATGAATATTCCCGCAGAAGTCCTGGCGCTTGAACCGCAACTAATCGCCTGGCGGCGCGACTTTCACCGCCACCCAGAGCTGGGACTGGAAGAACAACGCACAGCGCAGATCGTTGCCGCGACGCTGCGCGAGCTCGGCTATGAGGTCCACGAGGGCATCGCCCGCACCGGCGTTGTCGGTTTGCTGCGCAACGGTGCCGGCCCCACCATCATGGTGCGCGCCGATATGGATGCCCTCCCAATCAAAGAGGAAACCGGCGCCGACTACGCCTCAGAACATCCGGGCCTGATGCACGCATGTGGTCACGATGGACACGTGGCAATACTATTGGGTATCGCCACGATCATGCGCCAACACCGCGAGCACTGGCAAGGCGCCTTGATGCTCGTCTTCCAGCCTGGCGAAGAGGGCCTGAACGGCGCCGAGATTATGATCCGCGAGGGCATATTGGAGCAATTCCAGCCCGATTACGCGCTGGCGCTGCACGTGTGGAATGATTATCCCGTGGGCGCCGTAGACGCCACCCCCGGCCCGGTCATGGCGGCCGCTGAAACCTGGGAAGTTACCATCACCGGCAAGGGCGGCCACGCCGCGCAGCCGGCAGAGACCGTGGATCCGGTGGTCACAGCCGCCATGATGGTAACAGCCCTGCAAACAATTGTCAGCCGCAATGTCGCGGCGGCGGATGCCGCGGTTTTGACCGTGGGCGCGTTGCACGCCGGCGACGCTTTCAATGTGATTCCCGATCAGGCGCACCTGCGCGGCACCGTCCGCACTTACAAGCCAGAGGTGCGCGAGACCGTCCTCCGCCGGCTGCGAGAGATCGTCATGGGCACAGCCGCCATGATGGGAGCGACGGCGGAAATCGCGCTGCATCCGCTCACGCCCGCGTTGGTGAACGATGCCGCCATCACCCGTCTGGTGCAGGAAAGCATCGTCGCCGTCTTGGGTGATGCGGCGTTGCACACCGATCTACGTGTCATGGGCAGCGAGGATTTCGCGTTTTTCCTGCAACGAGTGCCCGGCTGCTTCTTCTTTGTCGGCTCCGGACGCCCCGCAGGCCCCCTGATTCCACACCACAACCCCCGCTTCGATATTGATGAGCGCGCCTTAGCTATCGGAGCGGCAGTGATGTGGGACGCGCTGCGCCGGCTCATGCCGCATCACGGAGCCTGAAATGCCCCAACGCGGCCCCCTTCAATGGGTAGATGGTGAAGGTTGGCTGATTCTCTGCGGCGGCGGCGACTGGCGTCGCGGCGAAACCGACGTCGTGGATGCGCACATTCTCAGCATCGCCAACCTGGATCGCCCGATGATCGCGCTCTTCTCGGAAGGCGACCGGGAAACCGCCCACGGGTTGATCGAACATTTCACCAACCTTGGCGGGCCTGGCGGCGAGGCGCTGGTGCTTGCCGGCGCGCAGCGACAAACCCTGCACGAACCCCGCTTTCTCTCCCTGATTGCTGAAGCCGGGATTTTGTATCTCGGCGGGACGCAGCCCTGGATCCTGACGCGCAGCCTGCAAAACACGCCCGCGCTGGCGCAGATCCTCAAGGGCTACGGCACCTTGCAGGGCTTGCTCATCGTCGGCGCCGACGGCGGCGCGGCGGCGCTCGGCGCGTGGATTTCCAGAGCCGCGCCCGCTGCCCCAGATGCACCGGGGTTGGGATTCGTGCGCAGCGCCATCATCGCGCCGCAATTTGCCGGCGCGCAAGAAGCCGTCGCGTTGCGCGCACAGCTACAACAGCACCCCGGTTTTCTGGGACTGGGCATTCCGCGCGGCGCAGCGCTCGCGCTCGGCCCAGAGGGGCAGGTAGAGAGCTGGGGACAGGGCGATGTCACTGCCGTTGTGCAGGAAAGCGCAGCTGCCTAGAATCGAAAACCATCTTTGGAGAAAGCGAACGCACGTTTGCGCCATATCTGTCACATCAGTAATTTTGTGATTTGAGATTTGCAGATTTTGTCAGGAGGGGAAATGGGGATTAGCACAAAGACGGTTGTTGTCCGCATTGGCGGCGAGGCCGGCGAGGGCACGGTCACGCTCGGCGAGATGTTCACCCGCGTCGCGGCGCGTGACGGGTTGGAGGTCTACACCTTCCGCACCTATCCATCAGAAATCAAGGGCGGGCAAGTCCTCTTCCAGACCCGCCTGGGCACCGAGCGCGTCCTCAGCGAGGGCGATGCCGCCGATGTGCTGGTGGCAATGAATCTCAAGGGCTGGCAGGAGAATCTGAACGATTTCCATCCGCAAGGGATCCTGATCTACGATCCCGACACCGTCCCTAATCCAGAGGCGCGCGGACGCCAGGTCTACCCTGTGCCCGTGACCAAGATCGCCCAGAGCTTCGATTTCGTGCGGGGCAAGAACCTGGTCATGGTGGGCGCGCTCGCCTGGTTCTTCCGCCTGCAATTGGAGACGGCACAAGCGGTGGTGCGGAGAAGCATGGGCCGTCACGCGGAGGTACTGGAAAAAAACCTGCACGCGCTAGAAGCGGGCTACGCTTACGCGCGCGAGCACTTCCCGGATACTTTCGCCTACGCGCTGCCCCTGCTCGAAAAACCGGTCGAACGGCTGCTCCTTTCCGGCTCTGAGGCTATGGCGCTGGGCGCCTTGGAAGCGGGCTGTCGTTTCTTCGCCGGCTATCCCATCACCCCGGCCACACAAGTCATGGAGACGCTGGCGCGCTACCTGCCGGCTTTCGATGGCACCTTCGTGCAGGCAGAAGACGAAATCGCTTCGATCAACATGGCGGTGGGCGCTTCTTACGGCGGACTGCGTTCCATGACGGCGACTTCCGGGCCGGGCCTCTCCCTGATGATCGAAACGCTGAGCATGGCGAGCATCGCCGAGATTCCGCTCGTCGTGGTCAACGTGCAGCGCGCCGGCCCTTCCACCGGCTTGCCCACCAAGACCTCGCAGGGCGATCTCTTCCTCTCACTCTACGGCGGGCACGGCGATGGGCCGCGCTTCGTCCTCGCGCCCGATTCGGTCAAAGACTGCTACTACCAGATGATCAACGCCTTCAGCCTGGCAGAGCATTTCCAGACGCCGGTCATCGTCCTCTCAGATCAGGCGATGGCATCGCGCGTGGAAACAGTGCCCTATCCAGAGGCAATCTGCGGCGTGTGGAGCGAATGCCTCGACCGCATCCTGCCCACGCCCGAAGAGCTCGCCAACGATTACCGCCGCTACCGCGTCACCGAGAGCGGCCTCTCGCCGATGGCGATCCCCGGTATGCCCGGCGGCATGTACCTGGCGGAGAGCCTGGAGCACGATGAGTACGGGCATCCAAATCAGTCGCCCGAAAATCACAAGCGCATGATGCAAAAACGCGCGCGCATTGTGGAAACCGCTCGCAAGCATCTGGTGAATTGGGACTCCTCGGTGCGGCGTTGGGGCGCAGCGAACGCCAAATTCGGCATCATAGGCTGGGGCAGCACACGCGGCGCCGTCCGCGAGGCGATGGTGCGCCTGGCGGCAGAAGGCATCGAAGTTGAGGCTATCTATCCCCACACCATGCTGCCCATGCCCGACCAGGCCATCACCGAGTTCTTGCAAAGCAAGCAAGCGATTCTCGTGCCGGAACTCAATTTCACCTCCCAGTTTGCCCGCGTCATCGAGCACCGCTACTACAAGCAGCTCGACGCCCGCGATATTCACGTCCACATGCTGGCGAAAGAAGAGGGCGTGCCCTTCAAAATCCAGGAAATTTACGAGGCGGCGCGCCAGATGATTCAGATCGAAGGAGGTCGCTGATGGCCCGCAAGCCCAATGAGTATAAGAGCAACGTCAAGCCAATCTGGTGCCCCGGCTGCGGCGATTACGCCGTCCACGCGGCGCTGATGCGCGCTTTCGCCGAACTCGATCTGGCGCCGGAAAACATCGTCGTGGCTTCTGGCATCGGCTGTTCCAGCCGGCTGCCCGGCTTCCTTTCGACTTATGGCTTCCATGGCATCCACGGGCGCGTGCTGCCGCTGGCGACAGGCATCAAGCTGAGCCAGCCCGACAAGACCGTGATCGCCGTCGGCGGCGATGGCGATGGCCTGAGCATCGGCGGCGGACACGTACCCCACGCCGCTCGGCGCAATGTCGAGATCGCCTATATCATGATGGACAACAACATTTACGGTATGACCAAAGGTCAGGCTTCGCCCACCTCGCCCGAAGGGACCAGGCAAGCCGCTTCGCCCTATGGCACCGTCGAAGCGCCGCTCAACCCCATCCTGTTGGCGCTGGCCTATAACACGTCCTTCGTCGCGCGGGCTTTCTCCGGCGCGCTCAAGGAGATGGTGGAGATCTTCAAAGCCGCGATCCAGCATCCCGGCTTCGCTTTCGTGCAGGTGCTCTCACCCTGCGTCTCCTTCGTCAACACCTACGATCATCTTCGGGAGATCACCGCGCCGCTGCCGGAAGATTACGATCCGAACGATATGATGATGGCAATGCAACTTGCGCAAAGCGAGCAGCCGCTATACCTGGGCATCTTCCGCCAGGCTTACCAGCCGGGATACTCCCAGCTCATGCAGGACTTGCGGCAACGCGCGCCCCATCTCACCATGCCAGAGCTTATGGAGCGCTACGAACGCTGACGCGAGGCGCGCCGCCCGCGAAGAACCACTCATGCCCAACTTGCGTCTGATTGCCAGCGATATTGATGGCACCCTGGCGGATGACCAGGGCGCGCTCGCACCGGAAACCGTGGCCGCGCTGCGCGCGCTGTTGCAGCGCGGCTTCCCTGTCGCCCTCGTCACCGGCTTGAATCCCTGGCCCGTGCGCCGCTACCTGGCGCAGATCCAGGGAGCAGAGCGGTTCCCTGAGCTGCGGGCGATCACCTTGAACGGTATCTTTCTGCTAGAAGGAGATACGCTTCACGAGGGCTGTTTTACCGCGCCGGAGGTGATTCGAGACGCCATCGCCGTGCTGCTCGAGGCGGGCTGCACGCCGCTCGTCTTCGGCGCGGACGGGGTCACGCGCTACCTTCCCGTTGCGGCGGGGATGGCGACCGTCGAGGCGCTGATCGCCTCACGGCCCTATCAACCCTTTGAGGCCGTTCCCACCGTAGAGGCGCTGCTCGCCGTGCGCCCCGCGCTCGTCTCCATGACCGGCAGCGCCGAAGAAGCCGCGCGTCTGTATCCACAGCTGGAAGCGGCGGTCGGCGAGCGCGCCTATGTAGTCTACCAGCCAGGGATGCAGCGCAGCTGGGTGGAGGTGAACCATCCCGACGCGCGCAAAGATGTCGCGCTGCTGGCGCTCGCTGCGCGACTCGGCATCGCGCCGGAGGAGATCCTGTACTTCGGGGATAGCCTCAATGACCTGCCGGTCTTCGAGACCGTCCCGCACGCCGTCGCCGTGGAGAACGCGCGCCCCGAAATCAAAGCCCGCGCCTGGCGCATCGCCCCGCCCAACCACGCCGCCGGCGTCGCGCGCTTCCTGGCGTCCTTCTATCATCTGCCCCTCGACGCCTAACGCTATGCCAGACTTCCCACGTGTCCTCTCCCTCGATAGCGGCGTTGCCATGGTGGTGACGGATTTGCACGGCAACTGGCCGCTGTACGCGCGCTACCGCGATCTGTTCCTCGCGTTGCGCGCACAGGGCCTCGCCGAGACGCTTGTATTCACCGGCGATTTGATCCATCACACCGGGCCGGAAAAGGATGACCGCTCGCTCGACATCGTCCTCGACCTGATGACGCTTCAGGAGCGCCTGCCCGGCGCCGTCATCGTCTTGCTGGGCAACCACGAGCTGCCGCATCTCTACCACGTGCCGCTCTCCAAAGGCGATTACCCCCTCACCCCGCGCTTCGAGGTCGCGTTAGGCGCGCAGCGCGCGCGGGTGTTGCGCTGGCTCGAAGGGCTGCCCTTCTACGCGCGGACGCGGGCCGGCGTAAGCCTGGGTCATGCCGGCGCCTTTCCCGAAGCCACAAATGCGGACATGCTCACCCAGTTGTTATTCTGGTCGCATCGCGCGTTGCTGGCAGAAACCGCAGTGCGGCTACCGGCGGAAGTGCGTCCGGCGTTGCACGCGGAGCTGGAACGGCTGCTGGGCGCGCCCTATCCGGCGCTTGCCCGCGCCCACCTTGGCGTCGCCGATGCAACGGATCCCCGCTACGATGATTTCCTCATCGGGCAGGTCGTTGCCAGCGATCCGCGCTTCGAGCTGCTGTGGTCAGCATTCTTCACGCGCGGCGAGCGCGAGCACGGAGAACAGGAATACGGGGCGATGCTCACGGCGTTGTTGACGCAGCTCTCGCAGGGCTACACTCCGCAGCGCGTGCTGGTCACAGGCCATCTCGTCTGCCGCGATGGCTATCGCGTGCTCGCAGAGGAGCGGCAGCTGCGGCTCGCCAGCGGCATCCACGCGGAGCCATTCTCTGCGTGCCGCTATCTGCTCTTCGATGCGGGGCGTCCTGTGGCGCGCGCCAGCGAGCTGCTGCGGGGATTGGGAAGCTTGTTTGAGGATATGTAAAACCGGCTGTCTTTTTCAGACAGCCGGTTTGTGATAGTATCGCTCTATGCCGTGTGAGGTTGCACCAGATCCCACTTATTGCCGTAGAGATCAAGGAACACCACCACCCAACCATAGAGTTCGCGCCTCGGCTCTTCCAGAAAACGGACGCCGTGCGCACACATGTGCTGATAATCGCCGCAGAAATCGCCGGTCTCCAGAAACAAGAACCCCCGCCCGCAAGTCTGGTCGCCTACACGGCGCTACTGCTCCGGCGTGACCGCCTTTGCCAGCAGCAGCGCCGCGCCCGTTGACGCAGTCGGCGCCACGCGCACCCAGCGCTTACCATCGTCCAACAGCGTATCCTCCAGCACGGCAAAACGCAACGCTTCGGTGAAGAAGGCTATCGCTTCATCGTAATCGCGCACGACAAGCGCGAGTAAGGCAGTGGAGTTTGCAGCCATCAATTCCGCCCGGCTGTTCCAGCAGAATGCAGCGGCGCAAACTTATTGACGGGCAAAGCGCACCGTCTTTCTGTGGCAACAACAAACTGGTTAACCAAAATCCTTATCATTGGTGATGAGAATGCGATCCTCTGCAAACGCTTTCTCGACGATTTTATCATCGTCCATACCGCGCCCTTCTTCATAAACCGAAAAGACATCGTGGTGCTGTTCACGCAACCACTGCGCCACAGCGGGGCCGGTGCATTCATCTACGAGAAAGCGCATCAAGCCATCTCCGCAACCAGCGGCATAAACACAGTGTTCTCCAGAGATTGCGCGGCAAATAGCAGGCAGGCGCGAATGTCTTCCTCCACTAATCCCTGGTATTCCTGCAAAATCTCCGCCACCGTCGCCCCATGCCCTAATAAATTCAAGATGTATTCCACCGTTAAGCGCGTGTTTCTAATAACCGGCTTACCCACCATGATTTTGGGGTTGAGGGTGATTCGTTCGAGCAATTGCTGATCCTGCATCGCCGCCTCTCCTACCTCTGCACACGAGATCTTCTACAAAAACGCGCTAATACGCCCGCCCGAAGAGCGCCACCTCGCGGGCTTCGCGCCCGGTGTAGACGCAGGTTCCGGTTCCGCCCGGCTGTTCCAACGGAATGCAGCGGATGGTCGCCTTGGTCTCCTCTTTGATGCGCGCCTCGTCCTCTCGGTCGCCCGCCCACCACGCGCGGGCGAAGCCTGTCTCCACCACCGCTTTGAGCTCATCATACGAGCGCACATCATGAATGTGGCTATCGCGGAAGTCCACGGCTTTCTGGTAGATGGCTTGCTGAACAGTCGCCAGAAGCTCGGGAATCGTCGTTTCCAGATCGGCAGCAGGGAGCAGCGTCTTGCCCTCGCGCCCCGGCCGGTCGCGGCGCGCGGCCATCACCGTGCCGTTGGCGACATCGCGCGGCCCCAGTTCCAGCCGCAGGGGCACGCCGCGCATCTCCCAATCGTTGAACTTCCAGCCGGCGGAGAACGTGTCGCGGTCATCCAAGTGAATGCGGCAGACGCCCTGAAGCCGCCGCTGCAACGCGCGCGCCGCTTCCAGTACCGCCGCCCGCTCCTCCTCCTTCCGCCAGATGGGGACGATGACCACCTGAATGGGCGCCAATCGCGGCGGCAGCACCAGCCCTTGATCATCGCCATGCGTCATCACCACCGCGCCGACCATCCGCGTGCTGAGACCCCAGGAGGTCGTCCAGGCGAATTGCTGCACGTTGTTCTCGTCCAGGAATTTGATGTCGAAGGCTTGGGCGAAGTTCTGTCCCAGGAAGTGACTCGTCCCCGATTGCAGCGCCTTGCCATCTTTCATCATCGCCTCGATGGTGTAGCTCGTGACCGCGCCGGCGAACTTCTCGCTCTCGCTCTTGCGTCCGGGCAGCACGGGAATCGCCGCCTCATTCACCGCGAAATCGGTGTACACGCCGAGCATTCGCAGCGTCTCCTCTACCGCTTCCTCACGGGTGGCGTGGGCCGTGTGCCCCTCCTGCCAGAGGAATTCCGTGGTGCGCAGAAAGAGGCGCGTCCGCAGCTCCCAGCGCACCACATTGGCCCACTGGTTGATAAGCAACGGCAGATCGCGGTAGGATTGCACCCACTTGGCGTACATATAGCCGATAATGGTCTCCGATGTGGGCCGCACCACGAGCGGCTCCGCCAATTCCTCGCCGCCGCCGTGCGTGACCACCGCCAGCTCCGGCGAAAACCCTTCCACGTGCTCAGCTTCTTTCTCCAGGAAGCTCATGGGAATGAACAACGGGAAGTAGGCGTTGACGTGCCCCGTCTCCTTGAAGCGGCGATCCAGCTCGTCGCGGATGCGCTCCCAGAGCGTGTAACCGTAGGGTTTGATGACCATGCAGCCCCGCACGGGCGAATAATCGGCCAGATCGGCTTTCTGCACGATCTCGTTATACCATTTCGAAAAATCTTCATTCTGTGGCGTCAAAAAATCGGCCATGCTACACCTCATCAATCGGGAATGTGCCCATTATACGCGAAGCTGCACTTTTGGGAAGCAGGGGGCAAAGTAGGTCGGGCATTCCTGCCCGACATCAAACCGGCTGAAAAGCCTGTTCTACAGGACGCCTCAGCATTGGATGAGTCGTCCGAAGGTGAGGCCCTTGGCGTCCCATTCGAGCAGGCGAAAGGGATACACATTGATTACATCAGTGGCTTCGTAGCGGGTCTGCCAGGCTTGCGGGCCGTAAATGTGCTTGTGCCCATGCAGCAATAACCGGGGGCGGAAGCGCCGCATCAGCGCGAGGAAGGCGCGAAAGCCGAGATGCGCCGCGTCGGGGCCATCATGGATGCCCGCCGCAGGCGCATGGGCAATGAGGATATCGAGATAGCGCCCGTAGCGCGCCTTATTCCACAACAACTGCAACGCCAACCCCTGCACGCGGAGCGCCATCTGCTGCTGGGTATACTGATAGAGGCCATCGGGGCGATACCGCACGCACCCTTCCAACCCGGCGAGCAATAAGCCGGTACTCCGTAGCCGCACGGCGCGGCGATCCAGATTTTGCATGCCGCCCGGCGCCGCCAACTCACCACTGCCGGAAATCTCGGCAGCATCGTGGTTGCCATGGACGTAAAAGGCGTGCGGCGGGCTGAGATTTGTGACGAGGTATTCCAGATAGGAGTAGGGCAGATCGCCGCAGCTCACCAGCAGATCAATATCGCCCACCAGGGCTTTGACCCGTGGCTGATGCAGAATGCGCGCCGCCGCATCGCTGACAGCCAGAATGCGCAACAAACGCGCGGGCGCGAAAGCAGCGGGTGGATTCACATCAAGTCTCCGAAACAGAAAGCGTGCGCGGCGCAAAGCGGCGATAGTTCACCGCTAGTTTATCCATGATCGCCTGCTCCAGATCTATTTCCGTGAGATACGCCAGCTGGAGCAGATAGAGCGCCACATCCGCCAGTTCTTCGGCCAGCGCCCCGGGGCGGGCGACCTCGCCCCACTGGAAATGTTCCAGCACCTCTGCGGCCTCCAGGGATAGCGAAATCGCAATATTGCGCGGACTTTGAACGAAAGGGCTATCAGCATCATACCAGCCCATTGCGGCAACAAAGGCATTCATGGCAGCGGTTAGATCTTTGATATCCATTAGCATAGTATATGGCAAAACCTGTCAGAAGCAACAAAAAGCCCCCGATCGCTTGCGCCTTCGGGGGCTGCTAACCATTCCGATCAGTCGTTCCAGCGGCGCAGCATCTCCGCCAGCAAACGCACGCCGTACCCCGTACCGCCCTTGGGAATGTAGGGACGCTCTTCGTCTGCAAGGCCCTGCGCCGCCATATCAATATGCGCCCAGGGCACCCCTTCGGGGACAAATTTGCTCATGAAGAAGCCTGCGTGGATGCAGCCGCCCATGCGATTGCCAAGATGGCGCACATCGGCCACATCGCTCTTGAGCTGCTCGCCGTACTCTTCGAAGAGCGGCATAGGCCAGACCCGCTCATAAGTGGCATTGCCCGCCTCGCGCAAGCGCGCCACAAGCGTATCGTCGCCCATCACCGCGGCAGCGGGCGTGCCCAGCGCCACCGCCTGCGCGCCGGTCAGCGTGGCGATGTCCACAATCGCTTGCGGCTTGAAGTGAGCGGCGTAGGTCAAGGCGTCAATGAGGATCATGCGCCCTTCGGCGTCGGTGCTGTGGATCTCCACCGTGAGACCCTTGAGGGATTTCACCACGTCGCCGGGCTTGCTCGCCCAGGCATCGGGCATGTTCTCGGTGAGGGGCGCCAGCCCCACCACGTGCAACGGCACATCCAGCCCCGCCACGGCCTGCAGCGCGCCGATGACCGCCGCCGCGCCTGCCATATCGTCCTTCATCTTCCACAAATCCTGCGACGGCTTGATGGAAATGCCGCCGGAGTCGAAGGTGATGCCCTTGCCCACCAACACGACCGTGGGCAGATCCTCGCGTCCGGCATTGTGTTCCAGGATCACCATCTTCGCCGGTTCACCACCGCCCTGGTTTACCGCCAGGAACGCGCCCATGCCCAGCGCTTCCATCTCCGGCTTCTCCATGATGCGGCAATGCAGCCCCACCGCATCGGCCATAGCGCGCGCCGTCTCGGCGATTGCCGAGGGCGTGGCGACGTTCGCCGGACGGTTGACCAGATCCCGCGCCAGCCACACCGCTTCGGCGATGATGCGCCCCGCTTGCGCGCCGGCTTCGAGGGCCGCGCGCTTCGTCGGATCGAATTCCACCAGCGTCAGCGTCTCCAGGTTAGGGCGGACATCTTCCAACTGCGTCTTGAGCTCATGGTAGCGATAGAGGCTCAGCAACGTCCCTTCGACCACAGCCTGCGCGGCGGCTTCCATCTCGATGCCGCCAATGCCCGCGCCGTGGACGATGGTGTGCAGGCGCGTCACACCCAGCTCGCGCGCCTTGCGCGCCACAGCAGCCGCAGCCTTGCGGATGCCTTCAACGCTGAACTTCTCCGCCTTCCCCAGGCCCACAATGAACACGCGCCGCGCCGGCAGCTTGCCTGCCGGATACAACACCGCGACTTCATTACTCTTGCCGCGAAAATCGCCAGCCGCAATCAACGCACTGATCGCGCCATCGAGCGCCGCATCCACCGCGCCGCTAGCGCCGGCAGGAGCCGTCACCCCCTCGAAGAGGTTCACCACAATGGCCTCTGCTGCTTGTTCTTGAATCGCGCCAGTTATGATTTCGAGTTGCATCATCGCTCCTTCAGAAACGAAAATCGGTTCGGGGTGAATAGAGAGCAGTCATCATTGCTGAACAGTTACTATGGCCTTACAGGCCGAACGCCTCTACGCATTTCGGCTTGATGATAGGGTTCGGGAAATGCTGTGACCAGCTTGCGAATGTGGATCTGCAATTGCTCGCGCAGAAAATCGCCCACAGCGTGATTTTCTGGGAAAACACCCACCAGGAACTCAAACACAGCATTAATCTCAGAATTCTCGACCTCGTGAGCCAGCTGATAGGCGACCTCGAGGTCCACCACCGCTCGCGCAGCGGCTGCCATATCAAAGCGCCCGGCTTCCGTGGCGCGCGTTAGAATCTCAGAACTCGCCGGCGCAGACAAAGCTGCACCATCCAGACGCGAGCGGATGCGTTCCAGAGCGCGAGCATGGATCACTTCGCCATGCGCCATTTCACGCCAGAACTGCGCGACAGAAGGATAAGCGGCGAAACTTTCCGCCAGAATGTAGTACATCGCCTCAGCTGCATTTTCAGCAGCGATGGCGACATCGAAGAGGTGATCTACCGTCTGTGTGTTTGACATACTTCTTGTCCAGTTCCGATGATAAATCGGCTGCGGCGCAGACCCAAGTGACAAGCATCCTTTAATTGCAGATGACTGATCCACTCCCTGAATCACGGGGCGCAGTCAGGGTAATTCAATTATAACACAATCCAAATCTCGCGAAAGAACTTTCCACACCCCACTGTTCGCGCTTACGCAATGACCGCGCTTTCATGTTATAATAACCTGTTGCACAGCAGAAAGGTGAGTGGATATGGCAAACGAGTCGCTTATCGTGCGCGGCGCACGCGAACACAATCTGAAAAACATCACGGTCGAGATACCCAAGAACAAGCTGGTGGTCATCACTGGACTCTCTGGTTCGGGGAAATCTTCTCTGGCCTTCGATACGATCTTTGCGGAGGGACAACGCCGCTACATCGAGTCGTTGAGCGCCTACGCCCGGCAATTTCTGGGCCAGATGAACAAGCCCGATGTGGAATCCATCGAGGGCCTCAGCCCGGCGATTGCCATTGACCAGAAGGGCGTCTCTCACAACCCCCGCTCCACCGTGGGCACCGTCACAGAGATTTATGACTATCTGCGGCTGCTCTATGCCCGCATCGGAACGCCGCACTGTCCTCAATGTGGTCGCACCGTCACCCGCCAGAGCGCGCAAGAAATCGTGGATACAATTCTGGGGATGCCCGCGACAACGCGCTTGCAGGTGCTCGCGCCGTTGGTGCGCGGACGCAAGGGCCATCACCGCCCCACCTTCGATGAAGTCCGCAAGCTGGGTTTCGTGCGCGTGCGCGTGGATGGGCAGGCTTATGAGCTCGATGCCGTGCCCGAACTCGATCGCTACAAGCTGCACGACATCGAGGCGGTGGTGGATCGCCTCGTCGTGCCCGATCCCGATGAGGATTTAGAGCAAGCGTACCGCGATTTTGTCAGCCGCGTGACCGATTCTGTCGAAACCTCCTTACGCCTGGGCGATGGCGTGATGATTGTGGATGTGGTGCGCTCGCCCAATACTGACGCGCAGTCGCCGGGCGATGTGCTTTTCTCCGAGAACCTCGCCTGCCCCATCTGCGGTATCAGCCTGCCAGAGATCGAGCCGCGCACATTCTCCTTCAACAGTCCGCATGGCGCTTGCGCTGCCTGTCAGGGTTTGGGCTACAAGCTGGAGCTCGACCCGGCGTTGATCATCCCCAATCCCGACCGCTCGCTGCGCGATGGTGCTATTGTCTTTGGCGTAGCCGAGGATCAGGAGAGCTACACCTTCAAACAGCTGCAGGGCGTCAGCCGGCACTATCACATTGATATGGACAAACCCTGGCGGGAGCTGGCTGAGTCTGATCGGCAGATCATCCTCTACGGCTCAGGCTCAGACGCCATTGCTATCCGCTATGAAAGCGCCAATAGCGTCTGGGAAGGCCGGCATGCCTACGAGGGCATTCTGCCCAACCTGCAACGGCGCTACAATGAGACCACCTCCGATTACATCCGCGCCAAGATCGAAGAGGTGATGAGCCGCACGCCCTGCAAGGAATGCGCCGGCGCACGCCTGCACGAGGTCGCCCGCGCTGTCACCGTGGCGGGCAAGCCCATTCACGAGATCAGCGATTGGCCGGTGCAGCGCCTTCAGGAGTGGGTCAATGCGCTGCTGCAACCGGGCGCCCTCAGCCGCAAAGATGCTGCCATCGCTGAGCGGGCGCTGCGCGAAATTTACAGCCGCATCACCTTTCTCGTGGATGTGGGGCTGGATTATCTGAGCCTGAGCCGCTCCGCGGGCACGCTTTCGGGCGGCGAGGCGCAGCGCATCCGGCTGGCGACGCAGGTAGGCTCGCGCCTCACCGGGGTGCTCTATGTGTTGGATGAGCCGAGTATCGGCCTGCACCAACGCGACACGGCGCGCCTGATCCATACTCTCAAGGAGATGCGCGATCTGGGAAATACGGTGCTGGTGGTAGAGCACGACGACGAGACGATTCGCGCTGCCGATTGGATCGTAGATCTGGGGCCGGGCGCCGGCGAGCATGGCGGGGAAGTCATCGTCGCGGGGCCGCTGGAGACGATTCTGGCGCATCCCACCTCGCAGACCGGCGCTTATCTCTCCGGGCGGAAGTGTGTGCCGGTGCCGGCGCAACGCCGTCAGGGCAACGGCAAGGCGCTGGAGATTCGTGGCGCGCGGGCGCACAATCTCAAGAACATCAGTGTGCGCGTGCCGCTGGGACTCTTCACCTGTGTGACCGGCGTTTCCGGCTCTGGGAAGAGCACCCTGGTGGTAGAAACCCTCTACCGGCGATTGGCGCAGCTGGTCAACGCCTCGCGTGAGCCAGCAGGCGAGGTGGATGAGATCACGGGACTCGAATACATTGATAAAGTCATCAACATTGACCAATCCCCCATTGGGCGGACGCCGCGTTCCAATCCCGCAACGTATACGGACGTTTTCGGCCCCATCCGCGAGCTCTTTGCTACCCTGCCAGAGTCGAAGATTCGCGGCTACAAAGCCGGACGCTTCTCCTTCAATGTCAAAGGCGGGCGTTGCGAGGCGTGTCAGGGACAGGGGACGTTGCGCATCGAGATGCAGTTCTTGCCGGAAGTCTATGTCCCTTGTGATGTGTGTCATGGGACGCGCTACAACCGCGAGACGTTACAGGTGCGCTACAAGGGGTTGACAATCGCCGAGGTGCTGGAACTGACCGTGAGCGAAGGGCTGGACTTCTTCGCCGCGATTCCCGTCATCGTCAAGCGGCTGCAAACGCTCCAGGATGTGGGCCTGGGTTACATTCGGCTGGGACAACCGGCGCCCACCCTTTCTGGCGGCGAGGCGCAGCGCGTGAAGCTCTCCAAGGAGCTCTCCAAACGCGCGACCGGCAAAACGCTGTACATTCTGGATGAGCCAACCGTGGGCTTACACGCGGCTGACGTAGATCGCCTGATTCAGGTTCTACAGCGGTTGGCGGATACGGGAAATACGGTGCTGGTAATCGAGCACAATCCCGATGTGATTAAAGTCGCGGACTGGATCATTGACCTGGGGCCAGAAGGCGGTGACGCCGGCGGTGAGGTCATCGCCGAGGGCACGCCAGAAATGGTGGTGCAGGCGCCGCGCTCGCACACAGGATATTACATCCGCCACTGGTTGGGCGACAACTGCGCCTAAACACGCGCTTCAATCGCCTGAAGGCGTCGAGGTAGGCGTCGGCGTTAGGGTTGGCGTCGGGGTCAGTGTCGCCGGCGGCGGTTCTGGCGTGGGCGTCGGCGTCGGAGATGGGGGTTCCACCGTCGGCGTCAGCGATGGCGTGGGGCTGGGTGTGGGCGTCAACGTAGTGGTTCCCGTCACCGGCGGTGTGGGGGTCAGCGTGGGCGTCCACGTTGGCGTGGGGGTCAAGGTGGGCGTAAGCGTCCCTGTCACCGGCGGCGTTGCCGTAGGCGTCGGCGTCGCTGTTGGCGTCGCAGTCAATGTCGGCGTAGGGGTGGGTAAGCCGGTTGGCGTGGCGACAGCTGTGGGGGTTGCCGTCGGCGTACCGGTTGGCGTGGACGTCCACGTCGGCGGAAGCGGCAACGGCGTCGGCGTGATGACCATAACCGGCGGCAGGTACAGGCGTTGCCCTTCATAGATCGTATACCCCGCGAGGCAATTTGCCACACGAATCGCTTCGATAGTGGTCCCATAGAAACGCGCCAGGCTGTACAATGTATCGCCGCGACGCACCAAAGCCAGACGCCAACCTGGCGGCGGCCCACACAGATACGGGCGCGGTGTGGGCGTCATCAGGGTAGCCGGCGGCAGATAGATCAAATCTCCGGCTTCGACTTCGGCTGCGCCCAGGCAGTTCCCCTGAATCAGCAGGTAGGAGCTGGCGCCGCTGCGCAATGCCAGCATCACCAGCGTCTCTCCCGGCTGAACATAGTAGGGCAGCCAACCCGCCGGCGTTAAACACTGCGCCACCAGCGGCGAACGCGGCGTGGGAGTGGCAACCGCCGTCGGAGCCGGCAGGCCCGTGGGCGTGGGGCCAGGCACAGAGGTGGGATAAAGCGTGGGGGTGGGCACATAGGCGACGCGCGTGGGCGGCGCCAGCATCAACAGCGGATCGAGCTGGGTCAACGCCATGCTGCCCAGAATCAACGCCGCCAGTAGCACTGCGGCCATCAATGCGCTTGCCAGGCGCGCCAACACCCCTCGTTCAGTCATCTAATCTAACCCCTTTTGGAAAAGAAAAGCCAGGCGGCCCAAAGGCGCACATCACGCCGCTTGACCCTGTGGCTGCGCCGGCAGCACAAAACTGAACGTGCTCCCCACACCCGGCTCCGTATCCACCCAGATACGTCCGCCGTTAGCTTCGACCAACGTTTTGGCAACAGCCATACCCACGCCCGTCTCGCCCATGCCAGAAACCAGCGGCTGTCCGGCGCGATAGAAGCGGCGGAAGACCTTGTGGAAATCATCGGGCGAGATGCCCCCGCCGGTGTCCGTCACAGAAATGCGAATGTGCGGCATTGGCGGGTCCCCCTCCGCCGGTTGGATTTCACCAGAAACCACGATCTCCGTCCCCTCACTGGAGCACAGCGCGGCGTTGGAGAGCAACCGCAGCATGATCTGGTAAAGGCTATCGCGATCCGCGCGCACCGGCAACAACTCTGCCGGCAGATCCATGCGCACAGCCAGTTTGCGCTCACGGAACCGCGCCGCCAAGCCAATGATGCCCTCCTCGATGATGCTGATCAAATCTACCGGTTCAGGGGTAAGCTCCACAGTCCGCGCGTCGGGCGAGGCAATCTGTACCAGATCGTTGAGCAGTTGCCCCATCTGCTCTACATTGGCGCGCACGCGCTCCAGGAATTGCTGTTGCATCTCGGTGAGGATGCCCGCCTGCTCGCCTAACAGCAGCGCCGTATACCCGCTGATAGAGGTCATTGGCGTGCGGAATTCATTGGCGATGCCGGCGAGCGCTTCCTGGCGTTCGGCAAAGCTCTCCTCCGTGCGCAACGTCACTACCAGCGCGTCAATCCGGCCATCCCGACCCGTCAGAGCCACCAAATCCGCTTCGACAGCGCGATCATCGAGCGCTAACGTCAGATGAATCCGCCGCCGGGCCTCCGGGCTATGCGAGAGCAGTTCCTCGATAGCGGCAGCCCATTGCGGTGTTGGATACGCGCCGTTGAGGGGCATGCCCGCGACCTCGCCCTGGGGCAAGTGCAACAACCGGCGCGCCAGCGCATCGGCCATCACAATCGTCCCATCCTCATCAGCCACCAACAAACCCAGTAGCATCCCTGCCGGCGTTGCCTGCGCCGCCTGCAACTGCGTGTTCATACTTTCCAGCTTGCGGATCAGCGTGCGCCGCTCATCGAGCAATTGCTCCAGGCGCGAGCGCATCTTCGCCAACTCCTGCCCCAGCCGATTGCGCTCATGAATTAGCACATCACGGTCACGGGCAAGTTCGCGCACCTCGGTCTGCCAGAATTCCATCTCAGTAGAAGAGGGCTGCTGCGAGTGATCTTCCAGCTGTACATGCAGGCGGGCAATCTCTCGTCCCCGGTTCTCGAGCTCCTCTTGCAAGATCAGAATTTGTTCGCTGAGCTGCGCGATCTCAGCGTGAGCGGCTTTCAGCGAAGTCTCGAAATCCTCGTTGGCTTCGCGCAAGCTGAAGATCGAGCCGCCCTGCCGTTGCGCGCGGTCAATGGCGCCGCCCAACAGGGTGGCCGTGAACTGCGGAATGACCAACGCCTCCGGCGTCCAATGCCGCCCGCTATCGGGATTGCCCAACAGCAGCATTCCCATCATCTTCTCGCCGCTGCACAGCGGCAGGGCCGCCATTGGCCCAGGTTTGCGGAAACCAAACTCGCTGAACAACGCGCCAACCCAGGCCGGCGCCCGCCCCGCCTGGATCAACCGTGGCTCACGGGAGGTCCAGGCTTCTTCCAGGGTGTCAAATTCAGCGAGGTCCAATACGGGATATTCCAACACGCCCAGCGGCGGATGTTGCGCCACCACGCGGAGATGCGGCGGATCGGTCGTTTCCGTCAAGGCGATCACACACAGCTCGGCATCGAGCAGGCGCGCCAGCCGCGAAGAAGCAACCATCAATGCTGGCTCCAGCTCGCGCGCGGATTCAATACCCTCGAAGAAGGTCTGGAAGCCGTCGAAATCAAGCGCTTGCCCGGCCGCGAACTTCGGCTGGCGCCGAGAGCGGCGCTCCGGGAGCCGTTCGGCGCGAGCGACGCCAACGCCGCCCGCGAATAGCGTCCGGTGCACATACGCCGCCAACATGGGGAGCACGATCAACGCGGCAAGGCGGGTCCATCCAGAAATATGCAGGCTGCGATCAGCCCATCCCAGCTGCAACCCGTGCCCCGCCATCCAGACGAGTAGCGGCACAACCGCCCACTCCCACTCAACCGGACGCAAGCTCAGCTGTGATACCAGCGTCAGCGCCAATAAGCCCAACGCAGCCAGCTCCCAAATCCATGCCCCATAGCTGAGATTGTAGATCTTTCCCTGGGCGACTTCCACCAGCCAAAAGCGCATATCGTAGGCGAAGAAGCCGATCCCTCCCAGCACCAGAATCCCCAGAACCCAGGTTTGCCAGCGGGCAGCGCGCTCCCCCCACAAAGCCCACAAAACCAGCGCAATGCTGGCGACTTCAACCAGGCGTTCCAGCGGGGGCAGCCAGGCGGCCGGAGCAAGCAACTCCCCCAGCCCCAGCAGCCCAACGATGATGAGCGCCACCCGTCCCGCCAGCATCCCTCCGATGGCCCACAACCAACGTCGCGGCGCCGGCGCTTCGGGCGCCGCGCGGCGCGCTATCGCGGCAGGGAGCAGCGCCTGTTGCAACGCAAAGAGCGTCACCAGGAAATATACCAGATCGCCTGGCGGGCGCACAAGCAGATCAATAGCTTCAGAAAATATGCTCATAGTCGTCCCTTACTGGGCCTTATCGGGTCTCCAGCGGAGGTAGAAGTATATCGAAACAGTTACAACTGTTACGAACTACGGTTTATAGCGACATTATAGAACACAAGGAACAAAGTGGCAAGACCGAACGTCAAGATTTAGTAAGGTGACGTTCATGGTATAATAGGCAGAAGCCTCACGATAAGGCGTTGGCTCGCAAAGGGACGCCGATACGATAAAGTGACATCAGCGCATCAGAAATACAGGAGTACGAGGCATGAAGTGGCAGTGGAAAACCTGGTGGTTGTTATTGGTTGCTGTTACCGGCAGCTTGTTGTGGCATGGGCCGGCGATGACGGCCCCAACAAAACACTCAGTTCTGGATCTCAGCATTGTTGAAACGTTGGAGTATCTGTGTACCCATGAAACGGTACGGCGCCCCGATTGGTGTCCCGAACACGCCGGTCGCGGGCCGACTGCCTGGGTGAACTTCCTGCAAGGATTGCCCTATCCGCTGCCGGCGTTGCAGGCGGAAGCGCTCGAAGCGCCGGAGGGCGCCGTAACGCAGTTCACCTACGCTTATGTAGCAAGCCTCCCCGCAGCCACATACACCCATCCCGCTGAAGCGGAAGCCGGTCTTGAACCGCTGCGGCGCTTCATTGCCGGCGACCACTGGGTGAGCCTGATGAGCCGCACGGAGTACAACGGCGAGACCTGGTACGAAATCAACCCCGGAGAGTTCATCAATGCGGCTTATTTGCGTTATGCCAATCCGTCGCGCTTCAGGGGCGTGATGCTTCAGGAACAGCCGCAGTACCCCTTCGGCTGGATCAATCGCGCCACACGCACGGCAAGCCAACCCGGCGGGGAACTGAACGGGCCGACGGTCAGCCGGTATCAGCTGATTACGATCTATGCCCAAGAAGCGATAGGCGCCAGCCTTTGGTACATGATCGCGCAAGATCAGTGGGTGGAGCAATCCTTCACCGCCCGTGTGAGTGTGTCTCCACGTCCAGAGGGTGTCGCTGCGAATGAGAAATGGATCGAAGTCAACACTTTTGAGCAGATCCTTGCCGCCTACGAAGGCGACCGGATGGTCTTTGCCACGCTGATCTCCTCGGGGCGGCGTGATGCTTGGACCCCCAACGGTCTCAATCGTATCTGGGCTAAACTTCCCGCATCCCCAATGCGCAACCCTTCGGTGCGAAACAACAACCCGCGATGGTACTATCTCGAAGATGTTGAATGGACGCAGTACTTTTTCCGGGACTACGCGCTGCACACAGCGTACTGGCACGATTCCTTCGGCTTTATCCGCAGCAATGGCTGCATCAACCTCACGCCGCTGGATGCCCGCTGGCTCTTCGACTGGACTGGGCCTCACACTCCCGAAAATGTCCAGATGGTGATGAGCAATGAAAGCAACCCAGGCACATGGGTGTGGGTCCACATGACGCCCCCCATTCCGGCGTTGGCTCTGGGACAATAAACTCCGCCGTGGATTTCTCACCCAACGGGCTTCGCCGCTGCTAACGGCGAAGCCCGTTTTTACGCCGGATTGACTTCCCTTCCCGCTGTGCTAAGCTCTGCGCCATGAGCCTATCCGAAACTGAGATCCACCACCTGGAGATGTACCGCCATAGCGCCGCGACCACCCTGCTGACATGGTTTGCCGCGAATGCCCGCGACCTTCCGTGGCGGCGCGACCGTTCGCCGTATCGCATCTGGATCTCCGAGATCATGCTGCAACAGACGCAGGTCGAGACCGTGAACGGATACTTCGAGCGCTTTATGGAGCGCTTTCCCACGGTGGCAACTCTGGCGGCGGCGCCCCTGGAAGCGGTGCTCAAAGTGTGGGAGGGCTTGGGGTACTACAGCCGGGCGCGGGCGCTCCACCGCGCTGCACAAATCGTGATGGAACGCCATCAAGGGCAGCTGCCCGCCGACCTGGAGGCGCTCCGTGCGCTGCCGGGCATCGGCGCCTATACGGCGGGCGCAATTGCCAGCCTGGCCTTCGACATTCCCACCCCCGCCATTGATGGCAATGTCCGCCGGGTGTTAGCGCGGGTGTTCGCTCTCCCAACGCCTGCACCCACGGCATTGGAGATGATCCTCCGCGCCTGGATACCGGTCGCCGCGCCGGGACGCTTCAACGAGGCGCTGATCGAGCTGGGGGCGCTCGTCTGCCGACCGCAACGCCCTCGATGCCCGATGTGCCCCTGGCGCGAGCTCTGCCGCGCGCACGCCCTGCAACAGGAAGCGGATTTCCCCGCCCCCAAACCGCGTAAGCCGTTGCCGCATTACGATGTGGCAGCTGCCGTGACATTGCGCGAGGATGGGCGGGTGCTGGTGGCGCAACGGCGCCCAGAAGATATGCTCGGTGGGTTGTGGGAGTTCCCAGGCGGCAAACGTCAGGCTGGCGAGACTCTGGAAGCCGCATTGCGCCGCGAGCTTGAGGAGGAAATGGCTATTACGCTGGATGTGGGCGCACAAATCGCCACGGTGCGGCACGCTTATACCCATTTCCGTATAACGCTATATGCTTTTGAGTGCCGACTTCGGGACGGCGCGCCACAATGTATCGAGTGCGCGGATTTTAGGTGGGCGACGCTCGAAGAACTGCACGCGCTGCCCATGGCAGTCACAGACCGCCGCATTGTGCGCGCAGTGGAGCAGTTGCTTACTCCCAAACAGTGAGGGGTGAGCTGTTTGGGCGCGGCGAACTGCGTTCTGCTCACTGCGCACTACATGCTGCGAACTATCTTCATCCATGGAGCTGTACCGCAAGTTCGGTAACACTCGTTTGTGATTTGCAAATCTGCCGTGTTTTCCAGGAGTAAGGATGCGCATTGGAATTGACTTACGATTGCACGCCTACGCCCCCGGCGGTATTGCCCATTATGCGCGACGGCTGGCGGAGAATCTGGCCCCGTTGCTGCCGCCAAATACACTGCATTTGTTACAACACCGGAAAGAAAGCGCGCCGCTCTCGCTGCCGGAGACGCATACGCAGCGCATCTGGACGCCGCCGCATCACCGTTGGGAGCGTTGGGCTTTGGGAGCAGAGCTATGGCCCGCGCGTCTGGACCTCCTCCACAGCCCCGATTTCATCCCGCCGGCTTGGGGGGCGCGGCGAAATGTCATCACCGTCCACGATCTCACCTTCGAATTCTATCCACAATACCTCACTGCCGAGGCGCGGCGCTATTACAACGATCAGATCGCGTGGGCGGTGACGCACGCCGATGCGATTATCGCCGATTCTTATGCCACGCAACGCGATCTGGAATCCTGCCTGGCAGTATCGCCAGAGCGTGTCACCGTCATCCATCTGGCGGCAGATGCCCACTTCCGCCCATTGCCAACCGCCGAAATCAACGCCACATTACAGCGTCACGGGCTTGAACCGGGGTATCTGCTTTTTGTAGGGACTTGGGAACCGCGCAAGAATCTGCCGGGACTGTTGGAGGCGTTAGCGTTACTCCACGCCAAAGGTGAACGGCGAATGCTGGTCATTGCCGGGCGACCAGGATGGTTGTATGATGACATCTTCCAGCGCGTTCAAACCCTGGGGCTGGCTTCGTGGGTGCGCTTCATCGAAAAAGCGCCCACAGCAGATCTCATCGCCTTGTACAACGGCGCGCTGCTCCTGGCGCTCCCCTCCTTCTACGAGGGCTTCGGCTTGCCGGCGTTGGAGGCGTTGCAATGCGGCACACCGGTCATCGTTGCCGACCGCGCCAGCTTGCCAGAAGTGGTCGGGGAAGCCGGCTGGCGCATCAACCCTGAGGATCCACAAAGTCTAGCGGATGCCTGTCTACAAATAGCACGGGATGGCGCGTTACGCGAGCATTTGCGCCAGGCTGGCCCAGAACGCGCCGCCAACTTCAGCTGGAAGAGGACGGCAGAGAAAACATTCGCCGTCTATCAGCGGGTGCTCAACCGCTAATCACCGCCCGCCAAGGGCTGCGGCGCTTACATCAATCCAAGGGGAATCTGCGCAGGGCGGTATACTCGGCGCCAGTAGATTTGAGCTCGCTGCGGAAGAGGATAAGCTCGCGCCCGGTCTCTTCGCCGAGCTGCCCCAGCGAGAAATGAGCCACCGCTTCACCCACACGCCGGCTAACCTCGCTGCCGGCGTTACGATTGACCCGCCCTAAGGTGAGATGCGGCTTGAAAGACCGTTCCTCCGGCTGGAAGCCCAGGTCTGCCAGAGCGATATTCACAGCCTTATGTAGGGTTGCCAGCCGTCCCGCAGATTCCTGGACGCCCACCCAGATGACGCCAGGGCGGTGCAAGTTGGGAAAAGCGCCCACACCCCCAACGGTGAATGTCACCGGATTTGCCATTCGCGCCACGGTTGCCAACACCCCTTCGATGGCGGGAATCTGGGAGATCAGCACATCGCCCAGAAAGAACAATGTCAGGTGGATACCTTCTGCTCTCACCCAACGCACCGCGCCAGCAGGGCAAGCGCGTTGCAGAGTCTGTTGTGCTTGCTCCAACTGGGCATGGAGCGCCGTTGAAAGCGGCAACGCCACAAATGTGCGATAGGTTTCCGGTGCGCGCATCAAGACCTCCTGAAATAGCAATGGGTAAGTAGGCCCACGGTCAAATCCGTATGCTTATTATACCGTAATTGCCCCGCGAGTTCACAGTCGCATATCGTATCTGTACTTTGAGCGAGATTGTGCTACACTGCATTCCTAACGGCCATACATAAAAGCCCTGTGAGTTGCTGCTGACCAACAATTAGCGCGCCAGGAAAACACCCGATAGCATTGGAGATTAAACCGCAGATGATAGCATCTCAAATCAACACTCTGCTATGGATAACCACGCCGCCGTTACGATCACAGGTGCTCTCGGCATTGCAAGCGACCTTTCCGCAACTGACCACGCATCTACCAGAGAGCCAGCACGCCATACAGCCGCTCCTCATCCGCGAGAGTCTGCAAGCAGCGATTGTCGAAGTGGGCGCCAATAGCAGCGCAAATGCCGCTGTCATCAGCATTCTGGCCCGCTATGCGCCAGATTGTCCGATTTTCCTGGTCAGTACTGAGCCACGCGCTGAGATGCGGCATCTCTTACCCGAAAGCAGTTTGGTCTTTGGTCCGCTTGCTCCTGCCGCATTGCCGGCGCAAATTCAAGCATGGTTGACGCAGAAGTCGGCGGTATTGGAGCTTTCGGGATCTGCCTTACGCACACATTGTGATCAGGTCAAGGCAGCGCTTGTTGAGAGCCGTCGAAACCTTGGGACGTTAATGCGCAATTTGCCAGGGATGGCCTATCGCTGCCGGAATACGCCAGATTGGATCATGGAATTTGTGAGCGAGGGGTGTCGGGAACTCACCGGTTATCCCCCCGAAGCCATTCTCAATAGTCAGAGCATCGCCTATGGCGACCTCATCCACCCCGAAGATCGCACCCTCGTCTGGCAAAACGTGCAAGCCGGTCTCAAAGAACAGCGCCCCTTTCACCTGGTCTACCGCCTTATACACGCTTCGGGTCAAATCCGTTGGGTGTGGGAACGCGGGTGCGGCGTGTATGATGCGGCTACTGGCGAGTTGCTCGCCTTAGAGGGTTTGATCCTGGATTTTACAGCGCAACAACTCGCCGAAAATCAGATTCGCCTGCAAGCCATGGCGTTAGCCGTAACCGATGCGGGTATCAGTATCAGCAACCAGGATAACATCGTGCTTTGGATCAACCCGGCTTTTACCCGGTTGACCGGTTACACGGCGCAGGAGATCATCGGCAACCCCATCGAGGAGCTGCGATCCAATGCACATCCTGAGAGTTTCTATCAAGAGTTAGAGCAGAGAATTCGCGCGGGACAGGTCTGGCATGGAGAGATCATCAACCGCCGTAAAGATAACACGCTCTACTATGAAGAGCAAACCATCACCCCGGTGTCGAATGTCAGGGGTGAGATCACCCATTTTGTCTCGGTGCGTCAGGATATTAGCGAACGTAAAGCACATCTGCGCGCGCTCCAGGAGAGCGAAGAACGTTATCGTACGCTCTTCGAGCAAGCCCAGGAAGCTATCTTCATCGAAGATGCACATGATCGCATCATTGATGTAAACCAACGCGCCTGCGATTTGATGGGCTACACCCGTGAGGAACTGCTTGCGCTTACCGTCGCAGATTTGCAGGCGCCCGAATATCGGGGCCGCCTTGGCAGTATCATACAGACGGAGCTGACACAACACCAGAACCACCCCTTTGAAAGCGTCAATTTGCGCAAAGATGGTACGCACGTCCCCGTGGAGATTACCAATACCCAGCTGCGCTATAAGGGGCGCGCCTTGATTCTCTCGATTGTGCGGGATATTTCGGAACGCAAACACGCAGAAGCCTTGCTGGCGCAGGAGAAGGAGCGTCTCGAGCTCCTCCACCGACTTAGCGAGCACCTGTCGGGCAGTTTGGACATGCACAGCATTGCCCAAATGGCGCTGACAGATCTGTGTAAAGCCTTCAAGGCGCAAGAAGGGCTGATCTTTATCCCCGATGTTTCCGAGTCCAGGTATCTGGATATCATTGCCAGCACCCGCTGGAATGTGGAGACGATCCGCGACGCCAGCCGCACCATGCAGATGAAAATCGGTGTGGGCCTTGCCGGGTGGGTTGCCGAGCACCAGCGGCCCGCGTTAGTGGCCGATGTGACGCAAGATCCACGATGGTACACATTTCCAGGACTGGATGATTGGGTCAGGGGCGCGCTTAGCGTACCGCTGATTGGAGGGGAAACCCTTATCGGCGTGCTGAGTTTGTACAGCCCAGAACCAGACTTCTTTAACGCAGAACACCTATGGCTGGCTGAGTCTGCCGCCGCTCCCATTGCAGTCGCCATCAACAATGCACGCCTCTTCAAAGCCCTCAGTCAACACTCCGAGCGCTTAGAACAACGCGTCGCTGAGCGCACTTCCGAATTACAAGCGCAGTATGCGCGCCTGGATGCGGTACTGCGGAGCATCACCGATGGCGTCATTGTCACCGATGCAGAAGGGCAAATCCTCCAGCTCAACCCCATCGCGCAGAATTGGCTGCGCCAAACGCTCACGCCCGAAGATGCGGAGCAGCTCCGCCAGGCGATACGCGAGCTCGCTTGTGACGCCGCCGCGCGTCCTGAAAGAGTGCTCGAACTGCAAGGGGTGGACCTCGAGCTGCGCGCAGCGCCCATCCTGGAGTCCACAACATCAACGCCGCTCGCCGCATTCCCCCAGGCGAGTATCGTCGTCGCCGTCCACGATGTCAGCCATCTCAAGGCGCTGGACCGCATGAAGTCACATTTCGTCTCCAACGTCTCACATGAGCTGCGGACGCCGGTGGCGACAATCCAGGCTTACACCCAATTGTTACGCCACAGCCCGCCTGAGAAGGTGCCGGAGTATCTGAACGCGCTTGAAACCGAGGCGAAATATCAAACGCGGCTGATCGAGGACATTCTGCAATTCTCGCGTCTGGATGCCGGGAGGTTGGAGCTGCAATGCCAGCATCTGGATCTCAATGGGCTGGTGAAAACCACCGCCATCAGCTTTCAGCCGTTAGCCGTTCAGAGGTCCATCCGGCTGCAAGTGTTCCCCGCAGAACGACCGCTGTCGGTATGGGCCGATCAAACTAAAATACAACAGGTGTTGAACAACCTCATTATCAACGCACTGCAATACACGCCGCCAGAGGGCCAGGTAACGGTTGCCCTCATCGAGGGGTATCTCAAGGATCGTCACACAGCGACGATTCGGATCCAGGATACAGGGATGGGAATTCCAGAAGAAGAACTGCCGCACGTTTTTGAGCGTTTCTTCCGGGGCAGTCAACCACGCAATCTACAAATCCCCGGAACCGGTCTGGGATTGGCGATTACCAGGGAAATCATCGCTTTGCACGGGGGATGGGTAGCCGTGGAAAGCACCGTGGGCAAAGGCACCACAGTTACCGTACATCTTCCGCTGACCCCAGCTGCAGAAGAGTAAACGACGGAAGGATGACATTGCAGTAGCGTTATTTCTGGTGTACACTTGATTTTGGCGCACATGGATGACCGGACTTGACCAGGCCACGATGGAGGAAATATCATGGGTAAAGGCTACATTCTCGTTGTAGATGACCATCAACTGCTACTGGAAGCGATTCGAGACTTGCTCCTGGCAGATGGCTATGAAGTCGGAACTGCCGCCAATGGGTTGGAAGCGCTCGACTGCATCCAGGGGCGCACGCCAGATCTAATTCTCTCCGATATCAATATGCCGCAGATGAATGGCTATGATCTCTACCAGAAAGTGCGCGAGAATCCCAGCTGGGTGCGGATCCCCTTTATCTTCCTCACGGCGCGGGGGGAGCGCACCGATGTATTGCGCGGCAAAGCGCTCGGCGCAGAAGATTACTTCGTCAAGCCTTTCGACTCCGAAGACCTGCTGACCACCATCAAGTCACGGCTGGAGCGCGCGCAAGCGATTCAACAAGCCGCCGATACCGAATTTGAGCAACTCAAAAAAGATATTCTGAACGTGCTCAGTCATGAACTGCGCACCCCGCTCACCTATATCTCAGGATACACCGACCTGGCGTTGGAAGTGGCGTTGGAAGATGCCAACTCGCTTACGCCAGAAGAGTTACAGGAATTCCTGTTGGGCATCAAACGCGGCTCAGACCGGCTTACCAAACTGGTCAAAGATATGCTGCTGGTCGTGGAAGTAGATACGGGGCGCGCCGCAGATGAATTCCGCCTGTTTTCCAGCATCCGTCCCAACCTGGAGGTGCTCCTGCGCCATGTGGTGCTTAGCTTCGTGCCCGCAGCCAAAGTTGCAGGCGTTACACTGGAGTATAACTGCGCTGGCGAACTGCCTTCGGCGCGGGTGCATGAAGAATTCCTCAGTAATGCCCTGGGGCGGATCATAGAAAACGCGATCAAATTTTCCCGCGGGCCCAACAAACACGTAAAAGTTGAAGCCCGCGCCGTTCCCAACTGGATTGAAATTGCTGTCACCGATCAGGGCGTGGGGCTTTCTCCTGATGCGCTCAAGAATATCTTCGTTTTCAAACGCTTCCAGCAGTTCGGACGTGATGTGATGGAGCAACAGGGCGCCGGGTTGGGGATGTTTATCGCCCATACCCTCATAAAACTGCACGGCGGGGATATTACCGTGGTCAGTCAGCTCGGAGAAGGCAGCACCTTCACGTTGCGGATTCCCACAGCCACAGAAGCGTGAGGGGCTGCGCGCTGCGCCAGGGGCAATTGTAGTATAATCAGAGCGAATCTGGGTCCTGCAACCCCATCCTACTCACATTGAAAGACGCCAGAAACACAAGGATCAGGGTTCATGCCAATTCTGAGCCAGGATATATTCGAATTTGTCAGCCGCAATGCGGATCAGACGCGACGGTTGGGCGCGCGCTTGGGCACCTTACTGGAAGGCGGCGATGTTATCGCGCTGGAAGGCGATCTGGGCGCAGGGAAGACCGTTCTCGCACAGGGCATCGGACGCGGGTGGGGCGCGCAGGATCCGCTCATCAGCCCCACTTTTGTACTGATGCGCCGTCATGAACGCCTGCATAGCGCGCAAAAACTCTATCACATTGACTTCTATCGCCTGCAAGCTGCCGAGATTGAGCATCTGGGATTGGATGAGATTCTCGGCGCTGCCGGTAATATCGCCGTCATCGAGTGGGCCGACCGTGCGCCAGAAATGATTCCTGAAGCGCATCTCTGGATCACGTTGCGCTGGGCGGATGAATACCGCCGCACACTCACTTTCCGCGCCGCCGGAGAACGGCACACGGCGCTGCTCGAAAACTTTCGCCGGGAGATCATTGGACGCTAATGTTGCTGGCAATTGATACCGCAACCTTTCGCGCCAGCATTGCGCTGCACGATGGCAACGCCTTACGCGGCGAGAACAGCTGGGAAGCGACCAACGCGCACACGGCGACGCTCGCGCCGCGCATCCATGAGCTGCTGACGCAAACCGGCGTCGCTATCGCCGATCTGATCGGCATTGCCGTCTGCATTGGCCCCGGCTCCTATACCGGTGTGCGCATCGGCATGGCGGTGGCTAAAGGCCTGGCGCTCACCCAACAGATTCCATTGGTCGGCGTCACCACCCTCGATATTCTCGTTGAAGGACAACGGCCGGATGCTCGCCCGCTCTACGCCATCTTCGCCGCCGGCCGGCGTAGAGTGGGATATGCCCGCTACAATTTTCAAGATGGCGCCTGGCGCGTGCAATCCGCAGTGACTCTGGCAACCTGGGAAGAGCTCGCACCGCAGATAGAAACACCCGCGCTTGTGGTAGGCGAGATTGATGTACAGGGGCGCAAAACGCTGGAAAGTTTGGGTTCGGCCATCACCCTGCCCCCGGCCGCCTGGCATCTCCGCCGCGCCGGATTCCTGGCCGAAATCGCCTGGCGGCAATTGCGCAAGCGTTCCCGCCCAGGACAGCCGGCAATCATCACCGATCCAGCGCAGTTGGCGCCGCTCTATGTCGGCGGATAAGCAAGGACATATTGCCATGGCGCCACGAGAAAACGAGAGCCTGCTCTACCACATCCGGCGTATGGAACCCCGCGACCTTCATACCGTGATGACGCTAGATCGGCTGGTTTTCTCCGATCCCTGGCCGGAAAGCGCGTACACGCAGGAACTCTACTTCAATCCTCAAGCGCATTACTTCATCCTGGAGCTCACCCGGTCAGTGCCGCACTGGCGTTGGCCCTGGAAACCACGGGCAAGCAATTTGGTGGGGTTTGCCGGTATCAGAATTGAACAGGAGCGCGGCCATATCAGCACCCTGGCAATTCATCCCGATTGGCGGGGAGTAGGATTTGGCGAATTGCTGCTCATCACGGTGCTGCTACAGGCGACCGAACTGGAAGCCAGCAGCGCCACACTGGAAGTGCGCGCTTCCAACACCGTCGCCCAACGGCTCTACGCCAAATACAACTTCATCCTCATGGGGCAACACACACATTACTACCAAGACGGCGAGGATGCGCTGCTTCTGGAAGTGCAGCCGTTGGATACGCCTTACCGGCAACAATTGCTGCTACGACGCCAGCAGCTCCAAACGCGCATCCATCGACGCCTGGGTTCTGGTAGCCGTGCGGCAAGAACAGCAGCATAGCAAGCGTATTTCTTCTTGCAAACTCTCGGTGTTCTCAGTGGCTATTTTCGAAAAGGAGCATGCTTATGGAGACAACCAGAACTGCGGCCTTAGAAGCCCTCTACACTGAGGTGCGACGTTGTACACGTTGTCCATTGCACAGCGGGCGCACCCATGCCGTGCCCGGCGCCGGCCCGCTCGATGCAGAAATCATGTTTATCGGCGAGGCGCCCGGTTTCCACGAGGATCAACAGGGCGTGCCGTTCGTTGGCGCTGCCGGACAATATCTCAGCGAGCTGCTTCAGGGTGTGGGCATTGACCGCGCCCGCGTTTACATCACCAACGTCATCAAATGTCGTCCGCCAGGCAACCGCGACCCATTGGATGAAGAAGTAGCCGCGTGCAAAGCCTACCTGGATCAGCAACTAACGCTCGTGCGCCCCAAAGTAGTCGTCACGCTGGGACGACACTCGATGGCGCGCGCCTTCCCTACCGATAAGATCTCACTCGTCCACGGGCAAGCGCGCCGCGTGGATACGCTGATCTACTTCCCGATGTACCATCCGGCGGCAGCCCTGCACCGCCCCTCGCTCAAAGCCGATGTTGAAGCAGATTTCCTGCGCCTGCGAGAGCTCTTGGATGGAAAATGGGAACCGGAGCACTACGCAGCGCCGCCAGAAGTGGAGCAGCTCTCGCTCTTTTAACGCAGCGCAGGTGATTTTGCGATTTGCAGATTCTTGGCAGCGGCATCATGCGTCTTTGGCGCACCAACAAGGACGAAAATCGCGGCGAAAAAGCGGCCTAAAGTTCGCGGGACGCTTGCCACAGGCAGGATTCGCTATTCTTAAGGAGTGCGATGTTGCAACCGATTCTCAACGAGGCGCAGGCCCGTGTGCTTGCGGAGGAACGCCAGGCGCTTGGCGCGTTGCAAGTGCTTCTGGCCCGGTTTGGAAGCACTCCAGAAAGCCAGGCGCCGCTGGAGCGCTCCTTGCGGCAACTGGAAGAGCTCTTCCTGCTGGTCGTAGCCGGTGAATTCAACGCCGGCAAAAGCGCCATCATCAACGCCCTGTTGGGACAAGCGCTCCTGGAAGAAGGCGTCACCCCCACCACCGTCCGTATCCAACGCCTCACCTACGGCCCCGAAATCAGCCGCATCACCCGCGAGGCGGCCCTCGATGACATCACCGCCCCCATGGCGCTCTTGCGCGAGCTCAACATCGTGGATACGCCCGGCACCAACGCCATCAACCGCGAGCATGAGGCGCTCACACAAGAATTCATTCCCCGCTCCGATCTGGTGCTTTTCAGCACCTCCGCCGACCGTCCCTTCACCGAGAGCGAGCGGCGGTTTCTCGAACAGATTCGCGGCTGGGGTAAGAAAGTCATCATCGTCATCAACAAAATTGACATTCTGGAGACCCTCGACGAGATCGCGCGCGTCGAAGCCTTCGTTGCGGAAAATGCCCACCGCTTGCTCGAAGTCCGCGCGCCGGTGTTCCCGATTTCGGCGCGCCGGGCGTTACGCGCCAAGACCAGCGGCGATGCCGCGCTGCTGGCAGCCAGCCGCTTCGAGGCCCTCGAACGCTACATCCACGAGACCCTCGACCAAACCGAGCGCATCCGGCTCAAGCTGCACAATCCTATCGGCGTGGGCTTGCGGCTCATCGCCGAAACCGGCGCCCTGGTAGATGCGCGGCTCGCGCTCCTCGCAGATGACATCACCACGCTTGCCAACCTGGAGCGCCAAACCACCCTGTACCGCGAGGATGTGCGCCGCGACTTCCGTTACCGGCTGGCAGATGTAGAGAACGTCCTGCACGCCTTCGAGAATCGGGGCGTGGCGTATTTCGATGAGACGTTGCGGCTGGCGCGCATCTTCGACTTGCTCAACCGCGAGAAGATCGAAGCCGAATTTACCCACGACATTGTGGGAAACGTCCCTCGGCTCATCGAGCAGCAAGTGACCGATATGATTGATTGGCTGGTGGGCAACAACCTGCGGCAATGGCAAGCCGTGATGGAGCACCTCAGCGCGCGGCGCGCTGTCCATGCCGAACGCCTCGTAGGGCAGGTCAGCAGCGCCTTCGAGTATGACCGCGAGCGGCTCCTCGATACCGTCGGGCGCGCCGCACAACACGCCATCGCCGCCTACGACCGCTCGGCAGAAGCCGAACAAATGTCCAGCGCCTTGCAGCTGGCTGTCGCTGAGACTGCGCTGATCGAAGTGGGCGCCATCGGGCTAGGAGCATTGCTCACGGCGCTCTTCACCACCAGCGCGCTGGACTTCACCGGCATTCTAGCGGCGGGCACGGTGGCAGCGCTGGGACTCTTCGTGATTCCGGCGCATCGGCGCAAAGCCAAAGAGGACCTGCGCGCCAAAATCGCCCAGCTGCGTGAGCGGCTGATACACACGCTCACCGAGCAATTCGAGCGCGAACTGGAGCGCAGCCTGCGCCACATCGAAGATGCGATTGCCCCCTACACCCGTTTTGTCCGCGCCGAGACCGCCCATTTGGAAGAGACGCGCACGGCGCTGCAAGACCTGCGCAACACCCTGGCGCGCCTGGATGCGGAAATCGAGCGCCTCTGAGATCGGGACGCTCAAAGAACCGAAGAATTGCAGTCAATTTAGAGTGGGAACATGCACACATTCCATGGATTGATAAACCGTCTAACCTTGAGCCTGCATCCAGAGCGTTATCACGGACAGGGTCAGCAAGCCCCCTTCTTCGAGGGGTGGTATTTCAAACTAATTGACGCCGCAGAGCAACAGCGCTACGCCATCATTCCGGGCATCTCCCTGGCAAAAGGCGGCATCGGCCCACACGCTTTCGTCCAGGTTTTCGATGGCGTGCGCGGACAAGCAGCCTATACCATCTATCCTCTGGGTGAATTCTGGGCCGCCGCTAACGCATTCACCGTTCACATCGGCCCTAACCGTTTCACCCGCGAGGCCATCACGCTGGACATTGCCGCAGGCCCCCTCACGGTGCGCGGCGACCTGCGCTTCACGGGCGGCGCGACCTGGCCCATCACCCTCGCCGCGCCCGGCATCATGGGTTGGTACGCCTGGGTCCCGTTCATGGAATGTTACCACGGCGTGCTCAGCTTCGATCACGCCATCCACGGAACGCTTGCCGTCAACGGGACGCCGCACGATTTCGCCGGCGGACGGGGCTACATCGAAAAAGATTGGGGACGGACTTTTCCCTCTGCCTGGGTCTGGCAACAGAGCAACCATTTCGATGAACCCGGCGTCTGCCTCACCGCCTCCATCGCCATGATTCCCTGGTTGCGGCGGAGTTTCCGTGGTTTCATCATCGGGTTATGGCGCCATGAAACGCTCTACCGCTTCGCCACCTACACCGGCGCCATCACCGAGCATCTCGACATTGCCCCCGATCATGTCCACTGGGTTATCAGCGATCAGCTCTACCGCCTGGAGCTGCACTCGCGGCGCGCCAAGACGACAAACCTGCGCGGGCCTAGCGTTCAGGATATGGAACGCCGCGTTCCCGAAACTCTAACCGCGGTCATTGATGTGCGTCTGACCGCTCGCCGTAGCGGCGCGCTGCTCTTCGAGGGTACGGGGCGCAATGCCGGCATGGAGGTTGCCGGCGATGTGGCAGCCCTGTTGGCGTAAAACGCACGCATCTGTAATCCCGAACCTGCGGTACAGCCCCGTGGACGAAAAACGTTCGTAGAGCGCAGAGAGCAGTGAGCAGAACGCAGTTCGCCATGCCAGAACTGCTCACCCCTCATCGTTCACACCCATTACTATTTTAGAGGAGCAACATTATGCAGATCACTCATGTCGAAGTCATCCCCGTAGACCTGCGCCTGCGTTTGCCCTATCGCACCCTCTATCAAGCGCAGGGCGACCTTGAACAGGTCACGGCCATCTTTGTGCGCATCGAAACCCAACAGGGTCAAAATGCGTGGGGCTGCGCCGCTTTCGATCCAATGCTCACCGGCGAGACCACCGAAATGGTCCTGCGCGCCTGTCGCGCGTGTGCGACCCGCGCCCGCGACCTCAACCCACTGAATCTGGAATACGCGCTGGCAGAGTTAGAGCGCTTGTGCGAAGGCGCGCCCTCGGCCCTCTGCGCCTTCGATATCGCCTTTCACGACCTGCTGGGATTGGCGTCGGGACTGCCGTTGCATCGCTTGTTAGGCGGCTATCGCGATCGTATCCAGACTTCCGTCACCATCAATCTCTGCGATGTCAAGGAGACCGTGGAGCTGGCGCGGAACCGAGCGCGCCAGGGATTCCGCATCCTCAAGCTCAAAGGCGGGCGCGACCCCGAAGAAGATGTGGCGCGCGTCCGCGCCGTGCATCGCGCACTACCGCAATTCACGCTGCGCCTCGACGCCGACCAGGGTTACACCATCGCGCAAGCCCTCGAAGTGGCGCAGGCGCTCGCCGGGCACTTGGAGATGCTGGAAGAGCCGGTATCCGCAGCCGTCGGCATTACAGGGCTGGCGGAAGTTGCCCGGCACAGCCCGGTGCCCATTCTGGCGGATCAAAGCGTGTGCGGCGCCGCCTCGGCATTGGAGATTGCCGCGCAACACGCCGCCCATGGACTCAGCGTCAAACTGGCGACTTGCGGCGGCTTGCGCTGTGCGCGCCAGGTCGAAGCCATCGCGCGGGCGGCGCACCTCACCACCATGGTCGGCTGCATCAACGAGCCGGCGCTGCTCATCGCCGCCGGACTGGCTTTTGCCTTGAGCAGTCCCGGCGTGCGCTACGGTGATCTCGATGGGCACCTCGATCTGGCGGATGACCCCTCGCTGCCGCGTTTCCTGCTAGAGGATGGCTGGTTTATTGCGTCCGAAACGCCCGGTTTGGGCTGCACCGTCAACTTGTAAAACCGTAAGCAATAAGTAGTGAGCAATGAGCAGTACGCGGAAATTTTCATCCTTCCGCCTTCATCCTTCATCATTTCTATAAGGAGCTCTCGTGAACATCAAAGCGACCGCAGATCAACAGTACCGTAAAATCGTCAATGCCTGGTGCATGTACGACTGGGGCAGTTCGGCCTTCTCCACCAC
>CAZDSF010000017.1:0-51723 GCA_964508025.1 uncultured Anaerolineales bacterium
TCCGCGGGTAACACGGTCTTAATTTACCATAATTCCTGAATTGTCCAAAGTCCAAGTTTTAACTATAGCGAAGTTTACACAAGCGTCAAGTTCACAAACATCCTCATTCCCCTTGTCGCTTATCATAGACCGGGGTAAAATAGAAAACTATACGGCGAAGTCGCCGGCCCATCAGGGCTTTCCATATATTCGCAATTCGCCATTTGCTATTCGCCATTTTCAGGAGGGATCCAATGTTCCATGCTGCTGATCGCGTGTTGGTGGGCGTGCTCACCGCGCCGGCAGATTTCGACATTGCACGGGATCGCGGGTGGTACCGCATTCCAACCCGGCACGCGCCGCCTTCTGTGATGGACACGGCGGTACTGGCCTTTTACTTCACCGCCGCCTTTGGCGATGAGAAGTGGGCCATCCACTGGTACGCAGAAGTGCGCGGCTACGAGCTGGCGCGGCGGCGCGACCTGCTGCCCGAACAGCCCGAACATCCGCACGCTGAGGACACCTATTACAGAATGCAGCTCGGCCCGCTGCTCCGCCGCGAGCCGCCCATTCCCAGCCTGCGGTGGCGCCGCGTCACCTTCCTGGAGACCACCTGGGATCGGTTCAACGCCGCCGAAGAGATCAATGATCTCTACGTCTCAGGCGCCGATGGCCTTTACGTCACGCTCAAGGAAAGCGGCTTCTTCCCAGAGCGGGAATATCTGATCCGCGAAGAGGCGTTCACGTACACCGCCGACGTGGCAATCCCCTGCCGTGATGGCGTGGTTGCCGTGGTGCTGGATACGCGGCCCGCACCCGCGCATGTTTTGCGCAGCAACGATCTCGCCGCCGTTCAACAAGCCATCAGCGCGCGCGGCGGGATCCTTCTACCTCAAGAACGGAGTTAAAGCCCATGGAAGCGCAACATTTCCAACCACTGACCGCACAACTGTGGGTCACACAAAGTCCCATCTTCGCCACTAACAGCGGCATCTTCATTGCCGAGAAGACAGCCTGCCTCATTGATCCCGGCATCACCGCCGAAGAGATTCGCGGCATTGCGCGCTTCGTTCTGGAACAGGGCGCGACGCTGAAAGCCATCATCCTCACCCACAGCCATTGGGATCACCTGCTAGGGCCAGAGCATTTCCCCGACGTCAAAGTCATCACCCACCAGCAGTACCACACCAGCATCGCGCAACGCGGCGGGGCTATCGCGCAGCAGATCAGCGCGTGGGAAACGCAAGCCGGCATCTTGCGCCCTCAACCTTTCACGCTACCCCGCCCCACTCTCGCCTTTGAGGGCAGCCTCACTTTGAGCATAGGCCCGTATACCCTGCAACTGCTTCCCGCGCCGGGCCACGCGCCCGATCAAATCGTGGTCTACGAAGCCGTTAGCGGCCTGCTCTGGGCCGCCGACATGCTCAGTGACAGGGAGATCCCGTTTGTGAGCCACTCCCTCAGCGCATATCAAGATACTCTTGCCCGGTTAGCAGCATTGGATGTGCGCGCGTTGATTCCCGGACATGGCGCGCCTACCATCAACCTTCAGGAGATTCACGCGCGTTTTCAAGAGGATCAGGACTATCTGCGCGCGCTCCGCGAGCGTGTAAGCGCAGCGATTGCCTCCGGCAGCACGCTCGAAGAGACCGTAGCCCTCTGCGCCGACATTTCCATCCGGCAGCCAGAAGAAAACGCCGGCCCGCACCGGCTGAATGTCGAAAGCGTCTTCGTGGAACTGGGCGGCGAGACCGAGACGCCCAATGTGGGATGGACGCGGGAGGAAGGGTGAAACGTAATGCGTAATACGTAATGCGTAATACGTAATGCGTAATACGTAATGCGTAATACGTAATGCGTACTGTGTGACTATGGATATCCTAACCCTACCCCACATCCAGGCTTATCGCGCTGAGACGTACCGGCTGGCGCGCCCGGTACGCAACGTTGAGGAGGCGCGCGCCTTTGTGGAGGAACGCGGCTTCATCCTGTTCTGGCCCATCAAAGGCGTGACGCTCCCCAGCTTGTGGGCTGCCGTCGCAGGCGACCGGCCCGTCCCCGATGAGCACGACGATCCGGGCCACATCACCTGGGGCTGGAAAGATGAAGCGCTGGGCAAACGGTGGTGGTACTACGCGAAATTCCTGCGGAAGAAAGCCTCTCTCATCGCGCTGGATACGGCGCCGCTATTCTACGCTTTGAGCGAGAACTTCGGATCTCCAGAAGAGGACTATCTGGATCAATACCGCCAGGGCACGCTGACCCAGGGAGCCAAAGCTATCTATGAGGCGCTGCTTCACGAAGGGCCGCTGCACACCATCGCCCTGCGCAAAGCGACGTTCATGATCGCCGATGAATCCAAATCCCGCTTCGAGCGTGCGCTCACCGAGCTGCAAGCCGATTTCAAGATCCTGCCCACAGGCGTAGCACAAGCCGGCGCGTGGCGTTACGCCTTTATCTACGATTGCGTCCACCGCCACTATCCGTGGCTGCCGGAGCGCGCCCGCGCTTTCGGCATTCGAGAAGCGCAACGGCTGTTGACGCAGCGTTACTTCGAAGCGGTAGGCGCCGCGACCCTGAGCGACGCGAACAAGGTGTTCCAATGGCCCAAGGGCGATGTCGAACAGGCCATCAACCACCTCATGGCCGCAGGAGCACTCCGTCAAATCCACGTCGAGGGGCAGAAGGGCGTGTGGATAGCCGCAGAGCAACTCTGAGCCGCGCACGGGGTTACATTGCTCCTGTTTTCGGTTGACAATCCTCATTTCTATGTTACGATGTAAGGGTCAGTTGCGTCATGCGATTCAACTGATAAACGAACGGCCAAGGCACACAGCGATGCAATCCCATGTTTCAATACGTCTGTCGCAGCCTGAGCAGCGCCCTCAGCCGCCGCTCTTCTTCGGAAGAGGGGGCGAGTAGCGCGGTGCGTTTCAAAATCCCAGCACGCAAAACCAGCTACGGAGCCTCCGAGGCTGGTTTTTTGTTATCACGAAGGGGGGTGATGACAAAGCATGCAATCTCAAATACTTTACGATATGATTCATGGTTGATCCCAAGTTAGCAGTCAAGTACAGGAGGAGCAAGAAATGTTCAAGCGAATTATCGTCCCATTCCTTTTAGCAACCGCGATGGTGCTGAGTCTGGCGGGTTGCGGCGGCGGCAAGGATACCATCAAAATTGGCCTTCAAGGCCCCATGACCGGCGACTATGCCTATGAGGGGAAAGGCTTCCAGAACGCGGTCAAGATGCTGGTGGAGCAGGTGAACGCCGCGGGCGGCATCAACGGCAAGCAGGTGGAATTGATCATCGAGGATGACGCCGGCGATCCCACCCAGTCGGCGCTGGTGGCGCAACGGTTGGTGGATGCCAAGGTCGTTGCCGTAATCGGCGCGTATAACTCCACCGCCACCGAACCGGCTTCTGAAATCTACAACGAGGCGGGCATCCTCCACATTACGCCCTCCTCCACAGCGGTGCGGCTCACCACCAAGGGCTTCCAGCGCTTCTTCCGCGTCTGCTTCCTCGATGATCGGCAAGGGTTATTCGCCGCCAAATTCATGCAGGAAGTGCTCGGCGCGAAGAATATCGGCATTCTGCACGACAACTCCACGTATGCCCAGGGCCTCGCCGAGGAGACCCGGAACTATGCGGAGAGCATGGGGCTCACGATCGGCTTCTATGACGCCATCAACCCCGATGACCAGGACTTTACGCCAATCCTCACCCGCATTGGCGCGGCGAACCTCGATGCCGTCTACTTCACCGGCTACCATTCCCAAGCGGGTCTGCTGCTCAAGCAATCTGCCGAGCTGGGGTTGAATGTGAAGTGGATCGGCGGCAACGCCGCCAACAACGCCGTGATGGTCGAAATCGCGGGCATCAAGAACGCTGCGGGTACCTTCGTCACCACCGAGCCGCTGCCTAAAGACCTGGAATACCCAGAGGCCAAGCAATTTGTAGCCGATTACAAAGCCAAGTACGGCGAGGAACCCGATAGCGTGTGGACAATCATGGCGGGCGAAGCCTTCAACGTCATTCGCATTGCCATGGAGCAGACCCAATCCACCGATCCTGCTGTCCTGGCGGAGTATCTCCACAAGCAGCTCAAGAACGTCAACGGCCTGACCGGCCCGATCCTCGGTTTCGACGAGAAGGGCGACCGGCTGGGCACCATCCACGTAGCCTACGTGATTGACGACAAGGGCAATTTCGTCCTGTACGAAAAGCAGCCCTCGCCGTAATACCGCCAGCGGTGTAACAGGCGTATGGCGCAACCGAGGAGGCTTGGACGCAGATCAACGCCGATAAACGCCGATTTTCGCCAATCAAAAAGATCGGCGCGAGTCTGCAGGAAATCTGCGTTCAAGCCTTCTCCCAATGGGTAAATATCATGCAATTATTGCAACAGCTCATCAACGGCATCACCATCGGATCGTTCTACGCCCTGGTGGCGCTGGGCTATACGATGGTCTACGGCGTGTTGAAGATGATCAACTTTGCGCACGGCGATCTCTTCATGTGGGGCGCTTATCTGGGCCTGACGGGGCTTTCGCTACTCGCAGGCGCAACGGGTGAAGGCCAACCGTGGATGGCGGCGCCGGTCATCGTCGCCGTGATAGCAGTGGTCGCGTCGGTTGGCGTCCTGGTGGAGCGCGTGGCCTACCGTCCGCTGCGCGGCGCCGGGCGACTCGCCCCCATCATCTCTGCGCTGGGCGTTGCCTTCGTCCTGCAAAGCATCGCGCGCAATCTTTACGGCGCGCGATGGCGCACCTACCCTACCGGCATCACTCCCATTGGCGGGCTGACTCTCGGCGGCGCTCGCGTCAGCTTCATGCAGATCGCCGTGCTGGCTGTTTCCTTCCTGCTGATGGCGGGACTCTATCTCTTCGTGCAGCGCACCCGCGTGGGCACGGCCATGCGCGCCGTCTCCATGGATCACACTGTCTCACGTCTCATGGGCATTGATGTGGATCGCATCATCGCCCTGGTCTTCGTCATTGGGCCGGGGCTGGGCGGCATCGCGGGCATGATCGTGGCCCTCTACTACGGCTCCTTCGACTTCACTCTGGGATGGAGCTTTGGCCTCAAAGCCTTCATCGCCGCGATTCTGGGCGGCATCGGCAACATTCCCGGCGCCATGCTCGGCGGGATGTTCCTGGGCCTGGTGGAGACCCTGGCTTCGGGCTATATCTCCCCACAGTGGAAGGACGTCATCGCCTACGTGATTCTCATCCTCATCCTCATCTTCCGTCCCACCGGCATTCTGGGCGAGCGTGTGGCAGAAAAGGTATAACCCGTAATTCGTAATGCGTAATGCGTAAGGAATTGTCAGGCGAAGATTTACGCAGCACGCATTACGTAGTACGCAACACGCATTACGTAGTACGCAATACGCATTATTTATGAGAGCACTTATGACTTCCTGGCTATCGTATCTCCGTTCACGACCGCTGATCTGGCAAGCCGGATTGGTGCTGCTGGCGATTCTGTTACCCCTGCCCTTGGGCGGCTACTATCGCACCGTCGCCTGGCGCACGGGGTTGTACATCATGCTCGGCCTGAGCCTCAATCTGATTGTGGGCTACGCGGGGCTGTTCCAGCTGGGACACGCCGCCTTCTACGGGCTGGGCGCCTACACGGCAGCCATCCTCAATCTGCGGCTGGGTATCCCTTTGCTGTGGACTTTCCCCGCGAGCATTCTCGTCGCGGCGCTGTTTGGCTACCTCATCACCCGGCCCATCCTGCACCTACGCGGCGACTACCTCGCCATCGTGACCATCGCCTTCGGCGAAGTCGTCCGCCTGGCGCTGGTCAACAATCTCTTTGGCATCACCGGCGGCGCCAACGGACTGAGCGGCATCGCGCGGCCCCGCCTTCTCGGCTTCGAGTTTCGCCAACCGCTCCACCATTATTATCTGATGCTCTTTTTCTTGATCCTGACGATTTTCGCCATCCGCCGCCTGGAAAATTCCCGCCTGGGCCGCGCGTGGATGTATGTCCGCGAGGATGAAGCCGCCGCGGAGGCCATGGGCATTGATACGACGCGCATCAAGGTGCTCGCCTTCGTGCTCGGTTCGGGCTGGGCCGGGCTGGCGGGCGCGCTCTACGCCGGGCAGCTCACCGTCATCTCCCCCGATCTGACCCGTTTTATGGAATCAGTCATCATGTTCTGCGTCGTCGTCCTCGGCGGCGCCGGCTCGATTCCCGGCGTCTTCGTGGGCGCGTTGGGAATGGTCGCCCTGCCGGAGCTCTTCCGTCCGCTCAGAGATTGGCGCGACGCCTGGGTGGGCGCCGCCATGATCATCATGATGATCGCCCGACCGGAGGGGCTGTGGCCCAGCCGCCGCGTGCAGATGGAAATTCGGGAGGGCGAATGAGCGAGCAAGCGAAAAAACGAGAAAGCAAGGAAGGCTTGCTACAGGTGCGGCAGCTGACCCGGCAATTTGGCGGGCTGCTGGCGGTGGATCAGGTGGATTTCAACCTCTATCCGGGGGAAATTCTAGGGCTGATCGGCCCCAACGGCGCGGGCAAAACCACCATCTTCAACATGATTACCGGCTTTTATGCACCCACTCAGGGCGAGATCTGGTTCAAGGGACATTGCATCGCGCGACCGCCGGCAACCGGCTGGATGCGCCTGCGCGGCGGTGAAGGGGCGCCGCGTCCGCACCGCATCACCCAGCAGGGCATTGCCCGCACATTCCAGACGATTCGGCTATTCAAGAACCTCACCGCGTTGGAAAACGTCATGGCGGGGCTGCATCACCGCACGCACGCGGGGGTCTGGCAAGCCCTAACGCGCCCGCCCGCACAGCGCGCCGAAGAGACCGCCATCATCACCGCAGCTGAACGCTGGCTGGATTTCATGGGGCTGCGCGCCTATCGCAATGCGCTGGCCAAAAATCTGCCCTACGGCGACCAACGGCGGCTGGAAATTGCCCGCGCGCTGGCAACCCAACCCGCGCTCCTCACCCTGGATGAACCGGCGGCCGGCCTCAACGAGCAGGAAACGCTGGCCCTGGTCGCCCTCATTCGCCAGATCCGCGACACGGGGATCACCGTCTTGCTCATCGAACACGATATGAAGATGGTGATGGGCCTCTGTGAGCGGATTGTCGTACTGGATCACGGGCGCAAAATTGCCGAAGGCACCCCCGCCGAGGTGCAACGCGATCCCGCCGTCATCGAAGCCTATCTGGGCGTGGAGGAGGTGTGAGATGAGCCTGTTGCGCATCGAGGGCCTGCATACCTACTACGGCCATGTCCACGCCCTCAAGGGCATTGATCTGGAAATCAACGCGGGCGAAATCGTCGCCCTCATCGGCGCCAACGGCGCGGGCAAATCCACCACACTGCGCGCCATCTCCGGGCTGATTCCCATCCGTGAGGGCCGCATCCTCTTCGATGGACAAACCCTCAACGGCGCGCCGGTGCACAAAATCGTCGAACGCGGCATCTCGCACGCGCCAGAAGGGCGACACATCTTCGCCACGCTCACGGTAACGGAGAACCTCAACATGGGCGCGTACACGCTCGGCAGCGACAAAGCCGCCATCGCCGCAAACCGCGAGCGCGTCTTCAAGCTCTTCCCCCGGTTGGAGGAACGTCGCCGGCAGCTGGGCGGCACGCTCTCCGGCGGCGAGCAGCAGATGCTCACCATCGGGCGCGCGCTGATGGCAAATCCGCGCCTGCTGTTGCTGGATGAACCCTCGCTAGGACTTGCGCCGCTGCTCGTGCGGCTGATCTTCGACACCATCCGCGAGATCAACGCGGCGGGCGTCACCGTGCTGCTCGTGGAACAGAACGCCCGCGCCGCCCTCAAAATCGCCCACCGCGCCTACGTGATGGAAACGGGCCGCATCACCCTCTCCGGCCCCGCCGCCGACCTGCTCGCCGATGAACGCGTCCGCAAAGCGTATCTGGGAGAGCAGTGAGTAGAGGAGTAGAGGAGCAGAGGAGCGGAGGAGCGGAGGAGCGGAGGAGCGGAGGAGCAGAGGAGCTAACTTTCAACCAGTAACTTTCAACTTTCAACCAGCAACCAGCAACCAGCAACCAGCAACTCACAACTCCAAACTCGCAACTCACAACCACCATGTTCACAGGCTACATTCTCGTCATCATCGCGGCGGTGCTTTGGGCCACCATGGGCCTGTTCTACAAAAGTCTCATGGCGACCTATGCCCTTCCCGCACTGACCATTGTGTTCTGGCGGGCGGCAGCGGCAGCAGCAGCGCTGTTTCTATTCCTCGCCAGCTCGCCCCGCCGCCGCGCGGGCCTGCGCATTGCCCGAAAAGATTGGCCCCTGTTCCTGGGCTTCGGCGCCATCGGCGTTGCGGCTTTCTACGCTGTCTACATCCACGCGATTGATCTCGCCGGCATGGGCGTCGCCGCCGTGCTGATGTACACCGCGCCCGTCTGGGTCACGCTTTTCGGCGCGCTCTTCCAGGGCGAGCGACTCACCGCGCGCAAAGCCTCAGCGCTGCTGCTGGCGCTGGCGGGCTGCGCGCTCGTGGGCCGGCTTTACGATACGAGCGGCGTAGCGCTGAATGCGCCCGGCATTCTGGCCGGGTTGGGCGCGGGCCTCACGTATGGGGCGTATATCCTCTTCAGTAAAGGCGCGGCAGAACGCGCCTACTCTCCCTGGGCTGCACTGGCGTATGCGCTGGCGCTGGGCGCGCTGTTCCTGCTGCCCTTTCAAGCCCCTGCGGAAGCCCTGCGCCCCTTCGCCTCGCCGCAGCTGGCCCTCTGGCTGCTCATCCTGGGGCTGATCCCGACCCTCGGCGGCGGCGTGGCCTTCAACGCCGGGCTGCATCACGTCTCCGCGAGCAACGCCAGCATCGTCGCCACACTCGAACCGGTCATCGCCGCGCTGCTCGGCTGGGCCGTGTGGGGCGAGCGGCTCGACCCGCCCCAACTCCTCGGCGCGGCCCTCATCCTCGCAGCGGTGGTGCTGCTGCAACGCAACACCCGCGCGCCGCGCTGAACTCAGCCCCGCGCCTTGCCGCTTTGCCAAAGCGGGCTATACTCGAAGTGCAAACACCCGTGCAGAAGTGCGGAAGAAGGAGAGCGCCAAGGAAGCCTCTCCTTCCTTTCTGAATCGCTGCGCAAAAATCCTACTGGAGGTTGATATGCAGAATCGCTTGCTCCTCCCCGCACCCCGCCAGGTTGCCTGGCTGGAAGGACATTTTCCGTTGAACGCCGGCAAACTCATCCACCTCGATGCCGCCGACCCGCAGGCGCTACGCTTTGCAGCAACGCAGTTGCGCGACCAACTGCGCGCCCGCTTCGACCTTGAATGGCAGCTCCACGCGGGGCGCGGCCTGCCCGCAGAAACCGTCGCCTGCACCCTCGCGGTGATGCCGCAGGCTGTGCCGCAGCCGGAAGGCTATCGCCTGCGCATCACGCCCGCCGGCATCGCCATCCACGCCCACGATGCGGCGGGCGCGTTCTACGCCATCTGTACGCTCAACCAGCTGCTCTCGCAGGCAGAAGACGCGGCCCTGCCCTGCGTGGACATCCACGACTGGCCCGACTTTCCCGCGCGCGGCGTGATGCTCGACATCAGCCGCGACAAAGTCCCCACGATGGCGACCCTCTTCGCGTTGGTGAATCGGCTAGCAAGCTGGAAGATCAACCAGCTGCAGCTCTACACCGAACACACCTTCGCCTACCACAACCACCCCCTCGTCTGGGCCGAGGCCTCGCCCATGACTGGCGAGGAGATTCTGACGCTCGACGCCTACTGCCGCGAACGTTTCATCGAGCTTGTACCCAACCAGAACTCATTCGGACATATAGAGCGCTGGCTCAAGCACGCGCCTTACGCCCATCTGGCCGAAACCCACGAGGAGTTCGACACGCCCTGGGGGATGAGAATGCAGGGGCCGTTCAGCCTGGCGCCCGAACATCCCGGCAGCATCGCCCTGTTGCGCGAGCTCTACGACGAGCTGCTGCCGCACTTCAGCAGCGGGCAGTTCAACGTGGGCTGCGATGAGACAATTGATCTGGGCCAAGGCGCCAGCGCCGCCGCGTGCCGTGAGCGCGGCGTGGAGCGGGTGTACCTGGATTTCCTGCTCAAAGTGTACCGCGAAGTGACCGCGCGCGGGCGCCGAATGCAGTTCTGGGGCGACATCATCATCCACTGCCCGGAATTGGTACAGGAGCTGCCCCGCGACCTCCTCGCGCTGGAATGGGGCTACGAAGCCGATCACCCCTTCGAGGCGCACGGCGCAGAATTTGCAGCGGCGGGCGTGCCTTTCTACGTCTGCCCAGGCACTTCGAGCTGGTGCAGCCTCGCCGGACGGACGGATAACGCGCTGGCGAATCTCCGCAGCGCCGCCGAAAACGGCCTCAAGTACGGCGCATGCGGCTATCTCAACACCGATTGGGGCGACCGGGGGCACTGGCAGATGTTGCCCGTGAGCTATCTCGGTTTTGCGATGGGCGCGGCGTATAGCTGGTGCCTGGCGACCAACCGCGATGCGGATGCGCCCGCCGTGGTCAGCCGCTTCGCCTTCGACGATCCCAGCGGCGCGATGGGCCGCGCGGCTTACGAGATGGGGAACCTCTACCAGGCGTTGGGCGTGCCTATCAGCAACGGCAGCCCGCTGTTCTGGGCGCTGCAATGGCCGGAGGATGACCTCATCCAACGCAGTCGCAGCCTCAGCCCGGAGGTCGTCCATGCGACGCTCGACGCCATCGCAGCGGCCAGCGCCCCCCTCGAACACGCCGCCATGCAGCGCGGCGACGCCGACCTGATCCTGTGCGAATTTCGCTTCACCGCGCGGCTGTTGCGCCACGCCTGTTATCGCATCCTCATGGCGCAGGAGACCGATACCGCGCAGCAAACCGCCGCCAAAGCCGCCCTCGCCGCCGAACTGGAGGGTCTCATCGAGGAGTACCGCGCCCTCTGGCTCGCCCGCAACCGTCCCGGCGGCCTGAAAGACAGCGTCGCCCGCTTCGAGGAGCTGCTGGCAACCTATCGTTCTGGCGCAGAGAGTTGATGAGATCGGGAGATAGGGTGATGGGGGGAGCGAACCCATCACCCATTACCCGTTACCCATTACCCATTCCCAAATCACAAGAGGCTACTACATGAAAATTCTCATCGCTGCTGATATGGAAGGCGTGACCGGCGTGGTCTGCTGGGAGCACGTCTCGTCGAATCACCCGGAGTACGCGCGCTACCGCCGCTTGATGACCGAGGATGTGAACGCGGCGATTCGCGGCGCGTTCGACGCCGGCGCAGACGAGGTCATCATCTCCGATGGACACAGCTGGGGGCGCAACATTCTCATCGAGGCGCTCGATTCACGCGCGCGGCTGCGCTGCGGCAGCCCTTCGCCGCTTTCGATGGTCTCCGGCGTGGAGACCGGCGTGGATGGCGTCGCCTTTGTGGGCTATCACGCGCGCATCGGCGCGGAGAACGCCATCCTGGAGCACACCTGGTCCGACGAGCGCGTCTTCGATCTGCGCCTCAACGGGCAATCCGTGGGCGAAACCGCCCTCAACGCCGCGCTCTGTGGACATTTCGGCGCGCCAGTGATCATGATTTCCGGCGATCAGACCGTCTGCGCGGAGGCGCGAGCGCTGCTAGGCGACATCGAGACCGCCGTGGTGAAGCTCGCCACGGGCCGCAATTCCGCCGAATGCTTCCCCCCGGCAGTGACGGGGCAGCGCATCTACGAAGCCGCCTTCCGCGCCGTGAGCCGCCTCCGCGAGGGCAACGCCCCGCCGCCGCTGCGGCTCAGCGCCCCCATCATCCTGGAGATTGACTTCACCCAATCCGAGATGGCGGACAAAGCCATCCAGCTGCCCGGAACCACCCGACAAGGCCGCACCATCCGCTACGTGGCCGACGATGTGCTCACGATGTTCCAAGCGTTCCGCTGCCTGCTCGCGCTGGCCAAGTGAGCAGAGGGACAGGGGAGCGGGGGAGCGGAGGAGATGGGGAAATGGGGGGATAGGGAGCAAGACGCATTACGCATTCCTGAAGAGACTTTCACCCTTCCGCCTTCAGCCTTCATCCTTATTCATCAGGAGGACAGATGCCTACCATTGAAATCAACGGCGCAGCGATAGCTTACGAGGTTTTCGGAGAGGAGCGGCCCGGGCGCGCGCCCATCGTGCTGATCCACGGCTCGACGATCACCGGCGCGACCGATTGGCAACACATCGCGCCGCTGCTGGCCCACGAGTACCGCGTGTTCGTACCGGATTGCCGGGGGCACGGGCGCAGCACGAATCCCCAGGGCGGGTACCGCTTCCAGCAGCTTGCCGCGGATGTGGCCGCATTCATCCGCGCGCTGGGCTACGAACGCGCACACATCATCGGCCACAGCAACGGCGGCAACGTCGCGCTCGTCACGCTCATGGAACATCCCGACGTGGTGCAGACGGCGGTGCTGCAAGCCGCCAATGCCTACGTCAGCCCTGACCTGGTAGAGAAAGAGCCGTCCAAATTCGATCCCGACCGGGTCGCCCGGGAGGCGCCAGCCTGGCGCGATGAGATGATCGCCCTGCACAGCGCCGTCCACGGCCCCGATTACTGGCGCGAACTACTGCGCATGACGGTGGCAGAAATCATCAGCGAGCCAAACTATACGCCGAAAGCGCTGGCCCGCGTGACGCGCCCTACCCTCGTCATCCAGGGCGAACACGACCGGGTGAACGCCGAGGCCTATCACGGGCAGTTCATCGCCCACCACATTCCCACTGCTGAGCTGTGGATTCCGCAGGGCGTGGGGCACAACGTCCATCACGAACAGCCCTGCGCCTGGGTGGAGCGCGTCTGCAACTTCCTCGCGCGGCGCGGCGATGACGCCAACGACGCGCTCGAACGCCTGCGTCGGAAAGCTTACGCCGACGGACGCGAGACGCTGTTCGAGGCGCGCGCAGCGGCGGATGGGCGCACCATCACGGGAAAAGTGCTCACTGAAGACCAGCGCTGCGCCATTCAAGAAACGCTTCCCCAGGCTGATACCGCCGCGCTCACGGTGCTCCTCACAGAAGCCGCACCCTGGGCGCTGGTGAGCCGCGCCGTCAGCGATCTGCGCAGCGGCGCCTCGAATCACGTCGAGCGCATCAGCCAGGTACGCTTCGGCGAAGCCGTCCGCATCCTGGAGAAAGCCGGCGAGTGGGCGCGCGTGCAAGTCGTCCATGATGGCTATCTGGGATGGGTGCATCGCGCCGCGCTTCATTACGCCGCAGCGGAAGACGTTGCCGCGTATCAGGCGGCGTGCAACACCCTCGTGATCGAAGGTCTGGCCCCGCTATTCGCCGAGGCTGAGGCAAAGGAGCGTATCGGGCAATTGCCCTTCGGCGTGAGCCTCCCTATCACGGGCCGCGAAGGCGACTTCGCCGCCATGCGCTGTCCCGATGGCCGCACAGTCTGGCTCCGCGTCGAGTCGCTGTGGCCGTTGGAAGCGCGCCCTGCGCCCAATGCGGAGGGGATCGCCTGGGCGCTGGCGCTGATACGGCGCTTCATCGGTGTGCCGTATCTCTGGGGCGGACGCACGCCCTGGGGCTACGACTGCTCCGGGCTGGCGCAGACGTTCTGGGGCGCGCTCGGCGTGGCCCTGCCGCGAGACGCTGACCAGCAGAGCTGCATGGGCGCGCCAGTGGAGGGCGCAATGCAGCCCGGCGACCTGCTCTTCTTCGGACGCGCAGCGAATCCCGCCACCTTCACGGCGGAGCGCGTCACGCACGTCGCCATCGCGCTCGACGCCGAACGGTACCTCCACGCGAACGGCGTCACGTGGAGCGTCGCCATCAATAGTCTGAATCCCGCCGCGCCGGATTTTAGTCTCTCGCTACGCGAAGCGCTGCTGGGAATACGACGGTATGCGTAGAAAGCGGTGAGCAGATAGCGGTACACTTGTTGTTGGCAGGATTCGCTATTTGCTATTCGCTATTTGCTAAGGAGCCCCATGTTACCCATCACCTGCACACCCATGCCCCTGAATTTGCGCACGACCTTCCGCATTGCGCATGGCGCGAGCGATCAGCGCCACAACGTTCTGGTCCGCATCGCCGAAGGCGTGGGCGAGGCGGCGGCGGTGGCTTACCACGGAGAGACGCAAGCCGGCATCATGGCGTATCTGCAAACGCTGAACACGCTCGATGGCGACGATCCCTGCTTGCTGGAAGATTTGCTCGCGCAGCTGCCGCCCGGCTCGCAGGCCGCGCGCGCAGCAGTGGACATCGCGTTGCACGATCTGTGGGGTCAACGCCTGGGCCAGCCGCTCTATCGCCTGCTGGGACTGAACCCGGCGCGGATTCCACCCACGTCGTTCACCATCGCCATGGATGCGCCGGAGGCCATGGCGGAGCGCGCACGCGCCTCCGGATTCCCCATCCTCAAGATCAAGGTGGGCGGCGATCAGGATGAGGCGATGGCGGCGGCGATCCGTCAGGCGACCGACGCCCGGCTGCGGCTCGACGCCAACGCTGGCTGGACCCGCGAGCAGGCGCTGGCGCGACTGCCGCGCCTGGTAGAATACGGGCTGGAACTCGTGGAGCAGCCGCTGCCAGTGGGCGATATCGAGGGGCTGCGACAGCTGCGCGCCTCGAAGCCCGGCGTCCCCATCTTCGCCGATGAAAGCATCAAAACCGCGCGGGATGTGGCGGCCCACGCCGGCGCCGTGGACGGCGTTGTCATCAAGCTGATGAAGACGGGCGGCATCCGCGAAGCGCTGCGCGCTATCCACACGGCGCGAGCGCATGAGATGCAAGTGATGCTCAGTTGCATGGTGGAAAGCTCAGTGGGCGTGACCGCCGCCGCGCACCTGGCGCCCCTCTGCGATTTTGTAGACCTCGACGGCCCCCTGCTGGTGACGAACGATCCCTTCGAGGGCGTCATCTACGAAGGCGCGCGTCTGTTGCTGCCCGACCGACCCGGCATCGGCGTTGTTGCGCGAGCTTGAAGGTCTTCGAAACAAGCAATTGGCGATCTTCTAAATCCTTTCCAATATCACCTAAAACTACGACATTTGTCACCCCGGCAGCTTACCCTATTGACTTAGCAGCATTTTTGACCTATGATACTGGTATCAACCTGTCATTACCAGTTATAACCGCCAACAACAAGGGTGACGATGGAACTCAAGCGCGAAGCGCCCACACCATTGTACGTGCAGCTCAAAAATTCACTTCTGGCGCAAATTAGCGGCAGCAGTTTTGCGCCGCACCAGCAGTTGCCCTCGGAGCGCGAGCTCTGCGAGCAGTTTGGCGTCAGCCGCACCACCGTGCGGCAAGCCATCAACGAGATGATCCACGAGGGGTTGGTCTATTCGCGCGCGGGCAAAGGGACTTTTGTCAGCGAGCCGAAGATCAACCAACAGCTGCGCACGCTCACAGGCTTCAGCCAGGATGTAACCGAACGCGGCGGTGCGCCTTCCAGCCAGGTGCTGGAAGCGCGGCTGATCCCCGCGACGCCCGATCTGGCGGAGCGTCTGCAAGTGACCCTTGATGCGGAACTCGTGCTGCTGGCGCGCTTGCGTCTGGCAAATGGCGTGCCGCTCGCTATCGAAACTTCCTATCTCAACCACAGTTTCTGCCCCAATATTCTGCAGCATGATTTCGCCCATGAGTCGCTCTATCGCACGTTACAGAGCGAATACCAGCTGCGGCTGGTGCGCGCCGAGCAGACCATCGAAGCAGGGTTAGCCAATGCTCAGGAATTGCTCCTACTACAGATGCATCCACCAGCAGCCGTCCTCAAAATGGAACGCCTGACCATGACCGATCAGGATATGCGGCTCGAATACACCGTCTCAGTCTATCGCGGCGACCGCTACAAGTTCCGCACCACGCTGCAAACCTTCTAACGCCAGGGCTGAGGATAAAAAAAGTGATCGAAACCGGGTTGGCGCGATTGTTGCGCGAGCATCTGAACCTGATACAAGGTCGGCGTGTGGGATTAGCGACCCACGCTGCCGCCGTCATGCCCGACCTCACCCACATCATAGATGCGCTGCGCGCTGCCGGCGTGCAGCTGATGGCGCTCTACGGCCCGGAACACGGTCTCGCGGGCGCGGCAGCCGATGGCGCCGCCGTGGGCCACGCCACTCATCCGCGCACGGGATTGCCCATCTACAGCCTCTACGGCGCGACAAAAGAACCTACGCCGGAGATGCTCGCGGATGTGGACGTGCTGCTCTTCGATATGCAGGATGTGGGCGTGCGCTTCTACACGTACTTGAGCACACTCTTCTACGTGCTGCGCGGCGTCGCCAAAGCCGGCAAGGCGGTCATCGTGCTGGATCGTCCCAATCCCTTGGGCGGCGCGCGCGTCGCAGGGCCGCTGGTGGAACCCGGCTGCGAATCCTTCGTCGGCATTGCGCCTGTGCCCATCCGCCACGGGATGACCTTCGGCGAGCTGGCGCGCTATTTCAACGCCGCTTATCACCTGGATGCCGACCTGACGGTGATCCCAATGCGGAGCTGGCAACGCGATATGACCTTTGCGGAGACCGGGCTGCCGTGGATTCCCACCTCGCCCGCAATGGCGCACCTCAGCGCGGCAGCGCTCTATCCCGGCACGTGCCTGCTGGAAGGGACGAATCTCTCCGAGGGGCGCGGCACGGCGCTGCCCTTCGAGGTCTGCGGCGCGCCGTGGCTCGATGGCGAAGCGCTTGCAGCGCAGCTCAATGCACTGGCGCTGCCCGGCGCGCGCTTCCGCCCGCTGCACTTCACGCCCTCCGCGAGCAAGCACGCCGGACAACTGTGCAATGGAGTACAGCTCCATATCACAGATCAAGCCTACCTGGAGCCGGTTGCCCTCGGCGCGCAGCTCCTCGCAGCTTGCCGCGCGCTGCACCCACAGGACTTCGCCATCCTCTCCAGCAGCTGGGAAGGTCGCCCACCGCATCTTGACCTGCTCACCGGCTCGCCGCACCTGCGACAAACCCTGGAACGCGGGGATGACATCGCCGACCTGCTGGCTGTATGGGAGACGCAAAGCGCCGCCTTCGCTGCCGAGCGTCAGCCTTACCTTCTCTATGAATGAAAGCGACGCCTCTGCTGGCGCACATCATAACAGTGCGATGAACGACTGAAGACTACGCGACGGTTTTCAGCCTTCACACTTTACATTGAAAGGAGCTATGTATGACATCTGCAAATGCTGGGCCGCCGGCAAGCAAAGCCGGGTGGCAGGGACGCCTGGAGCGCGTCGTCAACAACTTCTGGCTGCGCACCCTGGTCAAAAAGGTCTTGATCATCTTTATTGTCGTCACGCTGACTTTCTTCATCATTCGCGCCTTGCCGGGCAATCCCGTCGAAATCTTCATCATGCAACTGGTGGATTCCGGCTTCTCGGAGGAAGAGGCCCGCAGCCGCGCCGCCTCACTCATGCGTATTGATCTCGATGCGCCGCTCTCCGAGCAATACCTGGATTACATGCGCAACCTGCTGCGCGGCGACCTGGGCGATTCCTACGTGCTAGCGCGCGGCAAACCCGTCGCCGACATCATCTTCCAACGCCTACCCTGGACGCTGTTCAGTGTGGGCGTCTCCTTGTTCATCAGTTTCAGCCTGGGTATCTTCCTCGGCATGATTGCCGCCTACAAACGCAACTCGTGGTTCGACCATCTGCTAACCAACCTGAGTGCGGGGCTGGATTCCATTCCCAACACCCTCACCGCGCTGATTCTCGTGTTCTACCTGGGCGTGGTCTGGAAAGTTGTGCCGCTGAACCTGATGCGCGGCTCGCTCTCTCCGGGCATCACGCCGGGCTTCACAGTCGAATTCTTTGTAGATCTCTTCAAGCATTACGCTGTGCCCGGCGCGGTCTACGTCCTCTCAACCCTGGGCGGTTGGATGCTGGCGATGCGCAGCAGCACGAGCAGCACGCTGGGCGAGGATTACGTCACCGTGGCGCGGGCGCGCGGGCTGTCTGATTTGCGCATCGTCACAGCTTACGTGGGCCGCAACGCCAGCCTGCCGCTCGTCACCGGGCTGGCGATTTCGCTGGGTTTTGCCGTGGGCGGCTCGATCCTCATTGAGTACATCTTCGTCTACCAGGGCATCGGCCTGCTGCTGAGCCAGGCCATCGCCAAGCGCGATTATCCCGTAATGCAGGGCATCCTGCTGGCAACCACCATCACCGTGATTCTGTGTACAGCGCTGGCAGACCTGCTCTACGGCTGGCTCGATCCGCGCATTCGCATCCAGGGCGGGGAGGCGTAAGATGAACCGAATCCTAAATGCCCTCAAATCTTCCGGCAAAGGCGCCGTTCGCACCTTCAAGCTCATTGCGCGCAACAAAGTCGGGCTGTTGGGACTGTTCATGGCGCTGACCATTATTGCCATCTCGTTCATCGGCCCGCACATTGTGCCGCCGGAGACGCGCGCCAATCCCAGCATGATCAACAAGCCGCCTTCGCGTGAGTATCCACTCGGCACCGATTTCCAGGGACGCAACACCCTGGTCATGGTCATCCACGGCGGACGCGATGTGCTCACGGTGGCTTTCCTCGCCGGGCTGCTCACCACCCTCATCGCCGTCACCGTCGGCGCGGTCAGCGCCTTCTTCGGCGGCGCAGTAGATAGCATCATGATGACCATCACCGACATCTGGCTCACCATTCCGCGCTTCCTGCTGCTGGTGGTGATGGCGACCCTGGTGCGGCTGGATGATGTCTGGATGCTGGCGCTCTTCCTCGCGTTCTTCGGCTGGCCCGGACTGGCGCGGCAGATTCGCTCCCAGGTGCTCTCGCTCAAAAAGCGCGAGTACGTGGAAGCGGCGCAGTTGCTCGACTTAGGCGCGCCCCACATCATCCTCCGCGAAGTGCTGCCCAACATGATGAACTACATCGTCATTGCGCTCATCAACGCCATGACGACCGCGATCTACTCCCAAACGGGTCTCGTCTTTCTGGGCGTCGTCCCCTTCGGCAACAACTGGGGCGTCATGTTCAGCCTGGCGTATGCCAAGAACGCCATCTACAACCCCAACGCCGCCGCCAGCTTGCTCGCTCCTATGGGCGCGATCATCCTCTTCCAGCTCTCGCTGGTGATGCTTTCCCGTTCCCTGGAAGAGATCTTCAATCCCCGTCTGCGGACTGGAGTGTGACCATGAGCACGAATCCTGAAGCCAGCAATGGACGCCCAACCCTATCGGTGCAGAATTTGAACATCCAGTACAAAGCCCGGCGCGGATGGGTGCAAGCCGGACGGAACATCTCCTTTGATGTGCGGCGCGGCGAGGCGCTCGCGTTGATCGGCGAAAGCGGTTCCGGCAAGACGACGGCGGCGCTCAGCATCGTGCGTCTGCTGCCCGACAACGCAAAAATCCGCGAGGGGCAGATCCGCTATCGCCGCGAACCCTCCGGCAACCACAACGGCGCGGAAACCGATGTGCTGACCCTCAAGGGCCGCCGGTTGCGGGAATTCCGCTGGAAGGAATGCGCCATGGTCTTCCAGGCGGCGCTCAACTCCTTCAATCCCGTGCTGCGCATCTCCGATCAATTCGCCGATACCGCCCGCGCGCATGGCTATCTGCGCGGGCGCGCCCTCGCGGAACGCGCCAAGGAGCTCTTCAACCTCGTGCGCCTCGATCCGGAACGCGCGTGGCGCTCCTATCCTCACGAGCTCTCCGGCGGGATGCGCCAGCGCGTGCTCATCGCCCTGGGGCTGCTCCTGGAACCGCAACTGCTCATCCTGGATGAGCCGACCACTGCGCTCGACATCCTCACCCAACGCAACATCATGGACGTGCTCAAGGAGTTGCGCACCAAGCTCGATTTCTCGCTCATCTTCATCTCCCACGATCTCTCCCTGGCGGCGGAACTCGCCGACCGGGTGGGCACGATGTACGCGGGGCAGGTCGTGGAGCTGGCTGACGTGTACACCACCTTCAAGAATCCGCACCACCCCTACACCATCGGCCTCATCGCTGCCGTGCCCACGCTCACCACCGACCGCGAGCACGTCGCCTCGATTCCCGGCTCGCCGCCGGATCTGATTGATCTGCCCACGGGCTGCAAATTCCATCCGCGCTGCCCCCTGGCGGATGAACGCTGCCATAAGGAGGAACCGTTGCTGGAGCCAACCACATCGCCAGAACATCAGGTCGCCTGCTGGCACTGGCGCACCGCCCGCGAACGCCTGGAAGGAGGCTGGCAATGACCACCCCGCTGATCGAACTCGACCATGTGACCCGGCGCTTCCAGGTCAAGCGCCGGCAGTACATCACCGCCGTAGATAATGTGTCCTTCGCCATCAACGCGGGCGAAATCCTCTGCCTGGTGGGCGAATCCGGCTGCGGCAAGACGACCACGGGCAAGATGCTCGCGGGCCTGTTGCCGCCCTCAGAAGGGCAGATCCGCTATCAGGGCGCGGACGTCGCCACGCTCAAGGGCGCGGCGCGCAAGCAGTATCGCCTGGGCGTGCAGATGATCCACCAGGATCCCTACGCCTCGCTGAATCCCACCCACACCATCTACGAGACAATGTCCTTCCCGCTGCGCCGCCACCGGCTCACGCAAGGGGAGGATGCCACCCGCCAACGCGCGCTGGAACTCCTGGAGATGGTGGATCTCACCCCCGCCAACGACTTCCTCGACAAGTATCCGCACCAGCTCAGCGGCGGGCAGCGTCAGCGCGTCTCCGTCGCCCGGATGCTCACCGTGAACCCCAAATTCATCGTCGCCGATGAGGCCGTCTCGATGGTGGATGTCTCCATCCGCATCAGCTTGCTGAACATGCTGGTGGAGCTCAAGGAGCGGATGGGGCTGGCGGTGCTCTTCATCACGCACGACCTGGCGCTGGCAAAGTATTTCGCCTGGGAAGGTTTTATCGGCGTGATGTATTTGGGTCGGCTAGTGGAACTCGCGCCCGCGCGGCAACTGGTCGCAGCGCCGCAACATCCCTACACCAAGGTGCTGCTCTCCGCCATCCCAGAAGCCGATCCCGACTTGACCCGACACAAAACCCATCTGGAACTGCGCAGCATGGATGTGCCAAGCCTGCTCAGATTGCCTTCCGGATGCAGCTTCCATCCCCGGTGCCCGTTCTTCGCGGGAGAAGCCTGCGAACGCCAGGTACCGGCGCTCACCCGCTTCTGCGATGGGACCGCGGTCGCCTGCCATCCCGTGCGCGAGGCTCGCGCGGCGGACATCATCTGAGGGCGCACGCCATTCGCCATTTTCAGAGGAACCGTAATGAGTCCACAGATGGGTCAGGCCGCGTTTAGAATTGCCGTTTTCCTCATTGTAGGAGCGCTGTTGCTGCTCCCTTTTCAAACGCGGGGAACGGCAGAATACATCATCACGCTGCTGACTCTGGGTGTAGGGCTGTTCATGGCAGCCCTGATTGTCATCATCATCAAGCGCAGCAATCGCTGAAAGCCCCTTTCAGGCAAGGAGGTGAAAGCAGTTTGGTAGTACAATAGATAGTTTTATATCAAAATTCCCTTGACTTCAAAAGCGATTTCAAAATTTTTATGGAGGAGACCATGCGTACTTTCAAGTTGTTGTCTGTCTTACTGATCGTCAGTATGCTGCTGGCGGCTTGCGGTCCGAAGGCCACGCCCACGCCAGAGCCTACCACGCCGGCCCCAACCCAAGCGGTGCAGACGCCAGAAGCGACGCCGAAACCGACCGAGGCCCCCACCCCTGAAGCCCCCGCCCGCCGCGAGTGGCCCGAAGGCGTCGCCGCCATCCTCACCGTGCACCTGCAAGAGGGCAAGGTGTGGAGCGATGGCACGCCGGTCACGGCGAAGGATCTCGTGGGCACCCACAACATCCTCTGGGCGCAGCGCAGCGGCGCCTGGACCTATCTCAAGGATGTCGTTGCCATTGATGATACGACCGTCGAGTTCTGGCTCTCCAGCCCTTCGCCGCGCGCCACACGCCTGATCCTGCGCTCGTACCAGCCCGCGCCCTACTCCCAGTACGGCGCGTGGATGGACAAAGCCGCCGACTTCCGCGCGCGCGGCGTCGCCAACGATAGCGACGAGGTCAAAGCCTTCCTCGATGAACTCTACGCCTTCGAGCCAGATAGCGTCGTCGCCTACGGCCCCTTCATCCTCAACCCCAACACCGTCACCGAGGCGCAGCTGGAACTGGTCAAGAACCCCACCGGCTACAACGCCAGCAAGATTGACCTGGAGAAGATCATCGTCTACTATGGCGAGACCGCTGTCTCCATGCCGCTCGTCCTCTCCGGCGACATTGACTACTCCACCCACGGCTACACCCCCTCCGATGTGGAGCAGTTCAAGACCCTGCCCTTCCTTCAGGTGCTCAGCGGCCCCACCGGCACCGGCCCCGGCCTTTGGTTCAACCAGGATGTCTACCCGCTCAACAAGCGCGAGGTACGCCAGGCTTTCGCCCACATCATTGACCGCGAGGAAAATGCCATCGTTGCCATGGGGCCCGCCGGTAGGGCGCTCAAATACATGGCCGGCTTCACCGACCTGCAAGTACCCACCTGGCTCAGCCCCGAGGTGATCCAGCAGCTCAATCCCTACGAGAACGACTGGGACAAGGCCGCCGCACTGCTCGAAGCCGCCGGCTGCGTCAAGCAAGCCAATGGCTCCTGGGTGGATGATCGCGGCAACCCGCTCGCCTTCGAACTCTCCGTCCCTGCCGACTTCGCCGACTGGCTCGGCTCGGCGGAGAACGCCGCCCAGCAGCTCAACGCCTTTGGCATCAAAGCCACCGTGCGCGGTTATCCCTCTTCGGAGCGCGCCGTCACCCAGCGCGAGGGCAAGTACCAGATTCTCATTGACCTCAGCCTCTACTACAACCCGCCCCACCCCCAGACCTCCTTCAACTACTACCTCAACACCCCGCGCAACAACCCCGTCGGCGACGCCGGGCAGCGCGGCATGAACTGGCCCTGGACCCAGAAAGGCTCCAACGGGCAACCTGTAGATATTCTGGAGCTGCTGACCAAAGCCGCCGCCGGGCTAACCGTCGAAGAACAGCAACCCTACGTGGAGGAGCTCGCCCTCATCCTCAACCGCGAACTGCCCGTGCTCGCCCTCTTCGAGCGCTACTCCACCGATCCCATCAACACCGAGGCCCGCGTCACCGGCTGGCTGCCTCTGAGCGACCCCATCTACCAGAACGGCCAAGGCGCGGATAACTACATCGCCATTCAGTTCCTCAAAGGCCAACTCAAGAAGACCGCCAATGGTGATGGCACCTTCCGCACCGTCTGGCCCTATCCGCAACCGCCCAACTACGTCCTCAACTACTTCGCCACCAGCAGCCTGCCGCAATCCGTCGGCACGCCTTCCTACAACATGATGTATCCCCCGCTCTTCTGGTACTACTGGGCCGATGCCGAGTACGTCCCGGAACTGGCGAAGGGCTACACGCTCGAAACCGAGCCGGAAGAAGAGCCCGAGGCCGCACTGCCTGAGGGCGTCGCCACCATCCTGACCGTCAAACTCCGCGAAGGTCTCAAATGGAGCGATGGCACGCCGGTCACGGCGAAGGATCTCGTGGGCACCCACAACATCCTCTGGGCGCAGCGCAGCGGCGCCTGGACCTATCTCAAGGATGTCGTTGCCATTGATGATACGACCGTCGAGTTCTGGCTCTCCAGCCCTTCGCCGCGCGCCACACGCCTGATCCTGCGCTCGTACCAGCCCGCGCCCTACTCCCAGTACGGCGCGTGGATGGACAAAGCCGCCGACTTCCGCGCGCGCGGCGTCGCCAACGATAGCGACGAGGTCAAAGCCTTCCTCGATGAACTCTACGCCTTCGAGCCAGATAGCGTCGTCGCCTACGGCCCCTTCATCCTCAACCCCAACACCGTCACCGAGGCGCAGCTGGAACTGGTCAAGAACCCCACCGGCTACAACGCCAGCAAGATTGACCTGGAGAAGATCATCGTCTACTATGGCGAGACCGCTGTCTCCATGCCGCTCGTCCTCTCCGGCGACATTGACTACTCCACCCACGGCTACACCCCCTCCGATGTGGAGCAGTTCAAGACCCTGCCCTTCCTTCAGGTGCTCAGCGGCCCCACCGGCACCGGCCCCGGCCTTTGGTTCAACCAGGATGTCTACCCGCTCAACAAGCGCGAGGTACGCCAGGCTTTCGCCCACATCATTGACCGCGAGGAAAATGCCATCGTTGCCATGGGGCCCGCCGGTAGGGCGCTCAAATACATGGCCGGCTTCACCGACCTGCAAGTACCCACCTGGCTCAGCCCCGAGGTGATCCAGCAGCTCAATCCCTACGAGAACGACTGGGACAAGGCCGCCGCACTGCTCGAAGCCGCCGGCTGCGTCAAGCAAGCCAATGGCTCCTGGGTGGATGATCGCGGCAACCCGCTCGCCTTCGAACTCTCCGTCCCTGCCGACTTCGCCGACTGGCTCGGCTCGGCGGAGAACGCCGCCCAGCAGCTCAACGCCTTTGGCATCAAAGCCACCGTGCGCGGTTATCCCTCTTCGGAGCGCGCCGTCACCCAGCGCGAGGGCAAGTACCAGATTCTCATTGACCTCAGCCTCTACTACAACCCGCCCCACCCCCAGACCTCCTTCAACTACTACCTCAACACCCCGCGCAACAACCCCGTCGGCGACGCCGGGCAGCGCGGCATGAACTGGCCCTGGACCCAGAAAGGCTCCAACGGGCAACCTGTAGATATTCTGGAGCTGCTGACCAAAGCCGCCGCCGGGCTAACCGTCGAAGAACAGCAACCCTACGTGGAGGAGCTCGCCCTCATCCTCAACCGCGAACTGCCCGTGCTCGCCCTCTTCGAGCGCTACTCCACCGATCCCATCAACACCGAGGCCCGCGTCACCGGCTGGCTGCCTCTGAGCGACCCCATCTACCAGAACGGCCAAGGCGCGGATAACTACATCGCCATTCAGTTCCTCAAAGGCCAACTCAAGAAGACCGCCAATGGTGATGGCACCTTCCGCACCGTCTGGCCCTATCCGCAACCGCCCAACTACGTCCTCAACTACTTCGCCACCAACAGCCTGCCGCAATCCGTCGGCACACCTTCCTACAACATGATGTATCCCCCGCTCTTCTGGTACTACTGGGCCAATGCCGAGTACGTTCCGGAACTGGCGGAGAGCTACAACTTCCGCTAACCACACCCTTCGGGGCGACGCGCTTTGAGCGCGTCGCCCCGAACCCGACCGCGTAGCTGCCATGCTTACCCGCCAGTTACTTCAAAGCGCGCTGTTGCTGGCCTGGCTATGCACACTCAGCACAGGATGCCAACCCATGCCCCAAAATACGCCCGAAAATCCAATTGCCCTTTCTACCAAGGTCGCAACGCCCTCAACCCTCATGGCAACATCAGAAGACATCGCCGCGCGCGTCGCTCAAATGTCCCTGGAAGAAAAAGTCGGCCAGGTGATGATCATCGGCTTCGACGGCCCCAGCCTCGACGCCGAGCTGCGCGCCATGCTCACCGATTATCACATCGGCGGCGCGATCCTCTTCGCCCGCAACATCGAATCGCCGCGCCAGGTGGCCCAGCTGACCAACGCCCTGCAACGCGCCGCGCTGGAAAGCGGCCATCCGGGCCTCATCCTCGCCATTGATCAAGAAGGCGGGCGCGTCGCGCGCCTCACCGAGGCAACCGGCTTCACCGAGATTCCCAGCGCCATGGCCCTGGGCGCCGCCGGCGACCCCGAAACCGCGCGCGCCATGGCCCGGCTGCTCGCGCAGGAACTGCGCGCCGTGGGGCTCAACACCAACTTCGCACCAGTGCTCGATGTCAACAACAATCCCGCCAACCCCATCATCGCCACCCGCTCTTTCGGCTCCGATCCGCAACGGGTAGCAGCATTTGGCGTAGCTTATCTGGAAGGATTACAATCCGAGGGCGTCCTCGCCTTCGGCAAACATTTTCCCGGACACGGCGACACCGGCGTGGATTCTCACGTCGCCCTGCCGCTCGTGCCCCACAACCGCGCCCGCCTGGAAGCCGTGGAGTTCGTCCCCTTCAAGGCCGCCATCGCCGCGAACATCGCCGGCATCATGTCCGCACACATCACCTTCCCCGCCATCGAGCCGACGCCCGGCCTGGCGGCGACCCTCTCCCCGCGCGTGCTCACCGACCTGCTGCGCGGCGAGCTCGGCTACGAAGGGCTGCTCGTCACCGATTCGCTGGAGATGAAAGCGCTGGGTGAAAGCCTCGCTACGCGCCGCAACGAATTCGTCAACAACGACCCCACGCCCCTTGCCGCCGCCATCGCCCTCCAGGCCGGCGCCGATCTGCTGCTCTTCAACCGCGATCACACCCTGCACCGCGCCGCCCACGGACTAATCGTCGCCTGGGTGCGCGAAGGCCGCATCCCCGAAAACCGCCTGGACGCAGCCGTGACCCGTGTGCTAGAGGCCAAGGCGCGTTTCGGCCTGCTCGCTCCCGCGCCCGTGGATGTGGAAAGCGCTGCTACGCGCGTTGGCACTGCCGAACACCGGTCGCTGGCCCGCACGGTGGCCGCACAAGGCATCACCGTTGTCCGCGCGGGGGGGCTGCTCCCGCTCCGCGAAGGCGCGCCGCTGCTGGTCATCGAAACGCCTGCCGCAGCGGGCCTGGGCCGCGCTTTGGGCGCCACCTTCATCGAGATTCCCAATGCGCCCACTGCCAAAGACATCCAGTTGGCGCAAGGCATGGCGCGCGATGGGCGCCCGGTGCTTGTCGCCACCACCGATGTAGCGCACAATCCGGCGCAAGCTCCCCTCGTCGCCGCGCTGTTGGAAGCGCAGGCGCCTGTCATCGTTGTCGCCATGCGCAGCCCTTACGATCTGATGGCTTTCCCAAATGCGCCCGCTGCCATCGCGGCCTACGGCGCCAATCCGCCCACCCTGGAAGCCCTAATCCAAGTGCTGCGCGGTGCAGTCCAGGCCCAGGGGCGCCTACCGGTGGATTTCAGTATTTCTGATCCGTGATATCCGTGTGAATCCGTGAGCCATTTTATACGAGGAAAACCGCATGAACCCAATCAATTTCCAACCCATCGTGCGCGACGACGCGGCCCATCACGCCGCCATGGCTGCTATCTGGAACGCAGCTTGCGGCCCGGATCTGGCGGTCTCGCCCGCGTTCATCGCCTTCAACACCCGCCCTACTACCGGCATCCAGCAAGTGGGGCAAATCGCGTGGTGCGATAACACCCCTGCCGGCTTCGTGCTCGCCGATGCGCCCCTCACGCCTGATCCCGCCATCCCCGGCTGGATCACCGCCATCGCCGTGCAACCCGCGTATCAGCAGCAGGGACTCGGCAGCGCGCTCCTCGCCTGGGCCGAGACGTGGCTGCGCGCGCAGAGCGTCCACGAGATCCGGCTGGGCGGCAGCCTGCGACCCTTCACCCCAGGGCTGCCGGTGGAACTCAGCGCCATCTCCGAGACCTTCTTCCTACACCGGGGCTACGCCGAGGAAGGCCCCGAATGGGATGTGGCCCGCGACCTGGCCGATTATCCCGATCCGCCGCTGCCGCCCGACGCGCCCCAAATGCGCCCCGTGGAAACCGAAGCCGAACGCCAGGCGTTGTTCGACTTTCTGGCACGCGAGTTTTCCGGTCGCTGGTACTTCGAATGCCAGGAATTTTTCCGCGAAGGCGGACGCCCCTCCGATTGGATGCTGCTGTGGCCCACAGACGCCGACCGGCCCGCCGGCTTCTGCCAGATCACACTGGAGGACTCGCTGCGCCCCATCGAGCGCTTCTATCCCCACCGCCTGCCGCATCCCTGGGGGCAGTTCGGCCCGCTGGGCGTCGCCGCCGACGCGCGCGGCAAGGGTTACGGCGCCGCGGTCGTGGATGGCGCGGCGCGCCACCTCAAGCGCCTCGGCGTGCGCGGCTGCGTCATTGATTGGACATCCCTGGTAGATTTCTACGGCAAATACGGCTTCACTCCCTACCGGGAGTACCGCGTGCTGGTAAAAGATGCTGCGGGTGTGGGGTGATGGGGATATAGGGCGATGGGGTGATGGGGTGATAAGGATGATCATGGATTTCGACGCCATTCACGCGCTGCTGACTCGCGCGGTGGAGACGGTGACGCCTGCCGCACAGCTCGTCGTGCGCCAACGCGGCGCGACGCTGCTTGAGGCCGCTTACGGCTGGCTCGATCCCGACACGCGGCAGCATCCCACACAACCCGACACACGCTTCGACATGGCTTCGGTGAGCAAACTCTTCACCGTCGCGGCCTTTATGACGCTGGTGGAGACGGGGCAAGTGGGGCTGGAGCAGCCCGTCTGCACCGTGCTGCCCGAGTTCGACGGCGAGCGTCCCATCCGACCCTACGAGAATCCGCTCCAACCCGGCGCGCTCGTAGAAGTACACGGCGAGGCTACTACAACCAACGCCGCCGCCGCGAATGCCGGCGCCGTCACCTTCCGCCAGCTGCTCACCCACACCTCCGGCTTGCCCGCGTGGCGCCCTCTGTGGCAGCAACCCGACGCCGAGGCGGCCCGACGCCTGGCGTTGGAGACCTTCTTCTCATATCCTCCTGGCGCGCGCATCGTCTACACCGACGTCGGCCTGATCCTCCTGGGCATGAGCATCGAAAAGCTGACCGGGCAGCGCCTCGACGCCGCCATCCACAAGCGCGTCACCGCGCCGCTGGGCTTGAGCCACACCGGCTATCTGCCGCTCGACCTTGCTCCCTCATCCTCCCGCCTTCCGCCTTCCAACATCGCCCCTACCGAGTTCTGCGCCTGGCGCGGACGCCGCATCGTGGGCGAAGTTCACGACGAAAACGCCTGGCGGCTGGGCGGCGTCGCCGGGCACGCGGGCATCTTCTCCACCGCCGCCGACATCGCCGCCTTTGGACAATGCTTCCTCGACGGCGGCGCGCCGCTGCTGCGCCCGGAAACCGTCGCCGAAATGACGCGCGTGCAGGCCGAGTTCGAGGGCGTGCGGCGCGGGCTGGGCTTCGCGCTCTGGAGCGCCGATCCCGAAGCCAGCAGCAACCCCTTCAGCCAGCGCGTCTTTGGGCACACCGGCTTCACCGGCACCTGCCTTTGGATTGACCCGGAAAGCGCGCTCGTCGTCGCCTTCCTGACCAACGACGTCTACCACGGGCGCGAAAGCCGAGGCATCGGCGCGCTCCGCGTCGAATTACATCGCCTTATCATCGCTCAAGAGTTCCAGCCATGATCGTCATCGGTCTGATGTCCGGCACATCCGCCGACGGGATTGACGCCTCGGTGGTGCGCATCGAGGGCGCGCCGCCCGCTTTGACGTGGGAATTGCTCGCCCACATCCAGACGCCGCATCCGCCGGCCCTGCGCGAGGCCATTTTCGCCGCCTTCCGCCCGGAAACCGGCACGGTGGAACATCTCTGCCGCCTCAACTTCGCACTAGGGAGAGCCTTCGGCGCGGCAGCATTGGAAGCCCTTGCAGCCGCCAATCTCACGCCGGAGCAAGCCGAGCTCATCGGCAGCCACGGGCAAACCGTGTGGCACATTCCCGACGGGCCAGATGCCTCCACGCTCCAGATAGGCGAGCCGGCGCTCATCGCCGAGATGACCGGGCTGCCCGTGGTGAGCAACTTCCGCACCCGCGATATGGCCGCCGGTGGGCAAGGCGCGCCCCTCGTCGCCTACGTGGACGCGCTGCTGCTCAGCCACCCCACCCGCCATCGCGCGGCGCAGAACATCGGCGGCATCGCCAACGTCACCTATCTACCGCCAACCAGCAAGCAGCAAGTCCATTCCCCATCCCCCCATCTCCCCCTCTCCCTATCGCCCTATCCCGCCGCCTCCCATGCTTTCGAGCCCCTCGCCTTCGACACCGGCCCCGGCAACATGCTCATAGACGAAGCCGCGCGCCGCGCCACCAATGGCGCCTGGGCCTACGACCGCGACGGCGCGCTCGCCGCCGCCGGGCGGGTGGACGCGGATTTCCTCGCCGAGCTGCTCGCCGATCCCTACTTCCACGCGCCGCCGCCCAAAACCACGGGCCGCGAGCGTTTCGGCGTCCAGCGCGGCGCAGCCCTGTGGGAAGCGGCTCGCGCGCGCGGGCTGCGCCCCAACGACATCGTCGCCACCCTCACCGCGCTCACCGCCGCCAGCATCGCCCGCGCCTACCGCGATTTTCTGCCGCGCTTCCCCGATGAAGTGATTCTCAGCGGCGGCGGCGCCGCCAATCCCACCCTCGTCGCCATGCTGCGGGAACAGCTCGCCCCCGCCACACTCCTCCGCTCCGACAATCTGGGACTTCCCAGTGCAGCCAAAGAAGCCGTGGCCTTCGCCATCCTCGCCTACGAAACCTGGCACAGACGTCCCGGCAACCTTCCCGCCGCCACCGGCGCCCGCCGCGCCGTCGTCCTGGGCCACATCACCCCGAAGTAAGAGAGCAGAGGGGCAGAGGGGCAGGGAAGTAGAGAAGTAAGGAAGTAGGGAAGTAGGGAAGTAGGGAAGTAGGGAAGTAGGGAGTAGCAACAACGTGGAAAACAACTCACAACTAAAAACTCGCAACTCACAACTCGCAACTCGCAACTCGCAACGCTTAACGCTAAGGAACGTGCATGAACAATCAACAGCCAGACTCCCCCACCCTCACCGAGGCGCGCAACCCCGCCACGGTGGACATTGACATCGTCCCCACACTGGAGATGGTGCGCAGCATCAACGCCGAGGATCGGCGCGTCGCCAAAGCAGTCGCCGAGGAATTGCCACACATCGCCGCCGCCATTGACGCCATCGCCGCGCGGATGCAGACAGGCGGACGGTTGATCTACATCGGCGCGGGCACTTCCGGGCGACTGGGCGTCCTCGACGCCTCCGAATGCCCCCCCACCTTCGGCACGCCCCCGGAGCTCGTCGTCGCGTTGATCGCGGGCGGCGCACCCGCCATCACCACCGCCGTCGAAGGCGCGGAAGACAACGCCGCCGCCGGCGCGCAAGAGATCGCCGCCCTCAATGTCGGCCCCGCAGATAGCGTCGTCGGCGTAGCCGCAAGCGGCCGCACGCCCTACGTGCTCGGCGGACTCGCCGAAGCGCGGCACCGCGGTGCACTCACCATCGGATTAGCCTGCAACCGCGCCGCCGAACTCGAAGCGCTGGTCGAAATCGCCATCATCCCCATCGTCGGACCAGAAGTTGTCAGCGGATCCACCCGTCTCAAAGCCGGCACCGCCCAAAAAATGGTGCTCAACATGCTCTCCACGGGCGTCATGATCCGCCTGGGCAAAACCTTCAGCAACCTCATGGTAGATGTCCAGCCGACCAACGCCAAGCTGCGCGAACGCGCCCGCCGCATCGTCCGCGAAGCGTGCGCCTCGATGGGGCAGGGCCTCTGCGAAGAGAACGCCGGCGCGCTGCTCGACCGCTGCGACGGCGAGGTTAAAACCGCCATCGTCGTCGCGCTCACCGGTGTTTCTCCAGAAGCGGCGCGTGCGCGGCTGCAGGAGACGCACGGTGTCGTGCGTTGTGCCCTGCAAGAAAGCGCGTGAAGACAGCAGGATGAAGAAGACGATCATTCCCCCACTCCGCATCGGCGTGGATGGCGGCGGCAGCAAAACGCGCGCCCTCGCCGCCGATGCGGAAGGGCGCGTGGTAGGGCGTGGCGTAGCCGGCCCCTCGAATTATCACGCCGCAGGGCTGGAAGCCGCCGCCGCCGCGCTGGAAACTGCCATCGCTGCCGCCCTCGAAGCAGCCGGGCGCGATCCCCACGCCCCCCTTGGAGCACTCTGCCTGGGCCTGGCGGGCATGGGACGTCCCGAAGACCGCGCCGTGATTGCAGCCTGGGCCGCGCAACGCTTCCCCGGCGTCCCCACCTTGATCGTCACCGACGCGCAGCTCGTCGTGGCAGCGGGCGCGCCCGAAGGCTGGGGCCTCGCGCTGATCTGCGGCACCGGCTCGCTGGCATTCGGCGTGGATGCCGCCGGACGCACCGCCCGCGCCGGCGGCTGGGGCTATTTGCTGGGGGATGAGGGCAGCGGCTACGCCATCGGGCTGGCAGCCTTGCGCGCCATCGCCCGCGCCGCCGATGGTCGCGGGCCGCAGACCGCGCTCACCGCCGCGGTGCTCCACCATTGGGAATTGACGCAACCGCAGAATTTGATACGATACGTCTACCAGAACGACGTGAGCCGCGCAGAAATTGCCGGGCTGGCTGCGCTGGTGGACGCCGCCGCCGCGACCGATACCGTCGCCCGTGCCATCATTGCCGAAGCGGGCCGCGAGCTGGCGCTGGCGCTCAAAGCCGTAGCGCAGCAACTGGAGCTTTGCGGCCCGCTTCGCGGCATGCTTCCCTGCGCGCTGGCTGGCAGCGTGCTCGTCCACGGACAAAACGTCCGCGCCGCGCTGCTCGACGCCGCCGCCGGCATGGGTCTCATCCTGAATCCCATCGCCCTCGTCGCCGAACCCGCACTCGGCGCGCTCAAACTGGCGCAAAGCGCAGCCCATTAAAACTGCTCACCACTTACTGCTCACCCATAACGATTTCAGAGGAACAACTTATGCTTGACGATTTCGACATTCAACCCGCCTTCATCCCGCCGCTCGATCCCGAATTCCGCCCGCCGGCGCTGGCGCACCGCGCCCTACGGCAGACGGCGCAGGACGCGGGCGCCGCCCCCCTCGTGCTGGGACTCGAACGGGCCGATGGGAGCTGCTCCCGCTACGAGACCATCATCCTTCCCGCCGACCATCCGCACGCCGAGGCTAACCTCGCCTACGCCGAGCGACTGGTCAAGTTCCTGTTGTGGCAGAAGGGCGGCTATCGCATCATCGTGGGCGGACCGGCGGCCATCGGCGCGCACATTCGACGCGGCTACGCCGCCGATGGCCCGCGCGCCTTCGACTTCGACTTCATGCAGCGCATCTACGAACGCCCCTTCGAGGTCATGAGCTGCCGTCCAGAAAACGTTCCGCCCGCGCGCGAAAGCGGCAAGGCGATCGGGCGACACCTCGAAGGCTGCCGCATCGGCTTCGACCTGGGCGCATCGGATCGCAAAGTCTCCGCCGTCATCAACGGCGAGACGGTATACAGCGAAGAAGTGATCTGGGAGCCGCGCAAGCACGCAGATCCAGAGTACCACTACCGCGAGCTGTTGGCCGCGGTGCACGCCGCCGCCGCACACCTGCCCTGCGTAGATGCCATCGGCGGCAGCTCGGCGGGCGTCATCATCAACAACCGCCCCATGATCGCCTCGCTCTTTCGCGGCGTGCCGCCCGAACGCTACGCCGAAGTCCACGAGCTCTTTCTGCGCGTGGGCGCGGAGCTCGGCGTGCCCATCGAAGTCGCCAACGACGGCGATGTGACCGCTCTGGCGGGCGCGATGTCGCTGGAAGACCACAGCGTTCTGGGCATCGCCCTTGGCTCCAGCGAAGCCAGCGGGTACGTCAACCCCGAAGGAAACATCACCGGCTGGCTCAACGAGCTCGCCTTTGCGCCCGTGGATTACAATCCCGCAGCGATTGCCGAAGAGTGGTCGAGAGATCGCGGCATCGGCGCCTCGTACTTCTCGCAGCAGGCCGTTTTCCGCCTCGCACCGCGCGCCGGTCTCGCCATTCCCCCAGACATCACCGACGCGGAGAAACTTAAAGTCGCCCAAGCCGCGCTCGAAGCCGGTCACGCGGGCGCGGTGGACATCTGGCGCAGTATAGGCATCTATATGGGCTATACCCTCGCCCACTACGCCGACTTCTACGCCATCAAGCACGTGCTCATTTTGGGCCGCTGCACTTCGGGCAGCGGGGGGACGCTCATTCTGGAAAGCGCGCGCGCCGTGCTCAAGGCGGAATTCCCGGAGCTCGCCGCCCGGCTGCAATTGCATCTGCCCGACGAGAAAACGCGGCGCGTGGGGCAGTCCATCGCCGCCGCCAGCCTCCCCGCGCTGCGACGCACAGCATACAACTCGCAACAATCTCATGTGCCTTTGATGCACCAACAATGAACAGCGAATAGTTCGTAGAGAGCAGTGAGCAGTCAAAAGGCAAAACCTCCTGCTCACTACGCACTGCTCTCTGCTCACCAGTTACAATTTCGGAGGATTTCACATCATGCAATTCCATCTACCCACCGCAGAGATTTTCGTCCCGGATGACGCACCCGTGGAGCAGGCATTGACGCGCACCACCCATCTCGCCCTGGCGGCGCACCAGGATGACATCGAGATCATGGCGATTGACGGCATCCTGCAATGCTATCGCCATCCAGAGCGGCGCTTCACCGGCGTAGTCGTTACCAACGGCAGCGGCTCGCCCCGCGACGATCTCTACGCCGCCTACACCGATGAGGAGATGCAAATCGTCCGCCGCCAGGAACAACGCGCCGCAGCCATCGTCGGCGACTACAGCGCGCAGATCTTGCTCGATCACCCCAGCGCGGCGGTGAAGAATCCGCACAACGACGCGGTCATCGAGGATCTCGAACGCATTCTGCTGGCAACGCGCCCGCAGGTAGTCTACACGCACAACCTCGCCGACAAACACGACACGCACGTGGCCGTGGCGCTCAAAGCGCTCGCCGCGCTGCGCCGGCTGCCCATCGAAGCGCGCCCGCAGGCGGTCTACGGCTGCGAGGTCTGGCGCGCCCTGGATTGGCTGCTCGACGCGGACAAGGTCGCCTTCGACTGCTCCACACGGGAGAGCCTGCAAGTGGCGCTGCTCGGCGTCTTCGATTCGCAGATTTGCGGCGGCAAACGCTACGATCTGGCGACGATGGGTCGCCGCCGCGCCAACGCCACCTACTTCGCCTCCCACGCCACCGATACCACAACGGGCATGGGCTTCGCCATGGATCTCACACCGCTCGTGGCCGATCCCACGCGCGACATCGCCGCTTATATACAGGACTATATCGCCCGCTTTGCCGCAGATGTACAGGCGCGGATCGGGAAGTTCGAATGACAATTTAAAATATTGTACGCCAGGTGCTCTTAGATCAACGCGAAGCAACAAAAATGTCTTCAATTATGTAATGTGTTTTGATCTTTTCACTTGTCACACGAGTGAATTATGCTATACTTCATGAATGGCTGGTAGTTCTTCTACGACTATGTGATAACAACAATGATACAATACTGAAACTATGGATTCTCTGTCTCTGTTATTTGCAGAAGTTGGTCAACTCCCATTTCTAACGAGCGTTTCTCAAGAATTCTGGTTAGGAATACAGAACAAGGCACCTCAAAACTGGGGAGAGCTTGATTCTTATGACGATTGTACTCTGCTCGCAGCTATATATGCTAGTGTACGAATGCGATTTTCGCAACTAGAAATAGATTGCACCAGTGTCGGCATAACTGTGCCGGGATTTGAAGTATGGATTGCAGAAATACTAAATGCTTATCAAAACATTTATAAGCTACAACGTTCATGCATACTGCGGTTTGCAAAATCATCTCTCCCATGCCAATCTGAAGTTAATCGAAAGCTATTGGCTAAAGTTTATGACCTTGCTGAGCTGCTTTGCCTGTTTCCAGAACCCGCACTGAGCTATCTTTCCAATATTTCACAAGGACATGGGGCACCTCCTTCAATGCCTCAGTTTTGCGCCTGGACAAAACAGTGTTCAATGAAACGGGTCTGGCAACTTGCAGAAGATCGCGCCAAACAGGCCCGAACCACATTGGTGACAGGATATCTCCGATATGTGCTACGCATTGCCAGGAACGCTATTGGGCAAGGAATTGATTATCTTGATTTAGTACAAGAAGGCGTTCTAGGTTTGATGCGCGCAGCTGAACGTTTCAACTACCGTGAGGGAGCGCGTTTTGCAGTATTTGCATCAAGTTGGATTTGGCAAGGCATCAGCCGCGCGCTAGCTGACCAGGGTCGCACTATTCGTCTTCCCGTTCACATGTACGAGCGGGTTTGTACTCTGCAAGATTCTTTACGAAAACACGCCGAAATCGGAGAAGTGAATGCAATTTCCATTACACTCGATTGCTTCTCGCTCACATCAGACCCACAAGAATCTGAAGATAATGGAGTAAACGATGAGGCGGTAGGGAAGCCACAAACATTAACCGTTAGGAAAATGCGACGTAAGGCGTATCGTATGCTCGAGTATTGTCAATCCTTAGTTCCACTTGATTTGGAACTATCAGACAATTTATTTGAAAGAATGGATTTTTTAGCTTCCGATTCAGTGACGTTGACTGATTGTATATTCGATCAGAATAGTGATGTAGAGACCATCATCCTACATCATGAATGGACCATCATGCTTCAAAGACTACTGCAGGAGTTTCGGAGTATAAGTTCACGAGACGTCGAGATCCTGCGCTTACGCTATGGTCTTGATGATGGACGAGAGTATACCCTTGAAGAAATCGGTCAACGTTTTAACCTAACTCGTGAACGGGTGCGCCAAATAGAGTTTGGCTTTCTTAAAAAACTCAGACTTGCCTGGCAGGCTAAATACGGGGCAATTGATTTCAGTGAAACTATTTACCCATTGATACCTATGGAAATTCAGAAACATATCGAAATCTGCACGGACACCGATTACACAAACCCAGATGACTTCAGACAACAGGAACAGCGTTATCTCGATCATTATTTGATGCGTCTACCTGGTGGTGATTGGCATTCGTATCGCATAGCCAATACTGGCACACGATACGAACAAGTGATAACCGCAATGCAGATATTAGAAGCCCCCGCACACTATTCGGTCATCGCAGAACAGATCACCGATATCACAGCCAATACGACTGCGGACGCAAATAATGTTTATTCAATGTTAATGAGATACGAAGACACCTTCACTCGCTTGGGAGAAGGATATTTTAGTCTTGCGGAATGGGAGCGTCAGCGCGCTGCCAAGCCCGAGCCAGTTTTGCCCTTCTGTCCGATGGCATTGCCAGACCCGCCGAATCAGCCTAACGCTTTTCTTGAATCTGTGATGATAGCCCGCGAACTACTACAAAAGCCGCTCAATGCAGAGGCTTTGTTACACTCGTTAGCCGCATGGGCAAACTTAGGTTGGCCGCAACCTCGTTGGATTTGTCAAAGCGCGCTTTTCGCGTATTATGCAATAGGAATGCTGCCTTGTTTGTTTTATGAGCCAGCTGTTGACCAACCAGTAGCCTTGACGCTACCTGAAGCTGATCTGCTGACATTACGAATCTATTGTCTGGATATGCTTTCCAAACGGGTACAGGCCATGGCGGAATTTTGGTGGTTATTACAACGGCATCAGCCCATTCGTGTCACCGAACTCGCGCAGTTATTTGTAAAAGCGCATCCTTTGGGGTTGGATGATGTAGCCAATCGGCTGGCATTGCTTGCCGGTATTGGCGCAGTGCAAAAATCATCTTATGGTGGACGCTATCAGTTGACCCAGTTAGGTGAGACTATGGCTACGCGCTGGGCACAGCAGCCGACACATTTTGGGGATGCGATCTGCGATTCGCTAGTTGAAGAACAATGGGACTTTGTTGATTTTTCATTTGAATGAAATGTTAGATTTCTTCACAGCACTGACACTCTGCCCAAGCGATATTCGTAAAATACGACAATTGCTTAAAGAATACCATATAGGCATTAATCCATTACACCACATCTTGATTACACCATTATTTTCTCCAATTGAATCACTGGCATTAGTCAAAGAGCTACAAGAACAAAATGGCTCGACTATTATGTTTGACAGCGGTGGTTACTATGTTCAGGTCGGGAAATTGACGTATCAGGAGCTCTATTATCCGTTACTAGAGTTTTACAGAAACAACCCATGGGCTGATATTTATACTTTACCTGATTACGTTCCTACTTCACAAGATAGTGAAGAAACAGTTTGGCAAAAAGTTAGAGAAACGGTGGAGTATACCACCCTCTTTTATCAAGAATTACCAGCGCATTTACAAATACGCGCATTAGCAGTTGTACAAGGTCACACTTACGAGCAAGTTGATCTTTGCTTGAAAACTTATTTGAATTTAGGAGTTCGACGTATTGGATTCGGAAGTTTTGGCACCATAGGTAAGAATAGTGGAGTCAATATTGCCACAGCTAATGCTGTAGATCTCGCAAGATATGTAGCAAGTATAGCACATAGGAGCGGGGTAAAAGTTCACTTTTTTGGACTTGGAGCCCCAGCATTAGTTGCTATGATTTACGGGGCAGGTGCGGACTCGTTTGATTCTTCAGCCTGGATTAAATCAGCAGGATTTGGACAAGTTTATTTACCCTTTACTCGTGGTTATAATATTTCACACCGAAATGGCAATTCAGAATTACAGCAAGGTATTCAATTCGAGGAATTTGAAATACTAAAAGCGCGTACTGGACATTCTTGTCCATTTTGTATCTCACTTGATGAGCTACAACGTTACAAAATGTATCGTGCTTTGCATAACTTGATAGCTATTCAACAATCTGTAGATATGATCAGCGCAGGCGAATATGCTACTATTGAACAAATCTATCAAAACGGGTCTCCACGTTACCGGGAGGAATATCAAAAGTGGCTGAACTTCATTTAACTTTTCATGTTCCGCAAGAAGCAGAGCCAAATGTTCTGATTCCATTGCTCGAATCCATCCATGCCGAACAAGCGACTTTTGATACAGTTGCGTCTCTTTTGGATTTCGCTCAACAGCACGGTTTAACATCACGCACCGAAATCAATATCTTTGCAAACGATTGCGGATTGTTACAGAAAGATGAAGCAGCTGCTATTATTTGCTTATCCCCAATAGCTCTAGGGATGCTTCAGTTGAGACCAGAAATAAGACCGGACATAATTCATTATCTTATCTATTCCGGTTGGAGTGATAAAAAACCCTTAGAGAAAACTGTTCTATGGAGTTACCGCCAAGTGACTGATATTCTTTGGCAACAACCGGGAGCAAATATCAGTAAGATTTCCAATGTAATAGCTGAAGAAATCAGAAATCAGATTCAGGAAACATTCCAACATGATCCTTCGTTTAGCCCTAAAAGCATTCGTGGAGCTCGTAAATGGCTAGAAGCCCTTACGCCACCAGTTATCGAAGGGGATATATTCACCCGACGCCATTTTTGTCCACCAGAATTGGTATTGCTTGCTTTGGGCTGGGTGGGGCAAACCTTTGGCGGGGAATTGGCGGTTGATTTTCTACTTGGCCCAGAGCGCCGCGAAGCCGTCTGCCGTCTCTGTCTGTTAGAACCCATGACGCTAGACCGAGTGCTGGATTGGACTCTGCCACTTTATCCAACTGTCATCCGTCCCGGCACTGGCGCCGGTGTTTATGGCCGTTTCATCCGTTTCCTTAAATGGCCAACACTGCAAGACTTGTTACCCTGAGAGGTCAGCATGATTTGCCGTTCACTGGCGCTGCTAAATCGCTTGAAAGTTGAAGCCCGCCGCGATTGGCTAACTGATAGTCAAAGCGCGGCAACGGCCGAGATTGAGCGGCATTGGCACTTTCCTGAGCGGGTCAATCTTTGCGGCGCACCCGGTACGGGAAAAACTTTTCTGGCCTGGAGCTTAGCCCGTGCGTCGGGCGCGATCTTCTACCCTTCTCCGCGCATCTACCATCACACCGGGAAACCGGGGGCGGCATGTGTCGTAGTAGACAACGCGCCTGACAATGCAGGAGCGATGCGCCAGCTGCTAGCTGCGTTCCAGCTCCATGATGCACGCACGGCTTTACTGATTACAACGCAACCCAATCGGCTAGGGTTGCCAACCGTCACTTTGCCGACTCCTACATTTCAAGACGTAGATATGGTTTACCATAATCTCAGTCGGCTGGATTATTATGCGCTGCGACCAGTGTATGTTGTTAATCTATGGGACGTGATATCGAGCGTTTTGCAGTAACTTGTTGTAGGAGAATAGATCATGAGTACAAGACCGTATACAGCTCTTAATACTTTATATCAGCGGCATATTCGCCCGCTTTCCCCAACTGAAAAACTGGAATTGATTGCCATCATCAGTCGGCAACTGGCTTCCGAAACACAATCATCTGAACCGCCTGTGAGTATTATGGCTTTGCATGGACTGGGAAAGGAAATCTGGCAGGGGATAGACGCGCAAAACTACGTCTCGGAATTGCGCCGAGAATGGGAGTTGGATAATGAACATTCTGAGTAGTTGGCTACCTATGGGTACAAAGCTAGCGCTAGATACAGCCCCCATTATTTACTTCGTTGAAGCGCATCCTCGTTATGATGGAGTGATGAGCGCCATCTTTCAACGTATTGCAGATGGTGATATAGAGGGCGTCACCTCTACTTTGACATTAACCGAAGTGTTGGCTTTGCCGATGCAGAAACAACAAATAGAAATCTGTAGTACCTACAAAAAACTACTTGCTTCAGCGGCACATTTCACATTGGCACCTATCACTGCCGAGATTGCCGAATATGCTGCATTGTTACGCGCCCGCTATCGGCTACACACACCAGATGCGTTGCAAATTGCCACCGCAGCCGTGAGCAGCTGCCAGGTTTTTCTAACCAATGACAAGGCTTTGAGCCGAGTAACCGAAATCCAGGTTGTGGTACTGGAAACGCTTTTGTAATCACCCATAACCCGTTTTATTCCTTGCCATCAATTTAGGAGCGTCTCATGAGTTTAGAAGGTTTGCAAGCCATCCTGAGCAAAGAAGAAATTGTCGCTACACAACGTGCTACAGATTTATTAGAGCGCGCTGAAGCAGTGGATGAGGCTTACAAACGCCATGTGCGAACCTATGTGCCGCTAGGACGACAGGTAGACAATGGGGCAGGCGGACAAAGTGTTGCCAATTTCGAGCGGCAAGTTATCCAAGAAGTACGGCAAGGTGGCGCAATACGCGGTTATCTCACCGCTGAATATGGCTATGGCAAAACCAGTACCGCTTTGTACCTGTGGGAACGTGCACGCGCCGCTAACATCCTGGTTACGCCACCTTTCCAGCTTAACCGTCTTACCGATTTGATCGTGGGCTGCTACGGATGGGCGCGCTATGAGCTTAAACGCACGCGCCCCAATCTAGTAGACGAAGCGCGAGCTATCTATGAATCCGTGATGGAACGTAATGCCGAAACGTTGGCGCGGCAATATCACATTGATGTTGCCGCAGCGCGACGGATGGCGCAAGACAAGCCAGAAATTCTCGACCTTGGCCCAGCGGATTACATCCGCTTCTTCGAGGACATGACGCACCTGGCTCAACAGGCTGGTTTCGAGGGGGTATTGATTCTGGCGGATGAAGTGCAGCAATATATCGAGCCGGAGATCAAATCGGGCATCAAAGACCCTATCAGCCCGCTGTTCGATGTTATTGGCGCAATTCTCACCCGGCGCAATCACCTCAATTTTGGTTTGATTATGGTCATTCCGCCCAAAGAGATCAGCCTGATGCGAGATATTCGGGGCGATCTGATTCACCGTGTTTTGCAAGTGAGCCTGGATTTGAGTACGGTCTATGATAACCAGTTCCCGGAGCGTTTATGGCAACGGCTGGCTAAGTCCTTCGACTATGAAGAGCATCAAACACGCATTCTTAGCCCGGAGTGCTTGAGCGCGCTAGGTCAGATTTCCGCGCGGCAGGATTTAGCGGACGGGCCGCGCACCGTAGTCAATGTTTTTCGGCGCGCTACGCGCCGTTACATCGAGTCGGGTTATCCCGCTGATGACGCCTATACACCTTTGCATCTTATAGAGGATTTTCTGAACGGCGCAATTCAATATGATAGCCCTAAAAAAATTCCGCAGATTGTCACCCAGGCATTAGCGCACAGCTTGGTGCGTGGCAACCGAGAACGCGAGCGGGCGATTAAGTGGGCAGCCGCCTTTCCCAATGAAGGACTATCACGCAAAATACAAGAACGCTTTGGTTTGCAACAAGCATTTGATGATCTTTCCCAAAGCGCGCAAGGTGACCTGATTATCTCAGTGGGTGATGTGCGTACCCCCGGCTTCACTTTGCGGGGGTTAGATCAGGTCAAAGTAGACTCGGATTGGTTGACCATGAGCATCCGCGAATTTTGGCGCTCTTACTACGAAACTGCCGATCCTACCAAACAACGGGCGCTCACAGCCTTCCAGCAATTGCTCACGCAACGAGTTTTCACTTCCAACTTGTGGACAGTAACAGAAATCATCCCTGATGGCCTAACCCGCAATCTGGGGCTGGTATTGGAAGGGCATTTTAGTGGCTTCGCACGCAAATTCCCAAAACGCTGCGTCCATGTGCGCATCCTGTGGGAAGATGATACAGTGCGCGATGCCAACCCATTGGGAGATGTCGTCGTGCAAATTCGCTTGCGGCGTTATCTCGACTTACCCGAAGAAGACCGCCGCCATCGCGCTGAAGCGCTTCAGATAGATTATAATGCCCGGCAAATCAATCTCACCCTGAACTTGATGGCGCGAGAAGATGGCGCTATCTCGCCAACATTAGAGCGTTTAGTAGCCCCTATCGTTTCCCCGTACAAATTGACGCCGCTATTGTTGCTGACCATGCATGAAACGATGGAGGCCAAACGCACTGCTAACCTCATCCCCAAACCAGATGATCCGCAGGTGCGATATTTTCAGTCAGATCTACTAGATAACATCTTTCGCGCCCTGTTCAACGTCACTGTTGGCGCACCGGTCGAAGCAGCGCAAGAGCGGATATTGGAAGCAGCTCTCTTGCGATTGCTAGACGCGCGGTATCCCGAATACGATACTTTGATGCGTGTGAGCAATTGGGAAAGCTCGTTGACCAAATATGTCAATGCCATCAAACATCTGGAAACGGCGCACGAGCGGCAGGGACAGATTAGCTACGAGGGTCTCAAAGAGGATGTGGCGATGTTGTTTACGCTCTCCAATACAGGCTTAGACACCTTCATTAGCAATTTCCCGGCGTTGATCGAGGTTGTGCAAGATTTCCCCTCGCGCCGTGACGCCGAAAGGGGACTCAGAGGCGCAGTGCGCTTCAAATTGCACCCTCTGGAACAAAGAATTCGCGCCTGGCTCCAGGCGGCGCCGGATACCGAGCGCATCCAGGCAGCCGGACGCAATTGTGAGGTTCATCTGCTGCCAGCCAATGAAATCTACCGTCGCGCTGCACAGCTAGGCTATCGAGAAAAAGAAATTGACACCGCTCTGGATCTGATGAATGAACGGGGATTGCTGGAGAACGATGCTCGGCGCGGCATTTGGCGTGAAACTATCTCACAAGCGCCCTCAGTGGATGAACTGGCTACAGAACTGCGGGCATGGCAAGTGGATTTAGACATTCTGTTGAGCGGTTTCCCGGAATCTGCACAACTCAAACTCTGGCGCGAAGAAGCCGCAAAAGGGCAGCGGTTGGTTGATGAACAACTTAGGAGTAAGCCCGACGATGAACGACTTATTCGCTTGCGACGCTCTGCCCAAGCCTATCATCGCCAACTTTTGACATTCGCAGGAGAACAACAAGCAGCGCTCCAGCAACAAGCCGCACGCTTGATGAACCGTGTTCCGACTCCGGACCGGCGTCAGGGAGAACGCCTGAATGCGCAGGTTCAGGGTGGGGTAGACTATGCTTTCCAAATCAATGATTTGCGTACACGTGTGTTGCGCCAATACACAGCTTTGGAAAATGATACGCAACGCCTACGCCATGAAATAGAGGCGCAGCAAGCTGAGCTCAAAGCTACGGATTTAGGGCTTTCTTCGTTAGCCAGGTTGGCGCAAGAATTGAAGGCGCGTGAACACCGGTTAAGTGACTTACAACAGCGTCGTAATACATTCAGCGAGCGTTTCAATGAGTTTGTAGCCTGGATTGAACTGGTAGATCGTGGTTCCGAACTGCTCAAAGACATTCATGACCTGGGTGACTTGGTGCGTGAACAGCGGGAGCAATTTCAACGGCTGTCTCAAGAGATCAATGGTCATATCAGCGCCGACAAAGAACAAGCTTTGCCTCATGCGCCTACCTATAAAGCACGTTTGAATGAGATAGGGGCAGTAGTGCGCGAAGTGCGCGAAGCTGCTGTGCAGCGCTTCACCCAGCTCCAAGAGCGATATCAGCAAGCGCTCATCGTAGGGCTTAAATTCCCTGCCGATCGCTTGTGGCGACTAGAACAGTACAATCCATTGGCGCCTGAGGATAGTTACGAGCGTCTTTATACAGCAACGCGAGCTGCACTGCTGGAGCTGCGCGAAAGGTTAGCGCAAGCTGTTACGCAAGATTCAGATGCGGTACGCGCAACGCTGATCTCTCCCTTTATCCAAGCTTTAGCCCCAGAGGAGCGTGATGGCATCGCACAAGAAGGACTGCGGTTACAGAAGGAACTCAGCAGCCTGACAGATGGTTTACACAAGATTCGCGCGCAACTTGAGGAACGCACTACGCTTATTGACTTCCCGACCGAAGGTGAAGGTGAATTTCATCGTCTACTACAATTTTTAGGTCGGATTAGTGATCGTTTTCCTGAAGTACATCGTGCTGTAGATACTCTGAGCCGCAAATTACGCGAGCTGCAATTGACCCGTCCAGAAGAGGCCTTGTTGAAAACTCTCAACTCAGATAACGCTGTAGTTGAGATTAGCAACCTCCGACAACAGCAGGCACGCTTAGCAGATGACGAATTCTGGGCAGCGCTACGGGGATTACAGGCTAAACGCCGGGTCCGCATTATCATTGAGCCTGTCCATTATGACTGAAACCGGATTTACTCAGTTGCTCAAAGCCTTGCAACGCGGGCCGGTAATGGCCGAGCTCTCTGACCTGGCTATGTTGTGTTTGCCGTCAGAAGTCACTATCGCCCCTGATGCGGAAACCCTGTTAGAGCAATTAGATGCTTTGACTCCGCATCTTGAACAACCAGTGTTAATTCCAAGAGTTAAGCCGCGTTACCAACATCGTTTCCAAGTATTGGATCAACCCATTGCGTATACAGCTGCTAGCTTGAATCAAATGCTCCCCTTACGCCTGGCAGATGTACGGGGTCGGCTACTAACGCATCAGCGCGTTGCCCAACGTATTGTTTCCGATACGATCAAGCGTGGCTACCGTACTGTAGCATTGCTGTTAGTAGATGGGCTAAGTTATGAGGATGTCAAATCCTGGTCTGAAATTCCCGAGCCATGCTTCATTGATGGCCCATCAATCACTTATAGCCTCACCGAGCAAGGCAACATTGTACCCGATGTGGGATTCCCTAGTATTGTGGGGCGCCCGCCGTTGGCGCGACGCTTGATAGATGCGGGTATTCCTCACTCCACAGGCTTCTCATACTGGCGCAGAGAACGCAATGAAGTATCGGCATATCTTTTTGAGGGTGTGCCACTGACCCGCGTTGCCGGCATCCGCGTCGCGCTGGATACTTTGTCACATCAGCCCTTAGAAGGGACCTATGTGCAATTGCTGCGTGAGGGGCTGGATGGGCTGGCCCACAGCCGGCGTGAAGTTACACCTGGAGAGATACAAGCCACTGTCGAAGCCATCCACGAAGACTATCGTTGCCTGATTGACGTGCTTGCTGCTACAGGACTGCCAGGTGCAGTCTATCTGACCGCTGACCACGGCATTTTATGGAAAACCCAACACCCTGATTTACAATTAGTGGAGAGCCTGCGTTCCACCCATCCGCGTTATCAGATTGATGGCGTTGTATCAGCAGAATATGGTATAGAGTCTTCTCAAGCAAAACAAATATACACCCTATACCGCTATCCATTTCTTGGCGCGGCCATTCGTTCAAACGATAGTGGGGTCCACGGGGGACTTTCGTATTGGGAAAGCATCGTGCCTTTTGTGCGTGTGGAGGTGAATTTATGAAAATGCTACTAGGTAAAGATACTCAATCCGATGAGCCAGTTTACCTCAATGCCGAAGGTTCCCGTGCCGTATTGATTTGTGGCAAACGAGGGAGCGGTAAATCGTATACGCTAGGGGTGCTCGTGGAGGAGTTGTTGGTTGCGGGCGGCAATGAAGTTATCCCCATCATCGTTGACCCTATGGGCGTGTATCATACCATGATCCAATCCAACACGCCCCAACAAGATGCCTTATTCAACTGGGGGCTGGCGCCTAAGGGTTATGATGTAAGGCTCCTCATCCCCGGCAACCCAGCGGCTCTATATGATGCTGATGTACTCCAAATGTTTAAGCAACGCAATGTTAATGTTACCCCCTTGCGCCTGAACGCCAGCGATTTGTCACCTGATGGGTGGTGTGATTTATTCAATGCGGACATTAACAAACCCTTGGGAATTGTTCTATTCCGCGCTGTATTACGCCTGCAAAACAAAGAAGAAAAGTTCACCATACCTGATATTACCAGGATGATAGAACGCGATGGCAAAGCGCCGGATGCTTCCAAAGAAGCATTGCTCAACCGCTTGGAAGCCGCACAAAGCTGGGAGCTATTCGCGCCTAGTGGCTACCAACCGCTCCAAGAGCTCTTTGTACCGGGAATGGTAAATGTGTTGGATTTAAGCCGTTTGGAACCCGGTAATCGGGGCAGACGCAACTTGGTTGTTTCTATCATTGCGCGCAACTTATTCCGTGCGCGCTCCGATGCACGCCTCCGTGAAGAATTCGGGTTAGCGACGCCACTACCGGGAGTCTGGATGCTATTAGACGAAGCTCACCAGTTTGTGCCTCATAGTGGAAGCACCTTATCAAAAGACCAACTCATCCGCTGGGCTAAAGAAGGACGTCAACCGGGCCTATCGCTGGTGGTTGCCACACAACAGCCTTCAGCCATTGATCCTGATGTGTTATCACAATGCGATATTATTCTCAGCCACAAACTAACTACTCGCGCAGACATGTCCGCTTTGAATGGCCTCAGTCAAGACTACATGGGGGGCGAGCTGCGCACTTTTATCAAAGCTCTAAAGCGCACTGGAGAAGCTATTTTAGTGGATGACGAACGCGAAACCGTAAATATGCTGCGTATTCGTCCTCGTCGGAGTCAGCATGGCGGCAGTACACAACCTACGCAAGAAGAGGACGACTTTGATATCTGGAAACGCTAACATTACCATTCGCAAAGCTAACGAAAACGATTTGGATGCGATTAAAACCCTGGCTGATGCGCATCGCGTGGAGCTAGGATTTGTACGTCGTCCCACTTTATTGGAAGCTATCAGACGTGGAGAAATCATCATTGCGCAAAACAGTAAACACATAGCCGGCTTTGTTCATTATCATCATCGTCGTGATACACAAACCACACTCTATGACATAGCCGTCAAACCAGATTACCGACTTGCAGGAATTGGAAAAACCTTAATCTATGCGCTCATATCTGAAGCGCAAACTCTGGGCAAACAAACCATTCTCTTGAAATGCCCTGAAGAATTATCAGCCAATGCCTTCTACGCCAGCCTCGGTTTTGAACGCTGGCAAGATGACCCTGGTAAACGGCGCAGATTAATTGTATGGAAACTTGACATAAAAGCGGGTGAGTTGACAGCATGTATCGGTCAAGAAATAGTTACGATTGTAGATGGATAAGCTCCTGTTGGACAAAGCTATCCTCAGAGACCGTCTGCTGCAATTCTCGGTGAGAACGCTCCCGTTGTGCCCCGTTCCTCTGGCATGCTTCATAGCTAACCTTCTCGCTTCAATAAACTGCACGACGGTCAACCGCGTAGGCGATACGCTGTATTATCTCTGCCTTTCACTCCGATACCCTTGTCTTGCACCAAGATCAGCCTTCCCGACGTAGGTTTTCCGTTGTTACCGCTGCACGCTATTTGACACTTCACAGGAGCCTGATTATGCAAAGGCAACCATCCTTAAATTCCACCCGCACCCTCTTGCCCATAACCTCTGCCGTAACCGCAGACCATCTCCACATCGCCGGACACGATGTGGGTGCGCTGGCGCGCGCATGGGGCACGCCGCTTTATCTTTACGATGGAAACACCGTGCGCCAGCAATGTGACACGTTACGCGCCGCGCTCGCCGCCGCGTATCCCGGCGCTACGGAGATCACCTATGCCGCCAAGGCTTACTTCGCGCCCCGCTTTGCCCGCAAACTCGCTGCGTTCGATGTCGGCGTGGATGTGGTGAGCCGGGGAGAATTGCGCGCCGCAGTGAACGCCGGTTTCGCGCCGGAGAAAATCCACCTGCACGGGAACAACAAATCGGCGGCGGAGCTGCGCGCCGCGCTCGACCTGGGCCTGCAGGCCATCGTCGTAGATAGCCTGGATGAGCTCGCGTTTTTGGAGGGCCTGGCGCAAGAAGCCGGACGGCGCCCGCGCGTCTGGCTGCGCGTGACGCCGGGCCTCACCGTGGACACGCACACCTACCGGCAGACGGGTCATCATGCTGTCAAATTCGGCCTACCCCTGGCGGATGGGCAGGCAACGGAAGCGTTGCAGCGCGCCCAAGCCAGCCCGCACCTCGAGCTGACAGGGCTGCACACGCACCTCGGCTCGCAGATTCACGAGATCGCGCCCTACGTCGAAGCCATCCAACGCCTGTTCGCCCTCGCGTACGCAGAGGATTTCTGCCCCGCCGAATTCAGCCCCGGCGGTGGATGGCACGTCCGCTACACACCCGATGCGCCCACGACGCCGGTGGAAACGTGGGTGGAAGCCGTCGCCGAGGCGATGCAGGACGAATGCGCGCGCTACAGCTATCCGCTGCCCCGTCTCGTCCTGGAACCGGGGCGCTGGCTGACGGCGCGAGCAGGCGTCGCGGTCTATACCGTGGGCGCGTGCAAAGCCAGCGGCGATGGCACACGCTGGGTCGCCGTGGATGGCGGCATGGCAGATAACCTCCGCCCCGCGCTCTACGGCGCGCGTTACATCGCCCTGCTGCCGGAGCGGATGACCGCTGCACCAACCGACGTGGTGAACATCGTGGGGAAATTCTGCGAATCGGGGGACTTCCTTATCGAAGGCGCCGCGCTGCCGCCCGTGACGCGGGACGACCTGCTGGCGCTGCCCGTCGCGGGCGCGTACCAGCTCAGCATGGCCTCCAACTACAACCTCGCGGAGCGTCCCACCGCGTTGTGGCTGGAAGAAGGTGCAGTGGAAGTCTTGCAGCCGCGCGAGGACGTGCTCAGCGCGCCGTGGTGGGGAGCAGAATGACCGATGATGAATGACCAACGACCGGTTAAAAATCAAAACCGTAATCCGTGAGAAAATTCTCACGGATTACGCATTACTCGTTACGTAGCACGTATCACCCAACTCAATGCGTCAGCGTGACCTTGCGCAGCCCGCGCGGGTGATCGGGATCGTAGCCCTTCGCCAGGGTGAGGCCCAGCGCGAGCATTTGTCCGGGCAGCACTGCGATGAGCGGCGAGAGCCATTCGGGGATGCCCACCGGCAGGGGCAGCGGTGTCTGCGCCAGCCCGAGCGCCTCTGCAAGCGGTGAGATCACCAACAGCTCCGGCGCGCGCTCCTGCAAACCCTGCAAGAATGCCAGCATATCCGGCGCGGCTTGCCCCTCTGGCAGCACCGCCAGCACCGGGAAGCCCTGCTCCACAATCGCCACCGGCCCATGCTGGAAATCCGCCGAAGAATACGGCTCCGCCATGATGTAGGTGAGCTCCTTCAGCTTGAGCGCGATCTCGAAGGCGGTGGCGTAGTTGAAGCCCCGGCCCATCGTCACGCAGGCTTCCATATAGCGATAGCGTTCCGCCCGCTGCAACACGCGCGGCAACGATTCCAACACCTCCGCAGCCCACACGGGAACCTGCTGCAACGCCGCCAGACGCTCCGCATCGCCGGCCCAGGCCGCACTGAGCATCGCCAGCACCATCAGCGAGCTCGTGTACGTCTTCGTCGCTGCGACGCTGCGCTCCGGGCCGGTGTGCAGGCCGAGGGTGTGCTGCGCCGCGCGAGCCAGCGGCGAATCCGCGCCGTTGGTGATCGCCACGGTCAGCGCCCCCTGCCGTTGCCCTTCGGCCAGCACCGAGACAATATCGGGCGACTGCCCCGACTGCGATACGCCAATGACCAGCGCCCCTTCAAGCGAAGGCGGACGCTGGTAAAGCGTGAAGAGCGACGGCGTCGCCAGCGCCGCTGTGATGCCGTTGAACGCGCCGAAGAGATACTGTCCGTAGCGGGCCGCGTTATCCGAGCTGCCCCGCGCCGCAAGCACCACGTAGCGCGGCGCACGCTGCCGAATCGCTGCCGCCAAGATCTGCGCAGCCTCCAGCTCTTGTTCCAGCACTGCTCGCAACACCGCAGGCTGCTCCTGAATCTCACGGCTCAGATGAGAATCGTTCACAAATGTCCTCCGTAAGTTGAGCGATAAGACGAGAAAGCGAAAAACTGAGACAACGAGTGACGAGTCGCGAGAGATCCATCACTGCTTACTGCTCACTACTCACCGCCTACTCCTCATCGCGCCATTCGAGCTCGTACTCGCCAATGCGGACGTAGTCGCCCTCTTCGACGCCGGCATCGCGCAACGCCTTGATGACGCCCTGATGCTCCAGATAGGCATGTAGGCGCAGCAGACTGTCGTAGAAGTTGAGATTGGTGCGCTGCACGGCGCGCTCGAGCTTGCCGCCGGAGACCACCCAGGTTCCGTCGGGATCGCGCGAGATGGTAAAGCCCTCTTCTTCCGGCGGCGGGGGCGTGATCACCGGGGGACCAATTGGCGCTACCTCAGGAGCCGGTATCTCCTGCAGGAGATTGTAAGCGCGACCCATCAACGTCCGCACGCCCTCGCGCGTGAGGCCCGAAATCCCGAAGACCTCGTAGCCCTGCGCCGCAATCGCCTTCTTGAGCGCCGGGAAACGCTCCCGACCCTCTGGCATATCCAGTTTGTTGATCGCCACGAGCTGCGGCTTCTCCGCCAAACCATGCCCAAAGGCTGCCATCTCCGCATTGATCGCGGCGAAATCCTCCAGCGGATCGGGCGCGGTCGCGTCGAGCACATGGATCAGCAAGCGCGTCCGCTCGATGTGGCGCAGGAACTCCAGCCCCAGGCCCTTGCCCTCGCTGGCGCCCTCGATGAGGCCCGGCAGATCCGTCATCACGAATGTGTCATCTGGCCCAAACGCCACCACCCCGAGCTGCGGCGCCAACGTGGTGAAGGGATACGCCGCGATCTTGGGCTTCGCCGCCGTGGTCACAGAGAGCAACGTGGATTTCCCCGCGTTAGGCTTGCCCACCAACCCCACATCGGCGAGCAGCTTGAGCTCCAACTTGAGCCGGCGCTCCTCGCCAGGATCACCATTCTCGGCGATTTGCGGCGCTTGATTCGTGGCCGTCGCAAAGCGCTTGTTGCCGCGCCCACCCTTGCCGCCGCGCGCGACCACAAACTCCTGGTCGGTATAAGTCATATCCACCAGCAGCTCGCCAGTCTCCGCGTCAGTAATCACTGTACCCGGCGGCACTTGGACGACCAAATTAGCGCCGCCCGCACCAAACTGATCCTTGTTGCGGCCATTCTCGCCATTAGGCGCGGCGAATTCGCGTTGATTGGTGAAGGTGTAGAGCGTATTGAGATGCGGGTTGACCACCAGCACCACGTCACCGCCCTTGCCGCCATCGCCGCCCGAAGGGCCGCCGTAGGGAACGTACTTCTCACGTCGAAAAGCGACGGCTCCATTGCCGCCGTCGCCCGCCTTTACATAGATTTCAACTTCATCGTAGAACATAGTTTTAGGATACCCCATTGAAAACAGATGTCAAACTCCAGGGCGAATGCGCCCGATAAAATAAAACGCCAGCACGTTGAACAGAATCGTCGCGCCAAAAAGCGCCTGCAAGCCAAACAGATCCACCACGCCGCCGCCCAGGCCACTCAATAACAGCACCACCCCCAACACCGTATTCGCGAAACCCAGATACAGCGTGCGGTCATCCTCCGGCGCAAGTGTCAGGAGCAGATTGCCGCCAGAAACCGCCTCCAGCGGGCCGAAGACGCCGCGCAGAATGAACAGCGGATACGCCAGCAGATAAGCGGGAAACGGCAA
>CAZDSF010000018.1:0-32592 GCA_964508025.1 uncultured Anaerolineales bacterium
GTAACACCCGCTGACCGTGCCTGATACCGTGTGACCCGTGCCACTATTGATGCCGTTGCCGTAGAATGTGGTGCCGGTGCCAGCCGTAGAGCGGATCTCGCATTGGAACACGCCACTGTGCGTGCCCGCGCCATAGTCCACAATGTTGACCACAGATGTACACGCACTGCGAATGCTGACATTGCGCGACATCAACCAGACCTTGGCGCCAGGATACTGCGCGCTATCAACGTTGCCGCTCAGCACCAGTGAACCAGCGTTGATGGTCGTCAACTGTAGTCGATCAGAAAGCAGACAATGCTCGGAAGGGCATTAAGACTCGTGGATCCGATTACCGCCACGACTGAGGAGACGCTGAATCAGAAAGCAGACAATGCTCGGAAGGGCATTAAGACCTTCGAGCGTCCGAATGCGCGCCCGGCAGTTGGAAGCAATCAGAAAGCAGACAATGCTCGGAAGGGCATTAAGACAACACAACCGGTTGCGGTCGTCCGTCCGACGCCAAGGGATCAGAAAGCAGACAATGCTCGGAAGGGCATTAAGACGAGAGTGTTCATGGCGAAAGTAAACCCCCAGGGGGTGAATCAGAAAGCAGACAATGCTCGGAAGGGCATTAAGACCCAACCATCCGTGAGGCCTGGCAGACCTCTGTCGCGATTGATCAGAAAGCAGACAATGCTCGGAAGGGCATTAAGACCCCCCATCTGCATCTGCAAAATCTTCAAAAGCTTTTTATCAGAAAGCAGACAATGCTCGGAAGGGCATTAAGACATTACTCGCTCGAGGTCTTCAGACCCTGTGATGGGGATCATCAGAAAGCAGACAATGCTCGGAAGGGCATTAAGACTTCCTCGAACCAGGTAAGCGAGTTCTGCACCACCGCGAGTTCATATCAGAAAGCAGACAATGCTCGGAAGGGCATTAAGACGTGTATGATTATGTTGACTTTTGGTCGCCTCCGCCTACTATCAGAAAGCAGACAATGCTCGGAAGGGCATTAAGACGCATACCCGCACCGAGGAGCAGCACACACGCGAAAACGGGGAATCAGAAACCACACAATGCTCGGAAGGGCATTAAGACCCATACCCCCACAGAGGAGCTGCACAAAGGGAATCAAACTGTATCAGAAAGCAGACAATGCTCGGAAGGGCATTAAGACATATAGCCCCAAAAACGCCCGACACTCTCCCCCTCCTCGGATCAGAAAGCAGACAATGCTCGGAAGGGCATTAAGACGGGAAGTCCAACAGTTACTTGTGATTTGAGTTATCAAACTGCTCAGAAAGCAGACAATGCTCGGAAGGGCATTAAGACGCAATAGCCCCGACACTTGCTGCGACGGGTTCTTCCATCAGAAAGCAGACAATGCTCGGAAGGGCATTAAGACTCCATCTATATCCCCCTAACACGGATTTCTTTACAGGATACGATCAGAAAGCAGACAATGCTCGGAAGGGCATTAAGACTGACCCAGACAAACACCCGTTTTATTATGCTAATAACATCAGAAAGCAGACAATGCTCGGAAGGGCATTAAGACTCGCTGAACGCGACCTGGATAAGCGACACCACGTTGCATCAGAAAGCAGACAATGCTCGGAAGGGCATTAAGACTTAATTTTTCACCGCTTGTTCCACAAACCACCACGGCTTTCATCAGAAAGCAGACAATGCTCGGAAGGGCATTAAGACGCTTTCTTCTCGCGGAACAGCCCATTCCCATGCTCCTATCAGAAAGCAGACAATGCTCGGAAGGGCATTAAGACCTATACAATATAGTCATGGGACAAGATTTCGTTTCGTGGATCAGAAAGCAGACAATGCTCGGAAGGGCATCGGGGAAGTTGGGGAGATAGGGCGCGGGGCGCGAGGCTGCGCCGACCGGACGCGAAAGTCCGCGCCAATCCGCGATATCTGTGTTACAACCAACCCGCCGGCAACAGGGTTTCGCCCTGTTGCCGGCGGGTCATCTTTTTGACGCTCAGAACGCGCGCGGTATGCGCCGGCTCAGAGCACGATCTCCGTGCCGAGCAGTTTGAGGAAGGCGGCCAGCCAGGCGGGATGCGCGGGCCAGGCCGGCGCCGTGACCAGGTTCCCTTCCACGTGGGCCTGATCCACCGGCGTGGGGATAAAAACCCCACACGCCGCCAGCACATCGGGCCCCACTGCGGGATAGGCGGTGCATTCGCGGCCCTTGAGCACGCCCGCCGCCGCCAACACCTGCGCGCCGTGACAGATCGCCGCGATGGGCTTGTTGGCTTCGGCAAAGTGCTGCACGATTTTGATCACCTCGGGGTTGAGGCGAATGTATTCCGGCGCGCGCCCGCCCGGAATCACCAGCGCGTCGTAATCCTCAGCCTTGATCTCGGCGAAGGTGGCATTGAGGGCAAAATTGTGCCCCGGCTTCTCGCTGTAGGTCTGATCGCCCTCAAAGTCGTGAACCGCCGTGCGCACCTTGTCGCCCGCCTGCTTGTCTGGGCAGACGGCGTGGACCTCATGGCCCACCATCAACAACGCCTGGAACGGCACCATGATTTCGTAATCCTCGACAAAATCACCCGCGAGCAACAAAATCTTCTTCGCTCCCATCCTGCTATCCTCCTTTGAATGATGTATAGACAGCGACCGCCCACACAATGGCGATCTGACTTGATTATAGGACAGGCTTGCAGCTCCGTCAAGGCGCAAAAGTCGGCGCTACGCGCCGGACGCCGCCGCTTCTGGGCTGCGCACCGCCACCAGCGCCTCGGCGCGCGTCCGCTGTTCGACATCCAGCGTAATCAGCGTGCTTCCAAAACGACGCGCCACAGCCACATAGACGGCATCGCTGCCGCGCAAGCGGTGACAGGCGGCGATTTCAGCGGCCTCGCGCGCCATGACGCCATCCAAGCCGACAAGCGTGAGTTCTGGAAAGCGGCTGACTTCTGTTGCAAAGGCGTAACCAAGATCAGGTCGGCCTTGCCCCCGTCCAATGGCAGCGGCAATCTCCACAATGATGAGCGTGGGAAGGATAATCGGCGTTCCACCCTGGCGCACCGCGCGCATAAAAGCCTTGCTGACCCAATGCGCTTTTTCTGAAGGTGTAAACGCGCTGACAAAGACGCTGGCATCAATGGTAACAGCAGCGCTCATCGGCGCATCTCCGAAAGGATTTCCACTGCGCTTTTCTCGCTCTGCCAGGTCTGGGCAATCTCTTCGCCCAGGGCTTCCAGCCGCGCCCACACGGCATCTGGATCAGGCGGCAGCGGAAGGGCGTCGAGGGGCAGCAACACGGCTACCGGTTCCCCGCGCTGCGTGATGATGTAACGCGCGTGGGTCTCCTTGACCGCGCGCACCACCTCCGAAACGCGAGCTTTGAACTCTCGAATGCCAATCTCTTCCATAACAGCGCCTCAAAAATGGCAAATGACGAATCCGGGCAGCGCCGCCATCCCTCTGCGCCGGCGTTACCCTTGTGGTCCCCAATGTAACTACATTGTACGCCGGTTTCTGAGCGGCGTCAAGGCAGGCGCGCGCAACAACTCAGGACTTACGCAATAACGGCCCCAGAAGAAGTTTGGGACACAGATTTACGCGGATTTTTCCTGCTGGTCGGCGAAAATCTGCGCCCCTCCGCGTTTATCTGCGTTTGAACACATCTGGCTACGTAAACCCTAAAGTAACAGCCTGCGCTGCTCCAAACGCTCTCCGTTATTGACGATTCAGAGCAGCACGGTATACTTGCAGCAGGAATAACCAACCGTAATCATCCTGGCAGCCCAAAACCATCTGCTATGCAAGAGGATAACCCATGACTCTGACGCTCGAAAAAATGCACACCCCTGAATATCGCGCCATGCTCGCGCAGTGCATCCATTGCGGACTGTGCCTGGAAGCCTGCCCCACCTACGCCGTCTTCGGCACAGAGATGGACGCCCCTCGCGGGCGCATCGCCATGATGCGAGCCGCCGCCGAGGGCGCGCTCGACGCGGAAGCCTTCCTCGGCCCCTACGCCGAACATCTGCTGCTCTGCCTGGAGTGCCGCGCCTGCGAATCGGCCTGCCCCTCCGGCGTCCCCTACGGCGCGCTCATCGAAGGCGCGCGCATTGATCTGGAACAGCAGCGCTGCGTCGGCCCCGTCGAACGCTTCGCCGCCTGGATCGGCCTCTACCAGCTGATGCCGCACACCGGGCGGCTCAAAGCCCTCGCCCGGCTGATGCGGCCCTACGAAAAGAGCGGCCTGCAAAAAGCCGTGCGCGCGCTGAACATCCTGCCGCCACCCCTCAAGGGCATGGAGGCGATCCTGCCGCCGCTGAACACCCGTTTCCTGGAAACCCGCGAACCGGCGCCGGCAATCGGCGAACGGCGCGGCAAGGTCGCCTTCTTCACCGGCTGCATCCAAGAAGCCTTCCTCACCGCCATGAACGCTGCCAGCGTCCGCGTGCTGCAACGCAATGGCTACGAGGTGCATTTCCCCGCCGCGCAGACCTGTTGCGGCGCGGCGCAGCTGCACACCGGGCGCGAAGCGCTCGCCCGCGACCTGGCGCGCCGCAACATTGACGCCTTCCTCGCGGAGGATTACGATGCCATCGTCAACAATGCCGGCGGCTGCGGCGCGCAACTCAAGGAATACGCGCATCTTCTCAAGGATGATGCCGCTTACGCGGAGCGCGCCGCCCGCTTCGTTGCGCGGGTGCAGGACTTCAACGAGTTCATGGCCGACCATCTGCACACGCCGCCGGAGGGCGCGTTGCCCATCCGCGTGACCTACGCCGATTCCTGCCACCTGCGGCACGGGCAGAAGGTGATCGCGCAACCCCGCGAGCTGCTGCGCGGCATCCCCGCGCTGGAGCTGGTGGAGCTGGCAAAGCCCGATCAATGTTGCGGCAGCGCGGGCATCTACAACATCGTCCATGCGGAGACCGCCAACGCCATCCTCGACGCCAAAATCGCCGATGTTGCGGCCACCGGCGCGGATGTGCTCGCCGTGACCAACACCGGCTGCGCCATGCAGCTGCTTTCCGGCGTGCGCCGCGCGGGATTGCCCATCAAAGTGCTGCATGTGGCCGAAATTCTGGAGCTCTCCTACCGCGCCGCAGCGGTCGAAAGCCTGCGCACCGCCAGACCGCACCCCGCGCCGCGCCGCATCGGCAAAGGCGCGCTGCTGCCGCGCGTGCGCCCGCCTTCGGAGCCGCGCCTGCGCGCTCTGGCGCAGCGGCTCGGTCCCGGCAGAGTCATCAGCGATCTGACCGAACGCAGCACCTACGAGCGCGACGCCGCGCTGGAACACGGGCTGCCCCACACGGTGGTGCTGCCGCACAATACCGCCGAAGTGCAAACCATCGTCGGCTGGGCGCGAGAGCATGGGCTGCCCCTCATCGCGCGCGGCGCGGGCACGGGCCTGGCGGGCGGCGCCGTCGCCGAGCATGGCGGCGTGATTGTGGAATTCTCGCGCATGAAAGCCGTCGCCGAGCTGGATGTGACGGGGCGCAGCGCCGTCGTGCAAGCCGGCGTCGTCAACCTGGCTTTCGATGAGCTCGTCAAAACGCGGGGCCTCTACTTCCCCGCCGATCCTGCCAGTGGACGGACGGCGACCCTCGGCGGGAATATCGCTGCCAACGCGGGCGGCCCGCACTGCTTCAAGTACGGCGTCACCACCAACTACATCACCGGGTTGGAAGTCGTCCTCGCGGATGGGCGCGCCTTGCGCCTGGGCGGACGCGCCTTCGACCTGCCCGAATTCGATTTCGTGGGCTTGTTCAACGGCAGCGAGGGCACGCTGAGCGTCGTGACGCAAGCGGATGTGCGGCTCATCGGCAATCCGCCCGCGCTCCGCACCCTGCGCGCCGCCTTCGATACGGTGGAAACCGCCGGACGCGCCGTCTCCGCCATCATTGCCCAAGGGCTGATTCCGGCGACGCTGGAGCTCATGGATCAGAAAATCATCCGCATCATCGAAGATTATCTGCACCTGGGGCTGCCCACCGAAGCGGGCGCGCTCATGATTGCGGAAGTGGATGGCTACCCGGAGAGCCTCGATCCGCAAATGGCGGAAATCGTGGCCGTGCTGGAGCGCTTCGCCGCCTTTGATCTCCAGATTGCGCGGAACGCCGCCGAGCGCGACCGCCTCTGGTATGGACGGAAGAGCGCCTTGGGAGCGCTGGCCCGGCTCGCGCCCTCGTATTTCCTGGTGGATGGGACGGTGCCCCGCAGCCGGCTGGGCGACGCCATCGCCGGCATCAACGCCATCTGCGCCGATCTGGAATTGCAGGTGGCTTATGTGATGCACGCCGGCGACGGGAATCTGCACCCGTTCATCCTCATCGAGGAACCGGAAAATCCGGACTTCATGGCGCGCATTCATGAGGCGGGGCGCCGCATCCTCACACTGTGCGTCGCCTACGGCGGCGTCATCACCGGCGAGCACGGTGTGGGCATCGAGAAGCGCGCTTTCATGCCGCTGCTCTACAGCCCGGCGGAACTCACCGCGATGCGCGATATCAAAGCTGTTTTCGATCCCGACAATTCGATGAACCCAGGCAAGGTGCTGCCCGATCCCCTGCCGCCCGTGAGCTTGCCCAAAGGCGCATTGCCCACGGGAGAACGGTTTACGCCCGCAAGCGCGGAGGAAGCCGCTGTGGGGCTGGCGGCCCTGAGCGCCGCGCGGTGCCCGGTCGTCATCGGCAGCGCGTGGACGGCGCAGGCGCAGGCACTGCGCCTTTCTAGCGCGGCGTTGCGCGGCGTGACGGCGCTGACACTCGACGATCTTTACGTCACGGCAGGAGCAGGGACGCCCTTCCGCGAGGTGCAGGCGCAGCTGCGTGAGGTCGGCATGCAAATTCCGCTGACAAGTCCATGGGAGGAGGGCACCATGGGCGGCCTGGTCGCCGCCAACATCAATGGCCCGCTGCGGATGCGCTACGGCGGCGTGCGCGATCTGCTGCTCTGCGCTACTGTCGTCCTGGCGGATGGGCGCGTGGTGCGCGCCGGGCGGCCGCTGGTGAAGAATGTCGCGGGCTACGATCTGCCCAAGGCGCTGGTCGGCTCGCACGGCGCGCTGGGTTTCATCACCGATGTCACCTTCCGCATCATCCCGCTGCCGCGCGCGCAGACCACGCTGCTGTGGCCCGCAAGCGACATCCACGAGGCATTGGCTTGGGCCGAAGCCGCGCGTCCGCGTGTGCTGGCGGCTGCGGCGCTGCTGGGATGCCGGGAATGTCCATTGCCGGGAGCGGGCCGCTTCACCGGGCTACTCATCACGCTGGAGGGGCTGCCCCAGGACGTGGCGCGGGAAGCGGAGCGCCTGACGGAGACGTTGCAAGGGCTGGGCGCAGGCGTCCCCGCCGCCGAGTCCGCTTTCACGGGCGCGGAGGTATGGGCCGGTTTCGTCAGCGCGCCGCGTGAGGCGCTGTTGCGGACCGGCGTCCCCGTGAAGGCGCTGCGAGATGTCATCCGCGCGCAGGAAGGGGCGCTCGGCGCGGCGCCGCTGCTGGTGGATGCTGCGATGGGCTTGAGCTATACGGAATTCGCCATCACAGACGCGCCCGCAGCCGAACTCGCGGCGCAGCTCGAGGCGTTGCGCGAGCCGGCGCGCGCCGCAGAAGGGTACACCGTCGCCATGACGCTGCCGGCATCCGCGCGGGAAAGCGTGGATCCGTGGGGCTATCGGCCCGCGGCGCTCGATCTGATGCGCGCGCTCAAAGCGCGTTGGGACCCGGCAGGCATTCTCGATGCTGGGGGGTTCCTCGCCGGATAAAGCCCCCTGCAGAACGCCAAAAACGCCGGGAGCGCCAGTGCCATGCTGGACTCCCGGCGTCTGCTGCGCCGAAATTCAACCCGCTGCGCTGCGAGCCGCAAGCCGCTTCAATTCCCGGAAGCTGATCAGTTTGCCGGCCTGTTCATCCCACAGATTCAAGCGCAGGGATTTGAGGCTTTCCTTCAGCGTCAGCGGTTTGACTTGTTGCAGCTCCGGCACGGCATGATACGCCTCTTCCAGGCGGTAGTTGGGGATGCGCGCGCGCACGTGGTGAATATGGTGGAAGCCGATATTGCCGCTGATCCACTGCAAGACGCGGGGCAGGCGGTAGAAAGAGCTGCCCGCCAGCGCCGATTGCACCACATCCCACTTCTTATGGCGCGCCCAGTAGACGCCCTCAAATTGATGCTGCACGTAAAAGAGCCAGATGCCCAACGCACCAGCAATCCAGAAAGCGGGAATCTTGATGAGCAGGTACGTGCGCAAGCCAATGGTGAAATGCGCCAACGCCAATATCGCCAGCAGCGCCACATTGGTAATATGCACGCTGAGTTTGGATTTGAGCGGGGAGCTCCTTTTGGTGAAACGCTGGCTCACAATAAACGTGGAAGGCGGCCCCAGAACCAGGAGAACAAAGGGTTGCCGGAAGAACCAGTAGGCGAAGCGTTTCCACGAGGGCGCACTGAGATACTCTTCCACCGTCATCGTCCACACGTCACCCACCCCGCGCCGATCCAAATCGCCGGCAGTAGCATGGTGGATGCCATGGGAATGCCGCCATTCCTCATAAGGGGTAAAGGTGAGCACTCCGGTGATGTAGCCCAGGAGCATGTTAGCCTTCCGCGAGGCGAAGAACGAGCCGTGCCCGCAATCGTGAAAGAAGATGAAAATGCGCACCAACAATGCCGCCAACGCCGCCACGATAGGCAACGTCACCCAGTAAGAATAGCCGGCCTGGATCGTGTACACGGCTAAAGCCCAGAGCAGAAGATAGGGGACAAAGGTATTGACCAATTGCCAGATCGCCTTGCTGAGAATGGGTTTCTCATAGGCTTTGACAATGCCGTACCACGCGGGCCGCGCAGCGGCCTGTCCGGTTTTTTGCGGCATCGCCGCTGAGACTGTTGCCATCATACATCCCCTCCGTCAATAATGGATTGAAACCTGAGATTGTGACCCGTTGCAAATAGAGTCCGCAAAAATAAAGCGCCAGTATAAAAGCGGCAGTGTTTCAATCACCGGGACACTGGGATGATGTTGAGGGCAGAGCCTCGAATAGCGGTATTTTAACATGAATCGGCTGAAGGCGCAATGCCAGAAACAGACCTATCGGTGCAGGGAGCGGGCCATATTTTGAGGGCCTTTACGGGTAACGTCTTGCGCCGGGACCCAGAAGGTTGAGCATGGCCTCCAGGGTCGCAGGGCTAACTATGGCGCCAACATCCTCTTGGGTCAACGCGGCGGCAAGAGCATCCCGATCGTAACGGATGCCGATGAGCCGCTGCACCAGCACGTCCGCACCGGGCAGATCCGCCCCCTGGAATACGATGTTGGCGATCCGCCCGTGCTGCACCTCGATGCGCGCCTCAACCGGCCCGGCGGTGAAGAGCGCGCGCTTCTGCACGGTAAATGGCGGCGACGCGCCGTAGTTCCAGTCCCAGAGAGCATAGCGCGCCGCCGCCAACGCCCGGATCTCCGCCCAATCAGCCTCGGTGAAGTGATAGGTGGGAATCGCCGGTTGCCCCGCGAACAACCCCTCCAACAGCCGCGCTTTGAAGGCGCCCAGATCCATGCCGGGCGCGAGGAATTCGCAGATATTGGCGACCTGGCTGCGAACGGACTTCAGCGCCTTGGAGACAATCACTCCCGGTTCGACAGCGAGCGCTGCTTCCAGATCTTCGAGGCGCGTGTTGAAGAGGAGCGTGCCGTGGCTCAGCATTCGCGCGCCGCTGCGATATTGCGCATTCCCGGAGATCTTGCGCCCCGCCACACGGATGTCGCTGCGCCCGCTCAGCTCTGCCGGGACGCCCAGCGCGCGCAGCGTCTCGATAATCGGCGCCGTGAACTTGCGGAAGTTCTGGAAATTGCGCGGCTCATAGCGGGTGATGAAGCTGAAATTGAGGTTGCCCCAGTCGTGGTAGACCGCCCCACCCCCGGAGAGCCGGCGCAGCACCGGCAATCCCCGTGCGCGCACAAAGGCTGTGTTGATCTCCTCGAAGGTGTTCTGATTGCGGCCAACGATGACGGAGGGGGCGTTGACGTAAAAGAAGATCACATCCGCAGCAAGATCAAGGCGGCGCAGGAGGAACTCCTCCGCCGCCAGATTCAAGCCGGGATCGTGGGTATCATCATTGGCGACATACCACATGGGAATACACCCTTTTCCAACAGAGGTCGTTTGACTTCATGCTGAAGTCTGCTATGATATGGCCTTGGGCGGTTAGCTCAGTCGGTTAGAGCGCCTCCTTTACACGGAGGAGGTCACAGGTTCGAGTCCTGTACCGCCCACACCCCCACGCTACGCTTCCATTCCCACAGCAGCCCGCGCCTACTCAAAATCAAATAGCGCGGTGCTCAGATAGCGTTCGCCGGTACTGGCGAGGATCACAACGATGAGTTTGCCCGCGTTTTCGGGACGCCGGGCGATTGCCGTCGCCGCATGGACCGCCGCGCCAGAGCTGATCCCCGCCAGAATGCCCTCCTCGCGCGGCAGCCGGCGACCCATCGCCAGAGCTTCCTCGCTGCTCACGTGAAAGATCTCGTCAATGATCTCCCGATTGAGCACATCCGGCACAAAACCCGCGCCGATACCCTGGATGCGGTGCTTTCCCGGCGCGCCGCCCGCCAACACGGGCGATTCCGCCGGCTCGACCGCAACGATCTGCACACCGGGCTTCCGGGCTTTGAGCACTTCCCCCACGCCGGTAATCGTCCCGCCAGTGCCCACGCCCGCCACCAGAATATCCACGTTCCCGTCTGTGTCATTCCAGATTTCCTGCGCGGTCGTCTCCCGGTGAATCTGCGGATTAGCCGGATTCTGGAACTGCTGTGGGATGAAAGCATCCGGCAGCGCCGCCGCAAGTTCGTGGGCTTTGGCGATAGCCGCTTTCATTCCCTCCGCGCCGGGCGTGAGCACCAGCTCGGCGCCCAGCGCGCGGAGCAGTTTCCGCCGCTCGATGCTCATCGTATCGGGCATAATCAGCGTGAGTTTGTAACCGCGCGCCGCGCAGACAAAAGCCAGACCAATGCCGGTATTGCCGCTGGTCGGCTCAATGATAACCGTCTCCGGGCCAATACGCCCGGCGCGCTCAGCTGCATTGATCATACTGACGCCAATCCGGTCTTTGACGCTCCCCAAAGGATTGAAGAACTCCAGTTTGGCGACCACCTCAGCGACCGCGCCCTCCGTCACACGATTCAGCCGCACTAACGGCGTGCCGCCGATCAGATGCGTGATATCCTGTGCAATCTTCATGATACTCCTCCTCAAAAAATATGAAGGCGGAAGGATGAAGGCTGAAGAAGACCTGTGCTCCTCCGCGCCTCTGCATTAATGATTTTCATTGAACACGAACGACAGCGCCAACCTGCCTGGCGCGCAGGCGTATCACGGGGATGCAGCCCCGAAATGCCGCTCCAAAAAACCGATGATGCGGTCGGCGTATTCAACATCCGCATACGGCGTCAGGAAGAGATCATCGGCCACGATGAAATGCAGATCCCCCTCGCGGACCCAGGTTTCCACATGCGCCGGCGCCTGCGCCAGCAGACGCTCGAAGCTCGGATACGGCACCTGCGAATCGCCCCTGGAATGAATCAGCAATGCAGGACGGCCATCGAGGTTCCGAATCTGCTGTTTGGGAGTGATATTCCGGCTATCCCACCCATACTTGAGCGTGGTGTAGAGCCTGACGAAGGGGCGTTGCGCCCAGGCCACAAGTCCCGAAGCCCCCATATTGTCAATGAACACATCATCCCAGGCAGAATAAGCCGACAGGCTGATCAAAGCGGCGATGTCGGGAATCTGCCCGATGGAGTTAATGGCAACGGCGCCCCCCATGGAGAGACCGTATACCACGATGGGGACGTCGGTGTAGCGCGCGTTCCCCTTGATATAGTCCACCGCCGCCTGTGTGTCGCGGTATTCCTTGAAGCCCAGGCCGATCACCTCGCCTTCGCTCTCGCCGTGGGCGCGCATCTCCACCAGGATCGAAGCGTAGCCATGATCGAGCAACATCCGCGCATGACCGAAGAAGGCGGTTACGGAAGGATTATGAATTCCCGACAAGAAAATGATCACCGCCTTGGGCTGCTCAGCCGTCACTTGGTATGCCACGATATCAAGGCCATCCGCTGTGGTGAGGATGAGGCGCTCCGGGCTAAGGCCGTGCTCGGCGCCCGTATAGGTGCGGGCGAACGTCACACGCCGATCTACCATATCGCGCATCACCAGCGGCGGGATCAACGCAAACACCGCCACCGCAATCACGAGCAATCCCACAGGGATGCCAATCAACAACCTGAGCGCGCGTTTTCGCGCGCGACCATCAACCTCGGTACGCATCAAACCCTCCCCTGCTGGTATCACGGAACACATTCACTTACGCCAATCATGCGGCAGCAGGTCGCGGAGCGTCGCCATTGTGTCCGTGGCGACCAGCACCTCGGTATCGAGATTGTCAGGGTGCAGCTGGCTGATAAATTCACGACAGCGGCCACACGGCGGCATGATCTCCCCATCCCCGCCGACGGCGATCATTCGCAGCACCCGGCTCTCGCCCGCAGTGACCATCGCCGCGGCGGCTGCATGTTCCGCGCAGAATCCCATCGAACACGCGGTATCAATGCACACGCCTGTATACACCTGGCCGCTTGCGCTCAACAGCGCAGCGCCTACCCCGCCCGCCTCCGCATAGTCGGAGAGCTTGCGCGGGTTGATCACCGCCCTGGCCTGGGCATATAACGCTTCAAATACCATGCATAACCTCCATCACCAATCACCGCAGAGAAACGCCCCAATAACATAGAGGACAAAGTCATGCCGTTTCGCTGACCTTCGGGCTTTCGTAGCAGGTCGCTGACCGAAATCGCGCCACGCCTCGCACGAGCAACCGCGCAACGAGCGCTTCAGCATGATTCCAAAATCCTCCGCTAAGAACATCCAGTATACACCCAAATCGTTCGGTCGCCATAAATGCGAACACGAACAGAGACGGCATTTTGCCTATTTCGGCAATTCACCTATACTCAGAGAAGCACGCGGCGACCAGCCTTGTCGCGTTAACATTCAATCACCCGTGAAAGGAGTACGTATGAACGAGGAAATGCACGATACCACAACTGAAGGCACTGTCATGCGTGAAAGCGGACTGGAAGAGGTTCAAGCCGACAAAATCCACGTCGTCCAGGGCGGCATCGGACGCGCCGAGGGGCGCTTCATTGATGTCAGCGAGGGCGGCATTGCTGTAGCCATGGGCGAGAACATCAGCGTGAAAGAGGGCGGCATCGCCCTGGCGCTGGCTGAGACGGTGAAAATAGAAGAGGGCAGCATCGCGGTGGCGTTGGCGGGAGAAATCAGCGGTGATGCCAAAATCCTCTTCGATGTTCGCGCCGCCGTGCTGTTTGGCGTCGTAGTGGGGGTTGTACTTGGCCTGTTCAAGATCTTTAGCGGCCGCAAAACTGCCTGAGCGCTCGCAGCATTTGAACCGGCAGGCGGTCTATCCAGCGACGCCTTCCATAAACACAGGAACGAAAAGGGGCGACGCATCTGCGTCGCCCCTTTTGAATTGCATCAAATTGGCTCAGGCTTGGGTTGCGGTAGCAACAACCTGCGCAAAGGCAGCGGGATTGTTCACTGCGAGATCCGCCAGCATCTTCCGATCCAGCAGAATGTTAGCGTTGTTCAATGCATAGATGAGCTTGCTATACGAGATACCGTTCAAGCGAGCCGCCGCATTGATACGGGTGATCCACAAGCGGCGCAAGTCGCGCTTGCGATTGCGACGATCGCGATACGCATACACACCCGCATTCAACATCGCCTCATTGGCGCGACGGAACAACCGACTCCGTGTAGCGTGATACCCCTTAGTGAGCCGCAGCAGCTTCTTATGCCGACGGCGGGTAACAATACTTCCCTTAACTCTCACAATACACCTCTACTCTTGCTCGTGCAAATATGGCGCCAACCGCTTGACGCGAACTACGGTACCCCGGTGCTCAACCACCAACATCTCGTCGTACATGCGGCGCACGTTTGCGGGCTTCTTCCGTCGAAGATGGCTCTTGCCCTGTTTGGTCCGCATCAACTTGCCCTTGCCTCCACGCGACAGACGAAAGCGTTTGGAGGTGGACTTATGGGTCTTAATCTTCGGCACGTGAATCTCCTCCCTATTTTTTCTTCGGCGCTAAGATCATCAACATGGTGCGCCCATCCAGCTGTGGGGCTTGTTCCACCACGGCAATATCGGTAAGCTCGTTGGCAATTTCCTCCAACTGCTCCAAGGCAACTTCAGGATACGTGATCTCCCGTCCTCGGAAGCGCACCCGCACCTTAACTTTGTTGCCCTCTTCAAGCCAACCACGCGCGTTCTTGGTCTTGAAACCCAGGTGATGCTCATTGGTTTTCGGACGCAGCTGGATTTCTTTGACTTCCACCTGCTTCTGCGCTTTACGAGCCTCGCGTTCTTTCTTCGACTGCTCGTAAATGAACTTCCCAAAATCCATCACCCGCGTCACTGGCGGATCAGAGTTAGGTGCAACCTCCACCAGATCCAGGTGGGCTTCCTGCGCCGCTCGGAGAGCTTCCTCAATGGTCAGGACGCCCAGGTTGGAGCCATCGGCCCCGATGACCCGCACTTGCGGAACGCGAATCTGCTGATTGATACGATACCTTGTCTTGCTGATGGTACTCTCCCCTTTACTGAAACGGCTGATCTATCTTTAGCGCGAACACGTCGCAATAATAACATGAATCACGATCATGTCAAATGCGCGAGAAAGTTAAAAAAATTATATCCCCAGAAATTCTCCCTAACTACGGCGAAGACGGCGTCTCGGTTGGCGTCGGCTCCGGCGTAGGCGAAGGCTCATCTGGCGGCGTAGTAGGCGTGGGCGGCGGCGTTGGCGTCGGCGCCTCTGGCGTCAGTGTCGGCGTCGGCGTGAGTGTGGGTGTTGGCGATGCCGTCGGCGTAGGCGTCACGGTCGGCGTTTCGGTTGGCGTACCCGTCATGGTCGGCGTCGGCGTGGGCGTCTCTGTCGGCCCAATGACCTTCACCACGGCGCGCGCCTCAAAAGCGGCGCCAAAACGGTTGAAGGCGATGACCCGCACGGTGTAGACATCAGGCAACAACCCGCGCGTATCCCACACTGCCAACCGCGCATTCCGCAACTCCATCGCAATCTGACCCGTCACCGGCGCCCAGGCCTGGGGATCATTGCTTAGCCCATACTGCACCTCGTAATGGCTGAAGTCCGACATCACGACAGTGCCAAAGACATCCACCACCCCCATGACCTCCGCGCCGTTGATCGGCGCAGTTAGCACAACCTCGGGGGCCGTCGTATCGGCGGTACAGAAACCGGTTGGCGCAATCTCGTAGCCATTCGCAGCGGCCCATTCCTGCAACCACTGGCGCCCCTCACGATCTGTAACCCCATCCAGCACCAACATCACCTTCTCAACAACATTGAGCCGGCAGAACTCATTTGCCCGCAAGCCGCTGGCGCGATCAATCTGTATACGCTGGAACCAATCATACTCCGGCCCAGGCGGCGGATTGTTTTGGGCGAAAAACTCCATCCGGCGCTCGGGGCACGCGCTCGAAGGTTGCGTCCCCGAAGGCACACATACCTCGCGGCTGATGATCCCCTGCGGCTGCGGGAAATCGCGCACCGGCGTCCCTTCCAGAGCGCGCACCATAAAGGCATTCCAGATCGGCCCGGCGCCGCCCGAACCTGCCACACGATCCATAGGCGTGTTGTCATTGTTCCCCAGCCACACGCCGGCCACGAGATTAGGCGTATAGCCCACCGTCCAGGAATCCCGGTAGTCGTTCGTCGTGCCGGTCTTCGCAGCGGCGGGTCTTCCCGGCAACTCCAGCACGCTGGGACAGGCAAACACCATGCACCGTGCGCGCGTATCGGCAAGGATGCTGGTGATGAGATACGCCAGTTGAGAGGAGACAACTTGTTTCCCATCACGAACCCGGTTATCCACCAACACCTGCCCGTTCACATCTTCGATCCAGAGAATGGGCGTAGGCTCCATCCGCAGACCGGCGTTGGCGATTACCCCGTAAGCGGCGGTCAGTTCCAGAGGTTTCATCTCCCCGCCGCCGAGCGTCAACGCCAGGCCATAGTAAGGACGCGCCGCGAGCGGATAATCCGGGCACTCCAACTGTGGCGATACCAGCGAGGTCGCGCCCAACCGATTCGCCATGTCGAGCAAACCATCCACCGTCACGAACTCCAGCGCTTTGACCGCCGGAATATTCAGCGAATTTGCCAGCGCCGTGCGCATCGAAGTTGGCCCGGAGAATCTACCCGTATAGTTGACCGGGCGGTAGACATTGCCCGCCGTATCGGTGTAGACCACGGGCACATCCCAGACCACCGTCGCGGGCGTCCACCCCTTCTCCAGCGAAGCGAGATACGTGAGCGGCTTGATCGCCGAACCAGGCTGCCGGCAGCGCGTGGTGACGTTCACCTGCCCGCCGATAGCCTCGCTGTAGAAATCCACACTGCCCACCATCGCCAGGATGTGTCCCGTCGCCGGTTCGAGCGCCACCAACGCGCCGTTGCTCACCTGATTGCCCGCGAGCCGCGTCACCCCGTTGCGGATTTCCTCCTCGGCGATCTGCTGCAGGCGCGCATCGAGGGTGGTATGGATGCGCAGCCCGGTACCGCGATAGAGCGCTTGCGGGCCGAGCGCCGCCTCGAGCTGCTGCCGCACGTAGAAGACAAAGTGCGGCGCGGGGATCCGATCCACCACGCGCTGCGCAAACTGGTACGCCTCCATCTCCGCCGCAGCTGCATCGGCTTCGGCCCGCGTGATGAAGCCCGCCTCCACCATCAGCGAGAGCACCGTCTTGTGCCGCTTGAGCGCCGCATCCAACCCGCCATGGAAAGGATCGTACACCGAGGGCAACTGCGGCAACCCCGCCAGAAACGAAGCCTGCGCCAGCGTGAGATTACTCGCCGACGTGCCGAAATACGTGCGCGCAGCGGCGTCCACGCCATAAGCCAGATTGCCGTAGTTGTTATTATTCAGATAGATCTCCAGGATCTCATCCTTGGAGTAGCGGCGCGTCAATTCCTCCGCCAGGATGATTTCCTTCACCTTGCGCGAGAAACTCTGCCCTTCACGTTCTTCGGGCGAAAGCAAAATGTTCCGCGCCACCTGCTGCGTGATGGTGCTCGCACCGGAAACGATTTCCCGTTCCAGCAGCGCGTAATAGATGGCGCGCGCAATGGCATAGGGATCAAAACCGGCGTGAACGTAGAAGTTGCGATCCTCGGTGGCAACCGTCGCCAGCTGCAAATCGCGGGAGATCTGCTCGATGCGCACATACGTGCGCTTGCCCGCGTTGGGATCAATGATCTCGTAGAGCAAACTGCCATCGCGGGCGTAGATCTGGCTGCTGGCGAAATCCGGCTGGCGCGCGCGCAGCTCATCCACCGGCGGCAGTTGCGCCGCCAGCACAATGTACCCCACCACCGCGCCAATCAACCCCAGCAGAAACAGCGCCACAATGGCGATGGTGACGCCCAACAGCACCGAAGTCCACGGACGCCGGCGCTTGGATGGCGCGCCGACCGGCGCGGAAGCAGGCGGAATCTTCGCCGTGGGACGCGCGTGCAACGGCGTTGTCGCAGCAGAAGACGTCGGACGCAACGGCGTGGGCGTAGAAGCTGCCGCTGGTGCGCGCAGCGACGTGGACGTGGAAGGCGGCGGCGGCGCCGATTGCGGCGGAGTGAATGGCCCGGCAGGAGGCGGCGTTGGCAGCTGCGTCCGCTGCGGCTGCGGTTGCGGTGATCGCGGCGCCGCTGGCGCTGCCGCTGATGGCGTGGATGGTTTCGGCTGCGGCGACAGCGCGCCCGGCTGAATCCGAATCCACTGCGCCTGATCTGCGTCCGGCGCAGGCGGCGATTTTGGCGGCTGCGCCGGCTCTGTTGGCAACCGGCGCGTCGGCTCCGCGGCAGACGGCGCTAATGGACGCAGCCCCGCAGGCTTCCACGGCTCGCCAGACGCAGCAGGACGGTCGGGAGGACGCGCCAGCGGCTCCACCCACTCTGGCTCTGGGGATAACGGTGGTGTCTCGCGTCCGGTGATTAGACGGCGCGTCGGTTCGGCAGGCGCGGGAACATCGGAGTTCGGCGTCCCACGGGCATCACGCTTGGATTTAGGATCTTCAGACATCACTACCCTCTAATCATGAAAAGTCACGACTTCAAGACAGAGATTGTCATCTGGCATCAATCTCCGCAAAGAGTCGCTCATACGCCGCAGCCGTCTGCTCCGGCGCAAAGAGCGCGGCAATTTCTTCTCTGGAACGCACGTAGGCGGGGCGCTGCTCCAGCACTTGCAGGAGCGCGTCGGCTAACCCGGCAGCATCGCCCACGGGCGCAATCTCGCCCATGCCCGTCATCCGCACCGGCTGGCGAACGCCCGGCAGGTCGCTCGCCACACATGGCACGCCATTGAGCATCGCCTCCACCTGCACCAGGCCAAAGGATTCCGTAGAATTAAGGCTCGGCACCACCAACACATCCAGGTTGGGATAGAACGCCGCCATCTGCAACGGGTTTAGCACCCCCAGGAACTTCCACTGCCCACTCTGCTCATAACGGCGGATCAAAGGATCGAGCCGTTGCGCATACGCTTGCTCGCCCAACACATTCTGATATTGCCCCGCAAACAGGATCCGCGCATCGGGATAACGTTCCAGAATGTGCGGGAACGCCTCCAACAGCACCCCCACACCCTTCTCCGAAGCCAGGCGCGCCGCCATCCCGATCACGGGATGCCGCCCACCGGGGTTGTGCATCTTTGCAAACGCTGCCACACCCGAAGGGCCGGCATCTGGCAGCATGACCGGCGGCGGGATCACACACAGCTTCTCTGGAAAGCGCGTCAGAAACGGCGAGTGGTCGGCAAAATCCTGCGTGTAAGCCACGATGCGATGTGCAAATCTGCCCGCCAGCCAGTTCATCCCGTGAACGACCTGGTTCACCAGCCGATTGAAGACGCCCGGCGGCAGCTGTAAATCGCAATGATAGGTGAGCACCGTGGGCTTCTTGAACAGCCGCCCGCGTAACGCCACGCCCGCGGCATCGAACTGCGGCAGGTGCAGACTGAGCACATCGGCTTCGTGGACAAACTTCCACGCCAGCAAGCCGAAAGTGGGCATGATAACGCCCTTGCTGACGCGAAACAGCACCGGCGCGCGCACTACGCGCACCCCATCGAGGATCTCCTCGGTGGGCAAGCGTCGCTCATAGCGCGAGGTGAGAATCGTCACCTGATGTCCGCGCTGCGCCAGCGAGCGCGCCAGCCGCTCGGCATAAATCGTCAAGCCGCTGGTATGGGGGCGATAATACGTCAAAACCATCAAAACCCGCATGAATGGCCTCGTGAAACGTACTACGTACTGCGTACTGCGTACTACGTACTGCGTAATGCGTAATGCGTAATGCGTAATGCAAGCTCTTTACGCAGTACGTATTACGTATTACGTATTACGTATTACGTGTTACGGATTACGGATTATTCAAACAGCGCGCGATTGTCTACCACCCAGGCAAACAAGCGCTCGATGCCCGCTTCCACGTCCACCTGCGGCTGCCAGCTCAGGTCTTGCGCGGCCTTACGGATGTCGGAGACGTAAATGCGCTGATCGCCGGGACGCCAATCGCTCCACGTAACTGGGATCTCGCGGCCCAGAAGCGCCTGCAACAGCGGCCCGAACTCGCTCCACACCGAAAGTTGGTGCGCCGGCCCGCCGCCGATGTTGTAGATTTGCCCGGCAGCGCGGTCAATCCGCGCGACCGCCGCATCGTAAGCATCCAACAGCTCTTCGACAAACAAAACGTCGCGCACCTGTTTTCCGTTCCCATAGATGGTGATGGGCTTGCCCAGCAACGCCGCAATGATGAACCACGCCACCCAGCCCTGATCCTCCACGCCGAACTGTCGCGGCCCATAGATGCAGCTCTGCCGGAAGACGACCGTGGGCAAGCCATAGATGCGCGCATAATCGCGGACATATTGATCGCCCGCGCCTTTGGAGCACCCATAGGGCGAGTGGAAATCTAACGGATACGTTTCTGGAATGCCGTGGGGCATGTCGCGATAGGCATAGCGCGTGGCGAGTTCCTCCACGCGCAGGCTCTCCATGCCGCCATAGACCTTGTTCGTAGAAGCATACAACACGATGGGTTGTCGCCCGGAGAGCCGCGCCGCTTCCAGCACATTGAACGCGCCCAGCGCGTTGCACTCAAAATCCGTGCGAGGGTCCTGTACCGAGGTCGTCACCGCCACTTGCGAAGCCAGATGCACAATCACGTCGGCGTCGGCATCGCGGACGCTGGCTGCGAGCAGCGCTGCATCGCGCACATCCCCACGGATGAAGGTGAAAGCATCCGCGCCATAGGTGGACTGCAACCATGCCAGATTGCGCGCCGCGCCCCGCCGCGAGAGGTTATCGTAGATCACCACCGTCTCGCCGCGCGCCGTCAACCGCGCCACATAATTCGCCCCGATGAAGCCGGCGCCGCCGGTAACAAAATAGCGCATAAGCCCCCCTTACGACGCGAGCGAAAAGGCGAATTGGAGAGCAATCTCCTTCGCTCCCCATCACCCCATCACCCCAACTCCCTTTCTCCCCCGCTCCCCCGCATCACCTCGCGCAGGGAAATGCCCCACGAGAGCAACGCCGCTGCTCCCAGAATGATCCCCAGCAAATACGCCAGCGCGTGCGTGAGCACCGCATAAGTGAAACCAAACTCGCGTGAAAGATCGAAACCCCAGAACAGCGCCTCGCGCACCGCAAAATGGAAAGAGCCGATCCCGCCAGTCGCCGGGAAGACCATACCGAAGGCGCTCGACCACATAGCAACCAGGCTTTTGAGCAGAGAAGGCTCTGGAATGAAAACGCCGCACGCCAGCATCACAGTGAAGAAGTACAGCGCCGTGACCGCCCACAGAAGCGCCGTCCACAGCGCGATCTCCACGCCCGCCCGCAGCGAGCCGAGCGCGCTCAGCCCCTCCAGGATGTGCTGCACCGGGCGCAGCAAGCGCTCCGGGCGCGGAATGCGCAGGCGCGTCAGCAGCCACGTCACCGCCGCTTCGACCTTCTGCGGGAAGGCTGCCACCACCACAAAAGCCGCCACGATGCCGAAAGCCAGCACGCCGCTGGCCGTGATCACGAAATTGAGCGAGATCCCCTGCCCGATGCTGCCCGTCGCCAGGTATTGCTGCAAGCCCGGCACGAACGGCACCGTCGCCACGAGGATCACCACGATGAAGAGCATATCGAGCACGCGCTCTACCACCACCGTAGAGAGCGCCGCGAGCATCGTCACCGTGCCGCGCAAGCTGCCCGCCACACCGCGCGCCGCATCCCCCGCGCGCGCCGGCAGCACGCCGTTCACCAGATAGCCAATGTTGATCAGGCCGAAGGTGTCTTTGAGAGAGAGCTGGCGTTTGAGCAGCACGCGCCACCGTTGTGCGCGAATCACGAGGGTCAACACAATCAAAGCGAGAGAGACTAACAGCCAAAGCGCGTTCACCTGCTGCAAGGCTTGCCCTACTTCGGCAAACTTCACGCCGCGCAACGCCAGGTACAAACTCAGCGCAGTAACGCCCAGAGCAATGACCATCTGAAGACTTTGTTTCTTGTTCATGTCTGAGGATTATACCATAGTCCCTACTACCCAAAATCGCCAAAGCACGTATAATGACCCGCGAGTTCGCAGACCAAATTGGAGTCCGGCTTGAACCTCGAAGAATACGCGGTGATGTATCAGGTGGAGGATACCCACTGGTGGTATCGCGGGATGGCGCGCATCACCCGCGCGCTGCTGAATCGGCGCTACGCCCCCGGCGCGGACTTGCGCATCCTCGACGCAGGCTGCGGCGCCGGCGCCGTGATGACCTCCTATCTGGCAGAGTACGGGCGCGTCACCGGCTTTGATTTTGCCGCCGCCGCGCTGCACTTCTGCCAACAGCGCGGCGCGACCCGGCTGGCGCAGGCCTCGATTGTGGAGCTGCCCTTCGCCGATGCGAGCTTCGATCTCGCAGTGAGCTTCGATGTGCTGTGCGAGCAAGCCGTGCGCGATGACGGCGTAGCCCTTCGCGCGCTGCATCGCGTCCTCGCGCCCGGCGGCAGGCTGGTGCTGCGCCTGCCCGCCTACGATTGGCTGCGCGGACAGCACGACCGCGCCGTCCACATCCGCCACCGTTACACGCGGGGCGAGCTCGCCGCTCGGCTACGCGCTGCTGGCTTCGCGGTGGAGCAGCTCTCCTACGCCAACACGCTGCTGTTCCCCGTCGCCGCCGCCAAACGCCTGAGCGAACGGCTGTGGCCGCCCAAAACCGCCGGCTCCGATCTAACCTTGAGCGTCGGCCCGCTCAACGGCGCGCTCCAAGCCATCCTCTCCGCCGAAGCGCCGCTCATCGCCCGCATGGGTCTGCCCTTCGGGCTGACCGTGATCGCCGTGGCGCGCAAACCACAAGCATCAAACTGAAGCGAGTGCAAATGAAACGTCTTCCCAGCATTTCGGCCTTCTTCCCCGCCTACAACGATGGCGGCACAATTCCCAGCATGGTGCTCACCGCCCTCATGGCGCTCCGCCAGGTGACGGACGATTTCGAGATCATCGTGGTGAACGATGGCAGCGCCGACTACACCGCCGAGGTGCTCGACGAGCTGGCGCAGCGCGTTCCGGAACTGCGGGTAATTCATCACCCGCAGAACCGGGGCTATGGCGGCGCCCTGCGCACGGGCTTCGCCGCCGCGACCAAGGAATGGGTCTTCTACACCGACGGCGACGCCCAGTACAATCCACTGGAGCTCGTCAACCTGGTGGAAGCCGTCACGCCGGAGGTGGATGTCATCAACGGCTACAAGATTGCCCGGAACGACCCGCTCTCGCGCAAGGTCATCGGGCGCGTGTACCATCACTTCGTCAAGCTCATGTTCGGCTTCAAGCTGCGCGACGTAGATTGCGACTTCCGCCTCATTCGCCGCGCGCTCTTCGACAAGGTTGCGCTCAAAAGCGATAGCGGCACCATTTGTCTGGAAATGGTCAAGAAATTCCAGGATGCCGGCTATCGTTTCGTCGAAGTGCCGGTGCATCACTTCCACCGGCAGTACGGGGTCTCCCAATTCTTCAACTGGCGGCGATTGCTGCGCACGGCCCGGCAGCTCAGCGCCCTCTGGTGGGAGCTCGTCGTGCGTCAGGAACACAAAGCGGGGCGCGCAAAGTAGGCAACGATGGATTTCGATAGCGTGTTTGCAGGCAAACGGGTGTTGATCACCGGCGGATTGGGCTTCATCGGCAGCCATCTGGCGCACCGGCTGGTGGATTTGGGCGCCGAGGTGCTGCTGGTGGATTCCCTGATTCCAGAATACGGCGGCAATCTCTTCAACATCGCGGCGATCAAAGACCGTGTGCGCGTCAACATCGCCGATGTGCGCGACACCCACGGGATGAACTATCTGGTGCAGCAGCAGGACTACCTCTTCAACCTTGCCGGTCAGGTGAGCCACCTGGATAGCATGAAAGACCCCTTCACCGATTTGGAGATCAACTGCCGCAGCCAGCTTTCGATTCTGGAAGCCTGCCGCAAGTTCAACCCAGAGGTGAAGATCGTGTTCGCCAGCACGCGGCAGATCTATGGCCGCCCCCAGTATCTGCCGGTGGACGAGCGCCATCCCCTGGAGCCGACCGACATCAACGGCGTGAACAAGGTCGCCGGCGAATGGTATCACGTCGTCTACCACCGCGTCTACGGCCTGCGCACGGTCAGCCTGCGGATGACGAACACTTACGGCCCGCACATGCGCGTGAAGGATGCCCGGCAGACCTTCCTCGGCTGGTGGATTCGGCAATTGGTGGAGAACGAAGCCTTGCAGATTTACGGAGACGGGAAGCAGCTCCGCGACTTCAACTACGTCAGCGATGTGGTCGCAGCGCTGCTGCTCGTCGCCGCGGCCCCGCAAGCCGATGGGGAGATCTACAACCTCGGCGGCGCCGAGCAAATCAGCCTGCTGGAAGTGGCGCAATTGCTGTTGGAACTCAACCCGCAAGCCAAACCCTTCCAGATCGTGCCCTTCCCGCCAGATAACAAACGCATTGACATCGGCGACTACTACGCCGATTACCGCAAAATCACCGCGACGCTAGGCTGGCAACCCCAGGTCCCCTTGCGCGAAGGCTTGCAGCGCACCGTGGACTTCTACCGGCAGCACAAGGCGCATTACTGGTAAAACCGTGAGCAGTGAGCAAAACGCCGTTCGCCGCGCGCAAACTGCTCACCCCTCACCGCTCACCCATGACCATTTTAGAGGAGCCAGATGATTCCCCCCTTCGATCTCAAACGCCAAGTTGCCGCACTCAAACCCGAAGTGGACGCCGCTATCGCGGGCGTGCTCGAACGCGGCGCGTTCATCCTCGGCGCGGAAGTCGCCGCCTTTGAAGAGGAATTCGCCGCCTACTGCGGCGTCTCGCACGCCGTCGGCGTCGGCTCCGGCACGGAGGCGCTGCACCTGGCGCTGCGCGCCTGCGACATCGGCCCTGGCGACGAGGTCATCACCGTGGCGCACACCGCCGTCGCTACCGTCGCCGCCATCGAGCTTGCCGGCGCGCGCCCCGTGCTGGTGGACATCGAAGCGCGCCGCGCCACGCTCGATCCGGCGCGATTGGAAGCTGCCCTCACGCCGCGCACCCGCGCCGTGATCCCCGTCCACCTCTACGGCTGCCCCGCCGAACTGGCGCCCATTCTGGAAATTGCCCGCCGCCATCACCTGCGGCTCATCGAGGACTGCGCGCAGGCGCACGGCGCGCGCTACCAGGGGCGGCGCGTGGGCAGCTGGGGCGATCTCGCCGCCTTCAGCTTCTATCCCACCAAAAATCTCGGCGCGTATGGCGATGGCGGCGCCGTCGTCACCGACGATCCCGCGCTGGCCGAACGCCTGCGCCTGTTGCGCGAATACGGCTGGGCCGAACGCTACGTCAGCCACCTGAAGGGCCTCAACAGCCGCCTCGATGAGCTCCAGGCGGCGATTCTCCGGGTCAAACTGCGTCGCCTCGATGCGTGGAACGCCCGCCGCCGCGCGCTGGCGCAACAGTACACCGCACTCCTGCGCGATTCCGGGCTGCAACTGCCCCTCGATCCGCCGGATGGCGAACACGTCTACCACCTCTACGTCATCCGCACGCCGCAGCGCGAGGCGTTGCGCGCTTTCCTGCACGCGCGCGGCATCGGCGCGCTGATCCACTACCCGGCGCCCGTCCACCTCCAACCCGCCTACGCCGATCTGGGGTACGGCCCCGGCAGCCTGCCGGAGACGGAAGCCGCCGCCGCGCAGGTGCTCTCGCTGCCGCTCTACCCGGAGCTGCGCGAGGATGAAGTCGCAGCGGTGTGCGCTGCGATCATGGACTTTCAATCCCATGCGATCTCGCCGCGCTGACCTCTGGGACGAACTGATCCTCGCGGCCCTGGCGGGCATCGTGTTCGGCCTGACCTGGCCCCTGTGGCGCGCCCATCCTGGCACGCAAGCCGCCATCGGTCCTGGCGACATGACCATCTACTACTATCCCTTCGCGCGTTACGCCATCGAAAGCCTGCGCGCGGGCCAGCTGCCGTTGTGGAACCCGGCTGTGCTTGGCGGGCACCCCTTCCTCGCGGAGATGCAAACGCAGGCGCTCTACCCCTTGCGCTGGCTCACGGCGCTGCTCACCCTGGGAGCGCCGCTCTCCTACCGCGCCTTCGCCGCCGAGACCATAGCGCACCTGGCGCTGGCGGCCTGGGGCGCGTATGGCTTCTTCCGTTGGCTCAGCCGCAACCGGGCCGCCGCTGCGTTCGGCGCCGTCGCCTGGGCGCTGAGCGGCTACCTCACCGGCTACCCCCTTCAAGCCCCGCCCATCCTGGCGACCGCCGCCTGGCTGCCGTGGCTGCTGTGGGCCATGGGCCGCGCCCTCACCGGCAACCGCTTCCGGCGGCGCAACGCCATCCTGGCGACCCTCTGCTGGACGCTGGTCTTCATCAGCGGCTTCGCGCAGACTGCGCTATACGTCTACGGCATCGCGCTGCTGTGGGGGTTGCTGCTCGTCCTCAGCCGCCCCCGCGCCCAACGGCGCGCTGCGCTGCTCACCCTCGCGCTGATCGTCGTCATCGGCAGCGGGCTGACCGCCGCGCAGCTGCTCCCCACCTTCGAAGCCACCTCCCTCTCGGAACGGCTCGATCTGCCCGAAGCAGAACGCTTCGCAGGCTTCAAATTCGCGGAGCTGCTGGGATTGTTTTTACCCCACCTCACCCTCTGGTCGCCGCTCTACCTGGGGATCCCCACCCTCATCCTCGCGGGGCTGGCGGTTCGGCGGCGACCGTTCGGCCCGCGCCATTCCGGCCTGTGGTGGGGGCTGGCATTGTTAGGATTGCTGCTCGCGCTGGGGAACACCACGCCGTTCCTACCCATCCTCGCACGGACACTTCCGGTCGTGGGCATGTTCCGCAACCCGGAGCGCGCCGCCGTCATCACCGCCTGGGCGCTCACGACGCTCGCGGTGCAAGGATGGCAGACGCCTATCCCCCGTGGATACCGGCGCGCGCTGGCGCTCGTGTGGGCCGCAAGCGGGCTGCTGCTGGCGGGCCTGTTCCTGCGGACGCGGGGCCGCCCCGAAGCGGCGCCGTTCCAGGGATGGGTCGAACGGCTTCTGTGGCCCTGGCTGATGCTGGGCGGCTGTTGGCTGCTGCTGCGCCGCTGGCCCACCGCGCGCTGGGCGCTGGTCGCTCTGCTCGCCATAGACCTGGGCGGAACGGCCTGGCGCACCGCACAACACGGCCATTTCGTCTGGGAGGATCCGGCGCAGGTCGCCGCGATCCCACTGGCGAACCTGACGCTGCCCGCCGATGTGCAGCTCCATCGCGTGGACACACGCGGACACCTCACCGGCAACTGGCCCGCCGTAGCGAGCCTCGAAGACCTGCACGGGCACCTCACTTTCGAGAACCGCTTCTGGATGCGTTTTCGAGAGGAAGTACCGGGGGATCGCGTCTGGGCGCTGCTGGGCGTGGGCTGCGGGGTATGGAGCGCCGATGAACCCCCTCCGCCCTGGGCGATGCGGCAGATTGCAGCCTTCACCCACGAGGGCGCGTCCCTGCGCCTGCTCTGCCTGGAGCAGCCCTTCCCGCGCTACCGCATGATGTACGACGCCGCCCCGCTGGAGGATGGCATCGCGCTGGGCGTACTTGCCGATCACCGCTACGATCCGACGCGCACCGTGCTCCTGGAACCTACTGTGACGCCGCTCAGCACCGCCGCGACGCCGATTTCGCCCACCATCACGCTGCGCTCGCAGCAGCCGGAGGCAATCCACCTCGAAGTGCAAACCGCGACGCCGGGCTACCTGGTCATCGGCGATCTCTGGTATCCGGGATGGAACGCCTACGTGAACGGCGCGCGCGTCCCCGTGTTGCGCGCCTACACCGCGCTGCGCGCCGTGGAACTTCCCGCAGGCGCGCACGAAGTCCTCATGCGCTACGAGCCGCTATCCTTCCGGCTTGGGGTGGGCATCTCGCTGCTCTCATTGCTGACGCTGATCCTGTGGGCGCTTTGGCCTCGGAAGAAGTTGTGAGTTGCGAGTTGCAGGATGAAGCGACAGCATCGGCGCAGAACCGGATTTCATCTTTCCGCGTTCATCCTTCTGTTGTCTTTGGTCATCCGCGCAGGCTGGATGGCGCGGTTTCCTGCGGATCCCATCGGCCCGGTGGATGCGGAAGGCTACCACCTCATCGCGCGGAATCTGCTTGCCGGGCATGGCTTTTCGATGGTGTGGGAGGCGCCCTTCTGCCCCGTCGCAGTGCGCACGCCGGGCTACCCGCTGTTCCTCGCGGGAACGTACCGCCTCCTCGGCGCGGAGCCAGCGCGCGCAGCGCTGGCGCACCTGCTCCTGGAAGCGCTCACGACAGCGTGGATCATCCGCGCGGGGAGATTGCTCGGCGGGCAGCGAGCGGGGCAGCTGGCGGGGCTGCTCTACGCTGTCAACGGCTCAACGCAGCGGTACACAGGCGTGCTCTTCGCCGAGACGCTGCTGCTCGCCGCGCTGGCTGCGGCGCTGTGCGCGACACTCCATACGCTGCGACGACCCTCGGCGCGCGGCGGCGCTCTCAGCGGCGCGCTCTGGGGCGCGGCAGTGTTGATCAAGCCCAATGTGCAATTCCTCGCGCTGGCGGTGGGCATTTTGCTGTTAGCGGCGAGCCTGCGCCGCGACAAGGGGCCGCGCAGCACGAAAGCCTGGCGTTGCGGCGCGAGCTTCCTCCTCGCGCTGGGACTGCTTCTGCTGCCCTGGCTGCTCCGCAACCGCGTCGCCTTCGGTCGCTGGCAGCTTTCCACCGCCTACGAGGAGAACCTGGCGCGAGTGAGCGCCGTCGCAGTGCTGGCGGAGGTGAGAGGGCTGCGCGCCGAGCCGTGGACGTCCACCTGGGAAGCGCTCTACGGCGACATCGCTCAGGAAGCAGCGCAACGCTACGCCTGGAGCGCCGCCCCCGAAGACGCCCTCCCCTGCGCCGAACGCGAACAGCGGCGCCGGGAAGTCGCCGCCATCGCCGCCGAGATAGTGCGCGCCCACCCCGACGCATGGCTGCACAGCCATCTGCGCGGCGCGGGTGTCTCGCTACGCGAATTGGGCCACCGCGACTGGTATCGCGCGCTCACCGGTAAAGCCTGGGAGCAGACCGGCGTGCTCGATGACATCTGGCGGCGGATGGGGGAATCGCTCGCCATCGGCGCGGTGGGCGATGCGCTGCACGCCCTGTGGCTGGAGCGCGTCGTGCGGGCGCCGCTCGATGCGGCGCTGCTCTGGTGGGGATTGCTTCTCTTGCGAGTGATGGTCTGGATTGGAGCGCTGCGCGGCAGCTTGCGGCTGCGACGCGCGCCGGGGATGGCGCTGCTGCTGGCAGGGACCGCTGCGTATGGCCTGTTCCTCGCCGGGCCTATCGCCCACGACCGCTTCTATCTGCCGGCAATTCCGGCAGTGGTGCTGCTGATCGCTCTGGGATGCGACCCGGCAGCATAGAAACTGCCCCCGCGAGTGTTCGCGGGGGCAGTTTCAAATATCCTTAACCGCGCGAACGCAAATTCACATTTGCGGCGCTGAGCTTGCGGGTGAGATCCGCCGCCATGCTCCGCATGATGTGAAAACCGATCTCTGGGTAGTCATTGGTCAGCTGCACCACCCGGGCCTTGGGCAGGCGCAGCAGCGTCGTTGGGGTGCGGCACTGCGCAGTCGCCGTGCGATGGCCTTCTTCTACCAGAATCGTCTCGCCGAAGTTGGCGTAATCCTGCAACGAAGCCAGCGTCAATGGCTGCTCGCCGGGCTTGTCCGGCTCAAGGATGATGTCCACCGTGCCGCTGGCAATAATGAACAGCGCATCCCCCGGATCCGCTTGCCGGAAAATGATCCCGCCAGGCGGATAGGTCACTTCCTCACAGACCATCAACACCAGATCCAGGTAGATCTCATTGAGATCCTGGAACAGGGTAGCTCTGCGCAACACTTCCTTACATTTCTCCAGATGCATCCAACCCTCCACACCCAAACATCAAACTTTGAGAACCTGCAAGTCGCCGGTGACGATATTCAGAATTGCAAACGTTTTCGGCGGCAGACCGCTGCCGCCCAATGCGCCGGGGTTGATTACCCGCGTAGATCCAATACGTTCATCGCGGACGCGGTGCGTATGACCGTGAACCACATAGTCGTAGGCGCCGCAGCGAATTAACTCCTCCAATTGAGGGACATTGTCGCCGTGTAACAACGCGAGCGCGCGCCCATCGAAGGACAACGTATGCAAGCTATCGAAGCGCCCTGGGCCAAAGTCGGCGGCAACGACCGCCAAATGCGCGTCCCGATCCATGTTACCCCAGGCAATCCATACATCAAAGCCATGCAACAGCTGCAACACCGCCGCGCCGGTAATATCACCCGCGTGCAACACCGTATGGATGTCCTCAGCTCCAAAACGCGCCACGGCACGGGCGACGTGCTGAACGTGGTTGTGGGTATCGGAGATTAACCCAATGCGCATGGCATTCCTAGCAAGCGCAATTAGCTACATCGCCGATGGTGCGAATATCGCGCACATGCACCCCTAAACTCTGCATGAGCTGTAGCGACGCAGCTTCTTCAATCCCGCAGACGCGAATCATCAGGATGCCATCGCCGCGATCCTCGCCGTAGAATGTCCCCAGCGCGATAATGTCGCCGCCGTTCGCAGCGATCGCGCCGGCAATCCGTCCCAGCGTCCCCGGCTCATCCCGCACACTGATGGTGATCCGCACCCCAGGCTCCCGCGCGCCCAGCATCTCCAGCGTCGTTTTGAACACGTCGGTTTCGGTGATGATGCCGACCAGCCGATCCCCTTCAACCACCGGTAGCCCGCCCACCTTGTTATCCACCATGATCCGCGCAGCTTCTTCAAGCGGCGCGTCTGGCGGCACCGTGATCACCTTGCGGGTCATGATTTCCTCAACCTTGAGCTTCGAAAGCAAGTATCCGATTTCATAGACGCTGAGGCTGGTGGCTGGCGATGGCGAGGCATAAAGAAGATCCTTCTCTGATACGATACCCACCAGATGGCCCTTCTTATCCACTACGGGTAGACGGCGCACACTATTCTGGCGCATCAAGCTTAGCGCCTCGGCTACCGAAGTATCCGGGGCAATGATGAACGGTCTGGCAGTCATGCGATCTTTAACTAACATAGGCTTTGCTCCTTCAGCAAACGATTCCTGACACAGTTATGCAAGATCACATAGATTATGACACACCTTAGCGATTTTGACAACTGCCCTCAATGCCTACAACAACCCCGCTGCGCGCTTGGCGCCCTTGACGGTGTTTTGCAGCAGCATCGCAATCGTCATCGGGCCGACGCCGCCCGGCACAGGCGTGAGCCACCCGGCAACTTCCTTCACTTCCTCGAAATCTACGTCGCCTACCAACCGGTAGCCGCGCTTGGCAGCAGGGTCGTCCACCCGGTTGATGCCCACATCAATGACCACTGCGCCCGGCTGTACCCAATCCGCCTTAACCATCTCCGCGCGCCCCACCGCCGCCACGAGGATGTCGGCGCGGCGGCAGATAGCGGGCAAGTCCTTGCTGCGCGAGTGGCAGATGGTGACAGTGGCGTCGCGCTTGAGCAGCAGCATCGAGACAGGCAGGCCTACGATGTTGCTGCGCCCCAGCACCACCGCCTCTTTGCCGCGAATGTCCACGCCGATGCGGTCGAGCAGCTCGATGCAGCCAGCAGGCGTACAGGGGGCGAAGAGCGCCTCGCGGCCCTTCATCGCCAGCCGCCCAATGTTGACCGGGTGGAAGCCGTCCACGTCCTTGTGCAGGCTGATGGCGTTGAGCACCGCCTCCTCATCAAGGTGGTTGGGCAGCGGCAGTTGCATCAGAATCCCGTGGATGGCCGGATCGGCGTTGAGCTCTGCCACCAGCGATTCCACCTGCTCCTGCGTGGCGTCGGCGGGCAGCTCGTGCCCCACGGAATAGATGCCCACCTCGGCGCAGCGCTTGCGCTTCATCTTGACATAGGTCTGCGAGGCGGGATTCTCGCCCACCAACACCGTCGCCAGCCCAGGAACGATGCCGTGCTTTTCCTTCAACTCCGCCACTTCGGCGGTCAACTCCTCCTGAATGGATGCCGCAATAGCGTTACCATCAATCATCTGTGCAGTCATAGCAACTCCTTTGGGTTAAGGTTCTATACGAGTCAATTGTTCGATTTGGCGCAACAGACGCGCTGTTTCTGCTTCGAGGTCCCGCCAGTAGTTCACGTTGCAAAGCCAACAAAGTCAATTGCTCATTTTCAGTTTCACTGGCCTGTAGCTGTTTCAGCAACGCTGTTTGCTCTTCCTCGATACGCGCCATTGCTGGTTGTAATATCTCGCGCTCCAGAGAGTCTAGTAAAGCCAGTAATGCAGTAAGTTCTGCTTGACCTGCCGCATCAAGCGTCCCCGCTCACTCTGCTGCGCGCAATACATTTAGACGCGTTTGTTATTCTTGGGACCAGTTCATATCCATCTCTCAGGTAATGCTATTAATGTGATGTTCTATTGCGCAGCATAGTGAACATCACGCCCCCCAACTTTTGCCATATCAGCTGGCAGCTGAATATCGGGCTAGTACCCCGCATCCAGCTGCCAGCAACCAGCCTACGACAGCCCCACCACCTTGCCATCCACAATATCAATCCCCATGAACGAAGGTTTGCTGGAGAGGCCCGGCATGGTGCTCATCTCGCCCGCGAGCGGGTAGAGGAAGCCCGCCCCCATGCTGGCGCGGATGTCGCGGATGGGGAAGCGGTAGCCCTTCGGCACGCCCTTCCAAGAAGGTTCGTGGCTCAGGGAGAGGTGCGTCTTCGCCATGCAGATCGGCGTCTTGTCGTAGCCCAGGTCGGTGTAGAGCTGCACCTTGGCTTCCGCCTCGGCGCTGTAGTCCACGCCCTCGGCCCCGTAGACCTCGCGGGCCAACGTCTCGATCTTCTCCTTGATAGGCTGCTCCACATCATAGAGGAAACGGAAGTCCGACGGCTCTTCAGCGGCCTTCGCCACCGCTTCGGCCAA
>CAZDSF010000018.1:32692-36940 GCA_964508025.1 uncultured Anaerolineales bacterium
CCAGGTTGGCGACGCCCTTTTCCAACAGCGGCAGGTTTTCCTCGGTGTAGGCTTTGTCGAGCGCGCGCCCGGCGACCACCTTCGGGCCGCCGCCATGCATCTTGAGCGCCCGCACCGTAGCAACCACAACGACCACGTTGGGAATCAGCCCGGAGGCGCGGCATTTGATGTCGAAGAATTTCTCCATCCCCATATCCGAACCAAAGCCCGACTCCGTGAGCAAGAAGTCGCCCAGCTTGATGCCGATCTGGTCAGCCATGACCGAGGAGTTGCCGTGCGCAATGTTGGCAAACGGCCCGGCATGGACGAAGGCGGCCTGTTCCTCCAGCGTTTGTAGCAGGTTGGGCATGAGCGCGTCCTTCATCAACACCGTCATCGCGCCGGCCACGCCCAAATCCTCGGTGGTGATGGGGTTCTTCTTGCTATCCGTGCCGATGACGATGCGTCCGATGCGCGCACGCATATCGGCGAGGCTCGTGGAGAGCGCCAGGATCGCCATAATCTCGCTTGCCACGCTGATATCGAACCCCGACTGGCGGATAGGCCCGTCATCCAGGTCGCCCAGCCCGCTGATGATATGGCGCAGCGCGCGATCGTTCATATCCACCACGCGGTTCCAGGTGATGCTGTACGGATCAATGTTGAGCTTGCGCAGTCCGATCTTCTCGAAGTACGCCTCGCTCCAGCGGCTCTCATGATAGAGACGCGCATCAATCGCAGCGGCGCAGAGGTTGTGGGCCGCGCTCACCGCGTGGATGTCGCCGGTGAGGTGCAGGTTGAAATCCTCCATCGGGATCACCTGGCTGTAGCCGCCGCCCGCCGCACCGCCTTTGATGCCAAAGGTCGGCCCCATCGAGGGTTGGCGAATGGCGCAGATGGATTTGTAACCCAGCGCACCGAGCGCCTGCGTCAGGCCGATGGTGGTGGTGGTCTTCCCCTCGCCTAGCGGCGTGGGCGTGATAGCGGTTACGTCAATGTACTTCGCGTTGGGACGATCCGCCATCCGTTCGCGTACATCGAGATGCACTTTGGCTTTGAGCTTGCCATACAGCTCCAGGTCATCCTCTTCGAGCCCCACAGAGCGGGCAATCTCCACAATGGGTCGCAACACGGCGGCCTGTGCAATTTCCAGATCGGAAGGGACAGGTTTGACTTTTTCAACGGACATGAAACTAACCTCCTGATGTGATAGTCACGACAAAAATAAACGTCACGCAAAAGCTCTTTATGGCACAATCACATAACGATCCGGTGCTTCAGTTTTTCCCGAATCGCAAAAACCTACCTGTCGTCTCAAAATGCGCCCAGCTGGCACGCTCCAATCCGCAGCCCAAGTTGATCCGCAACGTAGCCTATCTGCAGCCGCGAGATGCCAAATTGCACAGCCAGCTCCCATAGCCGCGCACAGGCGATCCCGCCAGCCTCGTCCGCCGCCGCTCGCACTGCCGCCGCCAGGTCTTCTGAAATGGCTGTCCCTGCAAGAGCATCCCAACCCTTGGCGTGCCCCGGATAGCCGAACAGCCCCAGCTGGCAACGGGTCAGGCGAATGCCAAGCACATCCGCAGTCTGACCGACCAGCAGCGGCGCGACCACATGCGTCTCCGCGACACGAAAAGCCACCGCACACGGCAGCAAACCGTCCGTGAGCGCCGTCTCAATGGCAGCAGCAAGCGCAGCATCCACAACAAAGTCTTCCGGTAATGTCTTTTCCTCTAGCGCCATCTACACTTCCCTCCATGATATGCTCCCTATCTGGCAGCAGTTGTCCGACAACTACGCCAGTACACTAAGGATACACGCATTTTCACGAAAGGGCAAATCACCCTTGTCATCTTGGGGGATTGCATTACACTGCATCGAACAGGCGTGCTCAAGTTCGCGTCAAATTGACTTGAGAAGATCAGCCATCCGCCATTTTTGAAGGAACATTATGCAACGCATTCACGTGGTAGGCACAAGTGGCAGCGGTAAAACCACGATGACAGAGCAGCTAGCCCAGCTTTTGGACATTCCGCACATTGAGTTAGATGCGCTTCATTGGGAAGCCAACTGGCAGCCCGTGCCGCCAGCGCTCTTCGCGCAGCGCGTCGAGGCAGCGCTGCAAGACCCCGCGTGGACTGTGGATGGCAATTACAGCCGGGTGCGCGACCTGATCTGGAAACGCGCGGATACCGTCATCTGGTTGGATTATTCGCTGGCGGTGATTATGAGCCGGCTGATCCTCCGCACCGTGAGCCGCGCCATCACCCGCGAGGAGTTATGGAATGGCAACCGCGAAAGCATCCGGCTATCGTTCTTCAGCCGCGATTCGATTCTGCTATGGGCGTTGCAGACCTACAAACGCCGGCGGCGCGAGTATCCAATATTGTTTGCCCAACCGGAAACCGCACATCTTGAGGTCATCAGGCTGCGCTCACCCAAAGCGAGCGCAGCCTGGCTTGCAAGCCTGAAATGACAGCCGAGGCTGCCGGCGCCGCTGTCATCAAGCGTAGCGGCGCTACCGCGAGTAGAACTCCACGATCAGCTGGGGATTGATCTCCGTCGGCAATTCCTCTGGGAAAGGCGCGCGCAACACCTGCGCTGCACCATCAGTCAGCGCCAACCAGGCAGGCGCCGCCACCGATGCCGCCAACGCCTCGCGCACCTGCGGTATACGATGCGCGCGCTCCTTCAAGCTCACCACCTCGCCGGGACGGACAAGATACGAAGGGATATTCACCCGGCGGCCATTCACCAACACATGCCCGTGACTCACCATTTGGCGCGCCTGTGGGCGAGTCGCCGCGAGTCCCATGCGGTAGATGACATTATCCAGCCGGGATTCCAGCAATTGCAACAGCACCAGCCCGGTCTGGCCCTGCGCCCGTTGTGCGCTATGTAACAGACGGCGGAATTGTTGTTCCCGCACACCATACATCCACTTGACCTTCTGCTTTTCCCGCAACTGTTGGGTATACGCCGTCTCAGTACGGCGGTATCCCGGCTCCCGGCCGTGCGGGCCGGGCGGCTGATGTAGACGGCGTTGCAGGCTCTCGCCGCCGTTGCCGAAAAGATCCATGCCAATGCGCCGCGAGCGCTTGTGTTTCGGTCCCGTATATCGTCCCATCCTTGAAAACCATCCTCCCTCAAGAATCTGCAAATCCCAAATCGCAATTCGGGCTAACAGGCTACAACCTGGAGGTAGTTATACCACAAAACCCGCGAATATTCAAGACAAATATCTCGCAAAATAACGACAACGCCGCCTGCGATTCGTTGAATCGCAGGCGGCGCGGAGAGAATCTACAAGCGTTAGAACAGTTAGAACAGATGGAACGCCGCGATGATCGGCGCGAAGAGCGACGAAACCAGGCTCATCACTGTGATGAGGGTGTTGAGCGAAGGCCCCGCGGTATCCTTGAAGGGGTCGCCCACCGTGTCGCCCACGACGCCGGCTTTGTGCGCCTCGGAACCCTTGCCGCCGAAGAAACCCGATTCGATGTACTTCTTGGCGTTGTCCCACAAGCCGCCCGCATTCGCCATGAGCAGCGCAAAGATGATACCCGTGAAAATCGCGCCGCCGAGGAACGCGCCCAGCGCCTCCGGCCCCATCAAGAAACCCACAATCAGGGGCAGCAGAATCGCCAGGAATGCCGGCAGAATCAGCGAGGTGAGCGCGCCCTGCGCCGCCAGCGACACACAAGTGTCGTAATCCGGCTCCGAGGTGCCCGCCAGAATGCCCGGATCCTTGCGGAATTGCTCACGGATCTCCTCGATCATATCGAAGGCATTGTGCGTTACCGAGAGCATCGTCAGCGCGCTGAACAGCGGCGGCGTCATCGCGCCGAGGAACACGCCCGCAATGACCAGCGGGTTCAGCAAGCTGAGCTGAATCTGCACGCCTTCCGCCGCCATTTCCGAAGCAAACGCCGCGAAGAGCGCCAGCACCGTCAGCGCCGCTGCGCCAATGGCAAAGCCCTTGGTGATGGCTTTGGCTGTATTGCCAGCAGCATCGAGAATATCCGCCGTCTCCACCACCTTCTCAGACATGCCAGCCATTTCGGCGATACCACGGGCATTGTCCACAATCGGCCCGTAAGCATCGGCGGAGACGATCATGCCCGTCACCGCCAGCATTCCTACGGCGCTGATACCCACCCCGTAGACGCCGCTCAGCCCGGCGGCATCTGCCAGGTAGTAGGAGACCAGCGTCGCCACCACGATACCGATAATCGAAGGCACGATGCTGATCAGCCCATAGCTAAAGCC
>CAZDSF010000018.1:37040-48984 GCA_964508025.1 uncultured Anaerolineales bacterium
AGCGAAGAAATGATGCCCAACGTACACAGAATCAAAGGGAAGATGATGTACTGCGCGCCCAAATCCGCGCTAATCGCCGTACCGAGCAGCATCACCGCCACGGCAGAAGCGACATAGCTGTCGAAAATGTCGGCGCCCATGCCCGCGACATCACCCACGTTATCGCCCACGTTATCGGCGATCACCGCCGGGTTACGGGGGTCATCTTCGGGGATGCCCACCTCGACCTTGCCCACCAGGTCGGCGGCGATGTCCGCTGTCTTGGTGTAGATACCGCCGCCCGCCTTCGCCAGCAACGCCAGCATCGAGGCGCCGAAGCTGAAGCCCAACACGATCTGCGCCTGGCGCGTGAGCAAGTAAATCGTACACATGCCCACCACGCCGATGCCGATCATCGCCAGACCGAGCACCGCGCCAGCCTTGAAAGCCACGTTGAACGCCGGCGATAGCCCCTTCTCCGCGGCGGTCGCGCTGCGCACATTGGCTTCGACCGCGATGGTCATGCCCATGTAGCCCGCGACGGAAGAAAGGAAGGCGCCCGCCAGGAACGCCAGCGCCATCTGGAAGCCGTAGCCCGGACTATGATGCCCGATACCAAAGACGACGGCGATAATCAACGCCATGCCCAATGCCAGCATCAACAACGCGCGATACAACTTCTTGAGATACGAGATCGCGCCACGGCGAATCCAGCTCGCCACCTTCTGCGCCTGCTCCGTGCCCGGATCCTGCTTGAGCACCCAAAAATAGAGCCGCACAGCCGCACCGATGGAAATCAATCCACAGACAATGCCAATGAGAAGCCAGGTTGTTTCTGTCATTTTCGACTCCCTATTATTTTAGTTTCTGGTTGCTGGGTACTGGTTACTGGACGCCCCTGATCGAATATGCGCGCCGTCCAGCTTCAAGCAACCAGCCACCAGTCTACATATTCGCCGAACGCCACCAGCGATATTGCTTGGCGCGCAGTTCATCCCGCGAAGGCAGCGGGAAATAGAGCAGCTTCTCCTTGTTGCCGACAAAGATGCCGCTCTTGATCGTGCGGTAGGGGAATGAAGCAGGTGAGATACGATCCACCATCTTCGTGCTCACGGTCTTGGTGCGCAGATCCACCAGACATTGGCGCAGGTGATCAATGTTCGCATAAGGCAGATCGCCCACCGCGCCGTATTCGGGATTCTCCGCCAGTTCACCCAGGCGCAGCTCCGCAAAACAGACCACGGGCAACGTCAACAGTGAAGTGGGATTGCTCACAATGAGATCATAGAATTCGTGGGGGGGCAACGTGCTCACGACCAGCGGATGTACCGGGGCGATTTCCTGATACAAGTGCAACCCGGCTTCCTCTGCGGGGAAATCCGGGCTGGAATCCAACCCCAACGTGCGGCCATCCTGCGTCACCAGATACAGCTTCTGAATCGCATCGAGCGAGACCCGCTCCAGCGCTCGATATACGGATATGTATACCGAACGCTTAGGCGCGCCATCCTCATGCGGCACGCAACGCCGAATGCCCTCTTCGATGGGCAGATCATCATGCCGATAGGCAGGATCAAGCTCGAAGAAAATCGCCTGTCCATGCGACTTTTTCTCGCTGCCCACAGCATAATAAGCGCCGAATTGCTCAGGAGTGAGCATAGAGGCAATTAATGCCTCGGGGACCACAGATAAATACAGGTGTACGGTCATTGCCTTTCCTCCTCAATTGGGAAGTAGAATCCGCCTCACAGAAAGTGAAGGCGCAAGTGAGCCGAACCGCTCAATATTATAGCACGCTTTTGAAAAACCACGCGGGCAGAAAACGGTCAGGGCCGGCGCAGCAATGCTACACCGGCCCTGACCGACACCTTGCCGGGGCGAGTCGCCCCGGAAAATCGCCCCTACTCCACAAACACTTCGACCCGCTCGCCGTCTTTCTCATCCACAATATCAATGATGTGCCCCTGCACCCCCGCCGTCAACAGCGTCTCCAACTCCTCCGCATCGAGGTTGACGCCGCCCACGTTGATGTTTGGGACATTGCGCCCTCCACGGCGCAGCGCCGCGCGGACAAAATTCAGCGGCAAGCTCATATTCACGCGCACCGTGTTGGTGTCCACGTCCGTTACCTTGACCCGCAGCACGCGCGGTTTGGGCGCCGCGCTCGCGGCGCTCTCAGCCCCGCTAGAGAGCGCTTCGAGCAGCCGCACGGCATCTTCCGCCGTGATTTTGCCTTCAGCTACCATCTGCAAAATCCGCAACCGCTCCTCCTCCATCTGGCGCGGTGAAGGACGCGGCGGCGTGGGAATGTGAGGCATCGGCGGAACGGGCGGGATAGGGGGAATCGGAGAGATCGGGGGGATATGCACGGAAAACCCACGACGCTGCGGATCCTCGACCTGGAATTCCAATTGCTCGCTGGCATCCCGCAGGGCTTCCATACGAATATCGAGCGACTCCAACTTCCAATCCAGCCGCTCCTTCTTCGCCAACAGCCGCTCCCGCTGCGCAATCAGCCGCTCCCGCGCGCCTGGCGTGGGGTTCTCCAACCCGGCGAGTTCGGCTTCGAGAGCCTCCAACGACGCCTGCAACTCGGCGATTTCGGCCTCAATCTCGGCTTTCCGCACCTCAATATCCGAGACTTTTTCCAGCAATTTCTCCCGTTTGCGGGCCAATTTCTCTGCCAGTTTCGCTTTGAGATCATCCCTGACCATCCCACACCTCCTCTGAAATAGTAATGGGTGAGCCGTGAGGGGTGAGCAGTTTGGCCCCGGCAAACGGCATCCTGCTCACTACTCTCTGCACTCTACGAACTATTTTCCATCCATGGGGCTGTTGAAGTCCTTCTTCCGCTGCGATTTCTCGCGGGTGTGACCGTTACCTTACGGCAGCCACCCGCCACTTGATAGGCTACTTCCCGGTAAGCAGCCGGACCACCTGCTCCACCGTCGTCTTACCCGCTGCAAGATCGTTCAACAAATCTTGCCGCACCCCAACCGCAGGCTCATCCTCGCGCACCTCATACCCCAACGCACGAATCACATCATGCAAGCGATTGCGCACGGTAGGATACGATAGCCCCAACTCTTCCTGCACCCGGTTCAATTTCCCCTCACAGCGCAGAAAGAGCTCCACGAATTGCCACTGCTCGTCGCTCAGCCGTTGTATCCGCCCCAGCGGGAACGCGCCCTCCAGCGAAGTCCCACAATGATTGCAGGACAAGCGCTCAACGTAAAGTTCTCCCTCACAAATCGGACATTGCGCCGGAACGCGATACATACTCGCCTCCACATGCCCTCTGATAATTATTTATATTCTAGCACAGAAATTAAGTCTCGTCAAGCCAAAAACTCGATTTTATTACAGTTGATATCATAATTATTAAGGTTTTGATTTAATTCCCATGAGGAACGCTATACAGAATACAACAGTGGACAAATTCACATAGCCGGGGATAATTATAGACGAAGATACCGGCGCCGGGTTGATTTCAGTTGAATACATCATGCATGAAGAAAGCTCCGGTCATGCTTTACGTATCACACCGGTTGACCGATTTTTCCTGGAGGGGTTGTTTCATGGCAAAACGCTTATCCGTGGTAGATGTGGATCGCTGTGTGGGTTGCCAGGCGTGCATGTTCGCCTGCACGCGGCGCGTGGGCGAAGGCGGGCTGGCTTCATCGTGCATCGGCGTTCGCTCAGCGGGCGGGATTCGCAAGGGCTTTGTGGTGGTCGTGTGCCGCGCGTGCAGCGATCCGCCCTGCGCGCGTGTGTGCCCCACCGACGCGCTCACCGTGCGCGAGGGCGGCGGCGTGAAATTCAAAGCCGCCGAGTGCATCGGCTGCGGCAATTGCGTGGCAGCATGCCCCTTCGGCGCGGTGTTCTGGGATGGGGAACAGCACAAGCCGCAGATTTGCGTGTATTGCGGCTACTGCGCGCAGTATTGCCCGTATGAGGTGATTGCGCTGGAAGAGATGACGGATTTCTGATTATGGTTCGTAGAGAGCAGTGAGCAGGACGCAGTTCGCTGCGCGCAAACTGCTCACCACTCACCCATGACTATTTTCGAGGGAGGAGGAATTCGATGAATCATCCAGTCGCAACAACCGTAGAGGAGCTTTACCAATTCGTCAACCCTGATATGCCCCTCCCGTCGGGCGATCCGCGTTACATAGATTTCAGTTCGGCGCGTGGTGATGAAGATATCGTCGCGTTGGTGGCCCGGCGCGTCCATGTTCAAAAAGCGCCGTATTACCATCGGCAGTTGCTCACGGGTCATTGCGGGTCAGGAAAGTTCACCAAGCTGTATGAATTTTCTCCCGCCGCGCCGGCGCTGGAGCGCATTCACGCCCAAACGCTGGAAACGCGCGCGAAGGCCATGCAGGCCGAAACCCCACCCGCGCGTTGGGAGCGCATTGTGCAGCTGCGCGGCTTATTGGAAGAATATGCGGATGCCGACACGCCCGAAGCGCAAGCTGCGCGACTGCGCGCACTGCGCGCCCTGGGCGATACCTACCGGGAAATCGGCGATTTCGAGAATGCGCGGGCGACCTATCAACAAGCCTTGAATCTGAGCGCCGCCCTTTACGGGCCAGAACATCCGGAGGTTGCCGCCGCTGTCAACAACCTGGGGAGCGTGCTGCACGACCTGGGCGATCTCGCCGGGGCGCGGGCGGCCTTCGAGCGCGCCCTGCGGATTTTCGAGCGCTTCCTGCTGCCGGAGCATCCGTATATCCGCATCGCGCGGGAGAATCTGGAGAGCCTGAATGAATAGAGAAATCAACGCAGAGGCGCAGAGGCGCAGAGAAACCTGGGCAACTTGGCGTTGCATCCGTAGCCGCGAAATCCCTTTCGCGTTCGTTAGCGCGATTTGGCGCAGCTACAAAAAAAAGCCGCTGACGCCAGCGGCTTTACAAGACCGACCGGGGATATAGGAGGATGCGCTCGCAAGCACACCCTCACACGGCATGAAGCCGAATTTCGTCCCCGTGTCTCTATCCTACCATGAAATCAGGAATCCTGTCAAGCAATTCAGAGCGCGATTTCCAAATCGCGGCTACCTATTTTGACCACGGAGGATGCACAACAGACCGCAGGTTTCCGGTCGTCTGTCGTCGGTCGTCCGTCGTCTCTCAAGGAGAAACCCATGCACAATCACGATCCCTTATCCCGCATTCTCACCGTTGACCTGACCCGCCGCACCTGGCGGGTAGACGAACGCCCGGAGCTCTTCGAGGCCGGGTTGGGCGGCGCGGGTGCGGCGATCCGCCTGCTGGAGGAGCTCTGCCCCGCCGGCGCCGATCCGCTGGGGCCGGAGAATCCCATCATCCTCGCCATCGGGCCGCTGGTGGGGCATTACCCGCTCGCCTCCAAGACCGTGGCGATGTTCAAATCGCCGCACACGGGCAATCTGGGCGAGAGCCACGCCGGGGGCCGCAGCGCCGTCGCCATCCGCATGGCGGGCTACGGCGCGATTGTCATTCGCGGCAGGAGCACGCTGCCCGTGTATCTGGTCGTAGATGAACATGGCGCGCAATTCCGCGACGCCTCCGCGCTGTGGGGAATGCGCAGCGCGTACACCACCGGCGCGGTGCTGCGCAAGCGCGAGAGCGGCGCAGGGCTGCGCTCCATCATGCGCATCGGGCGCGCGGGCGAGCGCGGCGTAACCTACGCCGGCGTCACGACCGAGACGTACCGGCATTTCGGGCGGCTGGGGCTGGGCGCGGTGTTCGGCAGCAAGCAGCTCAAGGCGCTGGTGGTCGCCGGGCGGCGCGCGCTGCCCATCGCCGACCGCAGAGGCTACCGCGCCGCTTACGATAGCATCTTCAAGGCGGCGACCGAATCGGAGCTGATGAAAAAGTACCACGAGATCGGCACGCCCATCAATGTGCTGCCGCTGGATGCCATCGGCGCGCTGCCCACACGCAATCTGCAAAGCGGGCGCTTCGAGGACGCGGAAGCAATCTCCGGCGAACGGCTGGCGGCGGACTACCTGGGCCGCCGCGTGGCCTGCGCCCATTGCCCCGTCGCCTGCGTTCACCTGGCCGCGCTGCGCATTCCGTACCCCAACGATCCCTACTTCTACAAAACGCTGATGCTCGGCTACGATCACGAGCCGATCTTTGCGGTAGGAAGCATGTTGGGCGTGGGCGATGCGCCAGGGATGTTGCAGATCATAGACGAGACCGAAGTGCAGGGCCTCGATGTGATGAGCGCGGGCGTGTGCCTGGCGTGGGCCACCGAAGCGCTGGAGCGCGGCCTCATCACGCTGGAAGATACCGACGGCGTGCCGCTGGCGTTCGGCAATGCGGCAGCCTACATCGCCGCGACCGAGCGCATCACCACGCAGCCGACGGATTTCTACCGGGCGCTGGCGCGGGGCGTGGATCACGCGGCGAGTATCTACGGCGGGGAGGAATTCGCGCTGGCTTTCGGCGGCAACGAGATGCCCGGCTACCACACCGGACCGGGCTGTCATCTGGGCTACCTCACCGGCGCGCGGCACAGCCACCTCGATAGCGCGGGCTACAGCCTGGATCAGAGAGCCGCGCAGAAGGGCCAGGCGCTCACGCCGGAGGGCGTGGCCGAGAACCTGCTGCAAGAGGAGCGCTGGCGGCAGGTGCTCGCCAGCCTGGTGATCTGCTTCTTCGCGCGCGGCATCTACACGCCGGAGACCATCACGGCGGCGCTGGCGCCCATCGGGGTCGAGGCGACGCCGGAGCAGCTGGCGGCGCTCGGCGCGGAGGTGTTGCGACGCAAGACCGCGTTCAAACTGCGCGAGGGCTTCACGTTCGAGGACTTGCGCCTGCCAAGCCGGATCTGGGAGACGCCCTCGCCCGCCGGGCCCTTCGATGCGGACTTCCTGCGCGCGGCAATAGCGCATTATCAAGACAAGGTGATGGGTGATGGGTGATGGGTAATGGGGGATTGACGGAAATCCTACTTTTCCGGGTCATTCGTCACTATGCCTAGCTAAGCATTTACACTATCATAGTGGCATTACCAAAACACACTAACAACGTTCGATCAGCATCTCTTCTCCTTTCTTGGCTAGTGACGCCCCCGGCACCCCCCTCGCCGGGGGCGTCACGCATGTATAGACGGCGCCGCCCCAAAACAAAATCTCGCACAGAAGCGAGATTGCCGCCCACAAGCCCCATGGTATAATTTTAAGCAAATCTACCTATTGGAGTCCCATTACATGCCAATGAAATTCCTTGAGCGGGTGTTCGGCAACAGCAACGACCGCGAAATCGCCCGCTTGCAGAAAATCGTCCAAACCATCAACGCGCTGGAATCGGAATACCAGGCGTTGAGCGATGCGCAATTGCGCGCCAAAACTGCCGAATTCCGCCAGCGTCTCAGCGCAGATGAAACCCTCGATGACCTGCTGCCCGAAGCCTTCGCCGCTGTGCGCGAAGCCGGGCGGCGCACCATCGGGCATCGCCACTACGATGTACAGCTCATCGGCGGCATGATCCTGCACCAGGGCAAAGTGGTGGAGATGCGCACCGGCGAGGGCAAGACCCTCGTCGCCACGCTGCCGCTCTACCTGAACGCGCTCGCCGGGCGCGGCGCGCATCTGATCACACCCAACGATTATCTGGCGAAGTTCGGCGTGCAATGGATGGGGCCGATCTACCACGCCCTTGGCGTCAGCGTCAGCGTCATCCAATCCGGCAGCGGCGTCCCCGATGAAGGCTCTTTCCTCTACGATCCCAACTATGCTTCGGAGGATGATCGGCTGCAAAACCTGCGCCCCATCACCCGCCGCGAGACCTATCAGGCCGACATCACCTACGGCACCAACAACGAATTTGGCTTCGATTATCTGCGCGATAACATGGTGGTGGCGCTGTCGCAGTGCGCGCAACGCGAACTCCACTACGCCATCGTAGACGAGGTTGATAGCATCCTCATTGATGAGGCGCGCACGCCGCTCATCATCTCTGGGCCGGCGGAGGAATCCTCGGAGCTGTACAAGCGTTTCGCCGGCATCGTGCCCATGCTGCATGAGGATACGGATTACGAGGTAGACCTGCGCACTCAGGTGGTGCTGCTGACCGAAGACGGCGTCGCCAAAGTGGAGCGGCTCCTCGGCATTCCCGAAGGCGAGAGCCTCTACGACCCGCAGCACGCGCACATGACCCCCTATCTCGACAACGCTCTGCGCGCCAAAGAATTCTATCATCTGGATAAAGAATACGTGATTCGAGATGGGGAGATCATCATCGTAGATGCGTTCACCGGGCGGCTGATGTTCGGGCGGCGCTACTCTGAGGGCTTGCATCAGGCCATCGAAGCCAAAGAGCATGTCCAGATTCAGCGCGAATCGCTCACCTATGCCACGATCACCTTCCAGAACTTCTTCCGCATGTACCACAAACTCGCCGGTATGACGGGCACGGCAGAGACAGAGAAAGAGGAACTACGCAGCATCTACAACCTCGATGTCACCGTCCTGCCTACCAATGTAGAGTATCGGGCGCGCTTTGAGGGGCTGCAAGTGAAGGAAGTGCCAATCGCAGAAGCCGGTGTCGCCTTTGCGGGTATCTTCCATGAGGACAACGGCGACCACGGCAAAGTCACAGTGTATGATGATCCAACAGGGCGGCGCTATTTCCGTCGTCTGGATCTGCCAGATCAGATTTACAAATCCGAAGGGACCAAGTTCAAAGCCGTGGTACAAGAAATCGAAGCGGCCCACCGCGCCGGACGTCCGGTGCTCGTCGGCACAACTGCCATCGAGACTTCGGAACGGCTATCGCGGATGCTGAAGGCGAAGAACATTCGCCACGAAGTCCTCAACGCGAAGTATCACGAGCGCGAGGCAACCATCATCGCCCAGGCGGGGCAGCCCGGCGCCGTCACCATCGCCACCAACATGGCGGGGCGCGGCGTGGACATCCTGCTGGGCGGCAACGCCGAGGGTATGGCCCGCGAGCAGCTGCGCCGTGAGGAGATTGATGTCACCCAAATTCCTTCGGCGGATTGGGAAGCGGCGCTCAAGTTGGCGCGGCGCGGGGAAGATCCCACCACGCACTATCCCCACCGCTGGGCCGAGGTGCTGCGCGATAGGGTACGGCAGTGCGCCGCCGACCGAGAGCGCATCTACCAGGCGGGCGGGCTGCACGTCATCGGCACGGAGCGCCACGAGGCGCGCCGTATTGACAACCAGCTGCGGGGGCGCGCCGGACGCCAGGGCGATCCCGGTTCGAGCCGCTTCTACATCTCCCTGGAAGATGAGCTGATGCGCCGCTTCGGCGGCGAGCGCCTCCAGCCGTGGATGGAACGCGCCGGCATGGATGACATTCCATTGGAATTCAAGGTGCTGGGCAAAGTCATCGCCTCAGTGCAGGAGCGCGTCGAAGGTTACAACTTCGATTTGCGCAAGCACGTGCTGGAATACGATGATGTGGTGAACAAGCAGCGCGGTGTAGTCTACGCCGAACGCCGCAAGATCCTCTCCCGCGAAGATCTAAAAGAGGACTTGCTGGAGATGGTCAAGAAAGAAATCACCCGCGTCATCAATGAGGGAACTGCCGGCTACAAAGAGGATTGGGATCTCAAGGCCCTGTTAGCGGAGCTGCGCCGCTTCGCGCCGCTGCCGAAGGATTTCACCGTTAACACGCTGGCGCAGATGAAGCCCGAAGCGATGATCGAGCAGCTCACCACCTGGGCGGAGCAAACCTACGAGCGAATGCACCAACAGCTGGGCAGCGATGTTTATCACGCCATGCGCCAGGACGAAGTTACGTTGGCGCAAATTCTCGAAAGCCGCGATCCCTTCTACGAAGATATTGCCGCACAGTTGCGCGCGCTCTGGGGCGACGCCGCGCTGAATGAGCTCCGCGAGCTGCCCTTGCGGCGCCTCTCCGCCGAGCAAGAAAAGCAGGTGCAAGACATCGTCATCGCCACACATCGGCTCACGCGAGACCGGCGGTTGATGTTGCGCGCACTCGATAATGCCTGGGTGCGCCACCTCACCGACCTGGACATCCTGCGCGAGGGTATCGGGCTGCGCGCAATAGGACAACAACGCCCGCTGGTGGCCTATCAGAAAGAAGCGTACGAGATGTATCAGGAGATGCTGGCGTCGGTGCAACAGGAGATTGTGCGCGCGCTGTTCCTGGTGCCGGCGGCGCCCAGCAACCGGGCGGCAAGCGGGCGACAGCGCCAGCAACAACGCCCCACCCTCACCCCACAACGCCCCGCGTTGCGCGCCAGCGGCGGCAGCGTCCAGGCGGCGGCGCAACCGCAGACCAGCCGCCGTCCCGGCACACGCGAGCTGGGCCGCAACGATCCCTGTTGGTGCGGCAGCGGCAAAAAATACAAAGCCTGCCATTTCCGCGAGGATCAACAGAAGGGCATCACCAAACGATACGTGAGCCTCGATTATGGCAGCGATAGCGCCAAACCATCGCAACCGCGCTGAAAGCCTTGCAGCGGGATGACTTTGCCAGAAGTAAGTGACCAACCTATCTACAGTAGATACTAGGAATTCTGGCTTCAATATTGGTAAGAGGGTGATTTTCAGGGGAGGGATTTATGGAGAGGGAGAATCTGGCAAACCGCGCATATACCGGTGATATTGATCCCAACCTGCTCAGTTTCCTGAACAAATACGTGGACTCATTTATCAAATGGGATCTTCTGCGCTTCTTCTTCAACAACCCCCACACCATTGATACTGTGGACAATATCGCCCGCTATGCCGGGCGCAATCCTGAGAGCGTGGAAGAAGAGCTGGCAGAACTGGCGATGCGCGGTTTGCTGGAAGAGACGCGCATGGGGTCCCTGGTCGTGTACGCGCTATCGGCGGACCCGGAAACCCGCGATCTACTGGCGCGCTTCATCCAGGCAAGCGAGGATCGGCAGTTCCGCATTCGCGCCATCTACTACGTCATCAAGGGTGGACATTGAACCGGCATAGCCGCCGACCAGGACAGATGTAAGGAGACCCTCATGCAACCTGAAGAACGTGCAATCACAGGGGTTCCGGGGCTTGATGCCATGCTCAGGGGCGGCTTTCTGCCGCGCACGGCTAATCTCATCGAAGGCGCGCCCGGCTGCGGCAAGACCACGCTGGGAATGCAGTTCATCCACTATGGCGCAACGCACGGCGAGCCGGGGTTGATTCTCACCTTCGAGCAATTCCCGGAACAGTATTATCGTGATGCGGCGGGCTTCGGCTGGGATTTCCGCGAGCTGGAACGGCGCCGGTTGCTCCAGGTGATGATGAGTAGCCCCGAAGTCACCAAAGCCGACCTGGAACGCTTCAACGGACGAATCGCTGGCCTGGTGAACAGCATGGGGGTGAAGCGCATTCTGGTAGACAGCCTCTCACAATTTGAACGGATGACCAACGACCCCGTGGAACTGCGTAATCTGCTTCACGGCTTCTTGAACGCACTGAAACGTGAAGGGCTGACCGCGATCTTCACCCGCGAAGCCTACGTACTGCTGGGCGACGAACAACGTGAGGAAGATGAAACCGAAGCCAGCATGAGCTTCCTGGTAGACTCGTATATACTGTTGCGCTATGTGGAGATCGAGAGCGCCATTCGCCGCGCCATCATCGTCCTCAAAATGCGCGGCAGCGCGCACGATACCCATATCCGGCAATTCGACATCGGCCCACATGGATTGGTGGTGCAGGAACCGTTCAAAGGCCGCGAGGGCATTTTGAGCGGCAACCCCCAATACATGGCCGAATCATTCATCAAAGCCTTTGTCCGGCGCTGATTGCACGGCGCTAATTCACGCAAAGGGAGGACGGGAGAACCGCCATGATCCTGCGCCTGCTCCTGGCGATTATCAGCTGGTGCGGCATTATCATGCTACAAGTGCTGCTGATGAGCATCGCGCGCTTCTTCGAGCGCAGCGCCAATTCGCGCACCTGGTATCGTTGGTACCTGCTCCCAATTATACTGACCGCAATAGGGGCGTGCATCTATTGGGTGCG
>CAZDSF010000018.1:49084-51512 GCA_964508025.1 uncultured Anaerolineales bacterium
ATCAACGTACTCACCGCCCTCAAATACTGGGGTTGGCTGACCAAACAGCCCTAGTCCAACATCAAAGGCCGAAGTAAAATGACCATGATGACACAACCAATAACCGCAAGCAGGATATTGCAGCGTAGCGCCGAATCACAGAAATTATTGCGTCTATGGGCGCGCAATTTGCCCAAGATAGATCTCCATCGCCACCTCGAGGGATCATTGCGCCTGCAAACGTTGTCGGAAATCGCCCTGGAACATGGCATTGACCTACCCAGCTACGACGTTGAACAACTGCGCCCCTACGTGCAGGTCACAGACGATTACCCGGACTTCCATCGGTTCCTCGAAAAGTTCAAATTGTTGCGCCGCTTCTACACCTCCAAAGAAGCTGTCCAACGTATCACCCAAGAAGCTATCATTGACGCCACCGACGACAACATCCACTATCTGGAATTGCGCTTCAACCCGGTAGCGCTTTCGCGCGTCCAGGGCTTTCCCTTGCCAGATGTGGTAGACTGGGTCGTGCAGACCGTCGAAAAAAGCCACGAGTGGACGCAAACCCGCACCTGCCTCATCCTGCAGATCGGACGCGATGAATCCCTCAACATTGCTAACGAAATTGTAGATCTTGCCATCGCCTTTCACGGGCCGCTGGTGCGCGGCATTGATCTGGCAGGCGATGAAGTGAATCATCCGGCGCGCCGGTTCAAAGAGCCGTTTCAACGCGCCCGTGATGCCGGGCTGCACATCACAGTCCATGCGGGCGAGGCAGCCGGCTCGGATAGCGTGCGCGACGCCATCAACCTCCTCGGCGCCGAACGCATTGGGCATGGCATTCGCGCCGTCGAAAACTCCGAAGTCGTGCAACTGCTCTACCGACGCGATATCGCGCTGGAAGTCTGCCCCACGAGCAACTTCCAGACCGGGGCCGTACCGGGACTCACCCTCCACCCCCTTATAGACCTCTTTGGCTTGCGCCTCAAGGTAACCATCAACACCGATGACCCCAGTGTGAGCGATACCACCCTCACCGACGAGTATCTGGTTGCCGTGAAGGATATCGGGTTACAAAAGCGCCTGATCTTCCGCGCCTTGCGCAACGCCGTCGAGAGCGCCTTCATCCCCGAAGAGGAACGCGACACACTGCGCAACCACTTCCGGCAGGAACTCGCCTGCTATCCCGAAGCAACCCTGGAATTTCAATAAAGGGAGGGCGGCATGCCCGATTCAACCATTCGCCTTGCCATCGGCGTGCATCGGCCCGTGTACCTCTTGGCCGGGCCAGGAACCATCCGCATGAACCGCCTCAAATTCATGAATGCGCCTGTCAACGAAGCCGTCCACGAAGAGGCGCACGCCCTCCAGGGCGCGGTGCGCATCGTACAAGAAGCCCGGTGCAACTGGGCTTATCTCACCTACAACTGGGGCTTTCCGCCGGAAATCGAACAGCAGGATTGGGAAGCCTTTCGCCAGGCGGCGCAGGTCTATCAAAGCGCCGGCGCGCGGGTTTTCGGCTACATCCAGACCTCCAATTGCGTCTTTGCCGGCAGCTTCATGGAGCGTGACTGGTACGCGCTGGATCCACGCGGGCGCCGCTTCCCCTACTACACCGGGCGCTACATGACCTGCTGGCTGCATCCCGAATGGCGCGCCCACCTGCAAGCCATGCTCGAAGGCGTGATCCAGGCCGGCGCCGATGGCGTCTTCTTCGACAATCCCTGGCATGGCGTAGGGCCCCTCCACAGCGGCGGCGCCTGGATGGGCGGTGCGGGCTGCTACTGCGAACGCTGCCGCACGGCCTTCCGCAATGCTGCGGGGCTAGATATTCCCCGGCACATCGAGCCAGAACACGACGAGCACGCGCGCATCTACCTCCGCTGGCGCGCCGACCAGGTGACGGCGACCCTGGACGCACTGGCCGCGCACGCCCGCGCCCACAAAGCCGATGTCATCATCAGCGCCAACAATTTCGATGCCGTGATGCGCCCCAGTTTTGTTACCTACGGCATTGATCTGGCGGCGCTCGCAAAAGTACAAGATGTGGTGATGATCGAAAACTACGGCCTGGTGCAATGGCTGCCCACGCTGCAAAACGCGCCCCAGCAACTCATCAACAACGCTCTCACCATCCGCACCGCGCGCGCGCTCATCGGAGAGACGCATCTGAGCGTAGACCCCTACGACAAGGGCATCGGCTTCGATCAGGTGTATGCGCCGCGCCGCTATCAGCAAGCCATCGCCGAAGCCGCCGCCTGCGGCGCTTCGATGGTGGTCAAGGGCACGGAATTCGTTGAGGCTGATGGCGCTTTCACGCTACTCACTGCCGAAAAATACGCCCCCCAACGCGAAGCCATCGGCGGGCTGCATCGCTGGCTCATGGAGACCGCCTCGCTCTACGCCGACCGGAAGAATCTGGCCCCCGTGGGACTGCTACATCCGG
>CAZDSF010000019.1:0-51113 GCA_964508025.1 uncultured Anaerolineales bacterium
CGGCGCTGAAACACGCGCGCAATGCTCTCCAGGTCTCATTGATTCTTCATTGCTGCATCAGCGGCTCTCTGTACGCTTACGGGCGGTTCAACGCGCGCCGCAAGCGGCGCGCGATGCCTTGCCAGTGTGTCCCGGGCCATAGAATTCTACCACACTTTGGGCATTGTTGAAAGTCGCTCTGGGTTTGCGCTACATAGGCTGGAACCTGTGAACGCGCAGCTTCCGGTGCGATGGGGTGCAGGCGCACGTTGCAGTCCATGCAGCGGGGCGGCATGGGCGGGATGCCTACTGTGGCATGGACTTGCGCCAGTTGCGTTTCCAGATCTGTGCCCACGATGAGGATGGCGTTAAGTCCGCGTCGCGCCGCCAGACCCCGATCCCGCGTCAGCAAAATCCGCCCTTCGGCGCGGGCGCAGTTGGCGATGGCGGCGTCATCGTCTTGGGAGTAGCGGGTGTCGTAACCCAGCAGGCGCAGCCACCGCGCCAGCTTGCCCAGCATGGCGTCGGCGATAAAACGTGGATTGGCGTTTGAATCGGGCATGATCTCTATGGCAGAATAGGAATGTGTGCTGCGGTGTCTGGCCTGACAACGAAGGTTATTCGCTGGCCGACCTTCAGGCTAAACTGAAACTCGCAGCTGGAAAACCGAATTTCGACTACCAAAGTATACCCGCAATCGTTATGAATTCCACCGGCGCCTGCACCTTGAAGCAGGGTTATTGCGTTTGGAAAGCTCGCCTCAGCACACACCTCTCTGCTTCTAAGAGTGTGCTCTGCGCGGCTTGCGCAGTTGGAAGTAGATTGACATCCAACGCCCCTTATGTTACACTAAAAGTGCAATTGGCTTACGGAGGTGCTCGATGACGGAGATAAAGAAACGCCTGGTGGTATGCATCGAAGACGAGCCCGAAATGATCGAGCTGATCCGGATCATTCTGGACCGGGGCAACTTCGAACTCGTAGGAGCGATTGGGGGCCAGAAGGGTTTGGATGCGGTGCGCGAATTACATCCAGATCTGATTTTGCTCGACCTGATGATGCCCGATATGGACGGTTGGGAAGTTTATCAACAGATCAAGGCTGATGCGGCGCTGAAGACGATTCCGGTGATTGTTGTCACCGCCAAAGCGCAGAGCATTGACAAGGTGCTCGGCTTGCATATCGCCAAGGTGGATGATTATGTCACCAAGCCGTTTGGCCCCCACGAGTTGTTGACCAGCATTCACAAGGTGCTGGGGATGAATTCGTGAGTGGAGCGGCTCGCGCAGCTCTGCTGGTGATTGGCAGCGAGTTACTCAACGGCGAGATTCGAGATTGTAATCTCTTCACTCTGGCCCGCGAGCTGACCCGGCTGGGTTTTACAGTTCAACAGGCGGCGATGGTGCGGGATGAATCCTGCGCTATCGCCGCTTCGCTCATCACCCTTCTGGCATCTCGCCCGGAGCTGCTGATGATTAGCGGCGGGCTAGGCCCCACGGAGGATGATGGCACGCTGGACGCTATTGCTGCGGCGCTGAGCCGACCGCTTATCGAGATGCCGGCTGCGCGCGCCCTGGTGGAGGCGCATTACGATCGGCTTTTGGCGGCAGGGTACGTGCTGGAACGCGGGCCTGAAGCTGCGCGACGCAAAATGTCCCGGCTGCCTGCCGGAGCGACGCCGCTTCCGAATCCCATCGGTGTGGCGCCCGGCGTCATGCTCGAAGAGGGCGGCGTCTTGATTGTCTGCCTGCCCGGCGTTCCGGCGGAGCTGACCGCGATCTTCGATACGGCGCTGGTACCGTTGCTCGCTGCGCGCTTCGAGCACTATCTCTGGATTGAGCGCGCGTTAGTCGCGCATTGTGAGGATGAGGCGCACGTCGCGCCATTGCTGCACGCGGTCTCGGCCCGCTACCCCGATGCGTACATCAAGTCGTTGGCGCGCCCTTTCCCTGCCGCTGGCAGCGCGGAATTGCGGATCATCGCGGCGATGCACGCGCAAGATGAGGTTGAAGCGCAACGCTATCTGGGAGAGGTCATGGATGCGTTGCGACAGGCGCTTGCAGACGCTGGCATTGCCGTCCTGGTTACATCAGAACATGGAGACGCGGTTTGAGCTAGTCAACGGTTTGCGCGCAGAAAAGCATCCCTGTGCTGATCTCGCCTCGCATTCGCAGTTCTGTAGCGCTATGTGTGATCCGTGAACAATTCTTGTGGGGAGGAAGTGTATGGAACTCCAAATTGTACGTATTGCGAAACCTGAGCCGATCAACTTCATTCTGGGGCAGTCGCATTTCATCAAAACTGTGGAAGATCTGCATGAGGCGCTCGTTGCTTCGACGCCCGGCATCAAATTCGGCTTAGCGTTTTGTGAGGCTTCGGGCAAAGCCCTGGTGCGCTGGTCTGGCAACGATGAGGCCATGATCGCCCTGGCGCAGCAAAACGCCCTCGCGCTGAGTACGGGACATGCCTTCATTATTTTCCTGGGCGAGGGCTTCTATCCCATCAATGTCCTCAACGCCGTCAAGCAGGTTCCCGAAGTGACCCGGATCTTCTGCGCCACGGCTAATCCGGTGGAAGTCATCGTCGCAGAAACGGCGCAAGGGCGGGGAATCCTCGGCATCATTGATGGCATGGCGAGTCAGGGGATCGAAGGTCCCGAAGATATTGCCTGGCGCAAGAACTTCCTGCGGATGATCGGCTACAAACTGTAAGCTCCTGGGTCGCCGCGAGGTGCGCGCATGTCCTGGCTTGACTATGTCCACCGCGATCCGGTACCGTGGTTGTTGGACCCAGAGAATCCTTCAGCCCGGTTGCTGACCCTGCGGCATATCTTTGAACGCCCAGAAGCAGAACTGGGAGCGGAGTATCGGGCGGTGCTGAGCTGGCGCCCGGTGCAAACTTTGCTCCGTTATGCCAACCCGGTCAGTTTCTGGGGCCGCGTCGAGAATCCCTATTTCGGCGCGGCGGCAGGCACGTTTGGCGTTCTCTACACGCTGGCGCAGATGAGCGCGCCGCCCTTCAATCTGGCGATTGCTGCCTGCGAACACCTGCTCACCTACGGGCGGCTTGCGGATGGACGCTTTGCGCCAGATGTGGCGCAACCGGAGATCTGGCTCTGCTACACCGGTATGGCGCTGCAGTTGCTCTATCACTTTGGCTTGGGCGAGGACCCGCGCGTGCAATCGGCGCGCCAGACATTGGTGCAGGCGATCCTTCAGCAGCCCTGGCAGCTCCGCTGCCCCATTGCGGGCGGAGAATGCGCCGCTGGTATCATCAAGGCGTTGGCCGGTTTGCAGTGCATTCCGACGGACGCTTGCACCATCGAAGAGACTCAGGCTAAACAACAGCTCGCCGAAACTCTGCTGCTTTGGCCTTTCGATTGGGAACGACGCGATGCTGAGTGGCTGCGGCTGCGTTACATTCGCTATTACGAGACGGATTTGCTGGAGCTGGCGCATGTGTTAGCCCATGCCGGCTATACAGAACACATCCGGTTGCGAGAGTTCACTGCGCGGCTGCTTGAATTGCAGACCGCAGACGGGCGGTGGCAGAAGAACCGCGCTTCGGCCAATGAGCTACAAATCGAGCGTATCTTTCAACCCAGTCGCTGGCTCACTTTTGAGGCCATTCACACATTGATGCTGGTCTATGGCGGCAATACCTATGCGGCCCGAGGAACAACTTAACGACCCCGCGCGCTACACCGTTGTGCCGCGCACGCTCGTGTTTTTGATGCAAGAGGAGCGCGTGTTGTTACTGCGCGGCGCCCCCGATAAAAAGCTGTGGGCGAATCGCTACAATGGCCTGGGAGGGCATATCGAGCCAGGGGAGGAGCCGCTACAGGCGGCATTGCGCGAAGTACAAGAAGAGGCCGGGATCACACCTACACGGCTGCAGCTCAAGGGACTGATTCACGTTACGCGCGCCGAGCCGCCCGGCATCATGCTTTTTGTCTTTGTGGGGACGGCGCCGGCAGGGGCTTTGCTGGCTTCAGCGGAGGGTGAGGTCGAATGGGTGGCGTTGGCGGCGTTGGCGTCGCTGCCGGTGGTCGAGGATCTCCCCGTGCTATTGCCCCGTCTGCTTGCTGCGAAGGATGTACTTTTTGGCCGCTATCTCATGACGGCTGCGGGACTGCAAATGCACTTTGATTGACTCGCGCGCCGATTTCAGCCGACCATTGGCCGGCGCATGGAGAGCGCCTGCGCTTCTTCATGCGCCTTAGCCTGCAATGCCATGGGAAAGGCGCCATGTAGCGGGGAGAGGTGCGCTCCCAACCGAATCATCTCCCACAAAAGCCCGGTCAGAGGCAATCCCAGATCGCTCAACTGCACTGCGCGATGAAATTCCTCCAACCCCGCATCATCCCAGCCGCCCAGTAAGCCCGTGAGAAAGCCGTAGACGGGCAATAGCAGCAGCAACGCGCTAAACCAGAGTAACTGCGCCCAAGCCATCTCAGCCGGTCCGAGAAACGCCTGTAGGGCCTTTCCAAGGTTGTAGATGACCAGAGCTGCTCCAGCAGGCGCGACCGCCATTTGCCAGAGATTGAGCCGCACCCGCCAGCGGCGCACGAATAGCCAGCTCAACACCGTGCGGAGCAGCAATGCCGCCATCATCGCAGCCCATAAACCTGATAGGGCAAATCTTGGCGCTAAAAGAACAATCAATCCCCACCGCGCCCCCTGTTCGGCCACCAATGCGATTGAGCGCAGCCCAGGGCGTCCTTCCGCCTCTAGCAAACGCTCAGCCATCCACGTCGGCCATTGAAGCGCCGCCCACGTCAAAGCCAGCCCCAGAAAAGGGGTGATGCCGGTATAGCGCCCCTCCAACCAGCCAGCATCCAGATACTCTCCGATCAACGCCATGACTGCGAGTAGCGGCAACGCTGTCCACAGGCCATAGCGCAGCCCTTGTCCCAGGTAGTAGCGCACCAACGTGCGCGCTTCTTGCGTCAGGGCCTCGACCAACGTCGGCATGAGGCTGTCAAAAAGTCCGGTTTGCAGCAACTCGAAAGCTGCTATCAACAGAAGTAGCACGGGCATCACCGCCTGGAGGGCGGCGAAATCCGGTAGCCAGCGCGCTAACCACCATCCCTGCGCCAGTGCGCCGGCTGCTGCCACGCATGGGCCAATGGCCCAGCGTATTCCATATCGCAGTGCGCGACTGAGCACCCCCCAATCAAAAGCCGGGATAAAAAGGGCATAGAGTGTATAGCCGAGCCGCCGGTACCAGAGTAGGCCCAACCCAAAGACAAGCCACTCGGCAATATATAACGCCAATCCTAGCACCAGGATGCTGGTAATCGCGGCATCGAGATTGAAAAGCGCCGGGGCGAGCGCTCGCTGTCCGAGTACCAGAGCGGTTTGAAGGCTCATCGCCCCAACAATCCATAACACTGTAAGCCGCTGTTCATAGTCGAAGCGTTGCTCGGCGCGAAAGACCAGCCGAAATACCAGGAGGAAGCCAGGGAATTGAAGAATAGCGCGCGCCACAATATAGAATGCGAGATGCGCCAGCGGCGTCTGAAGCAAGATGAAATTGACGATTCCCAGAAGCAGGGCTACCTGTACGGCCCCGCTTAACATCTGCCACCAGATATATAATTGTATATATCGCAATCCTTCTTTGGGATCACGGACGCGCCAGGCGGCAAGGTACCACACAGCGGCGGCGCCGATGCCGGCATCGAAGAGCAGCCAGAGCAGGCCCAGCCATTGTCCAGCCTGTTCCCAGAAACTCAAAGTCTGACTCCACGGCAACAACACCTGTGGCAGCAGCCGCAATTGAAACACCAGCCAGGGCAATAACAACACCGGGCCAATGCCGAGCAGGAGCAACAAACCCGCCAGCGGACGGTGAAATCCAACTTCCCGCCATCCTGGAGGGCGCGGGCGAAAACTCAGTTGCAAGTCTCGCCACCGCTGGGGGCGGAGAAAAAGGTCGCGTCGCGCCAGAAACAACATGAGCAGGGTGATGAGGACGATGGCGCCGCTCAAACCGCTCAACGCCCACCGCACTTGACCTTGAGGGACGGGAGCGCGGGGATAATCGGCAAAAGCGATGGGACGAGGGATGGCGGCAGCTTCGGCCAGCAGGCGATAGATGAAGTAGTCGAAGTAAGGCCAATCGGTCCAGAGGGCATTGCTGGGATCGGCAAACCAGGCGCCGACGACAAAGACCTGCCGCTGTTCGCGTCCACGCCCGCGTTGTACCAGCGGCTCGCCAGCGACGGTGGCTACGACGGGCGCTAACAGGTTGGGGTTGGATACCACCGAGCGGGCTTGAATTTCCGGCGCGGAGTTCCACGCAATGACGGTTTGCAGCGGATCGGGTTCGGCGCCGTTGCGCACGGTCTGGGGTGTGGTTTTGCCCGCAGCGATGTTGAAGGCGCCGACGCCTAGAAGGGCGCGCATATCCGTGACCGTCCGTGGAAAGCGGGGGCCGAGGAAGAGCACCAGTCCGACCTCTTCCCGCAAGACCAATCGCCCAATGCTTTGGAGCTGCTCCTGCTCTAACAGCGGATCATTGAGCACGAAGACTTGCGCCAGCTCCGGGTTATCCACAATGAGGACGTGCGGCGCAGCGCGACGAATCGCTGCCAGCACGTTATCTTGCGGGCCGATGTAATACACGCTGACTGCGCCGCTGCTCGTCTGAGCCATGACCGGCGGCGCAGCCAGTGTTAATGTCAGCATTAGGAGGAGCAGCCCGATCCAGAATCTCATCGGCCTATCCCGCACTCTTGAGCAAGCGGAAGGCTTACTCTCCACCCGCGCCGGATGCGACTGGCGCTGCTTTCTCCCTCACGTCTTCCAACAGCGGCAAGGCTTCGATGCTGGTCAGGCCGAATTGCTGCAGAAACTCGAACGTGGTCTGATACAGGATGGGGCGTCCGACTGTATCCGCGCGCCCGCTTTCTTCTACCAGACCGGCGGCGAGCAGGGTACGCAAGACGCTATCAGAACTCACGCCACGGATCGCTTCGACCTGTGGACGTGTGACCGGTTGGGCGTAAGCGATGATCGCCAGCGTCTCCAGCGCTGCCTGCGAGAGCCGCAGATTGACCTCCAGGCCCAGGAATTGCTCCACGTGCGCAGCCGCTTCCGGCGCGCTGACGAGCTGCAAGCGGCGCCCTAGCCGTTGCAAGCGCAGCCCGCCTTCCGCAAGGTGGGTCTCCAATTGGCGCAGCGCTTCCTGGCCCTCCGCTTCGGTCAAGCCTGCCGAAGCAAAGAGATCTTCTTCTTTCACCGCTCCCTGGGCGACGAAGAGCAGCGCTTCCAAAAGCGCGGCGGGTGCAAGGGGTTGTGCGGTGTTCAAACGGTCGGCTCCTCGGCGTCAGTGCGCCAGCCAGGCTCGGCATCGGGACGGCTCTCGGTCTCGCGTCCTAGAATGGGCGGCTCGAACGGCGCGAGCGGCGCCAGAGGCCGCTGCGGCGCAGCGCGGCGTCCCGCCGGCGGCGCCATGACGTTGATGCGCACTTCCGGTTCTCCGGCGATGTGCAAGCCCAATTCCGTGACCAGCACATCCTTCACTTCCTCGACCAGCCGCGAGGCCATCTGCGGCACGTTGACGCCGGTCGTCACGTCTACATGTACGATGGCTTGAACGTTGTTCCGCTTGGCTTGAATTTCCGGTTTGACATTGATGACATCAGGCAGCGGATCCAAGCGGTATTCCAATTGCCGCACGACGCTTTCGATGCCAATGGTTGCCATCCCGCCGGTCAGGTTTTCGACGCGGATGAAACGCCGGCGGCGCGGGCGTATTTCCAGAAAAACCAGCAGCAGCGCCAGGATGTTGAAGCCAATCGCCAGCAGCACCCCGATCCCCAACCGCACAACCACATCCGCCGCCCACAGTTGCCGTCCTACTGCGGTAGCCCATGCTCCCACTTCGGAGAGAATCACGTGGGGGATGACAAAGAGCACGGTCATCAATGGAATCAGCGCCAGCAACACAATTACAAACACAATGCGATTAAACGTATTCATCGTTTGCCCCCTTCGAAAATAGACTGGGTTTGTAGTCAGGCGCCTCAGCGCCGTCACTCCGCGCTAAAGCGCGTTACTACGAACACATTTTCGTTCCTCGTTGGCGTGGAACCCAACATGGAAACTCCTCTCAGATAGTCATGGGTGAGCAGTTTGGACACGGCGAACTGCGTTCTGCTCACTGCTCTCTACGTTAGCCGAACTGTTTTCCGCCATGGGGCTGTACCGCAGGTTCGGTAATACTCAGTAGCGCACCCGTAGATAGCCCGCGCGTGGCGCGTCCCAGGGAATGGTAGCATCCACGCCGATCTTATCGCTGCGGGCTTTCTGGCCCGGTGCCTGTCGCGCCGAAGGATCCAGGCTGGAGCTGGGCTGATCTGTGTAGATGAAAACATCGCGCCCGGCTTGTACGCGCGTGGCGATGGCCCATTCTACATCGGCGCTGTCGAAGGGATTCACATCAATATCCACCACGACCACGTGTTTGAGCGAACTGTGCCCACGGAACGCCGCCTCGATAGCCAGGCGGCCATCCTCTGGCCCTTGTTTGGCGATCTGCACCACAGCGTGCAGCCAGGAGCACCCGCCCGGCGTGACGGCGACGCCGGTGCAGCGCACCACCTTGCTCACCTCCGCGAAGATGGTCGGCTCACGGGGCATCCCCATGAGATTCTTGTGCTCCAGACCGGCGGGCAAAAGCGCGTGGAAGATCGGCGCGCGGCGATGGGTGATGGCCTCGACGCGAAATACGGGCTGTTGCCGTTGCCCATCCATGGTACCGGTGAGATCTGGGAACGGCCCTTCAGCATCCAAATCGTGGGTGAGCACCCCTTCCAGCACCAGCTCCGCCTCAGCGAAGACTTCGAGCGGCGCTGTAACCGCGCGGGCCATCGGCGTGTGCCCCAACGCTTGTGCGATCCCCGTCTCATCCACGCCCTTGGGCGGCGACATCGAGGCGGCGAGGAGCACGTGCGGCGGCAGACCGATGCACACAGCGATGGGCAGCCCTTCGGGGGCTTTGCGCCAGGCTGTATCCGTCCCGCGTCCTTCGACAACACGTACGGTGAAGTGCTGCGCGTCGCGCACCATCATCCGGTGAAAGCAGAGATTCCGCCCATAATCGGGGTCGCGGATGACTGTGACGCCGGCGGTGACATAGGGGCCGCCATCGAGCGGGTGATAGCGGGGGATCGGTAGTTGGCGCAGATCCACGACAGTTTCTACAACTTCCTGACACGGCGCATCCACCACCCATGGCGACGATTGCGGCGCATCCAGCGCTTCGGCCAGACGCTGCGTCAGCTCGTGGACTTCGCAGCCTAGCGCCAGCGCAAAGTGCTCGCGGCGGGCCAGGTAGCCAGAAGCCAACCGCCAATTGGGAAAGCCGGGCAACGTCTCAAACAGCAACGGCTGCCCATCTTGCGCGGCAATGCGCCGCGCCACCTCGAAGGTGGGAGCTTGCGGTTCTGTGATACGCTGTAGCGCGCCGAGATGCTCCAATTCCTTCAAAAATGTCCGTAAATCCATCTCTGGTCCATGCCCTGTTTTCCTGAGATTTCCACAATCCGCACCTTCTGCTCACAATGGCCTCGCAGACCTGCGTGTGAGGACTGGCCTCTTGCGGCGAAGGTCTCGCTATTAGTATAGCACATCTCAACGGCGGCGTGCGCTCATGCTCTGACTTCAATGTGCATCATAGCACACTCCACAAACGCGCCAAGCGCGTTATTGCTTTTCCATCCAAATAAGGTATCCTCTTTCAAAAAAGGAGGTCAACCATGAAGATCATTGTGCCCGAATTCGTGTTGCCGCACTTGGAGGCGCGCGCCTGTACGCTGTTCAATGTTTGTGATTTCGTCGTTCTCGACCGAGAAGGCGTTCCACAGGGCGATATCGCTGGCGCAGAGGTGCTCATGCTGCCCTGGCAGCTGGCGCCTGAGATCAGAGCCGCGCTTTATACCTTACCTAACCTCAAGTGGGTGCATTCGATCAGCGCCGGCGTTGAACATGCCATTGACGATTTCCTCCGCACTGCGCCGGTGGTGTTGACCAATGCGCGGGGCGTCTTCGATTTTCCCATCGCCGAGACGGTTGTGGCTTATATGTTGATGATTGTCAAAAAGATGCCCACTTTCATGGCGCAACAGCGAAACCATCAATGGAAGAAACAGGCGTTGCGCGAAATTGCCGGGCTGACGGTAGGCATTGTGGGGCTGGGCAGTATCGGCGCGGAGATTGCGCGGCTGTGTTCCGCTCTTGGAATGCATGTGCTGGCGACGCGCCGGCGTCCAGAGGAAGGGGCGCCGCATGTGGCGCAGCTCTTCCCGCCGGAACAGCTGGAAGCGCTGCTCGCGCAAGTGGATTTTGCCGTGCTCGCCGTACCCCTGACAGCCGAGACGCGCGGGCTGATCGGCGAGGCGCAGCTGGCTGCGCTGCGCCCCGATGCCTGGTTGATCAACATCGCACGGGGCGCTATCGTGGATGAGCCGGCGCTCATCCGCGCCCTGCAAGCCGGTCGCATTGCCGGCGCGGCCCTGGATGTGTTCGCCACAGAGCCATTGCCGCCAGATTCGCCGTTGTGGGACATGGCGAACGTCATCATCACGCCGCACAACTCATGGAGCACGCCCCATCTTGAGGCGCGTGAGGCAGCACTCTTCCTGGATAATCTCGAGCGTTATGTACAGGGGGCGCCGTTGCGCTACGTTGTAGACAAAGCCCTGGGGTATTGATGCGTTTTGGTATAGATGCCAGCGGCGGCGAGAAACACTCGCCGCCGTTGGCATCGTGCTCATCGTCGTAGCGGCTTAACGTCGCCGCCGCGCGAGCAAGCCCGCCGCAGATGCAATCAGCATCTCCGCTCCAAAGAGGATACCGGCGCCAAGCAAAAGGGGCTGCGCCATCGCGCCGGTCTTGGGAAGCTGCCCGCCTGCCAGGCCGAACAACACAGCCGGAAATGCAGTCCCGCCCTGATCTGGAATGACCGCTTTCTGCTGCACCGGCGTTGTTGCCACATAGCCTTTGGGCACGTGCAGCGTCACCGTCCATTCGCAAGGTGAAAGCACAGGGCCGAAATCGCCTGTGGCAAAGACATTGCCGTAAGCATCTACCGTGCGGGGTTCAGAGTAACCGCTAGTGGAAAAATCGCCGCAGCTCGCCGTGAAATTGACGCCCCCAAACCCGGGTTCCCAGGTCGCGGGCTTGGCTGGATCGAAGGGGCCGTTGCCGTGGGGGTGATTCCATTTACCATCGCCGTTCAAATCGTGGAACACAAAACCATGGAGAATTGCCGTTCCGGGAGGCCAATCTTGCGCCGGTTTGGCCGCGACCGTCAACAATGCCAGCACCGTAAGCAGCACCGCCATCCACATCTTGTGCTTGAACATCTCGCCTCCTCTGAAAGTGGTGCAGGATGAAGGCGGAAGGATGAAGCAGAAAACCGCTGCTCTTCCGCGCTTCTGTGTTAATGATTCTCATTTGCGGGACTCTACCGCAGGTTCGGGCACCCGCAGCTGGAGTTTGATAACTTCAGTGTACAACAAATCACAAAATTATACAAGCGCTGCGCGCGAAAACCTCGCCCTTTTTATTGCCGGCGCCGACGCTCGTGAATTCCTGCTGCAACGGCAATCCCCAATTGCAGGGTGACAAAAACCGCCGCACCTCTCAAAAATGGATGGGCGACCATGCCAGTTCTGGGCAGTTGTGTGGTCGTCAAGCCAAACAACACGGCGGGGAAGGTCGTCCCTCCGGCCGCCGGCATCACCACAGTCTGTGAAACCGGCGTTGTAGGGGCATAGCCTTTGGGAACGTGCATCGTTACCACCCACTCACAGGGAGGCAGCACCGGGCCGAAATCGCCGGTCTTGAAGACATCCTCTTCCTTATCCATGATACGCGCCACCGACTCAAAACCGGCGGTGAGGTCTTCGCAGACCACACTGAACATCACCCCACCCAGCCCTGGCTCCCAGCGGTCTGGATTCAGTCGGTCATAGGGCCCGTTGCCGTTGGGGTGATTCCAGCGGTCATCGCCGTTGAGATCGTGGAATACAAAGCCGTGAAGAATCGCCATGCCGGGGGGCCAATCTTCAGCCGGTTTCGCTGCTACTGCCAACAGCGCCAGCATAGCGAGTAGTCCTGTCATCCAAAACCTGCGCCTGATCATGTCGCCTCCGCATCTGAGTAGAGATGGCGCGCCGAAAAGCGGCCCTGTGTATTTGTGCTTGCACCGCTTACAGCTTCAGTCTACACTAAACATGAACTGCTAAAAATATCAGACGTGTTGCAGTTTGGAGGCAAATCAGGGGTTTATGGGGGCGTTTCGATTGCTCGCTGGCGCGTTTGGTGTTATAGTCGAAGCATCTGTCTCAGCGTGGATCGCTAGATCTGGAAGCGAAATTCGAGATTCTCAGAGAGGGGGTAATCATGCAGACGCATAGCAAACGCGCGTTGGTGCTCTCCGGCGGCGGTGGGCGCGGCGCATATCACATCGGCGTTCTCACGTATCTGGAGCATTGCGGCTGGCGTCCCGATGTCATCATTGGCACTTCGATTGGCGCAGTCAATGGCGCCACCTTGGGATCGGGCATTCCGATTACCGCTTTGCGCGAGCGCTGGTTGGATCTCACCACCGATGATGTCCAGAAGATGCGCGCCGATGATGTCTACATTGACAACCTAATTCGCGGCGGGCGGCATGTTTTCGACACCACGCCGTTGTTAGCGACGCTCAAAGGACACAGCAAGAAGTGGCTGGGCAAGCCCTGGATCATCCCAGAGATTCTCAACAGCCCGGAGAGTCGTTACGAGGTGTGGATCACCGCCGTAGATCTGGCAGAGCGGCAATTGGTCTACTTCAACAATCGTGAGCCGGGAGGCATCACAGCGGAGAAAGTGCAGGCGAGCTGTAGCATTCCGCTGTGGTATGAGCCGACCGTGATTAACCGGCGCACGTATCTGGATGGCGGCGTCATCGCCAACACGCCTTTTCGCAAGGCCCTGGAACTGGGGGCCACGGAAGTCGTTGTGGTGTTGATGACGCCCTGGCCGGGGCGCGCAACCCGTGTGGGACGCATCGCCGCGCCGCCGTTGCCCGATGATGAGCTGCTCGCCATCCCCCAGCGTCTCTGGAGCGCCTTTGAGCCGGCGCTCGATATGCTGCTCACGGAAATCGTCTGGAATGATTATTGCCTCTTCGAGGCGCAGCGCGCTGCCGGGGATTTCCCCGATTTGACCTGGTTACGCTGCGTTGCGCCGGCTGCGCCGCTGCCGGTGGGCTTGATGACCACCTACGACCGCAACTATCACATCCGCTTGTTCCGCCAGGCTGAAGAGGATGCGCGTGTGGCTCTGGAGGATGTTCTGGGCTGATGATCTCTGCGCCCGCATACAAGCCGCGCGATCAGTGTTCCCGTCCCACGGCGGCGAGGACGCGCTCGAAGAGGGCGTTCATCGCCGGGTCTACTACCTGCCGCGCCGGATCGGCATCGTGCCAGGCGATGACCTCGCGCGCCCCCTGGGCGTAGGGAATCGTCGCTGCGTAATCCGGCACAAAGCGGCGTAGCTTGCTGTTATCGAAGATCACGCTGTGCGACTTGTCGCCTAATAGCGACGCGCCCCACTCCGCATCGAATGTTGCCAGCGTTTCCGAAGCCACGTGGACCAGATGCGGTTCGGCGCCGGCTGCCTTCCCCAGCCAGGTGAAGATCTGGTTCCACGTGAGCGCCTCATCGCTGGTGATGTGAAACGCCTCGCCCAGCGCGCGGTGGTTGCCGAGCAGCCCCACGAAACCGCGCGCGAAATCTTCGTGGTGTGTGAGCACCCACAGCGACGTGCCATCGCCGTGGACGATGACGGGCAGCCCGCGCCTCATGCGGTCAATCACCGTGTAGCGCCCGTACATGGGCAGTTTGGCGGCATCGTAGGTGTGTGAGGGTCGCACGATGGTCACGGGGAAATTCTCCTCACGGAAGACGTGCATGAGCCGCTCCTCGCAGGCGATTTTGGCCCTGGAATAAGCCCAGTGGGGATTGCCCAGCGGTGCGCATTCGCGGATGGGCAGCACGGCGGGTTTGAGATAGGCGGATGCTGTGCTGATGAAGACGTACTGACCTGTGCGGCCCCGGAAAAGCGCCAGATCGGTCTCCACGTGTTCCGGTGTGTAAGCGATCCAGTTCACCACCGCGTCGAAAGTCGCTGCGCCGAGCGCGGCTTCCACCGACTGCGGATCGCGGATGTCTGCGTGGAGCACTTCCGCGCCGGGTGGGATGGGGCGCTGAGACTGTCCCCGGTTCAGGAGCGTGAGTTTGATCCCGCGTTCCAATGCCAGCTGTGAGCAAGCCGAACTGATGACGCCGGTTCCGCCGATAAAGAGCACTTTCATGATCGGTCTCCTCTGCGAATTATGAAGGCTGAAGGCGGAAGGCTGAAGCAGAAAACCGCCGCTCCTTTGCTCCTCCGCGCCTCTCTCCGCCTCTGCGTTAATGATTTCATTTGACTTTATCCCTGTCCGCGCGAATTGTCAACTCATGTCCGTATCTTTTTACAGGCTGCGGGGTTATAAGGAGGTATGTGACGCAAGCATCCAGCGCCAGTTCGTATTCCAATAGCCAACGGATAGGTTATGGATAGGTGATTGTGAACGGCCACGAGTATGCTAGAAACATCGCCTGCGGGCGTAAGGGAGCAACTCCCGCAACTCGAAGAGGAGATTTAATGATGAAGACCTTGCTGTATTTGTTGATGTGGCCGATTCTGCATCTCTATTCCTGGCTGTTGCTCAAGTTGAACGTGGTGCGGCATACGCCTTTGCCGCCTGGGCCGCGCATTCTCGTTGCCAATCATCCCACCACGGCGGATCCCTTCTTTGTTGCCTGGCTTGCCGGCGGCCCTTCGAGCATCCTGATTATCGAACACGCTTTCAAAGTGCCGGTTTTTGGCGCTTACCTGCGGCGCGCGGGCCATATTCCCGTGGAAGCGGGCCGTGGCAAGGAAACTTTCGCGCAGGCGCAAGCCGCGTTGGAAGCTGGACGCACGGTCATCATCTTCCCCGAAGGCGAGCTCAGCCCGCGCGATGGTTTTTGCAAGGCGCATTCCGGCGCGGCGCGACTGGCGCTGCTCACCGGCGCGCCCGTGATCCCCGTGGGCATTCATCTTCCGTGGGAAGGGATCCGCTCGCGTGAGGGTGTCTTCGGTACGGAGACTGTCATCAGCCGGTGGCCCGTGCGCACGCCCTACGCGATGACGATGGGCGTACCCCTGCGCTTCAGCGGCGATGCCAGCAATCGCGCCCAGGTTGCCGCTGCAACCGATGCGATCATGCACCACATCACGGCGCTGGTGCATCAAAGCGCGTCACGCCTGCGTCCCGCGCCGACTCCTGGTTTTGCACGGGTATCCGCCGATTGGGTCGGATAGGAATATAGCATTTCACCCCCACAAGACGCAGAGAGATTCTTCTCTGCGTCTTGTGGAGGTTTTGCAGTGTGATGCGTCCAGCGGTTGGCGTAGCATCCAACGCAGCCTCCACACGAAACTGGCGATTTGGATTATAATTATCATATTCGCTATTCGCCCGTTGGAGGAAGCCGCTTGGACCGCCGTGAATTTCGCATCGAGAACGCTTTCCAGTACAACCGCACCGGTCCGGCGCGGTGGATCTTCTCACATCTGACGCGCTACCCGTTGTGGCCGTTGCTCGCTCTCGCCGCTACCATTCTCAACAACCTCGCCTATAGCAATATCCAGATCTTTGTGGGGCGGGGTTTCGATGTGCTCAGCCAACCCGGCTGGACCAATGATGCGCTGCTCGCGTTGGCGCTGGGATTGGGCGCATCGGCGTTGGTGCAGGGCATCATGGGCCTGGGACGCAACACCGCTGTAGAATTCATTGCCCAATTGCTGGAACGCGATGCCCGCGAGGAGTTCTACGCCGATTTGTTGGGCAAGAGCCAGACCTTCCACGGCAAGCAGCGGATTGGCGACATCATGGCGCGGGCCACGGACGATGTGCGCCAGCTCAACTACATGTTCAGCCCCGGCATCATGCTGATCACCGACTCGCTGATGGGCCTCATCATTCCGCTGATCCTCATCGGTTTTCTGAACTGGCGGCTGCTGCTGACGCCGCTGTTGTTCACGGTGGGGCTGGTGGTCACGGTCTATGATTACAACCGGCAGCTCAAGCCCGTGAGTTTTGCCCAGCGCGAACGTTACGGCTTGATGAATGCCGGACTCGCCGAGGCGATTGCCGGCATCGAAGTGGTCAAAGCCAACACGCAGGAGCAGCGCGAGGGTGAGCGCTTCCGCCACAACGCCCGGCTCTACCGCGACTATTTTGTCAAGCAGGGGATGATCGAAGCGCGCTATCTGCCGTTGCTGGTCTTCAGTGTGGCGTGGGCGAGCGCCTTCTTCCACGCGCTGTGGTTGTGGCGCGGCGGCGGGGTGACGTTGGGACAGGTGATCTCCTTCATGGGGCTGTTTGGCGCGCTGCGCTTTCCCACCTTCATCTCGATTTTCACCTTCAACCTGGTGCAGCTGGGTATTGCCAGTGCGGAGCGGATCCTCAAGCTGCTCAACACCGAGACGGAGCTCGATGAGAACGAAGCCGGCGTAGCGCGGCCCATTCAGGGCGCTGTGACGTTCGAGAACGTCTGCTTCAGCTACAACGGTAAGCCGGTGCTCAAGAACATCAGCTTTACGGCCCATCCTGGCGAGACCATTGCCATTGTTGGACAGACGGGGTCAGGCAAGACCACGCTCACGCGCCTCATCAATCGCATTTTCGATGTGGATTCGGGGCGCGTGCTGGTAGATGGCGTGGATGTCCGCGACTGGCAGTTGGAATCCCTGCGCTCGCAAATTTCCACCATCGAGCAGGATGTCTTCCTCTTCTCGCGCACGATTGCTGAGAACATCGCTTTTGGCTGCGCCAATGCGGATCAGGCTGCTATCGAAGAAGCGGCGCGTGAAGCGCAGGCGCATGACTTTATCATGGATTTCAACGCGGGTTATGAGACCGAGGTGGGCGAACGCGGCGTGACCCTTTCTGGCGGGCAACGACAGCGCATCGCCATCGCCCGCGCCTTCCTCACCAATCCGCACATTTTGATCCTGGATGATAGCACCAGCGCCATTGACAGCGCCACCGAGGATAAAATTCAGCGCGCCATGCGCCGCATCAGCCAGGAGCGGACAACCTTCCTGATAACGCACCGTCTGAGCCAGATCCGCTGGGCTGACCGCATTCTGGTGCTGCAACGCGGCGAACTGGTGGACCAGGGCGCGCATGATGAGTTGATGGCGCGCAGCGCAGACTATCGGCGCATCTTTGCGCGATACGAGTAATACGTAATGCGTAATACGTAATTCGTAATACGTAATTCGTAATACGTAATTCGTGACACGCAGTACGCAGTACGCAGTAGAAGGATTGACTTATGGGCTTTATTCTCGATGGACTCGATACCGAATCCTACGACCGTAGATACAGCGACCGCGAATTAGTGCGGCGCATTCTCAGCTACTTCCGACCCTACACCCGTGAGATGGTCGGCGCGTCGGTGCTGTTGGTGCTCAACTCCATCACCGGCACGGCGGGACCTATTCTCATCTCCCGCGCCATTGATCTGGTGGCGACGCGGCCCGATCCGGGACTGATGCTGTTGCTGGCGGGCGGCGAGCTGTTGCTGGGCGTGCTGGGCTGGTTCTTCAACTACGTGCGCCGCAAAATGACGGCTCGCGTTGTCGGTGATGTGGTACTCACCTTACGCGAGGATGTCTTCGATGCCACCATTCGCCACGATCTCTCATTTTATGATGAGCACGCCTCCGGCAAGATCGTCAGTCGGATCACATCAGATACGCAGGATTTCTCCAGCGTGGTATTGCTGGTGCTCGATTTGCTGAGCCAGGTGCTGCTTGTCCTCATCCTGTCGGTGTGGCTGTTCCGCATCAATGTCTGGCTGACTCTTGCGCTTCTTGGAATGACGCCTTTCGCCGTCATCATCGCCCTGAGCTTCCGCCGCCTGGCGCGTCGGGTGACACAGCGCGCCCGCCGGGTGACTGCCAAGATCAACGCGCAGATTCAGGAATCCATCAGTGGAATCGTGGTTGCCAAGAGCTTCCGGCAAGAAGCCGCCATCTACGAGACCTTTAGCCAGAACAATAAGCAGGCATACCGCATCGGCATTCGGCGTGGACTGACCATCAACACCATCTTTCCTACCATGAGTATCGCTTCGGGGTTGAGTATCGGCTTGCTCTTCTACCTGAGCGGGCTGGCGACGCGCACCAGTGCGGCAGTGACGCCCGGCAACTGGTACCTCTTCATGCAGGCGGTGGGCTTTTACTGGTGGCCGCTGATGAGCATTGCCTCGTTCTGGAGCCAGTTCCAGGATGGGCTTTCGGCAGCGGAACGGGTTTTTGCATTGATTGACGCTGAGCCGCGCGTGCGGCAGACGGCGGCAGAGCCGGTGACGGCGCTGCGCGGCGCGCTGGAGTTCCGCGAGCTATGTTTCTCCTACACCGATGGTGAAGTGGTGCTGGACAATTTCTCGCTGGATATTCGGCCGCGTGAGACCGTGGCCCTGGTAGGACACACGGGTGCGGGCAAGAGCAGCATTGCCCGGCTCGTGACCCGCTTCTACGAATTCCAATGTGGGAGCCTATGGGTAGATGGGCGCGATGTCCGCACGCTGGATCTGGGGCAGTATCGCCAGCATCTAGGGTTGGTGCCGCAAGAGCCTTTCCTCTTTTCCGCGACGGTGCGCGACAACATCCGCTACGCGCGCCCCGACGCCTCCGACGACGAGGTCTGCGCAGCCGCGAACGCCATCAGCAACGGCGAATGGGTCGAGGCGTTGACTAACGGTCTCGATACCGATGTGGGTGAGCGTGGGGCAAATCTCTCGATGGGGCAGCGGCAATTGGTGGCGCTGGCGCGGGTGGTGCTCAAGGATCCGGCGATCTTCATCCTGGATGAAGCTACCGCGAGTGTGGATCCCTTCACCGAGACGCAGATCCAGGAGGGGTTGGAGACGCTGATGCACGACCGTACCGCCATTGTTATCGCCCACCGGCTTTCCACGGTGAAGAACGCCGACCGCATCATCGTGCTCGATCACGGGCGCATCATCGAAGAGGGCGCGCATGGCGACCTGCTGGCGCAGGGCGGGCATTACGCGGAGCTGTACAACACCTATTTCCGGCACCAGAGCCTCGAGTACATCGAGACTTTCGCGCAGGCGGTTTAGTCGGCTTTCGAGAAGCGCGCTCCGAAAAAGTCATCTAGTGAGCAGCGCGTAGTGAGAGTTCAGAGGCTCTTGTTATGCGCTGCTCGCTGCTCATATTTTCATTCTGATTGGAATCTGCGTCTATCCGCGTTATCTGCGTTCCTCAATCATCCCCGGTAATGCCTTTCCGGCAGGTCCCGCAGCCGCGCAGCCGCCTGCTCCGGCGTGAGGTCGCGCTGTGCTTCTGCCAGCATCTCGTAGCCCACCATGAACTTCTTCACGGTTGCCGAACGCAACAGGGGCGGATAGAAATGTGCGTGCAGCTGCCAGGGTGTGGGATCGCTGTCATCGAACGGGGCGCCGTGCCAGCCCATCGAGTAGGGAAACGCCGTCTCGAAGAGATTGTCGTATTTGACCAGTAGCCGCTTCAGCGCCTCGGCCAGCGCATCGCGCTCGGCGCCATCCAGATCGGGCAGGCGCGTGATGTGACGGCGACGCGGCAACAGCAGCGCCTCGAAGGGCCACACGGCCCAGTAGGGGACCACCGCCAGCCAGTGCGCGTTTTCCACGATGACGCGCTCGCCGCCGCCTTCGAGGGCAGCATAATCCAGCAACAGCGGGCGGCCCTGCGCCGCGAAGTAGTCCTGTTGCCGGGGCGCCTCTTTTGCCGGCTCATTGGGCAGCGCGTTGCCCGCCCAGATCTGCCCGTGCGGATGCGGATTCGAGCAGCCCATGAGCGCGCCCTTGTTCTCAAAGACCTGCACCCATCGGTAACGCGCTCCCAGCTCCGCCGTCTGAGCGGCCCATACATCCACGACGGCCCGAATATCGGGCGGCGCCATCTCTGCCAGCGTCAGATCGTGACGCTCGGAGAAGCACAGCACCCGGCAACAACCATGTTCTGTCTCGGCCCGCAGCAGCGGATGCGGCGTCACTGTGAGCTCCGGCGTGTCGGGCAGCAGCGCCGCGAAGTCGTTGGTGAAGACAAAAGTGCCGGTGTATGCTGGATTCCGCACACCGCCTGCCCGTTCGTTGCCGGGGCAGAGATAGCATGTGGGATCGTACTGCGGGCGCTCATCGGGCGCGCGTTGCTCCACTTTGCCCTTCCAGGGGCGTTGGGTGCGATGCGGCGAGACCAGCACCCATTCGCCCGTGAGGGGATTGTAGCGTCGGTGCGGATGTTCAGCGGGATTGAAAGCCATAAAACCTCCGAAAGAAAATGCGAATCAATGAGTCAACGAGTCATAAGTCAACGAATCAGCGAATCAGCGAGTCAATGAGTGACATGCAAGACAACCTCCCCATCCCCCTACCTCCCCATCCCCCTATCTCCCCCGCTCGCCCGGATACACGAGGCCCCATTGAGCGCGGAGCTGATCCAGAGTTTGCATGATGGCAAGGGTCTCATCCAGCGGCATGAGGTCGCTCTCGAGTTTGCCTGCGCGCAGGCAGTGGGCGACTTCAGCTGCTTCGTAATTATAGCCGTTTCCCTGTAAGGGGAAGCGCTGGGTTGCGCCGGGAGCGCGTCGCAGCCGTTGCCACAGCCGATCCAGACCGAGCGCACGCCCTATGATCTTGATGCGCGCCGGCAGCCGCGACGACATCTGCTCCAGCTCACTCGTCCGTGAGAGCGTCACCTGCTCCGGGCGGTACATGGGCGGGTGGATGCGAATGGCGCCTTCTGTGCCGAGAATCAACGCCTCAGTGGGCGTGGTGGTGCGCACGGCGCTATACAGCACCGCCAGCTGCCCTTGCGCGTATTCCAACACGCACGCCGATTGTTCATCCACGCCGGTGACGCCGAGATGCGCCAGTCCCGTGACCCGCACCGGCGTCCCCAGCACCATCGAGGCGAGAGATACGGGATAGATGCCCACATCGAGCAGCGCGCCGCCGCCCAACGCCGGATCGAGCAGGCGGCTGTGGGGATCGAAAGCCGCGCGGAAACCGAAATCTGCTGTCACCATCCGCACCTCGCCGATGGCGCCTTCGGCGAGCCAGCGGCGCACCTGGACGATAGCCGGGATGAAGCGGGTCCACATCGCTTCCATAAGAAACAGCTGCCGCGCCCGCGCCTCGGTGATGACAGTTTGCGCTTCCGCCGCGTTGAGGGTAAAGGGCTTCTCACATAACACCGCTTTGCCCCCGCGCAGGCACAGCAGCGCGTTCTCCGCGTGGAAGGGATGCGGCGTGGCGATGTAGACCACATCCACATCGGGGTCTGCTGCCAGCGCGGCATAATCCGCGTGGCGGTGCGGAACATCGAAGGCGCGCCCGAAACGCTCGGCGGAATCCGCCGTCCGTGAGCCGACAGCCGTGAGCTGGGCATCCGGCAGCGCTCGCAGCCCTCGCGCGAACTGCTGCGCAATCGCGCCCGTCCCCAGAATGCCCCAACGTGTGATAGTTGCCATAGAGCCTCCGTCAGGAATTACGAGTTCACATCCACGCGCGACGACGCATCCACAGGAACATCCCCACCGGAGAAAGCGCCATCAGCAGGAGCGCAGCCAGGAACGCGGGCGAACTCGTCCACGCCAGGAAGGGGAACGTCGGCTCGAAGAAGTTCATACCAAAGAAGCCCGCCAGAAACGAGATGGGCATGAACAGGGTGGTGATGACGGTGAGCGTTTTCATCACCTCATTCATGCGGTTGCTCACCACGGAGAGGTAGCTATCCAGCGCGCCGCTGACCAGGTCGCGCAAGCTGTCAATGATGTCGTAGAGTCGGACGAGGTGATCGTAAACATCGCGGAAGAAGATGCTGTGCTCCCGTGGGATGACCGCGTAATCGCCGCGCGCCATCTTGTTCAGCACCTCGCGTTGCGGGGCGATGATGCGCCGCAATGTCACCAACGTGCGCTTGAGGGTGAAGATGTCTTCCAGCAGTTCCGGTCCCGGATCTCCAAAAATCTGATCCTCGATGCGGTCAATTTCCTCATCAATCACTTCGACGACCAACATGCAGTCTGAAGCAAGCTCATCCGCGATGCGATAGAGCAGGTGACACGGGCCTTTCTGCAAGTGACGCTCGTCGCGTCGGCAGGCTTTCCAGACCCGCTCCAGCGCCGTCACTGGGTCTGTATGATAGGTAACGAGATAATTCGGCCCCAAGAAAACATCCAGCTCATGGGTGTGCAACTGCTGACCGTCTTCCGCATCCACCAGCACCGCATGGAGCGCCAGATACAGGTAGTGGATCCAATCGTCAATCTTGGGGGAGTGCGCCTCCTCCAGCGCATCATCAATTGCCAGAGGATGAAAGCCGAATGTGTCTCGAAGAATCGGCAAACACATCTCCACAGGCGCTTCGGACATATCCACCCACAGGATGCCGGAGGCGTCGTGCAGCGCTTCGGCATAGCGTTGCGGCGTCAGATCGGTTTGCAACCCACGCGCTTGTGAGAAGTACAGGGCGCGAATCATGCTGGGAGACTCCTCTGGATGACCGTTTTCGGATGATGACTCGCAGTCAATACTATAAGCAAGCTCCGAATTGTCAAAAGCCCTCTCTTGCCAAATCGTCAAAATCGGGCACAATAGGGCTATGGCGTGCAGCATCAACAAAGCCTCGTTATGTCATGCGTTACAGGCCACACGCAACGCAAGTTCTCGCTGCCTGGTTCCCACTTGCTGTGCATTGCACATGGTTCGTTGTTCGTAACCCGTGTTTCAGTTCCCAAGACCGTTAATCCACATTCAGAAAGAGGTAAGCTATGAGACGGATTCTGTTCACTGTTATGTCGTTGTTGATGATAGGCAGCATGTTGGTTGCCAACCTGGCGCCGTTTTCGGCGCAGGCTGCCGCGCAAGCGCCGCGGGAGTCTGCCGTAGCAGCCGCGCCGCTATTGGTAGAAGACTTTGACTATGGCGGCAGCGCCGGAAATCTGACGGCTGTGAGCAGCTGGGGCGCCCACTCCGGCGCCGGCAACGGCCCGGTGCAGTACGTGCCCACCGGCCTGGAGATGCCCGCCTATGGCTCTTCGGGCGTGGGAGGGGCGGCTACTATTTCCACTACCGGCAGCGAAGATGTGAGCCGCGATTTCGGCGTGCAAAACGCGGGCGCCATCTACTTCGCCGCACTGGTCAATGTCTCGGCTGCCGGTACCGGAGACTATTTCCTGCATCTCAAAGACAGCGGTACCGGTTTTCGCGCCCGCGTTTTTGTGCAGAATGATGGTGGAATCCTCCGCTACGGTCTGGGCACGACGGGGGCAGCGACCTATGCCACAGCAAACTTCAATTACAACACCACCTATCTCGTCGTAGCGAAATACAACGTCACGACCGGTGATACCGCGCTCTACGTTTTGGATGCAGCTGCCCCCGTGGAACCGGCTACGCCTTTGGTGTCGCTGGCTGGCGCCGGCGCCTTCCCAATTCAGGCGATCGCTATCCGGCAGGGAACGGCGGGGCAGCGCCCTTCGGCCACCATTGACGGTATCCGCGTTGCCAACACCTGGGATGACGCGATCGGTTACGCCAGCAGCACGGGCGGCTTCACGATCAGGAAATTCGCGCCTGCACTGGTAGACACCGATGCTGAGTTCACCTACACCCTCGTCGCCAGGAATCTTACCGGCGGGCTGCGCTCCGGCGTGGTAATCACCGATAGCTTGCCATCGAGCGTGATCGTGGGTCCGATTTCCGATGGCGGTAGCGCCGTCGGAAACGTCGTGCGCTGGGATGTAGTCTCGCTAGAAGATGGCGCAGCCGTGACCCGCACCGTACAGGTGACGGCGCCGAGCGTCGCCGCCACCCTGGTGAACAGCGATTATGGCGTCTGGGCCTCAGACTGGCTCACTCGTGCGATCGGCAGCGCGGTGCAAACGCTGGTGCGGTTGCCGGTGCAGCCGCTCATGTCCATCTACGATCTTCAGTACACGACCATTCCCGGCCCGGATAACTATTACCCCTCGCTGTATGTGGGGCAGATTGTCACCACCACGGGCACCGTCTGCGCGCACTTGAGCCGGGGCTACATCATCGCCGAGGCGCCCGGCGCCTGGCAAAGCATGTACATCTACAACGGCACCAACGCCAAGCCGGCCCTCGGTGTAGAATATCTGGTGCGCGGCACGCTGCTGGAATACTACGGCATGACCGAATACTCCTATCCTGGGCAGCGCTACATTGATGAAGGCCCTGATGTTTGCGCACCGACGGTGCTCACCGCGGCGCAAATCCCCTTCAGCAACCCCGCGATCAGCGAACCTTATGAAAGCGTCATTGTGGAACTCCACGACATCACTATTACCTCCGTGACCACGAATCGCGCTTTCTTCACGGATAGCAGCGGCGGCACAGGCGCTATCGGCAAGGAAGGGTACTTCCCGCCGGATGTTGCCGTAGGCCAACAGTACGTCTATGTGCGCGGCCCCGTCATCTATACGTATGATGAGTATCGCATCATGCCGCCGACCGCCGCCGATATCAAGTTGCTCGATCTCACCCCGCCCACAGTCGCGGCGACGATTCCGTCTGACGGCGCAACTGATGTTAGCCCGCACCGCCCACTCTACGCGACGTTCAGCGAGCCGGTGGAGCCAAGCACGGTCAACGCGGCGAGCTTCACGCTCACCGGTCCCGGCGGCGCAGTAGCGGGCACGGTTAGCTACAACGCAGCGACGCAACAGGCCGTCTTCACGCCTGATGCGGCGCTGGCAGCTAACAGTCTGCATACGGCGACCCTGACCGCAGACGTCGAAGATCTGGTTGAAAATCCGCTGGTTCCCTACAGCTGGACCTTCACCACCGGCCCGCAGGATGTTACGCCGCCCACCATCCTCGCCAGCATCCCTGCCCCTGACGCTATGGATTTCCCCCTGGGCGCGAATCTGGTCATCACCTTTAGCGAAAGCCTCAAGCCGGAGACGGTTATCGGGGCGAACTTCGCGCTGACCGGCCCTTACGGGGCGACGCCGTGGGATAGCGTGACCTACAACGATGCTGAGCACCGGCTCACGCTGAACCCGCGCGGGTTGCTGCTGCCGCAAACCGTCTACACGCTCACGATTGCGGCAGCGGTGGTAGATTGGGGTAACAATCCCCTGCCGGCCGCACAACGCAGCTGGAGCTTCACCACCGAGATTGAGCCGCCGATGAACGCCTATCACGGCGACATTCACAACCACACCTCGTATTCCGACGGCTCCGGCACGCCCAACCAGGCTTTCACCCAGGCGCGCGCCGCCGGATTGGATTTCCTGGCGATTTCAGATCACTCGTATGCCATTGATGATACCGAGTGGGCCGACACCCTGGCGCAGGCCAACGCTCACACCGTGGATGGCGCGTTCGTTGCCATTCGCGGTTTTGAGTACACGCAGGGCGCAGAAGGGCACATCAACGTGTACAACAGCGTGCGCCACGCCACCCGCAGCAATGTACCCGGTTGTACGATGTGCGACTTCACCCCCAATCTGGAAGCGGGCGTCACGGTGCAGGGCTTCTATCCCTGGCTGGCAAATCCCGATCTGGAAGCGGTGGACGACGCCGGCATTCTGATGCAGTTCAACCACCCTGGCTGGATGAACTTCAACGACTGGACCTATCATCCAGAAGTGGAGCATCTGGCGCAGTTAGAAGAAGTCGGCAATGGCACGGGCACATCGTACTTCTTCTCCTTCGATGAGTGGATCCGCTCGCTGGATTACGGCTGGAAGGTGGGTGCGACCAACAACTCCGACACGCACCGCCCCAACTGGGGTGAGGCCACGCCGCATCGCACCGGCATCGTCGCGCCGGAGCTCACCAAGCGCGCGCTCTTCGATGCCATGCGCGCCCGCCGCACCTTCGCCTCGGAGGATTCCAATTACGAGATCTTCGTCAAGGCTAACGGTTACTGGATGGGGTCGGAGCTGCCCAACACCGGCGAAATCGCCTTCGAAATCAGCTTCAACGATCCCGATGGCGAGCGCACCGCGTTGCTGGAGCTCTACACCAACCACGGCAAGGTGGAAACCTATCTCCAGCCCAATCTCGCGGATGGGACATGGAACTTCACCCTCGAAGGTCTCGAACCCGGCGTGCATTACTTCTTTGTCAAGGCCACCCAGGAAGACGGCGACCGCATCGTCACTTCGCCCGTGTGGACGATGGGCGAGGAGGATGTCAGCATCAGCGACCTCACCATCCAACCCACCATCCCCACCATCTACAATCCCAGCCTGCTCACCGCGCGCGTGACCAATCGCGGCATGAACGCGCACCCGCTTACCGTCACTTTCGAGATTGACGGCGTCATCCTCGGCGCAGCGCCGGTGCTGGCGGATGTCTGTCTTGTGGGGCCGTGCCGCGATGCCTTCGCGCAGATCGCCTGGCAGCCCACCGAGACCGGCGCGGCAGAAGTGCGCGTCTCGTTGCAGGGCGCGCCGCCAGAAGACAACCCGCGCGACAACACCCGCACGCTCGCGGTCAACGTCACTGATGAGAAGGTGCCGCTCATCCTCATTGATGGCGGGCATAACAACATCGGCATCTCGCCCCGTGAGGTCAGCTCCTTCGTCGCCGATATGACCCACCACGGCTACAACGTCCTCTTCAATCTGGATGAGATCACTGCCTCCGATCTCAATACCGAGACCGTGCGGCTGCTCGTCATCAATGCCTATGGCCCGCAGCAGTTCACCGCCGATGAAATTGCCGCCGTGGCCGACTTCGTGGCTGCGGGCGGCAGCTTATGGCTCAATGGCGTCGCCGACTACACCGGCAAGGTGGCCTGGGCGGATACCACCGCCGACCGCTTCAACGAGCTGCTCGCGGCTATCGAGGCGCGGGTGGGGCATAATATCCCCATGCGTATGAACGATGACCAGGTGGCCGACGGCAATAACAACAACGGTTACAAATGGGGTGTGGTCTACCACATCTTCCCCAGCGCCGCGACAACGGGCATCGGGATCAACGTGGAGGAAATCCAGACCTGGTCTATCTGTTCGCTGATGAGCCGCGACCGTGGCCCGCTCACTCAGGATGTGCTTGGGCCTAACGGCTTCCTCATGGTGCAGGGTGATCTTGATCCCGGTTCTTCCTCTGGCCCGCACTACAGCAACACTCTCAACCGTACCCACAACTCGGATGAGGATTCCTGGGGTGACGCCTACATCTACCCGGCGACCATCCCCCTGGCGGGCGCCGCGGGCTATATGATCCCCGATGCGGGCCGCATCTTCATGTACGGCGACTCCAACGATGCTTTCAACACCTTCGCTTACGTCGCCGGTGATGGCAAGCAGAATGAGCTCTTTAACTTGCAAACTGTCATGTGGCTGCTCGGCAATCCGCTGCAAAAGCGCGATATCGCCGAGGTACGCACGCCGGAAAACCTGCACCGGTTGGTGTGGGTTGAGGGCGTCATCACTGCCGCCTATGGCGAGTTCTTCAACGTGCTCTACGTGCAGGATGATACCGGCGGCATCACCGTTCACGCCCCCGCCGGCGATATCTACGCTGAAGACTACCTGCGCGGCAAGCGCGTGCGCGTAGTCGGCACCGTCGGCGAGTACCAGGGCGATATGGAGATCGAGTTCTTTGAGGCGGAAATGGTGCAGGTTATCGGCGACGGCATCGTCCCTGACCCGTTGCCGCTGAGCACCCACGCGGCGGGCCTGTTTGAGAACCAGGGCTGGCTGGTGCAGATCACCGGCACCGTCCTGGCGAAGTCGCCGGAGCTGGATACCCTCATCGTAGATGATGGCTCCGGCCCGATCCGCGCCTTCCTCGATGGCTACAACGGCGTGTGGGATGACATCGAGGTCATGGATCGCGTCACCGTCATCGGGCTGGCGTCAGCAGATGGCGAGGGCGCGCGCATCCGCGTGCGGCACTATCAGAGTGATGCCCGCCCCGATGATGCCGGCTTGCTCGCCCCCCAAGCCGATCTGCGTTACTCCGCCAAGACCGTGAGCGCGCTCAGCGTGCATCCCGGCGATCTGCTTACCTATACGCTGCACTTCTTCAACTCCGGCAACCTCACGGCGACCGTGGAATACGCCGACACCCTCCCTGCCGTGCTCACCCTGGTCAGCGGGGAACTCGAGGGCGAGGTGGAAGTGGCCCCGTGGGATACGACGACAGTGGCGATTGTCGCGCGGGTGAAGATGGATGCCGTCATGGGGACAACCTTCGCCAACACCATGATGCTGGATGACGGCGTGCAGCTGCTGAGCTTCACCTCGCCGGAGACGGTGGTGGGCGTCTTGCTTGCGCCGGATCTCAGCGGCTCGTTCAAGACCGTGAGCCGCACGAGCGCCCAGCCGGGCGATTTGTTCACCTACACCATCACCCTCATCAACAGCGGGAACATTGCCGCGTCCGTACGCTACACCGACACGCTGCCCACCGAGGTGGAGCGCGTCAGCGGCGCACTGACCGGCGTGGTCAACGTGGGCAGCGGTGCGACCCAACATGTGGTTATCGTCGCGCGTGTCCGGGAGACGCTCACCACGGCGACCACTATCACCAACACCGTGACGCTCCACGATGGTGTCCACGCGCCCTTCGTGCGGCTGTCGCCGGGGACGCAGATCACCATTCCCGAACGCCTGAATTTCTATGTTTACCTGCCGGTGATCTTCAAGAGCCAACCGTAGGGCTGCTGAGTTTGTGACAAAAGCCCCGCCCCCCGATGTATTTCGGGGGGCGGGGTCTGTTTCTCTCAACGCCACACGGGCACGAACATCATCCACTGCTCAGGATGTTGTCGAATCAGTCCTTCGATCTCTTTCAATGCCTTGTGGATATTGATGTCCAGATCGCGCTCGCGCTCGCCTGTGAGCACGGGTTCCCACGGCGGATTTGCCACGACGCGATAGCTCCCTTCCTCGTAGTAGCACGTTGCCGTCATCAGTAGACAGTTGGCGCGCAGTGGAATGCGCATGTAGCCAGTGGGCAAATACGCTGTCTCGCCGAAGAAGGTCACTGGCGCGTCATTCTCGCCAATGGGCCGATCCACGCCTGTGATGACAGCCCCGCCCTCCTGCAGCCGGCGGATCGCCTGGCGCAGTGTGTCGGGCGCAATCGGCGTGACCATCGCCCCGGCTTCCTGGCGCAAGCGATTGAACATCTCGACGCCTGGGGTGGGCTGCGCCAGCCCCAGCACTTGCAACGGCACCGGCATCTCCTGGCACAGGGCGATGCCCGCCAGGTCGAAGTTGGAGATGTGGCTGCCCAGGATGAAAAGCCCGCGCCCCGAAGCCAGCCCATCATTTAGCAGCGCCCGCGTTTCCGGAGGCAGGCACACCGGCGGTTTGAAGTCTGCCACGCGAGTGTGTCCTCGCCCCACGTTGTGAAATAGCTCGTAATAGGCGCGCGTTGCATGACGGAAAACTTCGTAGGCGTTTTGCCGCACGCGCTCCGGCGTTGCTTCTGCGCCGAGTACATGCTGCTGATTATCGAAGACTGCGGCGCGAATATCGCTGCCGAAGCTCAGCATCGCGCGCGCCGCGATGCGCGCCAGCCCATCCGCTCCAGCCGCAGGCAGATACTTGCCCAGCAGAAAGGCCATCCGCGTGGGCCAGCCCTTGCCGAAGAACGCTTTTGTGCTCATTTGGCATTGCCCAAGACACGCGGCGCTTCGATTAACACGGGCAGCCCCCGCGCCAGGCAGAATGCCACCGCCACCCATGAGGCGATTTGCGCCGCGAGATTCACGCCGCCAGCCCAGACGTGCCCCAACGTATTGAGGCCATAGGCCAACGCGAGTAGGATGAACGCGGTTGCTTTCGCCACGCCAAAAGGCGTTCGCAGCCATGGCGATCCCACCAGGAAGCGCCCTAACTTGCTGCGCATCAGGTCGAAGGGCTTGAGACCGCGCGCCGGCGCCACCGAGCGCACCGAATCCACAAACGTGCCGCGAATCACCACGATCAGGGGGATCAGCACTGAGATCAGCCGTAAATGGGCGAAGACGACCCACAGCGCTAATTCCACTGCCCGATCAGCGGCGATGTCGAGCACGCTGCCCAGCAGGCTGGTCTCGCCGCGCGCGCGCGCCAGCACACCATCGAAAGTGTCCATCAGAATGAGTAGCAGGATCAACGGCGCTGTTGCCAGCTGCGCGGTCGCCGAATCAGTGTACAGCAGCGCCACAATGCCGCCCAACAACGGAATGCGTGAAAGCGTAATCCAGTTTGCTAACACGAAAAATCTCCCTGAAAAAATTGGCAAAGCGAAAAGGCGGGAATTGAGCCACTCCCAACGAATCTCCGAGAAAATCCCGAAACTGGCGCAAACCATCCCAGCACGAAAATATGCCGCCTTCATCCTTCAGAATTTTTAGAGAAGCAATCCCTCACGCCAAACGCGCTGCATGGCGCGCAATGAAAGCACCGGTTGCAGCTCCGCATTCGGCGGCAGGGTGTCGCGCAGCAGCACCTCCGCCCAGGGCGCGGCCTGCAACGCTGCCAACGGCCAGGCGGCGGCTTCCAGGAACGCGGGCAGCGCCTCGCGCTTTACCCGCACAATGCCCGGCACGCCCAGAGGTCGCGGCAGACGGCGCAACGAGAGTAGATACACGGCCTGCACCAGTGCATCCGGCATTTCCCCGCCGCCCAGTTGCGGCGGTGTGAGGATCAACCAGTGTGGCCCGGCGGAAAACGGCGGTTGCGGCCCGGCGAGGACGGTGCAGCGTTCCCCTTCCAGCAGCACCATGCCCATCACCGTCTCGCTGCGCGCTTCGGTATGCCAGGCGTCGCGTAGATGGCGCAACAAAGCTCGCGCTGGTTCCCTCGCTGTGGTGCGTGAGCCATCGGCGCTGACCTGCGCGCCGCCCATCCCGATGCGCGTCATGCCCTGCGGCCCGCGCACCCAGTAACGTTTATCGCGCAACTCGAAGTAGAAGGCTTCCCCATCATAGGGCAGTGCGGCCAATGCGATGAGGCGCAAGGCGCGCCCCTGCAACGCTGCATCCGTCTCCTGTCGCAACTGCGGAAATATCTCAAAGAAATCCACGCTGCTGTCCTTGCTAGAATCCCAGATCCGCAATCGTATAGATTAGAATCTTCCCCGCGTGCGCATCGCTGACGAGGAGCTGCCCATCTGGGGTGAACGCCAGGCCCGTGGGGAACTGCAAGCCCTGATTGGCGCCGAGCGTGCCCACAACGGCTCCCTGCGCATCGAAGACCAGGACCCGCCCGTGGCTGCCATCGCTCACATACACTCTATCCGCGGCATCCACAACCAGGTAGGGCTTGTCTTCGGGATGATCCACGCTCCAGGCGGGTACACTCCACTGATGTGAGGGCATCCCCAGTCGCAACAACACCTGGATGCGCTGATTCCACACATCTGCAACCACCACATCTCCGGCGGCGTTGAATGCCAGCCCGACCGGTTCGTTCAGCTGCCCCGGATTACGCCCCGCGCCGCCGAACTCCCACAAGAAGCGTCCTTCCGTATCGAAAACCTGAACGCGCTTATTGCCGGTATCCGTCACATAGAGGAAGCCATCTGGCCCGATCACCACCGCGCGCGGCCCATAGAACGCCCCTTCACCGTTGGGATCGCCGCGCGAAAACTGCCCCAGCGTGCCCCAACTGAGCACCGGTTCGCCCTGGGCCGTGAACTTCTGGATCCGATGATTCCACGTATCCGCCACATAGACGAAACCCTCTGCATCCACGGCCACATCCCACGGCTCGCGGAATTGTCCTGGATTGCCGCCTTCGCCGCCCCAGGAATTGAGCACAGCGCCCTGCCGGCTCACATGCCAGATACGGTGTCCCAGGCTATCGGCGACATACAGCGAACCATCTGCCGCGGCTGCCAGCCCGCGCGGCGCCGCCCCCGGCAGCGAAAGGGTCGCCGCGGGCGATAGCGGCAGCGACCGATTGGCGTAGGGATCCGGCATTGGCGTCGCGTAGGGCAACACCGGCGCCGCGGCCCCGGGACCCAAACGGTAGCCCCAAATCTGCTGCGCCAGATCGCGGCGCACGTAGAGCCGGAATTCGTCGCGGTAGGGCCATTCCTTGAGGGTGATCGTCCGCCCTTTGACTTGCGCATAGCGGCGATAATCCCGGTCCCAGATGATGTCCCACAGCGCCCGGCGCATCTCAGGATCGGCGAGCGCGCCTCTGATGCGCGCCCAGCTCATGTTACGGTAGTCTTCGATGGGCCACCAGAGGAATTTGTACGAGAAATAGTCATATTCGGCGCTTAGAATCGGATCCACCGCGGCCCACTGCGGCGATCCGGCAATCACGACCGGCGATTCTTTTAACCGCACCGGATCGGGCGTCTGCCCATAGTACGTTGCGTTGGGGAAGAGCACCATGTACCAGGAGAAGATGGTGTACTCCTTCTCGCCATACGCCACTTGCACATTATGCGGCGCGCCTGTCGTCCGCCAGGAGACATCTTCGATCTGCCGCAACGCGATCTTCACATCCGGCGCGCCGTGCGCGTAGACCATGAACTCCGTCGCCAGATCGTAGTTGACGTAATTGAAGCGGGTCATCGTGCGCACCGTCACCAGTCCCAGCAACGCCGCGCACGTGAGCGTGAGCACCCGCAAAGCCTGTCCGCCTCCCAGCCGCTGCGCGGCCCAGAGCAACGCCGCCAGCGCGACCAACATCCCCAGGAAGCCGCCCAACATCTGCCCCAGCGGATCGAGCTGCGCCAGCGTTGGCCCGGCGGCAGCAAAGCCTTCGCGCAAGGCAGCGACCGCGCGTCCCGCAGCGCCGCCAAAGATCGCCAGTCCGGTCAACGTCAGCGGCAGGGCTACGATCAGCACCCATCCGTGTTGCGCCTTCCAGGCCCGCCAATCCACGCCATCGGCCACTCGCCCCAGCCACCACGCCGCCAGGAAAATCGTCGGCAGCGCGATATGCACTGTCAGCCACGGCATCTTCTCGCCAGCGTAGCTGTACGCAAACCAGGAGAGTAGCATCCAACCGAGCGCGAAGAACGGGAAGAAGCGGGTCACGAATGGCGTCCCGCCATCCACGGGAGCAGCGTCCACAGGCGGCGCGGCTGGCTCCTCGATGCTTATTTCATTTGCATCGTCGCCCAGGCTATCGCTTTCCGTTATTGCCGGCGCTGGCTTGCGCGCGCGCAACAGGTAAATAACGGTTCCTACCGCGCCAAAGACGGAAAACAGCAACGGCAGATATTCGTAGAGCGGCATCAGGAGCATGTAGTAGTAACCCGGCTGCGAACCCCGCTGCACGCCGTGCTGCGCCATCCAATACGCCAGCGCCCCCACCAGCCCACTGAAGACTCCCAGTGGATTGGTGAAGATGGTGGTGTAGAGCACCGTGAAGATCGCGGCGCCGCTGCCGGCAGCGATCGCCCAGCGCTTGCCGCCCCACCAGAGTCCCAGGAAAATCGCCGCGCCGAGGATGGCGAACAGAATCGCGGCGCTGATCCACAATTGCGGCCCCAGCATCGCGGCGACGCTGCCGCTAATGAGCGTGTTGTAGAGCGTCGCCATATCCACCCGCGCCAGGCGGATGACAAAGGCTGAGCCGAGCGGCAGCGTGAGCGTGCCCATGAGCATAAGCACATCGAAGAGCCGCATGTGGCGCAGCGTCGCTTCGCCCACGCCGAAGAAGGCTACAGTCACCACCGCAATCGCCAGCAACAACGCCAGCACCAGCGCAATCTCGCCCCAGAGCGGCACGACAGTTTCCGCCACGCGGGTGTTGGCATCCAGGGATTGCTCAACGATCTCGCCTTGCATCAACGCCACGCCGTAGACGCCCGCGCAGACCAGCAGGATCGCCATCAGCATCATGAAGACGGAGAAGAGCCGGGGACGCTCCCAGGTCGCCGTAAGCGCGTTCAGCGCAAAAGGTGCGAGAAGCAGCACAAAGTAGATGAGCGTGTAGATGTAGGCGGTTTCCTTCGTTGTATACATTAACCCGAAGAAAGCCCCCAGCGCATAGAGCCACCGGTTTTTCCCATCATCCAGATATTTGAGGATCACCCACAACAGCAGGATGGCTACAATCATGTTGGGTGTGTCGTGGCGAATGTAGCGGTTGTAATAGCTGATCGAAGGCGAAATGAGCAGCATGAGCGAGGCGATGAGCGTCCCGGCCCTTCCCAACCAGCGGCGGAAGAGGTAGGGACTGAGCACGATCCCCACGCCCAGCAGCGCGGGGAAGATGCGGGCTACAAAATCGTTCACGCCAAAGAGGAAGTAGTTGAGCGCTGTCATGTGGAACAGTAACGGGCCGTGCATCATGGGATTGTGCCGGTAGCCCGATCCTGCATAGAGATAGTAGGAGAACTTGGTGTGCAACGCTTCATCGTGACTCATCACCCGGTCGCCCAGGATGTAGAAGCGGGTGAACACCGCCGCGAGCAGAATCGCCGCGAAGGCGATCCGTTCCCAACGACTTAGATTACGCCATGCCATCATACTTACGCTTCCAATTTTTTGAACAACGGCGTGGGCTTTTCGAGCGCGCGTCCTGCTTCCAGTTCCGTGTAAGCCCAGCGTCCGGCGCCGTCGGCGACGTCATAGCGCAACACCGCGTGGGGGCGCGTTGCATCGGGGATCTCCTCGATGTACTGGATGCCAAACAGCGGCTCGCGGTACCCCAGCATCGTGTGCAATCGCTGTGCGGAGAAGGGCAAGAACGGCGACAGCAGCACCTTCAGCGCGTTGATCGCCTGCAATGCCACATATAGACTTGTCCCGGCAGCTTCGCGGTCGGTCTTGAGCTGCGTCCAGGGGGATTTCACTTCCAGGTAGCGATTGGCTTCGCGCGCCAGATTCAGCGCCTCTGTCAGCGCCGCGCGGAACTGCGCCGCCGCCAGTCGCGCGCCCACCGCCTCAAAAGCGGCCCGCGCCTGCGCCAGCAGCGCCTCATCCACCGCATCGAAAGCGCCTGGCTGCGGCACCGCCTCGAAGTGCTTCACTGTGAAGGAGAGCACGCGGTTCACCAGATTGCCCCAAATTCCCACCAGCTCGCTGTTGTTGCGTTGCACGAAATCATCCATGGAGAAATCCGTGTCGCTCGTCTCCGGCATCACCGCGCTGAGATAATAGCGCACGGCATCGGGATCGTATTGCTCCAACAGCTCGGGAATCGAGACTGCCGCGACACGTCCATTCTTCGCCGCCTTAGCCCCGTGGATGTTCATGAACTCGTTGGCGGGCACGTCGTAGGGCAGATTGAGCTGCCCCTCCTCCGCGTAGAGTCGCTCCACGCCGATAAGCTCGGCGGGCCAGATGATGGTGTGGAAGGGGATGTTATCCTTACCGATGAAGTAGTACGTGAGCGCTTGGGGATCGTACCACCACGCCTTCCACGCCTCCGGGTCGCCAATTAGCGTCGCCCATTCGATGCTGGCGGAGAAGTAGCCGATCACCGCTTCAAACCACACGTAGAGCCGTTTGCCCTCGTAGCCCTCCAGCGGCACGGGGATGCCCCATTCCAGGTCGCGGGTGATGGGGCGCGGCTTCAGCCCGCCTTTGACGTAGTTCTGCGAGAAGCGGATCACGTTGGCGCGCCAGTGCTCCTTGGCGCCATCTTCCAGATATGCCCGCACCGCCGGTTCCAGCTTCGCCAGATCGAGGAAGAAATGTTCCGTCTCCCGAATGACCGGTGTGGAGCCATCAATCTTGCAGCGGGGATTGCCCAGTTCCAGCGCATCGAGCAACCGTCCACAGGTATCGCACTGATCGCCGCGCGCATCCGTATAGCCGCAGTGCGGGCACGTCCCTTCCACGTACCGATCTGGCAGAAAGCGTTGCAGTGTCTCGGAGAAGAACTGCTGCTGGCGCTCGGTGTGTAGACAGCCCTGTTCCAACAGGCGCAGGAACAGATCTTGGGCCACGCGATAATGGTTGGGGGTATCCGTATGCGTGAAGAGATCATAGGAGATGCCGATAGCTTTCTGCGTTTCCAGGAAGCGCGCGTGATAGCGCTCGAAGATCTCGCGCGGCGTCACCCCTTCTTTATCGGCTTTCACCGTAATCGGCGTCCCATGGGAATCCGATCCCGATACCATCAGTACCTCGTTGCCGGCGAGCCGGTGATAGCGCGCGAAAATATCGGCGGGTAGATAGGCGCCCGCCAGGTGCCCCACGTGCAGATCGCCATTAGCATAAGGCCATGCAACTGCGACGAGAATCTTCTTTCCCATGTTTCACCTCCAACTCCGAAAAGTATGTGAAGTCCATTTTGTGTTGGGACAAAACAGCCCAACGTTACAGCAGGCGTCACAGCACGCCATTGAGTATAATCGAAACTCCGTAGTAGAAAACCCGCCAGCGAGGCTGGCGGGTCGAAAACTGTGTCCCGTAGAATGGGGAAGGCGTCAGAAAGCCTCGTCCTCCTGACGCCACAGCAAGCTCCACATGCTCATTTTGATTTTCCGTGTCCCGAACATCGCAGCCTCAATACAGATAGTCGCGCAAGTCGCGGCTGCGGCTTGGATGGCGCAGCCGTCTCAACGCCTGCCCTTCAATTTGCCGAATACGCTCGCGGGTGAGGCCGAATTTCTTGCCGACCTCTTCCAGCGTGTAACTCTGCCCGTTTTGCAAGCCGAAGCGCATCCGCAGAATCCGCACCTCGCGGGGGTTCAACGTTGCTAACGCTTCCTCCAGATGATCTCGCAACATTTCCTGGTAGGTCATGTCGGAGGGCGTCGGTGTGTATTCATCCTCGATGAAGTTGCTCAGCTCGCTATCTTCATCCTCGCCCACGGGCCGCTCCAGGCTTAGCGGTTGCCATGAGACCCGCATCATCCACTGAACTTTGCGCGCTTCCAGCCCCATTTCCTCGCCCAATTCCTCAGCCGTGGGGCGCGCTCCGCGTTCTTGCTCGATCTCTTGTGCGCGGCGGTACAGGCGGCGGATGCGGTCGCTCATGTGAACCGGCACGCGAATGGTGCGCCCCTGATCCGCAATCGCGCGGGTGATCGTTTGCCGAATCCACCAGGTGGCGTAAGTGCTAAAGCGATAGCCCCGCTGGTACTCGAACTTCTCGACGGCCTTCATCAGGCCCAGATTGCCCTCTTGAATCAGATCCAGGAACGGCACGCCCCGCCCGATGTACTTTTTGGCGATGCTGACGACGAGGCGCGTATTGGCGCGGATCAAATGGTCGCGCGCTTCTCGCCCTTGCGCGATTTCGAATTCCAGGGCAGCGCGTTCTTCGCCACTGTGCCCGTTATCCCGCAGAAGCCGCTCGGATTCTCGCCCCAGCTCGATTTTCTGCGCCAGATCTACTTCCTCTTCATTGCTCAGCAATGGGACGCGGGCCATCTCACGCAGATATAACGCTACCGTATCGTCCACGCCAATACCGTCGAGCGCGTAATCTTCGTCGCGCCAATCTTCCTCGGTATCCTCGAGCAGCGGCTTGGTTACAGTCGGGAGGTCTTCATCCTCGTCAGGGACTTCTTCGAGTTCTAACTCGACGCCGGCTTTGCGCAACTCGCCCAACACCGACTCGAGCGCATCCTCGTCCTCCAACACCTCGTCTTCGAGCGCTTCCACGACATCTTCAATCGTGATAAACCCCTGGGTTTCGGCTTTTTCCAGGAGCATTTCCATTACCACGCTCATAGATTACCCCTTGTTGCTTACAAGACATTTGAAGACGGCGAAGCGCGCAAACCTCACTCGCCGTCGAGCAACGATTGCAGGACCGCCCAACGGGGATCAATCGGCCCTTTCTCGCTGCAAGTGCAATCGCCACGGTTGATGTTGCCCCCACAACGAGCGCATAATCCCGCGCACGTAGGGGAGCATACAGGATTGAACGGCAGAGACAACCAAACGTGCTCACGAACCAGGGGCGCCAGATCTGCCCAGCCGTCTTCTGAAACTCGCACCGGCCGTTCAAGAGATAGCGGTGTTCCAGCCAGGCTGATGAGTCCTTCCAATTCAATTACGATGGGCGTGAAAAATAGTTCCAGGCAGCGGGTGCATTCGATGCCCACGGCGGTATTCAGGGCGCCTTCCACCAGAATACCATTGGCAACTCGTGTGAAATGTAATACACCCTTGAGGTAAGCTAAAGAGAGATCTTCCAGTGACAACGCTTCGAGATCGAGGCCCACACTTTCTCGTAGTCCGACCCTGGCGTTTGTCAGAGAAGAAAGACGTATTCGTATCATATATGGGGCCCTCCGGCGCCTCACAACAGTGTAATTATAACACAGCTGAAGATTTACGTCAAGGATTTTAACTTTATTATTCGGGGTCCGGGCTTCTTCCCAACACAGAATTCACGCGCGCCGGGGATGGGTATACCTGGTGACGCTGTGTGCGCGACGCCTGCGCAGCGTAGACGTTACGTCAGCTGAATGCGGGTAATCTGGGGCGGCGTCTCCGGGAGCAACGATAGCTGCACCACCGAGGGGGTGAAGGGCGCGCCCAGATAGCTGGTGCGCAACGCCGCTCCCGGATTGAGGATCAGGGTTTTGCCCCACTGCTGCGCGTAAAAACGGTGTGTGTGGCCGAAGATGATGATGTCGGCGGTGGGATAACGCTTTAAGAGGCAACGGGCAATAGCCGCATCGTACTGTGGGAATTCCCAGCGGCCCCTTAGCTGGCGCGCCAGCGACCAGGCTTTCCACAAGAGCGCCGTCGGCCCGATGTCGTAGCCGTGTTCCAATGCGATGCGTTTGCCCGCAACATCCAATTCCACTGCGCGCGGTAACGAGGCTCCCGCTGCCGAACGCTCCAGAATATGATAGTTGCCGCGCACGGCATGGACCGGCGCTAGCGTCGCCAACGGCTCCAGCGCCCACGGTTCATCCACATCCCCCGCATGCAGAATCAGATCCACACCGCGCAATGCCGCGACCACCGGTTCTGGAATCTCCGGCATCCGGTAGGGGACATGGGTATCGGCCAATACACCAATAAGCATGAGAAAAGGCCACCGCTGGCCCGGTGGCCTCCTCCATTGTCTTGTATCCGACTCAGCCGGCGCGTTTTAGCAGATATGTGACCGCTTCGCCCACCGTTACATTCGTGAGTGCGCGGCCCTCATCTTCAGAGATGCTGATCTTGAATTCATCTTCCAGATCCATAATCAACTCTACCAGATCCAGAGAATCAGCTTGTAGATCTTCGCGGATCTTTGCTTCTGGAGTTACCCGCGCCGGGTCAATCGAAAGCCGCTTGACGATGATGGCCTTTACACGCTCGAAAAGCTCACTATCCATGGTTCCGAACCTCCTTAGCATGATACACTGTCTTGTTTGTGATCGTTGTGCTCGCCACAACGGTATTGTATCCGCCGCTTACAGAAAAGTCAAGATTGACTTTGGCCTGCACTTTTGGTAAGATGGGCAAACATTGACGGGAACGGTCGGTATGCGCCTTGCGGGTAACGGAATGGTAGGCGGTTGTTCATTCGGCGAATGCGATTTCGGTTTATAGAGCGGTACCCCAGGCATAAACGAAAGGATGTAAGCCGATGTCTAATGCTGGAATTGGCGGACGTAAGGATGACCATATTCGTATCAATTTGGAGGAGAACGTCTCCTTCCTGAATGTGACCACGGGTTTTGAGCGTTATCGTTTTGTCCATCAAGCGCTGCCGGAACTCGACCTGGAGGCGGTGCGCACCGATATCACGTTTCTGGGCAAGCAGCTGGCTTTTCCGCTATTCATTGCTTCGATGACCGGAGGTTCCCCCTCGGCAGGACGCATCAATCGCATACTTGCCGATGCAGCCCAGGCTGCCGGTATCGGTATGGCGCTCGGCTCCATCCGCGCCGCGCTGGAGCTCCCCCAGCTCGCCTGGACGTTCCAGGTACGCGAACGCGCTCCCGACTGCTTGCTGTTCGTGAACCTGGGCGCTGTACAGCTGAACTATGGCTACGGAATTGACGAATGCCGGCGCGCGCTGGATCTCAGCGGCGCGGATGCGCTGATTCTGCACCTCAACCCGCTTCAGGAAGCGCTGCAAGCCGAGGGCAATACCCGCTTCAGCGGTTTGCTGCGGCGCATCGAAGCGATTTGTAAGGCTCTGGATGCGCCGGTGATGGTCAAAGAAGTGGGACATGGTCTCTCGGCGCAGGCGATCCGGCAGCTCGTGGACGCCGGCGTCGCAGCGCTGGATGTTGCCGGCGCGGGCGGCACTTCCTGGAGCCAGGTGGAATTCCACCGTAGCCCCACGCCGCAGCAACAGGAGATCGCCTCTGTGTTCCGTGATTGGGGCATTCCCACCGCAGAAGCTCTGCAACAGGCGCGCAACGCGACGCCCGCCTTGCCTCTCGTCGCCAGCGGGGGCGTGCGCAACGGCCTGGATATTGCCAAAGCCCTGGCGCTCGGCGCGGATGTCACCTCGATGGCGGGTGCGCTGCTTCCGGCGGCCGTTGTTTCCACAGAAGCCGTGCTGGAACGGCTGATGATCTTCGAGGCGCAGTTGCGCATCGCCATGTTTGCTGCCGGCGCGGGAGACATCGCCGCCCTGCAACGTACTCCGCTCGCAGCGGCGCAAGATGGCGGGTGAGGAGAGTTCGACTCCTGACTCATGACTAGTTGAAGAAAGGTCACTGCACTATGGATCCTTTTGCGCGTTATCTACCGGCTTTGGAAGCTGAGCTGCGGCGCGTGCTGACTGCTCCCGCCGAAGGGCCGGCGTTGCTTTACGGCATGTTGCACTATCATCTGGGATGGGTGGACGCGGATTTCCAACCGCTTCACAGCGATGCCGGCAAACGCCTGCGGCCCATCTTTCTGTTGTTGAGCTGTGAGGCGCAGGGCGGCAATTGGGAGCAGGCGTTGCCCGCCGCCGCTGCTGTCGAATTGCTGCACAACTTCTCGCTGATTCACGATGATATTGAAGATCAAGATGCAACGCGGCGAGGACGTCCAACGTTGTGGGCGCTCTGGGGCGAGGCGCAAGCCATCAACGCTGGGGATGCGCTCTTCGCGCTGTCTTATCGCGCGTTGCTGGATTTGCAGCGCGCGGGCGCACCCCCGGAGCGCGTGCTCGCCGCGTTGGGATGTTTTGATCGCGCTGTGTTGCAGCTAACCGAAGGGCAATGTCTGGATATGGCTTTCGAGAACGAGACTGCCGTCGAAGAGGCAACTTACCTGCGCATGGTTGGGGGAAAAACCGCGGCCCTGTTGGGCCTGGTGTGTGAGCTGGGAGGGCTGCTCGCCGGAGCGCCGCCGGAGCGCGCGCAGGCGTTGCGCGAATTTGGCGCCTATCTGGGATTGAGTTTCCAGATGCAGGATGACGTTCTCGGCTTGTGGGGCGATCCGGCGCGGACGGGGAAGCCGGTGGGCGCGGATCTCCGCCAGGGGAAGAAAACGCTCCCCATCCTGCATGGCGCGGCGCAGAGCGCGGCGCTTCGCGCGCGGATCGCCGCGCTCAAGCATACGCCCACGAATGATGGCGCCATCATAGAGACCTGCGCCGCATTGGAAGCAGCCGGCAGCCGCGCTTATGCTGAAGCTCGCGCTGCTGAGTATCAACACCGGGCGCAGGAGGCGCTTGTGCGCTCCGGCGGCCGCGGGGATGCTTTGGCTGCGTTGCAGACCCTGGCCGAACAACTGCTGGGACGAGATCGCTGAGTCGCCAAAGCAGAGTTTTAGAGGGTGCTTTGTGGTGGAGTGATACCCCATCGCAAAACACCCTCTTGTTTTTCCGGGCCTTTGGGCCACAGATATTCAGTGCAAATCAGTTTTCGGGCCGGTTGCTAGTCCATCATCTCGGCTAGCTTGAGTAGCATGGGATCCAGGGGCCGCAGCTCTTTCACCGCTTCGCTGAGGGGGAATAGCTCCAGTTTGCCGCCGCGCAAAGCCACCATCTTGCCGCTTTCGCCATCCAGCAACGCCTCTGCGGCCTTCGCGCCCATGCGCGTGCCCAGCGTGCGGTCGAAAATTGAGGGCCGCCCGCCGCGTTGTACGTGTCCCAACACCGTGACCCGCACATCGAAACCCAATTCGGCGCGCCGGTCAAGCAGATATTCCTGGACCGCTTTCGTGCCGGGTTTCCAGCCTTCGGCGATGACCAGGATGCAGTACGACTTGCCGCGCATATAGGAATCTACCCCCAATTTGGCAAAAATTACCAACCACGCCCAAACCCCCTCCGGGACGAGGATCATCTCTGCGCCGCCTGCCAGACCACTTTGCAGTGCCAGATAGCCGCAGTCGCGTCCCATGACCTCTACCAGAAACGCGCGCTGATGCGATGACGCCGTGTCTTTGATGCGGTCAATGGCATCCACGATGGTGTTGAGCGTGGTATCCACGCCCACCGCCATATCCGTCCCGCTGACATCGTTATCAATCGAAGCCGGTACGCCGATGGTAGGGAAGCCCATCTCGTGGAGCGCATTGGCGCCGGCCAGGGAGCCGTTGCCGCCGATGACAATCAGCCCCTCGATGCCGCGCTGATTCATGTGGCGAATTGCCGTGCGCCGCACTTTGATATCGGCAAATTCGGGGCAGCGGGCAGTGCCCAGAAAGGTGCCGCCTTTGCCCAAAATACCGCTGACATCCCGACTCTCTAGCGCGACCATATCATTGTTGAGTAATCCTGCATATCCCCACCGGACCCCAAACACCTCCACGCCGGCGCGCAAGGCGCGTCGAGTTACTGCGCGGATGCAGGGATTGAGGCCGGGGCCGTCGCCGCCGCTGGTTAAAACACCGATACGTTTCATAAGGCTCTCCTCCTGTGGCTTCTACTGATTACTGCCCGGTCGTCCGGCGGTGGTTTTGGATCCTTGCCCGCCAGGAGCCGCTGTGCTACAAGTCTGTTTCTATTGTACTTAATTCAGCAAGCCTGACAAATCCAGCGGCGATATTTGCTCATTGCAGTGCTTAGGCCCTATGGTATACTTGAGTCACGAGGCGCATATGGCAAGCTGGCTGGCTTTAGGTTTGTTTCTCCATGCGAATGTTTTCTTCATCCTCTGCCTAACCGTAGCATTTTTGCGGTACAGGAGCCGTCGCATCATGCTGACCCGGCAGATCCTCTGGCTGGGGTTATTTGCTTGCTGTGAAGCGGCCGTCGCCTGGAATGACCTGCTCGCTCCGCTTTTCACGCACGCCACGTTGCTGCCTCCATGGGGACGCACGGCATTGCTTACCTGTGGCTATGCCTTTCTGCTGGCGTTTGGCATCCAGACGCTGCTGCCCAGAGAGGTTAGCGCGCAACGCTTGCGGCTATTGTTGTTCGGCGTGCATCTGGGCTGGCAGCTCCCTTATGGGCTGGCGCTTGTGCTCAGCTTTCCAAATCTGGAACGCACGGCGCTGGTGAGCGAGGTGCTGGCGCGGTATCTGCTGGCTTTTCCTGGCGGATTGCTCACGGGATTGGGGATTCGTCGCCAGAGCTACCAAACTCTGGAACCTGAATGGCGCGAACATATTCGCCCCCATCTGCGCACAGTTGAAGCCATGTCGGCGGCCTTTGGGTTGTTGAATCTTGTACTCGTGCCCGCGGCAGCTTTTTTCCCTGCCCGCCTTATCAACGCCGCGCTGATTCCATTTCCCGCATCCTGGCTCTGGGCGGGCGTGGGCGCCTTCTGGATGTTGGGATTGCTGTTGACGCTCACCACCGTTCAGACGCAGGTTGAGCAGTGGATCGAGAACGTCGAACGGCTGCAAACGATTGCCGCCGACCGGGAACGCATCAGCCGCGAATTGCACGATGGCATTATTCAATCCATCTATGCCGCCGGGCTGATGCTGGAGAGCACGCAGCACTTGCTTTACACTGAACCGCACAAAGCCGATGCGCAACTGCGGCGCATCCTGGAAAGCCTGAACCAGACCATTCAGGATATTCGCCGCTACATCTTCGACCTACGCAGCGATATGCCCGACGACGATCTCGAACCCGGCATTCGCCGCCTGTTGCGCGATTTTCACATCAACACCCTGCTGGAAACGGATTTGCAGATCGAAGGGGAGGCCCCGCGCCGACCATTGGCCTTCGAGCGCCGCCGCCACCTCTTCCAGATTGTGCGCGAAGCGCTGGCGAATACTGCGCGCCATGCTCACGCGCATGGCGTCATCGTCACCCTGACTTACGGCCCCGAGTCCCTGGAAGTCTTAATCCATGATGACGGCGTTGGAATGGAAGCCTTCATCCTGGGAAAGGGCCATGGCTTGCGCAATATCCGCGAACGCGCCCGCTTGTTGGACGGCAAACTCAAAATCGAAAGCGCGCCTGGCGCGGGCGTCACCTTGAGCTTGAACATTCCCTATTGAGGTATCACAGCAACCCAGCTGCATGGGTTTCAAGCATTTTCTAGGGGGAGACCATGTTACGTATTCTAATTGTAGACGATCACGAAGTTGTGCGTCTGGGGTTGCGGGCCTTGCTCAGCCGTAATCCTGAGTTTAGCGTCGTAGATGAAGCTGGCTCTGTGGAAGAGGCCCTGGAGAAGACGCGCCAACACCGCCCCGATGTCGTGGTCATGGATATTCGCCTGCCGGGACAGAACGGTGTGGAAGGCTGCCGGCTCATCAAGAGCGAGTTTCCCCACATCCATGTCATCATCCTCACCTCCTACGCCGAAGACGAATTGCTCTTCGAGGCCATCAGCGCCGGCGCTACCGGCTACGTCCTCAAGCAGGTCGGCGGCGACGATCTGGTGCGGGCCATTCAGCGTATCGGTCAGGGGGAAGCGATGCTCGATCCCGCTGTGACGCAGCGGGTACTGGAACGGGTACGTCAGGCTGCACGCCAGGAACAGGCCGCCGCATTCACCGATCTTACGGAGCAGGAGTTGCGCGTGTTAGGGCTGGTAGCCGAAGGGCGCACCAACAAGGAAATTGCCCGCACCCTTTTCCTGGGAGAAGGCACCGTGCGCAATTATGTCAGCAGCATCCTCTCCAAGCTCAACCTCACCAATCGCGCTGAGGCGGCAGCCTATGCTGTGCGCCACAATCTGCAAGAGTATCTGCAAGAGTTTGGCTAAATCGTGTATCAAATCTGATCATTTCAGGAGTAGGGATTATGGAAAAACCGCAGACCCAGGTGGATCGGATTCTCACCGCCGATACCGTTGTTACAATGGATGCTGAGTATCGCATCCATACCCCCGGCGCCGTGGCGCTGCGCGGCGACAGTATCGTCGCTGTGGGGCCACAGGAGGAGCTCCTGGCGCACTACAGCGCATCCGAAATCGAAAACTATGGCAATGCCGTCATCATGCCGGGACTCATCAACAGCCATGGACACGCGCCAATGACGCTGCTGCGCGGACTTGCCGATGATCTCCGCCTGGATGTGTGGCTCATGGGATACATGATGCCCGTGGAGCGGGAATTTGTCAACCCGCACTTCTGCTGGCTGGGAACGCAGCTCGCCGCTGCCGAGATGATCCGCTCCGGCACGACGACCTTTATGGATATGTATTATTTCGAGGAAGCTGTAGCGGATGCCGCCGCGCAGGCCGGCTTGCGCGCGGTCTGCGCGCAGAGTGTGCTCAAGTTCCCCGCGCCCGATGCCGGCAGCTACGATGAGGCCCTCCACCGCGCCAGGGACTATGTCGCCCGCTGGAAGGGCCATCCGCTGATCGTGCCGGCGCTTGCGCCCCACGCGCCGTACACTGTGACCCCGGAGCTGTTGGAAGCCGCCATCGCTCTCGTGCTGGAAAATGACGTGCCCCTGCACATCCACATCGCCGAAACGGCCGGAGAAGTGGAGGAGCATCGCCGAGAGTTCAATATGCCGCCGGTGCCCTGGCTTAAGAAGATCGGCGTCTTCGAGACCAAAGCCACGGCCGCGCATTGTGTGCATCTGGATGAGGGCGAGCTCCTCACGTTGCTGCATCACAATGTAGGCATTGCGCATAACCCATCCAGCAATCTCAAACTTGCCAGCGGGATTGCGCCCGTCACCCGCATGTTGGAGCTGGGTCTCAACGTTGGCATCGGCACCGATGGCGCCGCGAGCAACAATGATCTGGATATGTTCGAGGAGCTGCGGCTGGCGAGCTTCCTGGCGAAGGTTGCCACCATGAATCCGGTGACATTGCCCGCCCGCCAGACCTTGGCGATGGCGACGATCATGGGCGCGCGGGCGTTGCATATCGAAGATCTCACCGGTTCTCTGGAAGCCGGCAAACGCGCCGATCTCATTGTCGTCTCCACAAGCGATATGCGCCACACTCCGCAGTTCCGGCGGGATACGGAAAGCATCTACTCCCGCTTAGCCTACGCCACCCACGCGGAGGATGTGCGCCATGTAATGGTGAATGGGCAATGGTTGATGCGCGATCGCCAGATGCTTACCCTAGACCTCGCCGCCATTCGCGCCGAAGCCAATGGGCTGGCAGGCAAGATAGACAGCTTCTTGAGCCGCCGCGAAGAGAGTGTGCTGAGCAAGTTGATCGCCATTGGCGGCGTGGCGCAGGGCAAAACCTTCGAGGTGCAGGTGAAGGTGCGCCATGATGACCTTGATGCTTTGGAGAAACAGCTCCTTTCGTGCGAAGCGGTCACCTTCACCCGTGGCTCGCACCGGAAGCAATACGATACTTACATGATCTTCGAGGATCGCTGGGGCAGTGTGCTCCGCTATCGTGAAGATGAGATTGTGGATTTCAAGACGGGCAACTACATTGATGTGATTTACCGTTTGACGCTAACCAACAAAGCCAAAGAGCGCGAGTACGAAAATTCCGTGCTGCTCTCACGCTCGCGCTTCGATGCGGCCGCGACTCGCAGTCGCCGCTTCTACCGCGAATACTTCCAGCCGCAACAGGAAGTCGAAGTTCACAAGGAGCGCCGCCGCTTCCACATCCGCTACGCCGGCACCGATTTCTCCGTCAACCTCGATCGCATCCTCAAGCCCCCGATCGGCTCGTTCATCGAGATCAAGAGTCGCACCTGGTCGCGCCAGGACGCCGAACGCAAGGCGGCGCTCATCGGAGAACTGCTGCAGCTCTTTGGCGTGAGCACCGAAGCGCTGCTACGCTCTGAATATGTGGAGATGGCGGAAGAGGGCTGAGGAACACTACTATGAAAAACGGGATTGGTGTTGTCGCGCTTTGCGCGACAACGCCAAGCCCGTTATAGTTTCCACAAAGCCTTTTTAGCGCCGTCGAGACCGGCTCGCGCGCTCCTTCTTATCCTTCTTGTGCGCCCGGAAGACGACACGGATCGGCGTGCCAGGAAAAGCATAGATCTCCCGAATGCGATTTTCCAGGTAGCGCTGATACGAGAAATGCACCAGCGCCGGGTCATTGACTGAGAGCGCAAACGTCGGCGGTGCGATGCCCACTTGCGAAGCATAATACAGTTTCAGTTTGCGCCCCTGGATGCTGGGCGGGGCGTGCTCAGCAACCGCGCGTTGCAGCGTGTCGTTCAGCTCGCCGGTGGGAATGCGCTCATAGCGCGCCGCAGCCACTTCCAACGCGGTGGGAATCACCCGGTTCACCCGCAGTCCGGTCAACGCCGAGATGAAGAGCACCGGAATGTAGGGCATGAACTTCAGGCTCTCGCGCACAACGGCTTCAAAAGCGACGCCGTCCTGGCGCACCTCAGCGGTCACAGTATCCCACTTGTTCACCAGCACCACCACACTCACGCCCTGCTCCGCGATGATGCCGGCAATATGGGTATCCTGCGCGGTAATACCCTCGACGGCGTCAATGAGCAGCAGCGCGATATCGGCGCGCTCGGTGGCTTTGACCGCGCGCAGCACGCTGTACTTCTCTACGCCCACTTCGATTTTGCCGCGCCGGCGAATACCGGCGGTATCAATGAGGATCACGCGCTGATTTTCCCAGAGCATCTCCGTGTCCAACGTATCGCGGGTGGTGCCGGCAATCGGGCTGACGATGGCGCGTTCCTCGCCCAATAGCCGGTTCAGCAGCGAGGATTTGCCCACGTTGGGGCGTCCCAGAATGGCGATGCGCACGGCATCTTCGGCGATTTCCGGTTCGGGTTCTTCAGGCGGCAACCGCTCGACTACAATATCGAGCAGATCGGCGACGCCGCGCCCGTGCAGGGCGGAAATCGTGTGGACTTCATCAAAGCCGAGCTCGTAGAACTCGTAGGCTTGCTGTTCGCGGCGATCACTATCGGTTTTGTTCGCGACCAGCAGCACCGGTTTCTCGCTCCGCCGCAGCAAATCGGCGACCTCTTGATCGGCGCCGGTCAGGCCCGTGGCCGCATCGGTAAGGAAGAGGATGAGATCCGCTTCGGCAATCGCCTGCTCGGCCTGCGCGCGGATCAAGGGGATGAATTGAGCGGAGTCCTCGAGGAGCGGGCTTTCCGGCCCCGGACGTCGTCCTGCATCCACCGAGCTGGGCAGCACCTCGATGCCGCCGGTATCCACAACCACGAAAGTGCGCTCATTCCACTCCGCTTCGGCGATGATACGATCGCGGGTGGTGCCGGGAATATCACTGATGACCGCCCGTCGTTCTCCGATCAGGCGGTTGAAGAGGGTGGACTTGCCCACGTTGGGGCGTCCAACAATAGCAACATACGGTTTCGGCATAACTCTTCCTGCTTTGTGTGCTCTATTAGCAAGGCTGATTTTCGGAATCTGATTACTTGTTCAGCGGCTTATTATACCATGAAGGCGGTTGGGGATTGCTGCGCGTTGCTTTGCGCGCCGGGGTGTTGCGCGCAAGAACTGGATGACCGGATGCGTGCGAAAGGCTTAGCCGCTTTTCGGCAACAGGATGGAGAAGCAACTGCCTTCTCCCACGGTGCTTTCTACCCAAACGCGCCCGCGATGCCGTTCGATGATGGATTTGACGATTGCCAGCCCCAGCCCGGTGCCGCGAATGCTCTCGGTTTCCGGCGCGGCGACGCGGTAGAAGCGCTCGAAGATATGCGCTTGATCGTCCAGTGGTATGCCGATGCCGTTGTCGCTGACCTGCACGATGATGTGCTGTCCGGTATCTTGCACTTCGAGCTCGACCTTGCCGCCGGGATGATTGTATTTGATGGCATTATCCACGATCTTTGCTAACGCCTGCTGCAAGCGGTAAGCATTGCCGCGCACGCACAAGGGAGCGGTCGGTTGGGCGATGCGCAATGTGATGCCCAGCGTCTCCGCCTGGGGCTGGTGCAGCGCATTGATCTCTTGCAGGATACGTTCCAGTTGCAGCGGCTCCATCGCCATCTCATATTCGGTCTCGATGCGTCCCAGATCGAGAAGATCGGTAATCAAGTCTGTGATGTCCGTTAGGCTATCGAGCGCCTTGCGCACGAAGGCGCGCTGCATCTCATTCATCGCCCCGGCGCGATCCAGAAGCATGATGTAACCTTGAATTGTAGTGAGCGGGGTGCGCAGGTCGTGAGAAACGGTATGCACGAATTCGTTCTTGATGCGGTCAAGCTCTTTCAACTTGGTAATGTCTTGCATCACGATGACGCGACCAAGTCGCGGCGCCGTCGTGATTTGCGCATTCAGCACACGGCCATCGGTCAAGGTGATCTCGGCTTGCGGCGCGCTCTGTTCCTCAACCGCCTGGTGATAGAGATCCAGCAATTGCGCGTGCTGAAGGGTTTCGACAAAGGGTCTCCCCACGGCATCATCGGGGATGGCGAAAGCCTGGGCTGCTGTGCGGCTCCACAGCAGGAGGCAATCGCGCTCATCGGTGATCAGCACGACTTCGGTGGCTTGTTCGACGATGCTCTGCAAGCGGTACTGCTCGCATCTGATCTCGTCAAACAGCCGCGCGTTCTCCAGGGCGATGGCGGTATAGTCGGCAATCGCAGAAAGGATGAAAAGCTGCGCTTCGGTGAACTCGGCCGTGCGCTCCCGGTTGACCACTCCCAACACGCCGATAGTCTCGCCGCCGGGGCGCAGTACAGGGAGATAGAGCAACGCCTGCACCAGATTGCCCGTTGCCAGGCGAGTTTCGCGTTTCAGCATCACCGGTCTACCGGATTGGATGACCCGGTGGGCTACGGGATCTTTGGTGGGCGTGCGCTCCAGTGTGGCTTCCGGCTCGTCGAAACGGCGCGCGGCGCGCAGGTACAGGCGCCCGTCTTCCTTGAGCAGGACGAAACCTTCTTCGGCGCGGGTGAGGTTGACCGCTGTGCTCACAATGCGCGGCAACGCTTCATCGAGGGTCAATGCAGAGGCGACGGATTTCCCGATGGTGTAGATGACGTTGATGTCCTGGAGCCGTTGATCGAGACGCTCGTTGGCGATGGCAAGCTGCCGTTCCAGCTCTGACTTTTGCAGCTGGAGGGGGGCGTTTTCCAGCGCCGCGGTCAATGCCGCCCGATTATCATCGGTCGTATAGGGGGGTGTCAGGAGGCCAAGTACATGCAGCTGGGCGAGAAGGGGGTTCAACGTCATCAAGGGAAGCGTTTCTGGCAGGAGTAATACGATGGGGATGAATGAGAGCGCTGCCAATTCTGACGTAGCCAGCGGCTGTCCCTTGAGCGCCAGAACATCCACCAACGCCAATCCAATGCGCGGAGTTGTTGCAGTTACGGATGGCAGGCCCTTCAGCCCAGGCAGAACCTCGACGCTGCAATCCGTTGGCAACAGCGCCCGCATGGTTTGGCTCAACTCCTGATCGCGCGTGATGATGAGAACTCGCTGTGTTTGCACTGCTTCGGCTCCCTTGGGAACACTAATCTGTCAGCACCTTTGATATTTATAGCCCATTTCCAACCAGGCGCAAATGCCCCGCGCACCAGTTTGCCAACCCCTCGGCGGCATCTGCAACTTGTGGGGCGCGGCTGCGTATTATACTGTGAAAGATGGCTATTCATGACTTTCATCCATCATTTGCTATTCGACGTGTGCTATTTTTGTAAGGAGGTGTCACATGAAACTGCTGATCCGTTGGGCGATTAGCGCCTTTTCGATCTTTGTAGCGGTGTGGTTGGTGCCGGGCATCAGTGTGGAACAGAACGGTTGGGTGCTCTATGCCGTGATGGCGGTCATTCTGGGCCTGGCAAACGCTATCATTCGCCCGTTGCTGAAGCTGCTCACCTGTCCGCTGATCATCCTCACGTTGGGGCTATTTACGCTGGTCATCAACGGTCTCACGC
>CAZDSF010000020.1:0-5028 GCA_964508025.1 uncultured Anaerolineales bacterium
ACCTCCTGATATGAAGTATAGCAAATCTGTTGTAAACTTATATCAGGACGGGACAGTGCGCTTTGGATGCCACATCCAGGCATAAGTATAGTCAGACTTCGGCGAATTTCAATCCCGCTTTCGCCTGGACATTGGACAATTTTCAAAAGACGTGTATCACTGATAGCCATTGGCTTGAGAAGTTTCGGCGCCGCTGGCAGAGTTCGCCATTCGCCATTTGTAAGGAGTGTGGTTTATGATGATGTCTTCATGCAACCATTCGCTGGCGCGGGATTCCCATCGCCCGCGTTACCATTTCTTGCCGCCTGCCAACTGGATGAACGATCCCAATGGGCTTATTCACTGGCAGGGGCGGTATCATCTCTTCTATCAATACAATCCCAATGGGCCTTTTCACGGCGCCATCCATTGGGGCCATGCCGTGAGCGACGACCTCGTGCATTGGGAGCACCTGCCCATCGCCCTCGCGCCCGGCGACCTGGACGCCGATGGCTGCTGGTCGGGCTGCGCCGTGGATGCCGACGGTACGCCCTTGCTCTTCTACACCGGCGTTTCTCCGCAGCGGCAGCTGCTGGCGACCGGCTCGCCCGATCTGCTGCACTGGCGCAAGCATCCGGAGCCGCTCATCGCAGCGCCGCCGCCGGATATTGATGCTGGTCCGCATCAGGATTTCCGCGATCCCTACGTCTGGCGCGCCGAGGATGGCTGGTACATGGTCATCGGCTCGCAGGATGTGGGCAAAGGCGGGGTGATCCTGCTCTATCGCTCGATGGATCTGCGGCGCTGGGACTATCTTCATCCGCTGCTGCGCGCGGAAGAGGTGCGCGGTTTTCCTATCTGGAACGGCTCGATGTGGGAGTGCCCCAATTTCTTTCCCCTCGGCGATGCGCACGTGCTGATGCTCTCGGTTTGGGATCAACAGCAGACCTACTATCCGGTCGTTTTCAGCGGCGATTTTGCTGCACAGAAATTCCAACCTCGCCGACAGGAGCGCGTGGACTGGGGCGGCTGTTTTTACGCGCCGCAGGTGATGCGCGACGCGCACGGGCGCGCGCTGATGTGGGGCTGGCTCTGGGAACAGCGGACGGCGGAGGCGCAGCGCGCCGCCGGCTGGGCGGGCGTCATGTCGCTGCCGCGCGTGCTCTCTCTCGCGCCGGATGGCGCGCTGTTGCAACAGCCCGCGCCGGAGCTGGAATCCTTGCGCGGCAGGCATTGGGGCTGGGCGGATCTGGGCCTCGCAGAAGCGACGGACGCGCTGGCGACGGTGCGCGGCGAGCAGCTGGAAGTGCTGGTGGTATTTGAGCCGCTCTCCGCAGCGGAAATCGGCCTGGATGTGTGCGTTGCGCCCGATGGGGAGGAGTTCACCCGCATCGCCTACGATGCCACCCGCGGATTGTTCACCGTGGATACCACCCACGCCAGCCTGAGCGCGGAGACATTCCGTGAGCTCGCGGCGGCGCCATTCACGCCGATGCCGGGCGCGCCCATACAAGTGCGCATCTTCGTGGATCATTCCGTCATCGAGGTTTTCGTCAATGCGCGGCTGTGTTTTGCTGTGCGGGCCTATCCCACGCGCCCCGATAGTCTGGGGCTGCGCCCTTTCGCGCGCGGCGGGCAGCCCCATTTCACCCGTCTCGAGGTGTGGGAACTGGGAGATGGGAACTAGAAACCTGTTGCTGGTGGCTCATACGCATCATCCGTTGCCCATTACCTGAATTTTGATACATGACTTTCCAGTGTTGAACGCAGATTTCGCAGATGTGCGCGGATTTTTCCTTCAGGTCAGCGAAAATCGGCGTCTATCCGCGTCAATTTGCGTTCAGGTTATCTGGCGGCGTAAGTTCCGAATCATTCACGCAAAGGCGTGAGGGTGCAGAGGTTTTTCTCTTCATCCTTTTTTGCCTTCATCACTTCATCCTTCCAGAGGAGGTTTTCCATGCCGCTTTACGGTGCCATTGAAGCCGGAGGGACGAAATTCGTGTGTGCAGTGGGCACAGGCCCGGACGATTTGCGGGCTGAGGCGCGTTTCCCTACGACCACACCGGCTGAAACGCTTGACCGGACGATTTCGTTTTTCCTTGAACAGCAAACACGTTTAGGCGAACCGGTTGCTGCGCTGGGGGTTGGCTCGTTTGGACCGGTGGATCCCGACCCAGCATCGCCAACTTTTGGCTATATCACCACAACGCCCAAACCCGGCTGGGCTAACACGGATGTGGTCGGCGCGCTGCGGCGGGTTTTTTCCGCGCCCGTGGGCTTCGATACCGATGTCAATGCCGCTGCGTTGGGGGAATTCCGCTGGGGCGCGGCGCAGGGCCTCGATACGTTCATCTATCTGACGATTGGCACGGGATTGGGCGGCGGGGGGATGGTCGGCGGGCGGCTGATTCACGGCCTGGTGCACCCGGAGATGGGCCACATCCGCATTCCGCATGACTGGGCGGCTGATCCTTTCCCCGGTGCATGCCCTTATCACGGCGATTGCTTTGAGGGGCTGGCCGCCGGCCCCGCCCTGGAACAGCGCTGGCAGCAGCGCGGTGAAACGCTACCGGACGATCATCCGGCTTGGGCCTTGGAGGCGCGATATGTGGCGTTGGGCGTGGTCAATTTCATCCTGACCCTTTCGCCGCAGCGGGTCATTTTGGGCGGCGGGGTGATGCAACAGCCGCACCTGTTCCCCATGATTCGCCGCGAGACGCTGGCACTGCTCGCCGGTTATGTGCGGGCGGCTGAAATTTTGGCCCACATCGAAACTTACATTGTCCCGCCGGGCCTGGGCGGACGATCTGGTGTTCTCGGCGCGCTGGCGTTGGCAGAAATGGCCGGTTGAATGCGGATCCTTTCGCCGATGCGCGGGACCAAAAACGACCGGTTGATCTGTTTCATGGGGCGGTCGCTTTCTTTTTAGGGTTGACGAGTGCGCCACGCGGACGTTGCTTCCAAGGAACTTCTGTTTTCCTGTGGTAAAATCAAGGGTCTGATTCGCTTTCCTATTACCTGAGGGTATAATATCGCTTATGACAATTGAACGACTGCAAAAGATAATGGCGCGCGCGGGTTACGGCTCTCGCCGCGCGTGCGAAAAGATTATCGAAGAGGGCCGTGTGACTGTGGATGGTAAGCTGGCGCATCTGGGCGACAGCGCCGATCCTCAGACCCAGAGAATTGCTGTGGATGGCGCTACGCTGCGTTATTCCCCGCCGACCTACACGTATATCATGCTTCACAAACCGCTAGGGGTGCTTTCCACCGTGCGCGATCCCCATGGACGGCGTACCGTGTTGGATATTGTGAAGGTGGAAGAACGCATTTATCCGATAGGCCGGTTGGATTATGAGAGCGAGGGGCTGCTCCTGCTCACCGATGATGGCGAGTTGGCGCAGCAGCTCACCCATCCCCGCTATGAGCACCCGCGCGTCTACCGCGCCCTGGTTCACGGTGAGCCGGCTGCCGAAACACTTGATCGTTGGCGCAGGGGCATCATCCTTGATGGGCGTCCCGCGCGTTTTGACAAGGTCGAGGTGGAATCTCAGGCGCATGGGGAGACCTGGCTGCGCGTGACGGTGCATGAAGGGCGCAACCATCTCGTCCGCCGTGTGGCGGCGGCGCTGGGACATCCCGTGATCCGGCTGATTCGCGTCGAGATGGGGCCGCTCAAGTTGGGCGATCTGGCGCCTGGGCGCTGGCGACGGCTCACCGTCAGCGAAGTGAAACTCATTACCGGCAAGCGCGTCGGCGCGGCGCGCATTCGCGCCCCAAAGCGCACGCCTGCAACCGCGCCTGAAGACCGGCGTTCGGGGCGTCCTGGAGGGCCGCGTTCATCTTCTCGCGGCTCTACTGCTGGACGCCGCCCGCAATCTTCGGGGCGCAAGAAGAGGTAACTGCCGGTCATGTGTATACCTTCCACCATCGCTATTGATGGGCCGGCTGCTTCGGGTAAGAGCACGATTGGTTATCATCTGGCGCAGCGGCTCTCATACCTTTATCTGGATACTGGCGTCTTGTACCGCGCCGTGACCTGGGCGGTTTTGCAACAGCGCGTCCCCCTCGAAGACGAAATCCGCATCACACGCCTCGCTGAAGAAATCGAGATTCGCGTACTGCCGCCCACGGTAGAGGATGGCCGGCAGTACACGGTGCAAATCGGAGCGGATGACATCACTTGGGCCATTCGCGCGCCCGAAGTGGATCGCGCCGTCTCGCCCGTCTCGGCCTATCCCGGCGTGCGCGAGGCGTTGACACAGCAGATGCGGCGCATCGCTGCTCAGGGGCGCGTGGTCATGGTGGGGCGCGACATCGGCACCGTTGTTTTGCCCGACGCCGATCTCAAAATCTACGTGATTGCATCGGCGGAGGCGCGTGCGCGGCGGCGGCTGCTGGATCGGACGCAGCAGGGTTGCACCCTCTCCTATGAAGATATGCTCCGCGAGATTCGACGCCGCGATGAGATAGATAGCAGCCGCGCCGCGGCTCCCCTGCGTCCCGCCGATGACGCGCTTCAGTTCGACACCACCACGTTGACTATCGAGCAAATGTTCAGCGCCGTAGAGCGCCTGGTTCAAACCGGCGACGGTTGCAGTTAGCCAAGTCAAAACACAAGGAGCGCGCCATGACTACCCATCTGGGCATCAAGCAGAACGTACAACAGCAGTGGGAGAAGCGCGCGAAACGCGCGCACAAGAAGCTCGCGCGTCTGGAAGCCTGGAGCGCGCACGAGCGTTACGAACTGGAGATTACCCGGCGATTGCTTCAGAAGGCAGCAGATGAAGACGCGCGGGAGACGTGGCAGATCCAGGTGGATGTGCTGGAGATGATGGCGGGGCAAACTGAGGATCGCATTGCCGAAGAACGCGTGGAGATTGCCCTCTGTGAAGCCATGCTCGCCGAAATCCGCGCGGATATGGCGGCGGGGGAATAGTTCGCGCCAGGAAGGTTGTGGATGGATGTAGCATACTTGCGCGAGGCGCAGTTATACGCAGCCTTACAACAACACCCAGAGGCCGCGCTCGATTTCATTGTGCTAATCAC
>CAZDSF010000020.1:5128-33106 GCA_964508025.1 uncultured Anaerolineales bacterium
CGCCAGAGGATAACTACACGCGCCTCTCGGAGCCGGTGTTCCAGACTTTGTTGCAGTTGCTCCCCCAACGCGATGCTCTCAAGGGCGTCGTTGGCCCAAGCGAAGGGTTGGCGGCGCGTAACAGCACTTCCATCGCCGAACCTAAGCCGCACTATCAGCTACCGCTCTTTCGTTCACCCGTCGCGCCGCCGCAACCATCCACGCCGCCAGCAGAAAACGCCGACCTGTGGAATGCCATCATCACCGACGACGCGCTGGCCGCCTTGCGCCGCTATCCCGACGCTTCGGTAGACCTGGTTTTCGCCGATCCGCCCTACAATCTCGATAAGGCATATAGCAATTATGAGGATGGGCGCCAGGCAGCCGCCTATCTGGAGTGGTGCAACGCCTGGCTGGATGAATACGCCCGCATCCTCAAGCCCACCGGCTCGCTGTATGTGCTGAACCTGCCGCATTGGGCGATGTATCACGTCGCGCACCTCAATCAACGCCTGTATTTCCAAAACTGGATTGTGTGGGATGCGCTCTCTGAGCCGCGCGGGAAACTGATGCCCGCGCATTACGCGCTGCTGTTCTACACCAAGCACCCCACCGAGTTCACCTTCAACTATGCGTCGCTGGGCGAGATTGACTCGCGCCGCTATTGCCTGCGGCAGTCGTGCGTCCGGCAGCGCAAACGCGCCGGCGCGGATGAAAAAGACCCGCTCACCGACATCTGGGCCGACATCCACCGCATCAAACACCGGCGCGACCGCGACTATCACCCCTGCCAGTTGCCCGACGCGCTGCTGGAGCGCATCATCCGGCTCTCCACTAACCCCGGCGATATTGTGCTGGATGCGCTGGCCGGCACGGGCACCACCGCCGTTATCGCCGCGCAGCTCGAGCGTCGCTATGTGGCGATAGATATTGACCCCAATTACACCGCCATCATCCGCGACAAGCTAGCGCAAGTAGAAGTGCAGGGGCAAGTGCAGCGCACGCCGGTTGCCCAACGCGCCACATCGCCGTACTCCAAGAAGACGCTACAACTGGAATTGAAGACCATCGCGGAGAAGCTGGGGCGTTTGCCCACGCCTGAAGATGTGCAAACTATGAGCCGCTACAACGTGGAAGCCTTCCTCACCACGTTTGCCAGCTGGGGCAAAGCCCTGAAAGCGGCGAAAATTGAATTCAACGGGGAGACACTGTCTCCGTGAGGACGTAGTCGCTGTCATGGAGAAAAACGTATCTTCCGAAGCCGTCTTGCGCAAGATTGAGCAGCTGGACAGCGTCTTGACCGCGCATTTCCAGCCGCGCATCGCGTTGCATCTCCGTGGATTTGATTCTTTCCAGTTTTGCGGAACAATTGGGGTTCACAGTGGAAAACATCCTGGTTTTGTCCAACGGCAAAGGCAATAGCAGCCAGCAAATGGGCAAGCACGGGCGCGACGCATTGCGAAAATGTGTGTATGTGTGGGCAAAACGACCACATTGCCAGCTTTGCGCAGCCTCCTGTAACTAAGCAACAACCGGAGACGTTTATGGATACCCAAACTGTACTAACGCGCTTGACCGCAGCGCAACCGCAGTTAGAAACATTAGGAGTGCAATCCCTGGCCCTTTTTGGTTCAGTAGCGCGCGGGGAAGCCACACCCACAAGCGATGTAGACATACTGGTAGAGTTCGCTCGTCCGGTTGGGCTGTTTGAGTTTGTGCGCGTTAAGCACGCGCTTGAAGCTATTTTGGGCTGCAAAGTTGACCTGGTCACGCCCGATGCGCTGCGTGAGAGTATGCGCGCCGCGATTTTTGAGGAGCTGATTCATGTCGCCCCGTGACTGGCGCTTGCGCATACAAGATATGCTTGAAGCGATCGAGCGTATTCAGGATTACACAGCTGGCATGAACGCGGTTGATTTTTGTGCTGATCGAAAGACCATAGATGCGGTCATTCGTAATCTGGAAGTGATCGGCGAAGCCGCCAGGCATGTCCCGGACGAAATTGTTGCCCAGTACCCGGAGCTGCCCTGGGAAGAAATGCGCGGGATGCGCAATATCTTGATTCACGAGTATTTCGGTGTTAGTGTGCCCATTCTTTGGCACACAGTTACGGCAAATTTACCATTCCTTGCGCCCAAGCTATGTGAGTTGCTGGCGCAAGCATCATAGTTCAAGCACCATAGTTAAGGAGCACACCATGACTCACCCTTACGATCTTATCATCCTCGGCGGGGGGCCGGGGGGCTATGTGGCGGCGATCCGCGCGGCGCAGCTGGGACTCAAGGCCGCGCTGGTGGAGCGCGAGCATCTGGGCGGCGTCTGCCTCAACTGGGGCTGTATTCCCACAAAGTCGCTCTTGCGCAATGCGGAAATCGCCCGCTTGGTGACGGGCGGCGGCAAGGAGTTCGGCTTCAGCGCCGAAAACGTGACGCTGGATTACGCCGCCGCTGTCGAACGCAGCCGCAAAATCTCCGCGCGGCTTGTCAAAGGCGTGGAGCTGCTGATGAAGAGCAACGCGGTTGACGTGATCTGGGGCGCAGGGCGACTCACGTCCCCCACCACTATCGAGGTGATGTTGAACGACGGCGGCGTGCAGACGCTCGCAGCGCCGCACATCATTCTGGCGACCGGCTCGCGGGCGCGGCTCATCCCCGGCGTGGAGGCCGATGGCGAGCGCATCCTCACCGCGCGGCATGCGCTGGAACGCCGCGCGCTGCCCGCTTCCGCCGTCATCATCGGCGCGGGGCCGATTGGGCTGGAATTTGCCACTGTTTGGGCGTCTTACGGCGCGCAAATCACTGTGGTGGAGATGCTCGAACACATTTTGCCTGCCGAGGATGAAGATGCAGCCAAAGAGCTTGCCCGCGCGCTCAAAAAGCAGAAGATCAAGACGCTGGAATCCACCCGCGTGGAGGGCATCGAGAAAACCGAGACGGGCGTCGCTGTGCGCGTGAGCGGCCCGAAAGGCGAGGCAACGTTGGAAGCCGAGATCGCCCTGGTCGCCATCGGCGTGCGGCCCAACAGCGAAGACCTGGGCCTGGAAGCGGCAGGCATCGCTACGGAGCGCGGCTGGGTCGCGGTGGATGGCTTTATGCAGACGAATGTTCCCGGCATTTACGCCATCGGCGATCTGAACGGCCTGCTGCCGTTGGCGCACGTCGCCTCGGCGCAAGGCGTATTGGCGGTGGAACATCTCGCCGGACATGAGGTCAAGCCTTTTGATGTGAACGCCATGCCGCGCGGCACATACACCTCGCCGCAGGTCGCCTCGTTCGGCTTGAGCGAGGTCAAAGCGCGCGCGCAGGGGCTAGAGGTGAAAGTGGGCCAGTTCCCGTTCTTGCCCAACGGCAAAGCGCTGGGATTGGGTGAGAATCAGGGCTTCGTCAAAATCGTGGCGGAGGAGGCCAGCCATGCTATCGTGGGCGCGGTCATCGTCGGCCCGGAGGCTACAGAGCTGCTGCCCGAACTTGTGCTGGCGCACACGGCCGAGCTTACCCCCGACGACATCGCTGCGACCGTCCACGCGCATCCCACCCTCAACGAGGCGGTGATGGAAGCCGCGCACGGGGTATTTGGGAAGGCGATACACATTGGGTAATGCGTGCTGCGTACTGCGTAAGAAGCCAAGAACCCTTCACGCATTACGCATTCCGTGTTACGTATTACGCACATGAGTAAACATCACACCGCCATCTTCCGTGAGGCGCGGCCCGAAGCGCCGTTCTGGGCCGTGCGCTTCAAGCTGCCTAATCCGCCGCGACCGGGTTGTTTTGTGCTGGTGGATTTGGGCGGGCCGCTGCGCGAGGCGTTGTTCCCGGCGGCGGTGGATGTAGGCGGCTTTACGGTGATGGTGGCGCCGCGCCATCCGGCGACCCGCTTGCTGCCCGGCGCAGAAGTGAACATGCTTGGCCCGTTTGGGCGCGGCTTCCAGGTGGAGCCGGCGGAGCGACTATTGCTGGTAGCGGAAGCGCATACGTTGCCGCCGTTGCTGCCCTTGCTCGAAGCCGCGCCGATGGTGACGCTGGTGCTCGCGGCGCCGACCCGCGCCCTGTTGCCCGCGCTGAACCGGTTCCCGCCTGCCGTAGAACTGCATCTCATCACCCAGGACGGCTCGGCGGGGTACGCTGGCACGCTCGACGCCTGTCATCACACCGATTCACCGCTGGTTGAGGCTGTGCAATGGGCGGATCGCATCTGCGCCTCGTGCGAGCCGCTCTTCTATCCCGTGCTGGCGCAGATCGTGCGGCAGCAGCGCTTGCATCCCACGCCCAACTTCGCCCAGGCGCTCGTGCAGGTTACGATGCCCTGCGGCGTTGGCGCGTGTGAGATCTGCCGCGTGCAGACCGTTCACGGAGAACGCCGCGCCTGCACGGATGGCCCGGTTTTCGATATTTTGGATTTTTGATTTCGGATTTTGGAACGCCTTATCGCTTTTTCGCTTTCTCGCCTTTTCACATGATCGAACTCGCGCCTAATCACAAATTTGGATTGCCCATCGCCACGCCGGTGTTGCCGGCGGCGGGCGTTTTCGGCTACGGCGGAGAGTACCGCGACTTGGTGGATTACAGCGGTCTCGGCGCGCTTGTCACCAATCCCGTGAGCCTGCGCCCACGCCGCGCAGCCAATCCGCCCCGCATGGCGGTGCGCGGCGAACATCTTCTGATCCATACCGGACATCCTAACCCTGGTTTGCCCGCCGTGCTGCGGCAAAATCGGGAGCTCTGGGAGCGGCTGGGCTTACCGGTGATCCTCCATATCCTTGCCGCCAGTCCCGCCGAAATGGCGGAGATGGCAGATCGGCTCGCGGGCGAGTCCGTCATTCACGGCATCGAGCTGGGCCTCGATGAGCACACCTCGGCTGAGAAAGCCCTGGCCCTGCTGCGAAGCATCCGGCTGAACAGCGACCTGCCCGTCATCGTGCGCGTGCCTTTCAGCGGCGCGGCGACGCTGGCGCAGCCCCTTGCTGAAGCCGGGGCAGATGCGCTTACGCTTACCTCTCCGCCGCGCGGCTTGTTGCCGCACTACGACGATGACGCGGATGCAGCAGCGGCCCTCATGCGTGGGCGGCTCTACGGGCCGGCGCTGTTGCCCTTGTTGCTGCATCAACTCCATCACTGGATTCCCCGTTTGCCTGTCCCTGTGATTGCTTGCGGCGGTATCACCTCGGTGGAGGATGCGCGGGCCTGCCTGGCCCTAGGCGCCGTCGCTGTACAGCTCGATGCCGCACTCTGGCGGCAGCCGGAATTGGCGACTCACATTGCAAAGGAGCTTACCCATGACCCCAGAAGAAACGACCCCGATTGATCCGAACCGTACCCGTGTGCTGCCCGAAACGTATGCCGAGAACGACAGCCCCAGTCACCCCGCGCCCAAGCCCAAACGACCCTTCGGTCTGGCGCTGTTGTGGGTGCTGTTGCTCATCTCCCTGGCGCTCAACGGCCTGGCGCTCTTCTGGATCAACGCCCTGCAGCAGGGTCTCATGGGGGCGCAGGTGCAACTCCGCGAGATGGTGAGCGGCGCGCGCACCGATTTGCAGGCTTTTGGCGCGCAGCCGCTCAAGTTTCAGGTCGCCGTGGATCAGCAGATTCCCATCTCCGAAACGGTCGCTATCAGCGATACGTTTGTCATTCCAATCAATACCGTGTTTCCCTTCTCCACACGGGTGAATACGACCATTAACATTCCACTGTTCGGCCCGCAGGAGGTTTCTATCCCCGTATCCGCCTCTGTACCGGTGAATACCACCTTTGAAGTGCCCATCCGCGCCAATTTTCCCATCTCGATGACCTTTCACTTCACCATGGATCTGCCTGTTGAGATCACTTTGCCCCCAGAATTGCTGCAACCGATTGACCAAATGCTGCAACAGGCTGAAGATGGCTTGAGGTGAATATCATCAATAGGGAAAGTGACACTTCCCACTAGGGACGCCCCTCTCAGAAGACTATAATGACGGCATGTTCCGCGCCAGCAGGAACCTGTTTGCCGTTGCTGCTGCACATTATCAAATAAGGAGAAAAAGCCGGTGTCCGGCGTTGCACCAAGCCCGACAGAACATCCTTCGCTGCCCCAGGCGGGCGCGGCAGCCACAGCCCAACAACAGAAAGCCGCTATGCGAGGGATGTTTTCGCGTATCGCTGCCCGCTACGATCTCATCAACCGTTTGATTTCGCTGGGGCAGGATCAACGGCTGCGCGGCGAGGCATTGCGCGCAACGCAACTGCCGCCGAACGGACGGCTGCTCGATGTGGCGACCGGCACCGGCGATGTGGCGTTGACGGCCCGCCGCCGCTATCCGGCTTTGCGCGTGATCGGAGTGGATCTCACCTGGGCGATGCTGCGCGGGGCGCAGCTCAAAGCCGCCAGCCTCGCCGCCGCACCCGCGTGGAGTGTGGGCGATGGGCTGGCGCTGCCCTTCCCCGATGCCAGTTTCGATGCTGTGATCTCCGCTTTTATGATGCGCAACGTGCCCGATGTGCGCCGCGCATTCGCCGAACAAGCGCGAGTGGTGCGTCCCGGCGGGCGTGTGGTCTGTTTGGAGATGAGCTGGCCGCGCCGCTTTCCCATGTCGCTGCTGTTCGATTGGTATTTCAACGGCTGGGTGCCGCTGGTGGGCCGGCTCATTTCCAGGGATGCCGGCGCCTACACCTACCTGCCGCGCTCGGTGAAGACATTTCTGCGCCCCGAGCACGTTGCCCAGCAGATGGCGGCTGCCGGATTGCAACACGTCTCCTGGCGCAAGCGGATGCTGGGCACTGCCATCATCTACGTGGGCGAAAAACCGTGATGCGCAACCAAGCGTGCGCCTACGGTACAGCCTCGATAATGAAAATCATTAACACAGAGGCGGAGAGGCGCAGAGGCGCGGAGGTTTTTTCTTCATCCTTCCGCCTTCCGCCTTCATACTTTCATTAAGGAGGAAGCATGGATCCAACGACCGATCCGCGGATTGAGGGATTGCGCGCCCGACAGGAACGCGCGCAGCAAGGCGGCGGCGCCGACCGCATCGCCGGCCAGCACGCCAAGGGCAAGCAGACCGCTCGCGAGCGCATCGAGATGCTGCTCGACCCCGGTACGTTTCAGGAATTGCAGGCCTTCATGATCAGCCCTAGCGACGGGGAGAATGCGATCCCCGGTGATGGCGTCGTCACCGGCTACGGCGAGATTGACGGCCGCACCGTCTACGTGTACGCCCAGGACTTCACCGTCTACGGCGGCTCCGTCTCGCTGACTCACGCGCGCAAAATCGTCCGCGTGCAGGAGATGGCGATGAACAGCGGCTGCCCCATCATCGGGCTGCTGGATTCCGGCGGCGCGCGCATCCAGGAGGGGGTGAGCTCCTTGCAGGGCTACGGCGAGATCTTCCGCCGCAACGCCCTGGCTTCTGGCGTGACCCCGCAGATCTCCGTGATGCTCGGCCCGTGCGCGGGTGGGGCTTCGTACAGTCCGGCGCTCACCGATTTTATCATCATGACTGACAAGACTTCGGTCATGTTTATCACTGGCCCGGATGTGGTCAAGAGCGTCACCGGCGAGGTAATTGACCAGCAGAGTCTCGGCGGCGCGATGGCGCACTTCACCAAGAGCGGCGTCGCCAGTTTTGTCGCCGAAAGTGAAGAGGCTTCTCTGGCGCTCGTGCGGCAGCTGCTGAGCTACCTGCCCGCCAACAACGTCGAGGATCCGCCTTATGCCCCGCCCAGTGATCGCCCTGACCGTGCGGCCCCGCTCCTGAACACCCTGGTGCCGGAAGACCCCAACACCCCCTACGATATGCGCACCGTCATCGAGAACGTTTTCGACCTGGGGACTTTCCTGGAGGTGCAGGCGGGGTGGGCGCAGAATGCCATTGTGGGCTTTGCGCGGCTCGATGGGCAGCCGGTGGGCGTGGTGGCGCAACAGCCGATGTACATGGCGGGCGTCATTGATATTGATGCTTCTGACAAGATTTGTCGCTTCGTCAGCTTCTGCGATGCTTACAATCTGCCGGTGTTCACGTTCGTGGATTCGCCCGGCTTCCTCCCCGGCACGCACCAGGAGCACGGCGGCATCATTCGCCACGGCGCCAAGATCATTTACGCCTATGTGGAGGCGACGGTGCCGAAGATCTCCGTCGTCACCCGCAAAGCGTATGGCGGCGCCTACGTGGTGATGAGCAGCAAGGGCATCGGCGCGGATCTGCATTTCGCCTGGCCTTCTGCCGAGATCGCCGTGATGGGTGCGGAAGGCGCGGTGAACATCCTCAACCGCCGGGAGATTTCCCAGGCGGAGGATCCCGACGCCGCGCGCGCTGCGTTGATCGCCGAGTACCGCGAGAAATTCGCCAACCCCTATCGCGCCGCCGAGGAAGGGATCGTGGATGCCGTCATCGAGCCGGCGCAGACCCGTGCGACGTTGATCGCTGCGCTGCGGGCGCTGCATGAGCCGGCCCGCCAGCTGCCCACGAAGAAGCACGGCATCATGCCGATGTAAAGGAGCGTCAACGTGGATGGTGAACTGCTGCGACAAGCCCTGTTGCTGACGGTTATCGGCATGGGGATGACGTTTACCGCCATCGGGGCGCTGGTGCTGGGGATGTATTTGCTCAGCGGGAGCAGGTCCCGGAAGGCTGAGGCGGCAGCCGCTCCGACTGAGCCGGAAGCGGTAGTCGCTACGGCTGCGCCCCCCGCCGATGCGCGCTATATTGCCGCAGCGGCGGCAGTGGCCGTTGCGCGCGCCCAGGCTCTACGCGCGCCGCGACGGGATGCGGCAGCGCCGGTGGATCAATGGCGCAGTTTTGTGCGCAGCGGCCAGCTGGCTCAGCGCGGCCGCGCCATTCGTAGCCAAACAACCATTCAGAAGCGCTGAGGCGCAGCGAGGGTTTAGCCTTCCGCCTTCAGACTTCATCCTTTCAAGGAGGACCTATGCCAGTCTATCGCGTGACTGTTGCTGGAAAAGTCTATAACGTCGAAGTCTCCAATCCGCGCGCGCAGCCGGTGACTGCCATCGTGGATGGGGAACCACTTGAGGTCTGGATCGAGGAGAATCAGCCGGCAGTGGGCGCCGCGGCTGCCGCTGCCGCGCCGGTGATGGCCGTCGCCCCGGCTCCAGGCGCTTCGGTCGCCGCGACTGCCCAATCCGGCGATGTGACTGCGCCGCTGCCCGGCGTCGTCACCGTGATTTCGGTCGCGGTGGGAGATGCCGTCAAGCCGGGGCAGGAGCTCTGCATTCTGGAAGCAATGAAGATGAACAATCCCATACGCGCCACCCGCGGCGGCGTGGTGCAGGCGGTTTATGTGACGGTGGGGCAACAAGTGCAGCACGGTACGCCGCTCTTCCGAATTGCGGATTAATCCCATGGAGACGAACGGTTCGGCAAACGCTGCTGCGCTCACCCAGCTGGCCTGCCAGATCGAAGCCCTGCGCGAAGATCTGGAGTGGACGCTGGCGCACTTCACCTTTGTCGCGGCGGCAACGGCGCTTTCCGACGAGTGCGATATCGTCTGCTCTCCCGCCATGTCGGTCGCCAGTTATCATGGGCAACGTTTCCCGGAACTGGCCTTTTTGGGGGAGTCGCCGGAGCTGTTGGGCACCTACACCACCTTCCTGGCCGAGCCGGGCAGCGAGGTGCATCTGCTGGTCTCTGCGGAGCAGCGCGCCATCGCCGAAAAAGCGTTTGCTGTGTTGGAAATCCGTCCCTCGTGGCAGTTGGTTTTCCGAGGCGCGGCCCGGAATCTGGATCCCGGCGCGGCAACGGCGCTTAAATCCAAGCACCTTTCGGCGATGCAAGCCCTGGCGCAGAAAGCCGATGTTTCTACTGTGGGCGAAGAGCTCTTTGAACGCGGACCGGCTGTGGGGATTTGGGAGGGGCGCACGCTGGCGGCGATGGGTGTGACTCGCACGCGCGTGCCAGGGATCGCCGAGATTGGCAAGGTGGCGGTGCATCCCGACTATCTGCAACGCGGCTACGCGGAAAACATCGTCGCTGCATTGTTGCAAGCGCTGCTCGCCGAGGATGAAACGCTGACAATCTTCACCATGGTGTTACAAGGCAACACGGAGGCGCTGCAACGCTACGAGAAATTGGGATTCGAGCGGGTGCGCCCCATGTACCTGATGCGGTGTCTGGTGGCGGAAGAGTCAGCTGCTGCGCCGTCTGCGCATTGAGCTGCAACATTATCTCGAATCATTGCGAGGAGTGAGAGATCAGTGGATATTCCGATCAATGAACTCATGGCAGGCCTGTTGGATCTGGTGCATAATCCCGGCAACATCGTGATGATGCTTGTCGGCGGTGTGCTGCTGTATTTCGCCATCGTTAAGGAATATGAGCCGTCGCTGCTGTTGCCCATTGGCATTGGCGTGATCATCGCCAATCTGCCGCTTTCGGCCATGATCAGCGCAGAAGAGAACGGGATGCTTTATCTCTTGTACAATGCCGGCGTCAGAACCGAGCTCTTCCCGCTGCTGATTTTCGTGGGCGTAGGCGCAATGATGGATTTCCGCCCGCTGCTGGCGCAACCAATCTTCGCGTTGATGGGCGCGGCGGGGCAGTTCGGTATCTTCGGCACGCTGATTCTGGCGATTCTGTTGGGCTTCCAGCTGCCCGAAGCCGCCAGCATTGGCATCATTGGCGCGATTGACGGTCCCACGAGCATTTACGTCGCCAACAAGCTGCTCGTGGAACATCCGCTCAGCCAGGGATTGCCGCCCAATCCCGGCATGGCGGGGATCATCGCCATCGTGGCGTATTCCTACATGAGCCTGGTGCCCATCATCCAGCCGCCGATCATGCGCCTGCTCACCACGCAAGAGGAACGCCGCACGCACATGGAATACGCGCCGCGCCCGATTTCCTCCCTGGCGTTGATCATGTTCCCCATCATCGTCACGATTGCCGTGGGCATTCTGGTGCCGCAAGCGGCGCCGTTGATTGCCTCGCTGATGTTGGGCAATCTGATGAAGGAAGCGGGCGTGGTAGAGCGGCTGAGCAAAGCTTCGCAAAACGAAATCATCAACATCGCCACACTGTTCTTGGGCCTGGCGGTGGGCAGCACGATGACTGCGCAGAGCTTCCTCAACTGGGATACGCTCAAAATCCTCATCCTGGGGCTGATTGCTTTTGGGTTGGATACAGCGGCGGGGGTGCTCTTCGGCAAGTTCCTGTATCGCGTCTCTGGCAAGAAAATCAACCCGCTGGTCGGCGCAGCGGGCATCAGCGCGTTCCCTATGGCGGGGCGGCTGGTGCAGAAGCTGGCGAACGAGGAAGATTACTCTAACTATGTGTTGATGCACGCGATGGGCGCAAACACTGCCGGGCAGCTAGGCTCGGTCATTGCGGGCGGCGTGTTGCTCACATTGGTCATCCCGATGGTAGTAGGACTGTAGGCGCGCAGAGAGGCGCGGGGGAGCTGGGGAGCAGAGAAGCTGGGGAGCGGGGGAGATCACCCGTGAAACGTGACTCGTGACTCCTGACTCCTGCGCTCACTCGCCTTTTCGCTTTATCGCTCACTCGTATTGGAAAGGAGAGCTTGTATGGCTAAAGGGTTGGTTGTGATTGATGTGGATCGCTGCAAGGGCTGCGGCCTTTGCACCTATGTCTGTCCCGTGAAGATTTTAGTCCTCTCGCCGGACACTTTCAACGCGAAGGGCTATCATCCCGTCATGGTGACAGAACCGGAAAAGTGCATCGGCTGCGCTTCGTGCGCGACGATTTGCCCCGATGTTGTCTACACTGTTTACCGCGAGCGGCGCGTCCGCGCAGCGACCGCCCCGGCATAGGAGGAAGCCATGGCAAAAGAATTACTCAAAGGCAATGAGGCTTTCGCCGAGGCGGCTGTGCGCTACGGCCTGGAAGCCTATTTCGGCTATCCCATCACTCCCCAGAGTGAGGCGCTGGAACACCTGGCGCGGCGCATGGTGGAAGAGAACCGCGTCTTCGTCCAGGCAGAGAGCGAGCTGGGCGCGATCAACATGGTCTATGGCGCGGCCTGTTGCGGCGTCCGCACGATGACCTCCACCTCCGGGCCGGGTTTCAGCCTCATGGAGGAAGGTCTCTCATATATCGCCGGCTCGGAAGTGCCCGCTGTGGTCGTCAACATGCAGCGCGGCGGGCCGGGGCTGGGCAACATTCAGCCCTCGCAGAGCGACTACTTCTTGATGGTGAAGAGCGCCGGGCACGGCGACTTCCACCCGATTGTCCTGGCGCCTGCCAGCGTCCAGGAGCTCATTGATATGATGGGCCTGGCTTTCGAGCTGGCGGAGAAATACCGCACCTTGGTGCTCATCGCCGGCGACGGCAGCCTGGGGCAGATGATGGAATCCGCCGAATTGCCGGAAATGCAGCCCTTCCCGCGCCCGCGCCCTGAATGGGCGCTCACCGGCGCTGCGGGGCGTGACCCGCACATCATCACCTCGCTCGATCTCTCGCCCGAAGGACTGGAGCGCCTGAACCTGCGTTTCCAGGCCAAATTGGCGCAAATCCAGGCGCACGAAATCCGCTGGAAAGAGTACGAAACCGAGGATGCCGAGATTCTGCTGGTAGCCTACGGCACCACGGGGCGGATATGCCTTTCGGCGATGCGTGAGGCGCGTAAGCAGGGGCTTAAGGTGGGGCTGTTTCGTCCCCAAACGTTGTGGCCCTTCCCCTCGGCGCGGCTGGCGGAGCTGGCGGAGCAGGTGCGCGTCATCCTGGTAGCCGAGATGAACGCCGGGCAGATGGTTGAAGATGTGCGGCTGGCTGTGTTGGGCAAGACCCCGGTCCACTTCTACGGACGGATGGGCGGCATCGTCCCCCTGGCCGATGAAATCCTGGCGGAGGTGAAGCAACTATGAGCGTCATTCCAGAAACAATGGAACTGGTTTTCCAGTATCCCGAATCGCTGACCAAGAAGAACACCCACTACTGCCCCGGCTGTACACATGGCGTCATTCACCGGCTGGTGGCGGAGGTGCTGGATGAGTTGGGGGTGCGCGAGCAGACAATTGGAGTGGCGCCGGTCGGCTGCGCGGTGTTAGCCTACTATTACTTCAATGCAGATTTCGTGGAGGCGCCGCATGGGCGCGCGCCGGCGATGGCGACGGGCATCAAGCGCGTCAATCCCGATAAGATCGTGTTCACCTATCAAGGCGATGGCGATCTCGCGGCCATCGGCACCAACGAGATCATCCACGCAGCGCATCGCGGCGAGCTCATCACCACCGTCTTCGTCAACAACGCCATTTACGGTATGACAGGCGGGCAGATGGCGCCGACCACGCTGCCGGGACAGAAAACCACTTCCAGCCCCTTTGGACGCGACCCCAAGATTGCCGGCGTGCCGGTGCATATCAGCGAGATCATGGCGGCGATTCCCAGCGTGGCTTATGCCACGCGCCAATCCGCGTTGGATTTGCCGGGCATTAACAAGACCAAGAAGGCGCTCAAGCGCGCGTTCATGGCGCAGCAACTAGGGCTGGGCTTTAGCATCGTCGAGGTGCTTTCGACGTGCCCCACCAACTGGAATGTGGATCCCTGGGCCGCGATGCAATGGGCTAAGGAGAATATGATCCCACAGTTCCCGCTGGGGGATACCCGCGTGAGCGACGCCGTCGCCGCGCTGAAAGTATAGGAGGGTGCGATGCGTCACGAGGACATCATCATTTCCGGTTTTGGCGGGCAGGGCGCGCTTTTTGCGGGGCAACTGCTGGCGTATGCGGGTCTCGCGGAGGGCCTGCACGTGACCTGGATCCCTTCTTATGGCCCGGAGATGCGCGGCGGCACCGCCAACTGCACGGTGATTCTTTCGGAAGATGAGATCGGCGCGCCCATCATCCGGCATCCTTCGGCGGCGATTGTGCTCAACCTGCCTTCGATGGACAAATATGAGCCGTTGATCAAGCCAGAGGGCGTGTTAGTGGTCAACACGTCGCTGGTGCCGCGCCCCAGCGAACGCACTGACATTCGCGTGATCTCCCTCCCGGCGAGCGACATCGCTACGGAGCTGGGCAACGTGCGGATGGCGAATCTGGTCGCGCTGGGCGCACTGCTCAAGGCGACCGGCATCGTCAACGTGGCATCGGTGATCGCGCAGCTCGACGAGCACCTATCTGAGCGGCAACGCAAGTGGCTGGAGCCGAATAAAGCGGCGCTGCTGCGCGGGGCTGAGTTCGCGCAGTAACGCCAGGCGCACACATAAAACGGGGTATAATGAACCCGGCAGCCAGTGCAGGCTGTCGGGTTCGCTTTGCCTGGCAGGGAAATCAACTGTGAGGCGTGAAAAATCCTCACGCTTCAAACTTTCGCAGCAGTCGTTTTGGAGGTCTTCATGGCAAACTCAAAACCCACCATCGGGCTGGCGCTGAGCGGCGGCGGCGTTCGTGGATTGGCGCACATCGGCGTTTTGGAAGTGCTGGAAGAGGCGCAGATTCCGGTACACTACCTCGCCGGCGCGAGCATGGGCGGCATCATTGCCGCGCTCTACGCCGCCGGCGTGCCGGTAGCCAATATCCACCAGGCGGCAGTTCGCGCCGGCATTCTCGATTTCGTTACCCCAGATCCGCAAGGCCGCGGGTTGTTGGGGCAGCGCAAATTTCGGCAATTCCTGGCGGAGTTGCTGGGCAGTGAGACGCTGACTTTCGCCGACTTGAAAATTCCCACCACGCTGGTCGCTGCTGATTTGGAGACCGGCGCGTTGGTGCTGCTGCGCGAAGGCCCGCTAATTCCGGCGATGCTGGCAACTTCGGCCTTCCCGCTGGTGTTTGCGCCGGTACATCATCAGAATCGCTGGCTGGTGGATGGCGGCACGCTCAACAACTTCCCTTGTGATATCGTCCGCTGCATGGGCGCCGACCGCGTCATCGGTGTGGATACGCCTATTCGGATCCAGTTCGATCTGCACGAGCCGGGCGATGAACATCCACGGCTTTCGTTCCGGTCGCTGATTCCCATCAGTGTCCTCTCATTTGATTGGAAACAGCCGTTTTTGATTGCCGAGGGCGCGGTAGGACGCACACTGGACGTGATCAATCAGGCCCGCTTGCAGCGCTGCCCGCCCGATCTGCTGATCAATGTGGATTTGCCCAACACGAGCACTTTCCTGGTAGATGGCAGCGAACACGAGAACATCATCAACGTGGGGCACGCGGAGGCGCACAAGGTACTGCGCAACCTCCGCCAGTTGCGGGATCGGCCCTTGCCGCCGACGTGGCGGCGCACGTGGCGGCGCTTCACGCAGCGCTTACGGCGCGCCTGGGCCGCCTACCACGCGCCGGAGATTGAGTGTTTCCCGCCGGGTGGACGTGGGTAGCGCGGGAATCGGCGTCACGAAGGCTCAGTCCCGTTGCGCGGTAGTTTCCAGACTCCCAACGAGGCTGCCAGCGAGACGGCGCCGCTGACAAAGAAGGTCGTCCGCAGCGTGGTGCGGTCGGCGAACCAGCCGCCAAAAGTCGGCCCGATGCTGTTTGCCAGCGAGACGGCGGCGGTATCCAGGCCGTAAGCCATGCCTGCGCGTCCTTCGGGAGCGAGCCGTCCGATGTAGGCGCTGGTCGTTGCCAGAATGCCGCCAATCGCAAAGCCCACAGCAATCTCGCACAGCGCCAGGAAGACGTAGGTAGGCGCTGCGGCTTGCACCATCAGGCTCAGCCCTGCTAACCACGCGCAGCCGATCAGAATTGTTCGTCCGCCGCGACGGTCGGCGAGCCGCCCCAACAGCGGCGCGGCGATAGCGCTGCTCACACCGGAGAGTGTGGTGAGCAGCCCCGAAGCCGAGCTCAGCCAGCTCGCGCCGGCGGGCAACAGCTCTTGCACCAGCAAGGGCAGCAGCGGCAGCGCCATGCGCAATCCCAGCCGCAGCGTGAAGCTCAGCAACAGCACGAAGCCCAGCAGCGAGCCGACAAGCGCGCCGGTGCTTTGGCGCAACCGCTGGATCCAGGGCCCGCTGTTTTCGGAGATGACGGGCGTGAATTCCTCCTTCACCTGGGTTACGACGAGTACCCCGCCCACCAGCAAAAAGCCCGCCGTGAGCCAGAAGACGGCGCGATACCCCAACGCATCGGCGATCATGCCGCCGACGAGCGGGCCGAGCGATTGCCCCAGGAAGATCGCCAGCTGCAGTTTTCCCAATGTCTCGCCCAGACGGTGCTGCGGCGTGCTGGCGGCGACCAGTGTGGTGGCGGCAGCCACGGTACCGGTCAGCGCTCCCTGTAGCAGGCGCAGCAGCGTCAGCTGCTCGACGGTCTGCACGATGCCCATCAGCCCGATGGTCAGCGCGCCGCTGAACATCGCCCGCTCCACCATCAACTTGCGCCCGTGACGGTCGCTCAATATGCCCCACACGGGCCCCATAATGCCCATGGCAAACGATGGCGCCGCCGCGACCAGCCCCGACCAGGTATTTACTTCTGCTTCTGCCACACCCAGATATTGCACGTAGTAGGGCAAAATGGGCATGAAGGCGGCAAAACCCATGATGGCTAATAATTCCGCAATCCATATCGTCCTGAAATTGCGCTGCCAGGTGGAACTCATAGGCCCTCCGATGCAAATGGCAAATGGCAAATGGCAAATGGCGAATGGCAAATGGCAAATGATGCCCTTCTGACCGGACTTGCGTTGCTGTTCCGGATACAAAAGATAGCTTAGCTTATCACTAAACAGGCGAACGGCAAATTGACCTTCTTCATGCATGGATTATGATAGTGTCATGTTATCTTTGCGTCCTGTAGCGTGGGTGGCGGAGATTTTTTCATCCTTCCGCTTTCATCCTTCATAATTTTATAGGGAGGCTTCCATGGTTGAAAATCCTCTTCCCGAAGCCGCGCCGGTGGGCGCGCCACAGAAAAGCGGCTGCGCGCCGACGTTGGTCGCTTTTGTGCTGCTGGGCTGGCTGGCGCTCATCCCCGCCGGGGTGATGGGGTTGGCGGCGTTGGCTCTGCCCGATATGTCGCCGCAGTTGCGTGGCGTGCTCGCTACGCTTGTGGTTGCCGCGCTGCTGCTGCCCGTCTACGCTGTGGCGCTGCTGCTCACCCGGCGCCGCGCCGGCTGGGAAGGGACGCACGCTCTCGCCACGCTGCTGCTGGCGCTCTCCGGCTATGTGCTGCTGGATGGCGCTATTCGCGGGCTGCTGGCTGCGCATCCCAACTGGATCGCCGCCTGGCGGCTGGCGCTGCTGACGCCCTACGCGCTCGCGGTGGGGCGGCTTGCGCTTCGCGCCGGGGATGCCGCGCGTCCGGCAGAGGGCGCGCAACAGGGCCTCGATCTGCCCACGCTGCTGCTCACGGCGGCGCTGGCAGCGCTCTTCACCCTCCCCTGGGCCATCACCGGCGCGCTGGGCGATAGCCTGGTGAGCCTGGGGCTGGTCTTCCAGGCGTTGGGGGAGAATCTGCCGCTGACCCTGCTGCTCTGGGGCGCAGGGTTGGCGCTGTTGCGCGCGCACGTCAGCGATAGCCGGGCGGCCGCACTGACCGTGATCCTTCTCTTTGCGTTGGCGATTGCCGGCGGGGTGCTGCCCACCGGCGATTGGGGCGCGCTCGCCAATGCGCTGTTCCTGCTGCCGCTGGGATTCCTGGCAACCGAGATGGTCGCTCGTGGGCGCAGTCCGCTGCCGGCGTTGCTGTTGCTCGTGGTGCTGCGCGCCGCGCCGCGCCTCTTCATTGATCCGCGCGACATCGAGGGGCAGGGCATCCCCGAACTGCAACATTTGTTCAGCCACATCGGGATCTGGATGGCGATTGCCGTCAGCGGGCCGGTGCTGTGGGCGTTGCGGGTGATGTTCGGGACTTCCAAACTCGCGCCCAGGCTGCGTCTGGTGCTCAGCCTGGCGGCGGCAGGGCTGTTCGTGTGCGCCTGGCTGGGAGCGTATCTGTTCCTGGGCGCGCCGGGCTTCACCAATGATGGGTTCCTTATCATCCTGGAAGAACAGGCGGACCTGAGCGCGGCTTATGCGATTACGGACCGGGAGGCGCGGCTGGGCTACGTCTACGATACGCTCGTGGCGACCGCCGAGCGCACGCAGTCGCCCATCCGCGCGGAGCTCGACCGGCGTGGGTTGTCCTATCGCCCGTATTATTTGATCAACATGATTCGGGTAGATGGCTCCACGTGGCAGATGCGGCGCTTCGAGAAGTTGCCGGGTGTGGCGCAGGTGTTGCGCAATCCCAATGTGCGCATGTACGAGCACCGAATTGCCTTCCCCTCTTACGGCGCGGATGAGCGGCCGGTGCCGGCATTGCAGGACAATCTGGCTGCTATCAACGTCGCGGGCGCGTGGGACTTGGGGATTACCGGCGCAGGCATCGTCGTCGCCGGGCAGGATACGGGCTACGAGTGGGATCATCCCGCGTTGATTCGGCAGTATCGCGGGTGGGACGGTGCGACCGCGAGCCACGCCTACAACTGGCACGATGCCTGGGGCGATTTCGACATTCCCACCGACGAGGACGGACACGGCACGCACACGATGGGCACGGTGCTGGGCGATGATGGCGACCGCAACCGCACGGGCGTCGCGCCGGATGCGCAGTGGATCGGCTGCCGCAATATGCGGCGCGGCCTGGGCAATCCCGCCAGCTACGCCGAGTGCATGGAGTTCTTCCTCGCGCCCTATCCGCCCGGCGGCGATCCGTTCCGCGATGGGGACGTGCGTTACGCGCCGCACCTCACCACCAACTCGTGGGGCTGTCCGGAGATGGAAGGCTGCCAGCCCGATACGCTCGAAGCGGGCGTGATTGCCCTGCGCGCGGCGGGCATTATGAGCGTGGTCGCGGCGGGCAACGAGGGGCCAGCCTGCGAGACGGCCAGCACGCCGCCCGCTCACTACGATGCATCGTTCACGGTGGGGGCGGTGTATAGCGACGGCGGGAACACGATCACCGGCTTCAGCAGTCGTGGACCGGCGGGCGAGCTGCTCAAGCCGGATATCGTCGCGCCGGGCTACGACGTGCGTTCCAGCTTCCCTGGCGGGACCTATGCCTACGCGCCGGGCACCTCGATGGCGACCCCGCACGTCGCGGGCCTCGTCGCGCTGCTGTGGTCGGCCAACCCCGCGCTCATCGGCGATATTGACGCGACCGAGGCGCTCATCCGCCAGACCGCCACACCCAAACCCCTGAATACCGTTTGCACGCCCGAACAGGCCGCGCAGACCGATCCGCTGGGGCTTTCGGAAAACACCCCCATCTGCGGCTGCGGCGATGTCACCGGCGCGCCCAACAACGTCTACGGCTACGGGCTAATCAATGCCGAGGCGGCGGTCAAAGCGGCGTTGGGGGATTGAGGGAAAATTCCTGTCCACGAAGAGGGCGGGGATGTATGCATTCGATGTGCCTTCGTGACTGAATCCGTGGATGGTAAGAATCTCACAACAGCTGCTTCAGCTCTTCCACATTCAGTTCCGCATCGCGCAGGATTTTCCGCAGCAATCCACGTCCTACATCCTGTCCGACATGAACCGGAACCGTGACCACCCTCCCATCTGGGTGATGTAAGCGGACATGGCTGCCACGTTGGCGCGTGATTTCAAACCCGGCTTTTTGCAGCGCTTTGATGAGCGCACCGCCGCGCACCACTGGCAACGGCGGCATCAGACAGCCACCTTTTGCACACCCACAAAGGTGGGCAAAGGTAGCGCCTCAACAGCCATCTCCTCTAAACACAGCCCAATCACCTCGCGGATGTTGACCAGCAAATCGTCAAGCGTGCGCCCCTGCGCATAGCACGCCTTCAACTGCGGCACTTCGCCCACATACATCCCGTCCTCATCCTGCTCGATCCAGACATAAAACTCGCGCATGATGTGCCTCCAAACTGCTTGTTACCCTCATTTTATCGCTTTGATGGCGCCGGTCAACTCTGCCGATGGCGAGGAATTCGTAACAACCTCAAGTGATTGATTCGCCCTCACCCGCTACTACCCCCGCGCCGCCGCGCGCGCCGCGCGCCATTCCTCCAGCGTCTCCGGCAGCAGGGGCAGCTCGCCTTCCGGGCGACGTTCCAGCGCTAGCGCGCCCACCGGGCACACGGGGATGCAGACGCCGCAGCCCACGCAGCGCAGCGCATCCACCTGGATAGTCTCCTCCAGCGTGAGCGCGCCGAAGGGACAGCGCTCCACGCACGCGCCGCAGGCGATGCAGAGATTGGTATCCGCGCGGTTGACGAAGGCCGACGGCGCGACGACATTCTGCAAGCCCAAATCCACCATGCCCCGCAGGATGCCGCACGCGCAGGTGCAGCAGTTGCAGATGTACCACAGCCCCTCGCGGCTGTTACTCACCGAATGCACCAGGCCCGCATCGGCGGCGCGTTGCAGCGTTGCCAAGGCCTGCTCGCGGGTGAGCGGGCGCACGATCTGCCCGGCGATGACCGTCCCCGCCGGGTCGCCAAAGGCGCCAGGCGACTCGCTGAGGATCATGCACACATCCAGTGGGTGCTCGCACGGCTCGCCGACGAGCGCCTTCTGCTTGCGGCAGACGCAGTCGGTGACGCCCCAGGCTTTGGCGTGCTCCACCACCGCCGCGGCGCTCTCGAAGGGCTGCACATCCAGGTCGGCGCGGATGCTCTCGCCGATGGGGATGACGCGATGTACGGGCGGCTGGATCGCCGCCATGCGTCCAAACGCCTCGTGATAGTAGGCTTCGAAGAGCTGCGCCAGCTCCGCGTCAATGGTCGCGCCCTGGAATTCGTAGATGCCCACGACGAAGGGCAGCAACGCGAAGCCCAATCCGCCCGGCGCGCGCCCGGCGATGATCAGTCCGCGTCGCACCATCGCTTTGAGCAGGGCGCGGGCGGCGCCGGCATCCATCCCCGCGCGGGCTGCAATCTCCGGGACGGTCTCCAGGATGGGATTCAACGTCGCGGCGAGCGCCGCCTCCTCTGGCGAGAACAGTTTGGCGAGCAGGCGCAGCTCCACACCGCTTTCCGTCGCCGGGAAGCTTTCGGGCAGCGCGTCCAGCCGTTGTGCAAGGCGTTGGTAGGGGTCTGTGTTCATGGTCGTTCCTCTGGAATCAGTTCAAAGTTGCGAGTTGTGAGTTGCAGGTTAGTTTACCACATTCTGCCGCAGGTGCTTGTAGGAAGCGGCGGTCTTCTGTCCCCGGTCTTCGATCGAGAGCGCAGGCATAGCGTGAATGCGATCCTGAGATACAATAAGCGCATGGCCCTGGAATCCCTGCTTTCCACCCTGCGCGAGGACCCGCGCTTCATCCGTAATGTGACCGCGTGGCGCACGCTGCCGGCGCAGGCGGCGCAGACTGTCGCCTGGCCCGCCGCGCTCGATCCGCGCCTGAGCAGCGCTGGGCGTGCGTTGGGCATTTCCACGCTCTACAGCCATCAGGCCCGCGCTGTGGAAGCGGCCCTGCGCGGCGAGAATGTCGTCCTCGCCACGGGGACGGCTTCCGGCAAGACGCTGGGCTACGCGCTGCCGCTGCTCCATACGCTGCTGCGCGATCCCACGGCCACTGCCCTGTTGCTCTTCCCCACCAAGGCGCTCGCCCACGATCAGATCGCCGCGCTGGAAGCCTGGATTGGCGCGCTGCAAGCGCCGCTCGCCCTGCGCCCCTACGATGGCGACACGCCCCAGAGCCGCCGCGCCGCTATCCGCAAGGAGGCGCGCATTCTGGTCTCCAATCCCGATATGCTGCACCTGGGGATTCTGCCGCATCACACCCAATGGCTGCGCTTCTTCAGCGGTTTGCGCATCGTCGTGCTGGATGAGCTGCACACGTACCGGGGCGTCTTTGGCAGCCACATCGCCAATGTGCTGCGCCGCCTGCGTCGCGTGGCCCGCTTCTACGGCGCGGAACCGCGTTTCATCGGCGCCTCGGCGACGATCGCCAATCCGCAGCAGCTGGCGGAATCCCTGTGGGAAGCGCCGGTCACGCCGGTGGAGGATGATGGCGCTCCCTATGGCGGGCGGCATGTGCTGTTCTACAATCCGCCGTTGCGCAACGCCGAGCTAGGTCTGCGCGCCAGCGCCGCCGACGAAGCGGCGCATCTCACCATGCGGCTGCTGCAAGCCGGGGTGCAGACCATCGTCTTTGCGCGGTCGCGGCTGAGCGTGGAGCTGTTGCTGCGCGACCTCCGTGAGCGCGCCGCGCGCGCCGGATTCCCCGCTGAGATGATTCAGGGCTATCGCGGCGGCTATCTGCCGCAGGAACGCCGCGCCATCGAGCGCGACCTGCGCGAGGGGCGCACTCGCGTCGTTGTGGCGACCAATGCGCTGGAATTGGGCATTGACATTGGCGCGCTCGACGCCTCGGTGCTGGTGGGCTATCCGGGCACTATTGCGGCGACCCGGCAGCAGATGGGGCGCGCCGGGCGGCGGGCGGGCGTCTCGCTTTCGGTGTTGATCGCCACGCCCGCGCCGCTGGATCAATACCTGATCACGCACCCGGAATACTTTTTCGTGCGCTCGCCGGAGGAGGCGCGGTTGAACGCCGATGCGCTCGCGGTGCTCGGCGCGCATCTGGCTTGCGCCGCCTTTGAGCTGCCTTTCGAGTGTGACGAGCCTTTCGGCCTGCTGCCGAACGTGACCCCGCTGCTCGAAGCATTGAGCGCCGAGGGCGTGTTGCATCGCAGCGCGGAGCGCTTCACCTGGGTGGGGGAAACCTATCCCGCGCAGGGCGTCTCGTTGCGCACCGCTACCGCCGAGAACGTGATTATTCAGACCACGGAGGGCATCACGTTGGGCCTCATGGATCGCCCAAGCGCCGCCAGCATGGTACACGAGGGCGCGATTTACTATCATGGCGGCGCGCCGTATCTCATCACCGCGCTGGATTGGGAGCGGGGCTTAGCGCAGGCGCAGCCCGGCGACTACGACTACTACACCGTCGCGGCGGCGGCGATTTCCGTGGAACGGCTGTCGCTGCGGGAAACCTCTGCGCGCGGGCCGCTCACCCTCACCGATGAGGAGGTGCTCGTCCACAGCAAGCCCACCTCGTATCGGCGGGTGAGCCTGGCCACTCACGAGACGCTCGGCTGGGGCGAGATTGATCTGCCGGAGCAATTGCTGGAGACCGAAGGTTGCCGCGTGACGCTGGCGGAGACGCTGGTGGACGCGCTGGCGCAAGAGGGGATTCACGTCGCGCCGCTGGATTACGGCCCGGAATGGCCCAAAATCCGCGAGACGATTCTGGCGCGCGACGGGCGCACCTGCCGCTTGTGCGGATCGCCCGCCCGCGCGGAGGCGCCGCTCGAAGTGCATCACCTCACGCCGGTGCGGACGTTTCTCATGCAATATCCGCCCTCGGTAGCGTTGCACCTGGCGCACGCCGCCGAGAATCTGCTGACGTTGTGTGCGCTCTGCCATGCGAAGGTGGAACGGGCGCGCGGCGCGCGGACGGCGTTGAGCGGGCTTTCCTACCTGCTGCGAAATCTCGGGCCCGTGTTCCTGATGTGCGATCCCGGCGACCTGGGCGCCTCCGTCCAGGCGCGGGATGCGGAATTCGGGCAGCCTTCGATCATCCTCTACGACACGGCGCCGGGCGGCGTGGGGCTGAGTCCGCGATTGCTGGATCTGTGGGAGCGGCTCGCGGCGGCGGCGTTGGAGCGCGTGCAGACCTGTCCCTGCGCGGATGGATGTCCTTCGTGCGTGGGGCCGGTGGGAGAGAGCGAACCGGGCGCGAAGGCGGCGACGGGGAAGCTGTTGGGGTTGGTGGTGGAAATCAGGTGTGCGTCTGGATCTTGAGTTGGAGTTTAGCGTTTAGCATCTTGACAAAGGCATCCTTGCGTGGAAGACCTGGATTGTGCTGCATGGCCTGATACACTTCTTCTACGCTTGTGGAAATATAGCGAGTTGGCGTCAAGTGCAGTCGCCCTTCCTGAGGTTTTAACTCATAGAGAGCAAAGCGTGAGGCTTCATCAGTGTTGTAGCCTTCTGTTTTGAACCCATATCGCTGCACCAGATTGGCGTAGATATACTCTTGGATAATCCAGTAGCAATGCGTTCCCCACGCTTCATAAACAATCCCTTTGTTGAACAATTGCGTCATGGAACGTTTGATGGTATCGTAGGTGTTCATGCCGAACTTATAATTTTTGGTATTGTTGTACTCACCATCCATAAAGTCGCGTAACGCTTGTACCGCTGCTCCTGTTTGCGTCGTGGAGTCGGATTGAATTTCTATTGCTACAAACGCCTCCACCTCTGGTAATAGTGGCTTATGCCTCACAAGAACATAATCAATGCTGCCAACATTGGGCAATTTGACTTCGGGGAAGGCAATAACATTTTCTAACCCGCCGAAGTAGTGATGCGCAATATCTTCCAGCACGCGCGCGTTGCCTGAAACGCCGCGTTCTTCAAAACGATAAGGGCAGGTGATGCAAATCGTATTGCGATGCATCACAGAGCAAACGCCAAAGCGATAAGACAACAGTCTGCTGGATTTGGCGCAAGTGCGCCCTATAAATGGGCATTGTTGACTGGCGCGAGCAACTTGGGACTCAGTGTTGTTTGTGTTGCATGGATAACCGAAAACTTCAGCCAGCTGACTCATAAACGTCGTTTTTCCCTTTCTGTATCAATTTTTGCCAAATCTGACGAATTTCCTCGGGTTTGAACTCGCTGTCCACCAACCAGCCGAGCGCTGTACCACAATCACGGCAGAAACGCTCGCTATCGGTAGTGGGAATGTGTGTCAACGGTTGCCATTGAGTCGCGGTCGTTGGTTCGTGTAAAGTCAGGACCAAAATTGTGTCATGCTTAATTGCATTGAGGTTGTTGATATGAACTGAAATTGGGTTTTCCGAAAACACGACATAGCGATTGACAAGTCGAAATCCTGCTGTTCGCAAGGCCAATGTGAGTTCGGCCCAGGCATGTGGATCCCAATGATGGAACGTAAACACTAATCGCCCAATTTCTGGTTTGAGAACACGCGCACACTCACGGAAAATGCTGCCCAGGATCCGCATAAAGTCGGTGTTATTGGTATCTGATTGCGTTGCTACGGCGCTATGCGCAGTGTCATAATCCCATTCCAAAGCATCTGGTAGCAGCCTTGCTAACCAGACGCGGAAAAACGCTGCAAGATCGCTGTATTGAACGCTATTATAATAGGGTGGATCGGTTACGATGAAATCCACTGATTGTGCTGCCAGTGGCAAATTGCGTGCGTCGCGGTGTAGAAGCCAAAATGCCTGTCGTTGGGCAAGCAAGTCTGTCTGATTGGAAACCTCAATACCGCCATCCCATTCACCGTGCACTGTCACAAGCTGCGTTTTGCCATCGGGCTTCACGCGCCGCTCGACTGGCGCGCTTGCCCATACCCGACCTCGCTCTTGCCGGTCGCGGAAGAGTCGTTGTAGATTGCCCGAAGAAGGTTGAAGGTTAAGTGGATTGTTCTCCAGCGCTGTGTATGGCAGAGCGTAAGCATGGAGTGTGAAGACATGCCGGATAGCACCAGGACGCCGCGCAAACCAACCCTTATAACCACAAAGCATGGCGTTGAATTCTAGTGAAGTTGAAACTAGCAAGGCCAGGTTCAAACGAATTGCCTCTGGCAGCTCTACGGAAGGAGCATTGAGATAGCGAATTGCTGCATCGAGGTAAAGCAGTTGCCGGGTAGAAAACACATCCAAGTATGAATGTATTCCATGCCTTACCAGGTCACGGGATTTTGGGCCATTTGTTATTGTAAACGCTTCTGGTGGGCCAAAGTCTAGCATCGCCCGACGTTGTTCTGCCTTTGCAATACGTTCAAGGTCGTTCGTGCCAGGGTGGCGAAAGAATAGCCCATGCTGTTGACAATGCCCGACCACAGCGAATGGCATGTAACGCGCATAGAAAGTTACATTTGATAACTCTCGATATCTTTCACCACAGGTTGGGCAGACTTTTTTTGTCTTGGGGATTAGCGGTGGGCGTGTATCTGCTGTGGTTACATCCGCTGCGTCATCTGTGATCTGCCATGTCTTAGGATGGATGCGCACCACGCGATTGGGTTCATGGCGCAAATCATACTGATCAATCTGTACTATCTCGCCGCAGGCGCAGCGCTTACGTAAGCCGTATAGTGTGTAATTGGCATCCACTGTTGCTTCACAGATAGGACATTCTGTTTGGAAAAGCGCGCCAAGCTCCGCGTATAGAAAGTTAAAGAAATCAGCGAATGTACGTCGCAACTCTGCCAAATCTAATGGACTCAGTGCCGCGCGTACTTGTGCGATAGGCACGGGGTCAATGTCTACGCCTATCACACTTGCTCCCAGGCGTAATGCCTCATGCAGCGTTGTCCCGCCGCCCATCATCGGATCGAGTATGATTTTCCCTTCCAGTCCTCCTGGTGTGTAATAATCTCGATAGGCCGGATCGGCTACAAATTGCTTGAGAATGAATCGGAATGTCGAACCACAGCGCCGCGCCCACCACTTGTGCAAATAAGTATTCGGGCGAAAGAGATGCTTGTTGTAGGCTTCTTGCTGAGCTAGCGTATTTGCCAGAGTTTGAGGAAATGTCACATCTATGCCCAGATAGGCTTCAGTTGTGATGGGGCGCAGATACGTGTCAAATGTGAGCTGGCGCGCCTCATTCAGCTGCGAAGGCGAGGAAGTTAAGTTATCATCATACATCTTCATGCAACTATTGTACCGCAAAGGTGCCCTTGAGCAAAACCGGTGAAAGCGCGTTTCTTCTGGCACGACTTTTGTCGTAGCCTTGGATCCACTTTCCTGCTATCCTGAGAACAGAATTCAGGTTAGGAGGCGATGATGACACAACCCCAGGTACAGCAATTGGACGCTTTGATCGAGGTGCAGCCCGGCGCGGTGGTGAGCCGCGAGGTCGTGAGCCGTAGCGCCGGCACGGTGACGCTGTTCGCTTTCGATGCGGGGCAGGGCTTGAGCGAGCACACCGCGCCGTATGATGCGCTGGTCTACGCGCTCGATGGCGCGGTCGAGATCACGATTTCCGGCGCGCCCTATACGCTTCACGCGGGCGAGATGCTGATCATGCCCGCGCACGAGCCGCATGCGCTCAAGGCGCTTGCGCCATTCAAAATGCTGCTGGTGATGATCCGCGCGTGAACCCCTCGCTGGCGGCGGAACGCCATCCCGCCGCCAGCAACACGCCTGTACGGGCCTATTTCCACCGCGTGAGAATCGTCTCGCGCTGGAAGAGCCGGACCGCCAGCCATACGACACTTGCAGTCACCGCTGCGATCAGCAGGGTCGCCCAACCCATCACGCGCAGGTCGAGATAGACCTTGCCCATCAGGACGACGAGGCTGAGCGCGATCAGCGGCACGACAAACAGCCCGGTCACCTGTTGGGCGGCGCGCGGATCGTTGAGCCGCGACGACGCAATGACGCCGCACGCCGTGGAAAGCACCGCCAGGAAGGGCGTCTGCAACGCCATGCTCAGCGACCAGACGGGGCGCACCCAGTACGCGAACACCACTCGGCTGGCGATGAAGTACAGTCCGCCGGCGGTCAGCAGAAAGCTGAGCCAGGTCAACACGATCGCCGGCGCCGACGCAGCGATGATCTTGCCCAGCAACAATTCCGCAGTGCTGACTGGCGTCGCCAAAAGCGGCTCCAGGCTGCGCGTCTCTTTCTCGCCGATGATGCTGTACGCCGCCACGTACACCGGCAACGCCAGCGGAATCAGCAGCAGGTAGAACATGTACTGATCGTTGAGCAGGATAATGACGCCGTCTTTGTAGCCCAACGCCTCCAGCTGCGGCGGCAGCGCCATGCCGCTGCTGCCCGTCTGCGGATCGAAATCGGCTTCGGGCAGCCGCGCCATGAAGTAGACTGTCCCCAGAATCATGCCCACCATCAGGATCGGCAGCAACGCCATCATGATGAGCACCATTTTGTTCTTGCGCATGTCCAGCCATTCTTTGGCTACCACGGCCTGCAAACGTCTGCGGTTCATGCGGTTGCCTCCGATTCGCGCAGCAGATCGAAGTAGACCTGCTCGAGAGAATGTGATTCGCGTTCTACGAACTGGATCGCTGCGCCGGCAGCGACCAACGCCTGGATGAGGGTGGGATTGTGTGTTTCGGGATCGTCCAACGCCACGCGCAATCCATCCGCAATCCGGGTGA
>CAZDSF010000020.1:33116-37491 GCA_964508025.1 uncultured Anaerolineales bacterium
TACAGACCTCGCCGCAGCGCCTCCGGCGCGTCCACGCGAATGAGCCGTTGTTTGATCACCGCCACCCGGTCGCAGAGCCGGTCAGCCTCATCCAGATTGTGCGTGCAGATGAAGATGGTGCGCCCTTCGCCTTTGAGCGTCTCGATGAATTCCCGCACCACCCGCGAGGCTTCTGGATCCAGCGCCGAAGTCGGTTCATCGAGGAACAGCACCGGCGGCTCATGCAGCAGCGCGCGCGCAATCGCCAGCTTCTGTTGCATCCCTTTGGAAAAACCGCCTACAGGATCGCGGCGGCGTTCCCACAGGCCCAGCAGCGTGAGGTACTTCTGCACCTGCCCGGCGACATTGTCCACGCCGTGCAATCTGGCGAAGAAGCCTAGATTGTCCTCCGCGCTCAGGCGGGGATAGAGGCCCGGCGTCTCGGTGAGCAGGCCGATGTTCGCGCGCACGGCTTCATCATCCACGCCGATTTGCTTACCGTTGATCCACGCTGCGCCGGAGGTGGGCGCGATGAGCGCCGCCAGCATCCGCATGGTTGTCGTCTTGCCGGCGCCGTTCGGCCCCAGGAAGCCGAAGACCTCGCCGCGCTCAACGTGGAGGGTCAGGTCATCTACGGCGAGCAGTTTATCGAAGCGTTTGGTCAAATGTTCTGTCCGAATCATCTCACACCGCCGTCATAGGGTCAAAGAGCTTGGCATATTCTTGCAACGCATAGCGATCGGTCATGCCGGCGATGTAGTCGCAAACCACCCGCTCCAGGGGACGTTCTTGCAACTTGGCTTGCACTTCGTAGGGCAGTTGCGCCGGCTCGGCGATATAGGCCTCGAAGAGTGCAGTGATCACGCGCTCGGCCTTGAGCTGCATCCGCATGACGTGAGGATGGCGGTAGAGGTTTTCGTAGAGGAAACGCTTGAGCTCGCGGGTCATTGCCGCTGCTTCCGGGGAGAGGCCCACGACTTTCTGCGACTGATTGCGCACGTCCTCGACGCTGGCGCACGCGCATGTTTCCAACCGCTCCGAGGTGGCTTCGATCAGGTCGGTGACGAGCAGGCCGATCAGGCGGCGCGTCAGCCGGTAGCGGAGCATGTCATTGAAGGCGCGCCCGTCCCAGCCGAGGCTTTCCTTGAGCCGTTCCCACCACGCGATGCCCGTGAGCTGCTCGGGGCGCAGCAACCTGGCGCGCAGGCCGTCGTCGAGATCATGGGCGGTGTAGGCGATCTCGTCGGCGGGGTTGGCGAGCTGGCCTTCGAGCGTGCATTGCTTGTCGGGATCGAATCCGGTCGCGTCGGCCACGTCGTATTCGGTCTCGTGCTTCACCATGCCCTCGCGGACCTCCCAGGTGAGGTTCAAGCCGCGAAATTCCGGGTAGTGCACGGCCAGCTTCTCCACGATTCGCAGCGATTGCCGGTTGTGATCGAAACCGCCGTGGCCTTGCATCAGGCGATCCAGCGTCATCTCACCCGCGTGCCCAAACGCCGGATGACCCAGATCGTGCGCCAGGCAGACAGCCTCCACCAGATCTTCGTTGGCTCCCAGGGCGCGCGCCATCGTCTGCCCGATCTGCGCTACTTCCAGCGTGTGCGTGAGCCGCGTGCGGTAGTAATCGCCCTCGTGGATGACGAAGACTTGCGTTTTGTATTCCAAGCGGCGGAAGGCGGTGTTGTGGAGGATGCGATCTCGGTCGCGCTGAAAGGCGGTGCGGTAGGGCGCCTCCTCCTCCGGGTAGACCCGCCCGCGCGATTGCCCGCTGCGCATTCCGTAGGGCGCGAGCGTGGCGTCTTCGATTCGCTCTAGAGCTTCGCGTGTTATGAGCATAGGGATCTCCTCTCACATAGTGATTGTGAACGGAAAATAGTGAGCGGTTAGCAGTGAGCAGGTTCAGGCGTTCTCACGACGCACTGCTCTCTGCGAACGATGTTCGCCGGCGGTTGCCGGTCGCACTTAGCCGCTGATGGCGATGGCGAGCAGGCTGATGAGCAGCCCGATCAGCAGGGTGATGGCGACGAATGCGGCGAGATAGCGTTCCAGGCGCGTGGGGCGGATGATGCGCCCCGAAATCCAGAGGAACGGCCCGGCGGCGAGCGCCAATCCCGCCAGCACGCCCACGGTATACACGACGGCGGTCGCCATCAGGCGCGGCAGGTCCACCGTGATGATCAAACGGCCCAGCAGCGCGATGGAGAAGCGGCTGCCCAGAAAGGCGTAGCCCACGGCGATGACGAGCGCGCTGAGCATCATCACCAGGCCCAGCGTCCGCCGACGCGCCTTTTCGATCCACAGAGTGAAGCCGCCCAGCAGAAACAGCGCCAGGGCAAAGGTGAAGATGATGATGGAAAGCAGTTCGATCAGCATGATGCCCTCCTCGAAAAGTGTGAAGGATGAAGGCGAAAGGATGAAATCTCGCCATGCGTCATCTCGTTAACTCTCGCGTCTTCGGATAAGCCATTTCCCTCCAGCGAGTTGCCGATGCGGCGGTTGCGCTGTGCTTTCCATGATAACCGGAAACGGGTGCGGCGTCAAATTGCGCTACAGGTAAATGGGCCTAGACTGGGGAGCAGGAGTCAATGACGATGCGACCAGGCGACTGAAGCCTGTCCGACGCTTCTCGGAGGAGAGAACATGGATCTACACGGCAAAATTGCATTGGTGACTGGCGGCGGGGTGCGCATCGGGCGCACGTTGACGTTGACGCTGGCGCAAGCGGGCGCCGACATGTTCATCAACTACCATCGCTCGGCGGCGGGCGCGGAAGCGGTCGCCGCTGAGGCGCGCGCGCTCGGCGTGCGGGCGTGGCCCATTCAAGCGGATGTGGGCGACCCTGAAGCGCTCGCCCGGCTGGTTCAAGTCGTGGAAGAGATCACTGGCGGCGTGGACGTGCTCGTCAACAGCGCTTCGCCCTTTATTCGCGCGCATCTCCACGAGACGACGCTGGAAACGTGGCGCGCGGTGCTGGGCGCGCTGCTCGATGGGCCGTTTTTGCTGTGCCGCGCCTTCGCGCCGGGCATGGTCGCGCGCGGCAGCGGCCTGATCGTCAACCTTCTCGATCAGAGTGCCTTCAAACCCAGCCCGGCGTACTTTGCGCACACGGTGGGCAAGACCGGGCTGCTGGGCATGACCCGCGCTCTGGCGGCGGATCTGGCGCCGGCGGTGCGGGTGAACGCCATCGTCCCCGGCCCGGTGCTGCCGCCGCCCGATTTCACGCCGGAGCAGGAGGCGCGCATCGCCGAGGCCACGCTGCTGCGGCGTTGGGGCGCACCGGATGATGTCGCGTGCGCGTTGCGCTATCTCGTCGAGGCGGATTACGTCACCGGTGAGGTGCTCTTTGTGGATGGCGGCGAAGCGCTGAAGTGAAAAAGCCGCCCGCGCGGTTTCCTTATCTGGAAATCGTGGGGGCGGCAAGCCTGCTGCGGCAGCGTCGCTTAGTACGCGCGGGCCAAGCCGCTGGGACGGAATTTATACCCGTATATGATCGTGCCCTCGTCGCCCTGGGCGCGGAGCTTGCGGGTGACCATCTCCACCGGCATTCCGATGCGCACATCCTCCGGCGCCACATCGGTGAGCTGGGCCGTGACCATGGGGCCTTCTTCCAGTTTTACCAGTGCCACAGTGTAGGGCGTGAAGCTTTCAAAGCCCTCCGGCGCACTGTTGAGCGTGCTGAAGGTGTAGACCTCGCCGCGCCCGCTGAGCCGATACGGCTCCTTCGCTGGCTGCTTGCATTCCGGGCAGATATCGCGCGGGGGGAAGATTTTCACCTTGCAATGTGGGCATTCCTCGCCCTCAAGACGATACCGCTGTCCCTTCAACCGCCAATCGTGTGCAACTTTTCCTTCCATGAGTGCGCTCCTTTCTGAGAATTCATCGTCATAGTGAGATAATGCGCATGGGTGGAAGTAGGGAGCAAGAAGTAGGAAGTAGCCGCGTACTTGCTTTCTACTCCCTTACTTCCCTATCCCATCGCTTCCAAAATATGGGTGATGATGGTTGCGCCGCTGCCGCCGATGTTTTGGGTCATGCCCAGGCGCGTGTGGGGCAGCTGATTCTTGCCCGCCAGTCCGCGCAGTTGCAGCACCGCTTCCACGATCTGGTAAATGCCCGTGGCGCCCACGGGATGTCCCCGCGATTTCAGCCCGCCCATCGTGGCGATGGGAATGCGTCCCTGCAAGGTAATCTCCCCATCGAGCGCCAGCCGCACGCCTTGCCCGCGCTCCGCAAAGCCCGAAGCTTCCAGGCTCAGTGCGGACATGATGGTGAAGGCGTCGTGCAGCTCGAAGAAGCTGATGTCCTGCGGTTTGACCTTCGCCATTTCATAGGCGCGTTTAGCCGAAAGGCGCGCGGCTTCCAGCGCGAGCGGATCCTTCCGGTCGTGGACGGCGAT
>CAZDSF010000020.1:37591-49214 GCA_964508025.1 uncultured Anaerolineales bacterium
CCATATTCGTACATATAGCGCCGCATCAGCAGCGCGTTGAGGCTCACGAACGAGACGCCCTGGGCCACCTCGTATTCCGCATCGGCAGCCATCGCCAGCGCCGCCGTGGTCTCGCGCCCGGAGGTGTCCGTCATCTTCTCCACGCCCGTTACCAGCACGAGATCGTTCATCCCGCTGGCGACCGCCATCATGCCCACGCGCAGCGCTGCCGCGCCTGAAGCGCAGGCGGCTTCGATCTTCATGGCTTCGACGCCAAACTGCCCCAAGCCATCGGCCACCAATGCGCCGAGGTGTTCCTGTCCGGTGATTTCGCCGGACATCATGTTGCCCACATAGACGGCATCCACTTTCTCGATGTTGGCGTCGTGCAGCGCATTGAGGGAGGCCTCCAACGCCAGATGCCGAATGCTGATGGCCCAGTGCTCCTGCACTGGGGTCTGGCCGATACCGATAATAGCGACGTCGCGCATCTGTGCCTCCTACTTCACCAACAGCTTCCCGCGATAGCGGACGTACAGGCCGTAGTCAATTTCCACGCGCCGGGCGATATAATCCTGCATCAGGGGGGCTTTGCGCCGCCGAGATTCCAATGCTTCGGTGACTTCCCACACGAAGGCGTCGGAGCCGGCGCCGGAGCCGTAACTCACCATCAGGATGCGATCCCCTGGTTTGGCGACATCCAACGTAGCTGAAAGGCCCGTGATGGCCGCCCCGGCGTAAGTGTTGCCGATGACGTTGCTGATGAGGCCCGGCTCCAGTTGCTCTTTGGTGAATCCCAGTTGCTTACCCACCCGCTGTGGGAATTTGGTGTTGGGTTGATGGAAGATGGCATAGGCGAAGTCTTTAGCTTCCAATTCCATTTCCTTGAGAATGGCATCGCCGGCGGCATGGATGTGGTGGAAGTAGGCCGGCTCGCCGGTGAAGCGTCCGCCGTGGCTGGGATAGTGCTGGTAGGCGCGCCGCCAGAAGTCCGGCGTATCGGTCACGAAGGAAAGCGAGCCGCGCAGCACCGCGAGCGACTCTTCTGCCGGCCCAACAATGAAGGCCGTGCCGCCGCAAGAAGCGGTGTACTCCAGCGCATCGCCAGGGCGACCTTGCGCGGTGTCTGCGCCGATTGCCATCGCGTATTGCGCCATGCCAGAGCCGACCAGTCCGATTGCGGCTTGCAGCGCCTCGGTGCCGGCTTTGCACGCGAATTCCAGATCCGCTGCCAGGTGGAATGGCGATGTGCCGATTGCCTCTGCCACCACGGTGGAGCTGGGCTTCACGGCGTAGGGATGGGATTCGCTGCCCACCCAGACCGCGCGGATGGCTTCTGGATCAATGCCGGCGCGGCTCAAAGCGTTGCGCGCCGCCTCGATGGAAATTGTGATCGTGTCCTCATCCAATCCGGCGACGGCTTTCTCCTTGATCGGCCCGCCTTCGGCGCCGCTGCCCCAGATGCGGCTGATTTCCGCATTGGGCAGGCGGTACATGGGCACATAGGAGCCATAGCCAATAATACCAACCGGGCGTTGTGGATGCATCGTCCAACGTTCTGTCACAATAACCTCCCCTGAAAATTATGAAGAATGAAGGCGGAAGGATGAATGAAGAAAACCTCCCCCGCCTCGGCGTTAATGATCTTTATCTGCGAGGCTGCCCCGCAGATTCGGTAACACTGGGCGCTTCCTGGGACAACTGCCGCAACAACTCCGTTGCGCGGTCCACACGGATGACGCCCTCGGCAACCATTGCCTGGGCGACGCGCTCGATGGCTTCGCCCACGGCGCCGGCGGCCATGGCGACCTGGCGGGCGTGCAAGCCCATGTGTCCTTTCTGGATGCCCTCGGTTGCCAGCGCACGGATGGCGGCGAGATTCTGCGCCAGCCCCACGCTGGCGACGATCTCCGCCAGCTCGCGTGCGGTTTGCACGCCCAGGATCTTGAGCGCGACCCGCGCCGTGGGATGTACCCGCGTCGCCCCGCCGACGATGCCCAGCGCCAGCGGCAGCTCCAATTTGCCCACGAGGTTGCCCCGCCCATCGCGTTGCCAGCGACTCAGACTGGTGTAGCGGCCCTCGCGGGCGGCGTAGGCGTGCGCGCCCGCTTCGATGGCGCGCCAGTCGTTGCCGGTAGCGAGCACCACGGCGTCAATGCCGTTCATGATGCCCTTGTTGTGCGTCGCGGCCCGGTAGGGGTCGGCGGCGGCAAAGGCCCAAGCGCGCTCAATGCCCAGGGCGACCGCTTCACCGGTAAAATCGCCGAAGGCCAACGCGCTTTCGGGGATGGCAACTTCGGCCCACGCCAGGCGCTGATCCGCCAGATTGCTGAGAATGCGCAGGAAGACGCTGCCGCCCGTGAGCCGTTCGATTTCCGGCGCGAGGCGTTCGCAGGCGGTGTTGATGGCGTTGGCGCCCATCGCGTCGCGCACGTCGTAGAGCAGGTGAACGATGAGCATGGGGCCGGCGGGGGTCTCTTCCAGCAGGCGGAGCTCTAGATCGCGCGCCCCGCCGCCGAGGCGCACCAGCACCGGGTCTATCGCATGGACCAGTGCGAGGAGCGTATCCTTCTCTGCGAGGATTTGCGCGCGCGCCGCGTCGAGGTCGGCGAGGCCCATCACTTGCAGCTGGCCGATCATCACGGGCGCGTCGGCGCGCGCTGTGAAGCCGCCGCCCGCGCGGGCCAGTTTCGCCGCGAGTGAGGCGCCCGCCACCACCGAAGGCTCCTCGATGACCATCGGCACGAGCACATCCCGCCCGTTCACGATGAAGTTGGTAGCGATGCCCAACGGCAGGGCGTAAATCCCGGCGACGTTTTCGATCATGTGCGTGCCAAGCTCTGGGCTGAAGCTCAAAACGCCGGAGAGCACAGCTTGCTCTTCGGCGTTTAGCCCCGCCCACGCTGTCAGCAGATTCAGGCGGGCATTGAGATCGAGATTATAGAATCCTGGGATCCGCGAATGACGGTTATTCTGCATGTGTCTCCCAGCTCCTGCAATTTCCGAATGGCTCTATCTTAGCATAATCGAGCTCCCAAAAGCTATCAGACCTGTTCCAAAGTCTCCCGCTCGCCCCGCTTTTCTTTGGGGGCCATATTTCAGGTTGTTTTTGAAATCACTTGCCTTCTGCCCTGATTGGGTATATGCTTCTCTTACGTTGCCAGGACTCCTGGGTTATCATCTCTGGCATTGGGTGCCTGGTTAGGGCGCACAATGCAGTTATTATGAGGGCTGTGCGTGTTACGTGAACTGCATATTCGTGATTTTGCCATCATTGATGATTTGCATCTGAATCTTGAACCGGGTTTCAACATCCTCACCGGCGAGACGGGTGCGGGAAAGTCTATTCTCATTGACGCCGTGGTGCTGTTGTTGGGTGGCCGCGCCGACGTGACCGCGATCCGCGAGGGCGCTGCCCGCGCGTTGGTGGAAGGGATGTTCGTACTCGATGCCGGGCAGCAAGCCATGATCGCCCCGTTGTTGGAGCAAGAGGGCCTGGAGGCGGAAACGCCTGACGTGCTGTGGCTGAGCCGCGAGTTGCGCGAGACAGGGCGCTCGGTAGCGCGCATCAACGGCACGGTAGTCTCGGTGGCACTGCTGCGCCAGGTGGGTGAGGGGCTGGTGGATATCCACGGGCAGAGCGAGCATCTGAGTCTGTTGCGGGTAACCGAGCATGTGAATCTTCTGGATCGCTTTGCTGATCTTGGGGAGCTGTGTGGGCAGGTCGCGGATGGGGTGCGCCAGCTGCAAGCTGTGCGGCGGGAGCTTCAGGCGTTGCGTCAGGATGAGCGCACGCGGATGCAGCGGCAAGACTTGCTGCGCTTCCAGGTGCAGGAGATCGAAACGGCGCTGTTGCATCCTGATGAAGAGGAGACTCTGGAAGCGGAGCGTATCCGTCTGGCGAACGCTGAACAGCTGGCCTCGCTGGCTTCGGCGCTGGTGACCTTGCTCGAAGAGGGCGCCGAGGACGCCCCAGCGGTGCTCGATTTGCTGGGCAAAGGACAGCGGGAGATGGCGGCGTTGGTCCGTGTAGATCCCTCGTTGGCCGCAAAGGAGAGCGCGTGGCTGGAGGCGGTGTATCAGATTGAGGATTTAGCGCGGTTCTTGCGCGATTATCTGGGCGGCATCGAGTTCAATCCGCGCCGGTTGCGCCAGGTGGAGGAGCGGATTGCGCTCATCCATGGGCTGCGGCGCAAGTATGGCGGCAGCATCGCGGAGATCCTGGCGTATGCGGCAAAGGCGGCGGCGGAGCTGGAAGCGCTGGAACACAGCGACGAGCGCATCGCTGAACTGGAGCGCGAGGCGGAGGCGCTCGCCGTCACACTGGGCCAGCGGTGCGCGGCGTTATCGCAGGCGCGCCAGGCGGCAGCCGCTGATCTGGCTGCTGGCGTCGAGGCGGAGCTGGCGGATCTGCGTATGGCTGGCGCGCGCTTTGGGGTGTCCTTCCGTTGGGCGGCGGAGGATGACGGTTTGCCGCTGGCTGAGGCGCGGCCCGCAGAACTCTGGGTTGCTGCCGGGGGAGCGGAGGTGCAGGACCGCGCGTCGGTATCGCGGGTAGCTTTTGATGCGACCGGCGTGGATCGCGTAGAGTTCCTGATCGCGCCGAATGTGGGCGAGGGCTTCAAGCCGTTGGCGCGGATTGCTTCCGGCGGTGAGACCGCGCGGTTGATGCTGGCGCTCAAGACGGTGCTCTCACGGGCCGACCGCACGCCTACCCTGATTTTTGATGAAATTGACCAGGGCATCGGGGGGCGCGTGGGCACGGTGGTCGGCGCGAAACTCTGGCGGCTGACGACAGCGCTGAGTACGGCGGCGATAGGGGAAACGCTGCCTGGGCATCAGGTGTTGTGCATCACCCACTTGCCACAGCTGGCGGCGTTTGGCGATGTCCATTACTGCGTTCAGAAAGCCGTGGTAGAGGGGCGCACTATTGCCTCGGTGCGGCGGCTGGATGCAACAGCGCGGTTGGAAGAGCTGGCTCAGATGTTGGGGACTCAAGGGGCGGCGGCGCTTCAGGGAGCGGTAGAACTGCTGTCGCAGGCGGGTACGTTGAAAGGTGGATTTGCTGACTATTAGAAGCAAGTTATAATTAATACATCACGGTTCTTGACCGGAACATTCCTTGTTCATATTGAGATCGCAGTAAGGACGGCAGAAATGGCGCTAAAAGGCAATCTGAAGGACTTCGGCATCACGCAACTGCTGAACCTCATCAATCTGGCTCGTAAAACGGGGACGCTCTATCTGGAGGGGCCGCAGAACAAAGCGTATCTCTGCTTCAGAGAGGGCGCGCTGGTCTACGCGGCAGCCGACGGGCAGGAGCTATCGCTGTTGCCGCTGTTGCAGCAATCGGGCAAGCTGACGGCAGAGCAGGCGCGTGTCATTGCGGCGAATGCGGCCGGCAAGCCCGATCGGGATGTGGCGATGATGCTCATCCAATCGGGGCACATTCAGCAACAGGAGGTGGTGCAGAGCGTGCGGCAGCACGTCTTGAATCTCGTCTACCGTGTCTTCTCCTGGAATACGGGGACGTTCCGCTTCGAGCCGGCAGAATTGCCGATTCAAGGCAAACTGGTCACTTCCATCGCGTTGGAGAACGTGATTATGGAAGGCAGCCGGCGGCTCAAGGAGTGGGAACGCCTGCAAGACGAACTGCCCTCTCTGGATGTGGCGCTGAAGTTCGCGGAAAAGCCCAATACGCCGCTGCGTGATGTGAACCTTACGGTTGAAGAGTGGCGGGTCATTTCCTTTGTGAACCCCCGCAACACGATCCAGCAGATTGCGCAGTACAACAGTATGAGCGAGTTCCAGATTCGCAAGATCGTGTATGGGTTGTTGCAGGCAGGGCTGGTGGAGATCATTCGCCCCCCGCGTCAGGTGACAGATGCTGCCATAGGCGAAGGGCGGAGCGCCAGGGTGGAAGAAAAGCAACGGGTGGATACGAGTGCTCGGCGTCCCGATGTCAAACGGGGACTCATCCACAAACTGATAGATCGCATCCGGGAGCTCTAAGCTATGCAGACGTTAAAAATTGTGATTACAGGCCCTTTCTCTTCTGGTAAAACCGAGTTCATTCAAAGCGTCAGTGAAATTGATGTGGTTTCGACTGAAAAGAAGATTTCGAGTCGCGCTGAGCGTATCAAGGATGCCACCACTGTGGCGATGGATTTTGGCCGTATCACCATTGATGATGAGCTGATTCTGTATCTCTTTGGTACCCCGGGCCAGCGCCGTTTTGATTTCATGTGGGAAATCCTCTCTGAGGGGATGCTGGGTTTTGTGGTGATGGTGGATAGCACGCGCCCTGAAACCTTCCGTGAGGCGCAGCGCATTTTGGATACCTTCCGCGCGTATTCACCGGTCCCCTACATCGTTGCGGCCAACAAGCAAGATTTGAAGGATGCCTGGCCGCCGGATGATCTGCGGATCGTGCTCAAGATTGAGCCGGGTATCAAAGTGGTCCCCTGTGTGGCGCGTAATCGTGAGAGCGTCAAAGAGGTGCTGCTGGAATTATTGTATTCGATTCTCGAAGTGATGGATCAGGCGGGAGAGTAACCATTTTTTAACTCAACCGCAACGGCCCTTTTCCCCGTGCTTGATGCAGGTATGTTATTATAGAGGTGGGGAAGAGGTTAAGGTTGGCGCTATGGTAGCCATTGTTACAGATCGGGGTATTGTTCACTATGAGGCAGTTGGACGCGGCAAGCCTGTTATCTTGCTGCATTGTTGGTTGGGATCATGGAATTACTGGTTGCCAACCATGCAAATCCTTAGCTCTCGGTACAAGACCTATGCGCTTGATTTCTGGGGTTTCGGCGAATCGGCAAAGCATGGCGCTTTTTCGGTTGTGGAATATGTGGAGATGGTGAATCAGTTCATGGAGCGTCTGGGGCTGGAGCGCGCGCCAGTGATGGGACACTCTATGGGGGGAACGGTTTCATTGAGTCTGGCTTTGATGTATCCGCGCCGAGTTGCGCGTGTTGCGGTTGTTGGTTCGCCTATTGTCGGTTCGGGATTGGCCTTTCCCCTGAAGCTAGCAGGTAATCGTCAAATTGCAAAGCTCCTGTATCGTTTCCCCCGCGTGTTTGCATTTGGGATGCGGATTGCTTCGCGCTTCTATGCGCGGGATTGGCGCACCTGGTACGATATGTTTCAGAAAGACCTTTCCAGCACTACGATGGATTCTTTCTCCAGCAGCATTCGGGATCTGCGTTTTACTGATCTGCGCCCGCATCTGCACGAATTGCGCGTTCCGGCTATGGGGGTCTATGGCAGTAAGGACAATATTGTGGATCCCCGGCAAGGGCAGGTGTTGCAGGCGGGCGTCAAACACGCCATTCTGCACTATTTTGATGGTTCGGCGCACTTCCCCATGCTGGATGAGAAAGAGCGTTTCAACCAGGTCGTGCAGGATTTTTTGGATCTACAGTGAACACAGCGCCGCAGGTTGAGGCGGTTGCCGCGACGGGTGACTGGCAAGAAGCGGGATACTTCCCCAATAAACTCGGTCACATTTTGCTGCTGGCATTGGAAGAGGTGCTAGGGCACAACAGTTTGCGGGCGGTGCTGACGCTGGCGCGCTTGCCGGAACTGGCGGAGCACAAACCGCCGGTGAATTTCGAGCTGGCTTTCCCGTTTTCGGCGTTGGTGCAGCTGACGGCTGCGATGGATGAGATCTACGGCCCGCGCAGTGGGCAGCAGCACGCCCTTCTAGCCGGGCGCGCCGCTTTCAGACACGGCATCAAGGATTTTGGCGGGTTGTTGAGTGTGGCAGATGTGGCTTTTCGCGTGTTGCCGCTCTCTTTTCGAGTCCGCCTGGGTATGGAAGTGCTTGCAGAGATTTTCAATCGCTACTCGGATCAGCGGGTCCGATTGGCGGAGAACGCGGAAGCCTATCTGTGGATTATGGAACGTTGCGGTATCTGTTGGGGGTGGCAAACCACGTATCCCTGCTGTTCACTGGCTGTGGGCTTGGTGCAGGAAGCGTTGTATTGGGCCAGCGGGGGGCGACTGTTTGAGGTGGAGGAAGTGACCTGTACCGCGCTCGGGGATTCGGCCTGTATGTTGCGGATTGGACGGATTCCTGTGGAGTGAAGCTGTCTGCAAATCAGTGTAAAGGATTGGGCGAGTGCGGAAGATAATCCTGCGCGACAAGCGTAAGCTACCGCCTTTCAATGAACCGGCGCGCGATCTGAGCGTGCTGTGTAAGCCGTTGTGGTTACATCAGCGGGATATTCTGGCGCGTTATGCTACCGAGGAAGCTGAGGCGGATTCGATTTCTGAGATCGGCAATGAGCGCGTCGAAACGCTGGTTTACCGTGAAAACCTCTATTTCGATCAGCCTTTCATTGATGATTTCATCGCGCGGGCGCGCAAGTTGGGCAAGGCGTGCCAGGTGGCCTTCGAGCTTGATGATCCGGCGATTTCGCAGCACGCGGTTTATTTGCAGCGGGGTATTCGCCGGCAGGGTAATGTGTATGTGGCCGATTTGTGGTATTACCCTTATGGGATTGATCCTGTGGTGCGCCCGTTGTTGATGCACACAGACCCGCGCGAAGCCGGCTATTATCACGTGCCCACGCACATGTCCAATGTCTATGGCGATCTGGTGTATCAGTTGCCCACCAAGGCGTTTCTTTCCATTGAACATTGGACGCATATCCTGTTTGCCAATGTTATGTTTGGCATTTTTTCGATAGGGGCGCGTTTTGAGCAAGCGCTGGAACGGGATTTCTGGCTCAATTTGCGGCTGTTGTGGCGCGCGATGGTCGAGCGCCGGCAGTTGCTCTCGAGCTCGGCGATGGTGCAAGTGGGGAAGAACTGCCAGATTGATCCAACGGCCGTGATTCAAGGCCCTACGATTATCGGCAACAATGTCACTATCGGCGCCGGCGCTATGGTTGCCAATTGCGTGTTGGGCAACAATGTCAATATTTCTCACGGTTGTCAGCTCTTGTTGAGTGTGGTTGGCGACGGCACGTTTTTGCCCTTTCGCGCCTCGTTATTTGAGACGATCATGATGGAAGACTGCATGGTGGCGCAGAATACCTGTTTGCAGATGTGTGTGGTCGGGCGTGGCACATTCATTGGGGCAGGGAATACGTTCACCGATTTCAATCTGGTGCCGAACATTCCCATTCGCGCGCATTTTGCCGGGCGTCTTGAGAACACCGGGATGCCGGTTGTTGGCTCGGCTGTGGGCCATCATGTCCGCATTGGATCGGGCATGATTGTGTTTCCGGCGCGGATGATTGAATCCGATGTCATCCTTTTTGCTTCGCCTGAACGCCGTGTGATTGATCGAAATGTCTACTATGAAGATAGCGACCATTGGAAACTCCCGGATCCACATGCCGCACATCCTCAACTCTATCCGCGCTAGGAACCCGGCGGTTTATGGACGCTTTTGCATTTATCATTCATCCTATAGAGCCGAAACGCGATGTCACGCGCAAGTACCCGCTGCTGGGGCGGGTATTGCCAACGCCTGCTATTGATTTTTTCTCGCGCTTTTGGCCGCCAGTGTACATTTCGCATGTGACCGGGGTGCGCTCTGCGGCGACGGGCAAGGAAATTGAAGGCTGGCTGATTGCCGTCCCGTATACGGCGCAGCGCATGTTGCGGTTGCCGCCGGCGGAAGTGTATCGCAAGATCATCGCTGCGGGGCGGATGGCAGAGCGCTTGGGCGCGAAGATTCTGGGGCTGGGTGCATATACCTCGGTGGTGGGGGATGGAGGCGTGACGATTGCGCGCGCGCTGGATATTCCCGTAACATCGGGGGATAGTTACACGGCGGCGTTGGCTGCAAGTGCGACTTTGGAAGCCTTGCGGCGGATGGATTACACGCCCGCGGAAGTCACATTGGCTGTGGTAGGTGCAACTGGCGCTATCGGCGGGGTGGTCGCGCAGAGTCTCGCCCGCGATGTGGGGGCTTTGCTGTTGGTAGGGCGAGAACGCCAGCGTCTTGAGTCTGCTGCGGAAAGCTTGCGGGCAAGCGGCGCACGCGAAGTACGCCTGTCTACGGACGTCGCTGATATTCGACAGGCTGAAGCCGTCATCACCGTGACCAGCGCCGGGGGAAACCTGGTGCGCCCGGAGTATCTGCGTTCGGGGGCGGTGGTCTGCGATGTTTCGCGCCCCCGCGATGTATCGTGGCAGGTGGCGCAGGCGCGCGATGATGTGCTTGTTTTCGATGGGGGGTTGGTGCAGACGCCTGGCGCAGTGGATTTTGGCTTCAATTATGGCCCCCCGCCAGCGTTGACTTTTGGGTGCATTGCTGAAACGATGACGTTGGCCCTTGAAGGGCGTTTTGAGGATTATACACTGGGGAAAGATCTGGCGCTCTCGCAGGTGCAGGAAATTGATGCACTGGCTGCCAAGCATGGCTTCAAGTTAGCGGCGTTACGCAGTTTTGAGCACGAGCTACAAGAAGCCACTATTGCGCGTATCAAAACCAAAGCGCGTAACATCTCGGCATCAGTAAAGGCGGACCACAACCGATAGAGGGCCAGCGGACAGGAGGTAGGGAATGAGTGAGGGTCGTATCCTGGTTGTAGAAGATGATTTCGACATCTCCAACATGCTACAGCTATATTTCAAGTCGTTGCAGTACGAGGTGCATATCGCGCCGCGCGGCAAAGAAGCGCTGGAAGTGACGCGACAGCTCTTGCCTAACGTGATCGTGTTGGATATCATGTTGCCCGATATTGACGGTTACGAGGTTTGCCGCCAGCTCCGCACCAATCTGCGTACCAGCCATATCCCCATTCTGTTTCTCACGCAGAAGGATGAGCGCAGCGATAAGATCCACGGCTTGGAGCTGGGCGCCGATGATTACATCACCAAGCCCTTCGATGTGGAGGAATTGCGTTTGCGGGTGCGTAACACCATCAAGCGCGCTGAGATTGAGAGCTTGACCAGCCCCACGACCGGGTTGCCCAGTGGTCGGCTTATCGAGCAGCAGTTGCGGCAACTGCTGCGATTGGCCGATTGGGGCATTCTCTATATTGGCATCACCGGTTTGGATGCTTTCAATGAGGTTTACGGTTTTGTCGCCGGCGAGGAGGTGTTGCGTTTCACGGCCCTGGTGCTGAGCGAAACGGTAGAGCGCTTGGGGTATGCGGAGGATTTCATTGGGCACATTGGCGGCGATAACTTCATTGTTATTACCCGCAAGGCGTTGATGGCGCAACTCAAAGCCGAATTGGAACGGCGCTTTGAGGATAGCGTGGGCACACATTACGATTTTATGACGCGCATGCAGGGTTATCTGGTGGTGCGCGATGGCGACGGCGAGGAGACGCATGTGCCGTTGATGCGCTTGCAAATCGGGACGTTGTCGGCGGATGAAGGTCCCTTCACGGATATTCGAGAGGTTACGGAAGCTGCGGCTGAGGCGCGCCGGCGGGCACGGAAAGCCTGATTTTTCATCTGCGGGTGGGCGCAGAAGGTGGTTTTTGCGATTATTGTTTTGCTAGTCGTTGGCCGATCTGATGGGGAATTTATCTAGGTCCTGAGTGCAAAATGCGAGAGCGGTTGATTTCTCTTCAATCCGGATGGGTTGCAGTAGTTTTGAGCGGGGCGTTGGCGCTGGTGTTGCTGTACGCCGGCGTCGCGCCGTTGGCATTGTATTTGCTGGTAGCGC
>CAZDSF010000021.1:0-1980 GCA_964508025.1 uncultured Anaerolineales bacterium
GTATCCTCGAACGGATCGAATTGGGTGAAACCCCCCCGGCTTTCACCACTTTAAGGCAATTTTCTGCTTTGTCAAGCTGTGTTTGCCCCACTGTGGTGGATTGTTAACGTGCAGCTTTATGCTTCTTACTCCCCACGGCAAAAACCGCATTCGCAACCCTGCTTTTGCGCTAAAACCGCCAGGGTTTGCGAAAACTGCCCGCTGCGCGCGCGAGCGTTCCAACCGAACGGTTCACACGACGTCGTTGCAGAAACGCCGAAACTCGCAGATCGCGCATTTGCTGCGCTGTGCAGTTGGCGCCGGCATAGACTCTGTCTGGATGATGGCGTTGATAGCGCTGACGGCAGTATGCACCTGCGCGCGTAACTCCTGGGTCAAAGCAATCTCCCGCGCTCGCCGCGCCGGAATGAAGTAGATAAACCCGCGTTGCGCTGGCACATGCCATAGCGCTTCGAGCAACATCCCATACGCCGCAAGTTGCAGCGTGACGTGTGGCCCGGCGCGCCCAGGCGAATCCTTGTATTCCACCGGAATCGCCTCCGTTGCACGGCGAATCGCCAAATCCAACCGCCCACGCAAGTCCCATGGCTCCGATTCTACATCGAAATTGAAATATCGCTCGCCATCTTGCAGTCCGTAAGCGCGCAGGCTGCGCCGTTGCTCGCGTTGCTCCTCGCTCTCCTGCGCCTCTTGACCGGCGGTCATCTTGTAGGTGATGGGCCGGATTTGCGGCAGGCAATAGCGGTAGTAGATGATGCGCGCGCAGTAGAGATACTGACGTAAATCACTGACTACTGGCATAGGCCCCCCTTTCGAATGGCGCATAGCGCGTGGTGAACAGCGTCGCCGCCTCTCATTTTGCTTTTCCCTCCCCCGTCTGTTCCGGCGCGGCGGGCGCCTCCTGGATGAGCTCCAGCCGCGCTTGCCAGTCCTTCTCGCAGACCGGCGCCAACAGGATTTTACCCGCGCGCTTGCCCAAGCGCTTGCGTACCTTCGCCAGCAACTCCTCTTGATGGACGCGCCGCAAATTCCCGCTGAAGGCGCTATACTGAATGCGCTCTAACCCATAGTCCAGGCAAATATCGGCGACTTTGGTGCGCACTTTGGTGTCGGGAATATCATAGATTAGAAGAATTTGCATGGCGCCCGCACCCGTCACCACCCCATCACAAAGGGGCTGTATGCTGCCCGGTCGCCGCGCAGGAAAGCCGCCAGATGCCGGGCCTGGGATTGCAAAATCCACCGCAACTTCTGCTTCTTCCCCTCGTAACGCTCGCTGCTCTCCTCGAGCCGCTCCAGCACTCGCTTCGCAATCGTCCGGCGGATGTCCATTTCCAACCGCGCTTCAGCATCCTGCGCCAACGCGATTCCCTGCCCCACTATTCCTAAAATAGCCCGATCCACCACCGGCTGGCGGAATTCCTCGATGAGATCGAGCACCAGACTGGGCTTGCCGGGCCGATCCACATGGATAAAACCGGCATACGGATCGAGGCCCGCCAGCAGAATGGCGCGCTCGACCTGCCCGTACAGAACCCCATAGCCGTAGTTCAGCGCCGCATTGAACGGATCGCGCGCGCCGCGTCCCTCCCGGCCCGGCCAGAACAGCATCTCCGGCAACAGCGCGCGCACCCCTTCCCAATAGGCTTGCGCCGCGCGCCCTTCGATGGAGAGCAACTCGGCGCGCAGAGTTTCTGCGTTCAAATCCGTTGTCTGGGCTTGCCACTGCTTCACTGCGCCTAGATGGGCGACCACTTTCTTCGCCGCCCCCTGGAGCACGGCGTAGCATTCCGGATCTTTTTCCCGGCGATTCTTCGCCGTGTACTTGAGCAGGCGTCCCTGATTCTGAATCTTACCCGCCGCGAACGCAGCTGCCAGAGTCGCGCCGCGCGCCGCCCTGTTCGCCGCCGACAGCGCGCGGCGCGGCGCCACCCGGGCCCCCCCCCCCGCGGCGGTGATCGCGGGCATAGGGTTGGCCCC
>CAZDSF010000021.1:1990-47770 GCA_964508025.1 uncultured Anaerolineales bacterium
GCCTGATTCTGGATCGTGCCCACGGCAAAGGCGGCAGCTAGAGCCACGCCGCGAGTATCCCGATACGCCTCATACTGCGCGCGGCGCGTCGCCACCGTGCCGCCCAGCCCGGCGGCGTAGAGCGCGGCATACGGTTCGCCCCGCGAGGAGAGGCAATGCACGGGAATGCCGTTTTCCGCGCACAGGCGCAGCGCATCGGAGGACATGGAGATGCCGTTGCCCAGAATCAGCACATTCTCCAACGTCAGCAGCGGCGCTTGCGCCAGTACTTCGCCTTTGAGTTTGACCTGGATGCGCTCGCTGTGCTTGCCCAGGTAAGAACCGAATTGATCTACGATAAGCGTGGTAGTTTCCATCATGTACCTCCGGTCAAACGCATCGCCCAATCCCGGCGGACGTGAGTTCCAGAGTCGCGGCCTGCGTGAGCTGCGCGCCGGGCGTCCAGCAGAGTTGGGCCGCGGTGAGCACCGCGCCAAAACTTTGACTATCCGCAGGGCGTGTTTCCCGGCCCACCAATGGCTCCATCATGCCGCGCGCCGCCACCCCTGCGACAAGGGTATGGAACGGCAGCGCTTCAGCGGCTAGCAGACGCACTTGCGGTCGCGCGCCGCCCAGTTCCCATGCGCCTGGGCTGACAGGTTCGAAATCGCCCCGGAGGCGCAACTGCCCGAATCCATAGCGCCGCTCGCCGCCGACTTGCAACGTCGCCAGCCAGGAGCGCCAGGCTGGTTCTGTGCCCAAGCGGGACTGAGCCTCCGCATCCAGGAAGACAGCGCCGCCGATGACGGTGCGCGTGCTATCCGCGGCATACGGCGCGATGAATTCCACCTCGTGCAGGCTGCCGTCTGTAGCGGAAGTCGTGGCCGCATCCAGCGCCGTCGTCACATGCGCGTTCAAGTAGCGGCGCTCGAACGCAGCCGCGGGTTGCGTCCCGTAGCACAGTTCCCTGCCCTGGTAGCCGGGAGCGAGCGGGACATCGTTTTCCTGAATAAACCAGTAGCCAAAGGCGCAGTGCGCTTTGACCCAATTGCCGATTTTCTGATAATCCCCCTCGGGCGCGTCCGGGGTAGAAAAACCGCGTCGCGTGAGGGTTTCGGTCCCCGCGCCCCACAGGTTGCGCGCCGGAATATAGTAGCGCGTGCGCTGCACGTTGCCCACTTTGTGATAGCCGATGTGCAGCGGGCTGCGCAGTTCGTAGGTTACATGATACCTTTGCCACGCCATAGTCGGCCTCCTATCCCAGCGCCTTAGCGTGATAGCGCGCGTAGATGAGGGCCTGCTCCAGGAGCCGCTTGGCGAGGAGCAGTTGATCCAGGTCGCCTGCCAATTCACCACGCACCGCCGCTAGCGGGTCGCTGGCGTTTTGAAAGGCGGTGATGTCGGCTTCTTTGAGCAAGGCCGAGGCCTGTTCCATGAGCCTGTCGGCGCCCGGCTTTTCCCGTGAACCCCGCGACACCTGATACAGGAAGAAGGCATAGACGCCATCCTCCTGCAAAACGCCCAGGGACTTGGTGATGTGATTTTCGGCCTGCTTGCCGATGGCCTGATGGACCTGGTTGGCGATTTCCCAGCCGTATTGGGCGCACAGTTGATCCAAATTCACCCCGCTCATTGCCCACCCCCTGCATTCAGGTTGAGCGCGCGCAGCCGCCCCATTCCCCGGGTGCTCATCCCGCCGATGCCGAGGGATTCGAACAGAGCCAGGCCATTTTTTACCGCCGCGCTTACCTTTTCGATGTCGCCATCCAGCGGAATCTGGCCGTCAATGCGATAAAACTTAGGGGCGCTCACCACCACCTCGCAGTAAAGCACGCTGGCGCGGGGAATGGCTTCGTAAGTGTAGAGCGCGCCTTCCGCGGCCGCGCCGGTCTGTGGGTCAATGCTCACCGAAGTGCGCATCTCCAGGTTATCGTTGACGATGTGGCCAAACATCTTGTTGGAAACTAGCACGGTGCGGGTGAGAATGTCTTGTGGAACCGCGGGCAGGTCGAGCGTGAGGGGGCTGCCGACCGCCTCTAGCATCAGCCAGCCCAGGTTGAGCCTGTCGCTCGCTTTGACGCTGCTCGCCATGCGCACCTGCTCATCCGGCGGCTCCGATTCGGTAATCCCCAAGTCGCGCAGGACGCTGGGGCAAGTCACCCACACCGGCCCTGCCAGCGAATGCACGGGGAAGAAAACCAGGCGCGCATCGGAGAACTGCGCCAGGCCCTGAAAGCCGCCGCCCGCGCCTTTGGCGAAGCCGAAGGTGACACAGATGGGGCAATCAGAGTGGCCGCAGTGGCCGCCCTGCCCGGCGCACTGCGGAAACTTGCCGTCTTCCCGCATCGCGGCGTAGGTGCGGCAAGCGCCGGCCAGGCTCGTGCCGGGGATTTTGGGAAGCTCCGTCCCCGGCTCGCGCACGATAGACATATCCACGCGCCCTAAGCGCATCCCACCCGTGCCCACATGCAGCGGGTCTAGCGCCAGCGCGAAATACTTGAGCAGATCAGGTTGATAAGCCATGTTAGTCCTCCTCAGATTTTTTGTTTGAGAATGTGCAGGTAAAGTTCCAGGCAGCGGGCCAAGCGTTCGCTAGTAATGTCTTCCAATGTGATCGCATCGGGCAAGGGCTGGTTGTGCTTGTCTTGACGTTCAAACAGGCCGGCCTCCTTGAGCGTGGTGTGCGTCAGGTGGCTAAACTCCGCGCAGCCCCTGCCCCAGGCCGTCCCTTTGCTTTCCAACAATGCCTGCACGCCGCGCAGGCGGGTAGCGGTGATGCCGCTATTTTTTAACGCCTCCCACATGTGCATCAGGCGCGGCAATTCATCCAGCAGCAGCGCGTCTTGCGGGTCAAACGCGAAGCGCTGCGCGGTGTGCTCCAGCCAGAGGGTGGCGAAGCGGGAGGGGGTGACCGTCACCACGTCGTCTTGCCTCAGATCGCTCACATGGACAAGGCAGCGGTTGGCATACTTATCACTCACCGCGCCGGCTTTCTGCGGGTCAGTATCCCCTGCTTTTCGCAGTTGAAAACGGCGTGGATGTTTGGCTGGGTCTACTTGATCAACAAAGAAATAGGGATACCACGCATCGGGTGTATGACCATCGCCCATCACAACCGGCACGGGCCACTGCTCGCCGTTGGTAAACGTGACCTGCCCGTTGACTACATCCTGCGCCAGCGTCCACTTTTCTTCCTGTAGCGGTGTTTCCAGCATCCGCCGCGCGGCGTCCATGGTTGCCAGGAGCGGCAGCTTGCGCGGGAAAAAGACCAGCCCCAGGAAAAGCGGCAGCCGGTTCTGCACTTTGCCGAATTGCTTTTCATACTCGCCGCGAATCTTGTCTGCGATCTCCAGCGCGTCGGACGCGGGAACGAGGGCCAGGAATTGGTCGGGGGAGGCCAACAGCGGCAAATAGGGCGCATAGGTAGCCATATTTCCAGGCGCCGGCATTACGCCCTGCACGGTGAAGGGAATCTGACGTTGCGGATTACCCGGGTCGGTAACGATAATCTCCTGTCCATCCTGGATTTCACCCGTCCATTGCAGGTTGCTGATGGTGATGAAGTGCTGATCTGCTTCACGCCAGAGCAAACTGATGGCTTTGCCACCCACAGTACCGTCATAGGGCACGTTCTCTTTCCACCCTGTTTTCCGATCTGGGATGAGCAGCTGGCGAACGCCGCGCAGCGCGTCGCCCTGGCTGTAATCGTGCTGAGCCAGAAGCTCCTGCTCCACCGTTTCCGTCCAGAAGCGCTGGCAGGTCTCCCACACGCGCCGCAAGCGGGCGGGGGAGGGGTTCTTGGGCGTGCAGCCGCCGGGATTGTTCGGCTCGGCTTTGACCAGCAGCGTCTGCACCAGGTCGCCGGAGAGCCAGTCCTCCAGGCCGAATTTGCCCACGAGCAGCGCCACGCGGTCATTGACGTCGGCGAGCTCGTCCATCCAGATGGTGCGGTCAGGGTGTTTTTGCCACCAAGCAGTGCGCGAGTCGCGGCGTTGCAGGCACGTTGCGCAGGCGTCTTGACCTTCTTCCATCGGGCGCAGGCGGCAGACCGGGCAGACTTCCCATTTGCCCTTTTTGCCCGGCCAGGAGTCCTCAATGCTCTGGATATCTATTTGTCTGACGAATTGTTGGTCAAGCATCTCCTTGATATCAGGTAATTTGTCGTTGGCTGTAGTTGGTGAGCTACTTGACCAATTTGGATCTTGTCCCCACCAAAAATCCTGCTCTAGTGTTACCACGGGTAAGAGTTCACCTTTGATCTGTTGGGTGAAGATCTCCAAAATTCGCGTTTGTAAAGTCCTCCCTTGGCTATCGGAAATAGCAAGCAGGTTAGATATATCTGGCACGATGAAAACACTCCCGTCTTGATCACGATACACTTCGCTCCCAAGTGGATAGTCAACCTCAATTAAATCGCGCACAGCATCAAGTGCATTGGCGAGTAACTGCTTCCGCGCCAGCAAGTCCGGAATTCGAACAATATCAGAAATATATCCCAAGCCATCAACCCGAATGCTGAGTAAGCGCCATTGTAAATTTTGGGCAGGAGGCAGTGTGCCCGTCAACAACACCCCTGCCAGTGCAGCTTTATAAAGCGCGCCCACAAAAGAGCCCCAACTCCACAAGTCTATTTCGTTGATCGGTCTACGGCTATCAGCAACCGTTTGGGAAAACAATTTGCTGATCTTTACCTGCAAATCTTGTCTATTTACGATGACTTGAGATAAACCGTTCCAGGGCAAGTTCCACAGATTTTGCGTCAAGGTTGTTGCAACTGGCCGCTCAAATCCAAAGGCTGTACTGATTTCTGCGCCAGGATAAGGTTGCTCACCATTTATAGGATCTTGTTTGTCAAAGTGTGCCGTGTTGTGACAACGGGAGAGAAACTGCCCTAGAGTATCTCGCTTCCAGGTTCGACTATCAAGTAAATCTGTGACTGAGCGCGAAGTCGTCTGGATCGGTTGTAGAACCAGAGCGATGTTTTGTAGATTTGGTTGTCTATTTACCAGCTCTGTTCGAGGCAGTGCTTGAGTTTTGCTGCCTGGTGACTGTGCTTGCAAATGCTCTTCGGAACATTTGCGGTAATCATGTAGCCAGCCAATTGCCTCCGCCAGGAGCAGCGCATCGCGGTGTTGTCTCAGCTTGTCCAAATCAATTTGCTGGCTCATGCTGCACCTCCTGTCGGCAGAAGCGTTTTTTCTGCTTCACCGACTTTTTCCAACAATTCCGCGAAGGTTTTGAACTCGCGCCGGAACCATGTGGGGGCCAACGGTACGGCTTCAGGTTGGGGTTCAGGCGGCGGCGCTTGCGCCAGGGCTTGGCCTTCGCGTTCCCACCATTTTTTCGCTTTGTCGTATTCCTGCCGTTGCGTTTTGGTCAGATTTGCCAACTCCGCCTGACTGCGTTCACGGAAGACGCCATCGGGAGTGAGGTATGCGGCTTTCAACCGGCCCGGCGCAGCCAGGTATTTGGGGAGCGCGGGTGCCGGAGTTGCTTCTGCGGGAACGGCGGACTGCACAGCGGCAGCCTCTTCGCTGCGCATCTGCACCATTCCCGCTTCGACCGTCTCGCGCGCCACGCCATACCCGCTGCTGCGCTTGGCAGAGAAGCCATAGGTCAGCAGCATTGCGCGGATCGCCTCGGCCGCCAATCGCAGATCTGCAACGGCCTGTTCGCGGATTTCGGCTTCGGCGTGTCCAATCAAATCCAACGGGACGTAGAGGAGCGAGAAAACGCCCTGCGCGCCGGCGGGGACGCATTCAAACAAGATCGGGTTCTTTCCCACGCGGCGTTTGCGGTCATGGGAATTGATGATTTCCAGGCTGGTTTGAGTGAAAAAAGTGGGGTAGAAATACAGACGACCGACTTGCCCGCTTTCCTCACCGCGAATATTGCCAAACAAACGTTGCATTTGTTTGTCATCTTGTTTATCACGTCCCAATTGCCAAAGCGCTGAATACAGGTTGCCCTTCCAACTGGTTGAACGCACCATCGGCAATTGAAAGACTTTGTCCCGTACAATAGGATTGTCTATGACGTAAAACGGGTTGTCGTCCTTCGAGATGTAAGGCTTGGCGAGGGCAAAGGTGAATTGCAGAAACCAGGAGGCGTGAGGGAGGGGTGTAAGATCAACAGCAGGAGCGGCAATCATTTGCCAGAGTTCGCCGTTGGGCTTGGCAAGGGATACCTTGCTCGCATTTTTGCTCCACTGATTGCGTAGGGCGTCTGCCTCTTTCTTTTTACCACCTGCAATCAGCGAATGGTAACGGACGGTAAACTCGTCAGCGCTTTGTGGATTGGTTTGTGCATCCAATTCAACAAAATAATCCACGTTCATTTTGTTCCTCCTAAGGCTTGCGCCACAATGTCTTTCCCCAGAGATTCCGACACTTTCCGGGCTTTTTTGCCAAAGGCATGTTGTATGTATTCCTCTAGCAAGGTTTTCAACGCTTGTGCGTCGGATAATCGGGATTGAAGTTCCGGCGGCAAAAACGCCCAGACGCGCAGCACATACACATTTTCACATCCCTGTTTTCGGTAAGGCATTCCGAAGAAAACGCGGCTGGCAGTGCGCACTTCATATTCTATCTCTCGTTGATTTTCGCCCTTTCCCCATTTTGAACGAGGGCCTAGCAGCAAATCGAGTTCTTCCAAACATTCAGGGCGCGTTGTTTCTTTCCAGCCTTTGTCTTTTAGCCATTGGCGCATTCCCCAGTTGCCTGAACCTTTGTAGCGTAAATTAAAGACACATGGAATGTAACGCTCTTCTCCACGTTTCTGGAACGCGCCTATGTGCGTATTTTCTCGTTCGAAAACATTAAACTCACTTTTTGGTATCTCAAAAGTAAGGCTGGCTAAGTTGCACAAGTCAAACGGGGTGTCAATGATAGTCCCATTCGAGCGCAGAAAGCCACTATGGATTTTTGCCTGTAGATCTTGTAATCCTTTTGTTATACTAATGTCATTAAATTCTGGCGGAAAGACAATTTGTCCAAAGCCGTGCTGCATTCGGGCGCCAATCCCGCCATATTCCGCTGCCACCCTCAGGATGAGAGCGAATTGGGTTTTAGCGTACTCTGCATCTTGGCGACGGGGGATAAATTGCAAGCGTAAATCGCCGTATGGTACCTGGAGCGAATCAATATTTTGATTTTCGCCGCCAAAGACCAGATTCAGCCACCCCCGGTTCATTTTAATAGTGCTTCTGAAATGCAAGGGAGTTGTAGGCACGTCAATCGCTCGCAATTGAAACAAGCGCGCCCAGCCTGTTGCACCAAAAAGGTAACAAACTGGACATACGTTGTGAAGTCCAGCGTTGATGGATTCAGTTTCAGTCTTTCCATCTTTTTTGGCTTGCTCATAAGCTTTTGTGTCAAACTCACACCGCGTTTGAGCAGCTTCGCTCGTCGGATCGCACGCATACCCTCCCAACCCGCGCACCAGGGCTTCATACCACCAGCGCAGGCTGCCGATCAGCCCCGTCTCGTGCAGGCGGTCGCAAGTCTGGTCCACGCCACCGGTCCACAGAGGGGTCAAGGTCTTCAGATGAATACATAATTCATTCATAGCAGCATCCTCCCTTGCATAAGCTCAGTGTTCAGCATAGTTTATCCCAAATTGCTCTGTTTACCAATGAGATCTTCACCATTCCCCATGCGATACATCCCATTCCCCTTCACCGCATCCTTCCCCACATGCGTGAACTGGCCCCACAGCAGCCAGGGCAGAAAGAGCGACCAATCCTGCGCCGCCAACGTCACCCGCCCCACTAGCCCGCCGATGGGCGATTCCCCATGCCGCCGGGTGGAGTAACTGCGGACATCCTCCCACGCCAGAAGATTCTCGGCCACGCGCACCCCCTCTGCTGCCGCCAGCAGCGTGGGGAAATCCACCGCCAATGGCGTATCGCAGAACGCCTCGCTAAGCGCCTCCAGCCGCTCCAATAACCGCTGGAAAAACGGGCGGAAGCGGAACGTCTCCGGCTTGAGCAAATGCCCGGCATCCACCAGGCGCGTGGGGGTGAGAAACGCAAGGCTGAAGGCTGAAGGCTGAAGGCTGAAATCTGCTATTCGCCATTCACCATTCACCATTGGCTTCATTCGCCATTCGTCATTCGCCATTCGCATCATCTGCTCATGCGTCACCGGCACATCCGGCACCTGCACCTGGCGACTGCCCTGGCGCAAGACCGGCTGGCGCTCCCCGGTCAGCGGATTCTCGGCCCAGATTTCCTGCACTGCCAGCCGGCCGCGCCGCCACCGGCCATCATACTGCTCGCATTTGCGCCCCAGCCCGCCCTCCTCAAACTCCTGTAACGCCAGCACCACATACGGAAACAACTGCATCGCCTGCGCGTACAACGTCAACCCGAAGACCAACCGTTCCCCCGGCTCATAGCGAAACACCCCAGAGCCATCCTCGCGCTCCCAATAATGCCCGGTGAAAGGTGAATGGTGAATGGGTGAATGGTGAATAGGAGATTCTTCATTCTGTATTCGCCATTCGCCATTCGCCATTGGGTTCATTCGCCATTCGCCATTGGCCGCTATCGGCGGCTGAATGGTAAACGGCCGCGGCCGATCCTGTCCGCGCGCGTGTTGCGGATCGAGCGTGCTCACCAGCGTAGCCACGGGGCAAGTCTGCGCCAGCGCGCACGTCTGACACTCCGCCTCCGGCTGGCGGGCAAACGCGCAAAACTTATGGCGCAGCGCATGGAACAGCGCGCCGCGCAGCGCTGAGCCTTGATGCTCGTTGAGTTCCACCAGGTCTTGCGCCTGAGTGACAAAGGTCAAACGGTGAGCGGTGAAGTGTTGCATGATAGTATCCTCCTTACGGATCGAAGATGAGCGGGCGCGGCGGAAGATGCGCCGCCGCGCCCGACATTCCCCTACGGTTGCTGTGAATCGAAAACCAAACCTTCTTCTGAACTGTAAGCTGCATTCACTACAGGCGGGAGATCATCGGTTTGAGGTTGTAACAGGCCTTTGTTTCTAAGCGCGTAATAGCGCCGCCAACTGATTGAGACCAGTAATTCCCCTGCCAGAATGGGTTGTTCCTCACGCATTTGTTGGTAAGCTCCAAGTAAGCTCTGTGGCAAAACCTCGATACTATCGAAGGCTTTGTAGAAGAGCTCTTCCAATCTCTGCTCAGCAGCAAAGGGTTGCAAAGATTGGATACAGGTCGCCTCAAACTCAGTCGCGGCGCGACAATACCGCTGCTCCCAGGCGGCTGCTACTTCGCCGCTATAGATTTCGTCCAACCAGCGTCCGATAACTGCCTCGTCAATGGGACGTTCATTTTCACGTTCCAGAATGGCTAAAGTGCGTTGCACTAAAATTTCATCATAGATGATTTGCCCATCCGCGGGTTGCCGGTAAACATGAACGGGCGCAAGGTCGGTCTGTTTCCGCCGCCGGTTGATGCGCCCGAAGCGTTGCACCAGGGCTTCCAGCGGCGCAGGGTCGGTGTAGATGGTGTCCAGGTCAATATCCAGACTGACCTCCACCACTTGCGTCGCCACTAATACCAGGGGACGCCGATCCACGCTGTGTGAGCCAGCTGCGTCACGCACCAGCTGCTCTTTGGCCGAGCGGTCGCGCATATTGAAACGTCCATGGAGCAGTTCCACCGCCACGCCAGCCGGCGTTAACCGCTGGTGTAATACCCGATAGACTGCCTGTGCGCGATCCACCAGATTACAAGCCACTAACACAGATTTACCCACCAGCGCATCTTGGGTGATGCGCTGAAGCGCGTGTTCGTCGGTAATTTCGCCGTTTAGCAGAACCAGGCGATGCCGACAAAAAACAGCAAACAGCGCGTCGGCAGCTGTGATCTCAAGCGGCTGCCCTAAAGTTTCCTGTAGCCAGGTTTTCACCAGGGTGGGAAAAGTAGCTGACATCACAAAGAAGCGCGCATTGAACGCCTCAGATAAATAGGCTATCGTTTTGAGAATCATGGCTAACCGTTCCACTTCGTAGGCGTGGATTTCATCGAAGATAAAGGCTGCGTCGTGATAATCCGCCAACAAAGCCTCATACCCTCTCAGCCGATACATGCCTTTGAGCATCTGATAGGGGCTGAAGACCCGAATGGGGGGATAGTTCAGCTCGGCCAGATTGCGCGCCCATTTGGATTGGCGGGCCGCTGTCTCAGGTGTGTAATCCTCCTGTTCCAGCAGCATTCGATAGAGCGAGAGCAGACTGCGCCCATGCTGCAATCCTACGATACCCTCGCCGGGGAAGGTGCGCGCCAGTCGGAGTTTCATGGCATTCATGCTGGCTTGATAGGGTAGGGTGTAAAACAGGCGCGGCAGCGGTGCGTGATTTTCGGTCTGGCAGGCAGCCCAGAGCAGCGCCGCTTCGGTCTTACCGCTGCCGGTAGGCGCAATCAAAAGCGCCGAGCCGAGGGTTTGTCCGGCTGCGCTCTGATGCGCATAAGGCGTATCTGGCATTCCTTGCAAGATCATCTCCGCTGCAAAGCGTACTTGGGGCAACGCGCCAGCGTGCGCCGAGGCGCTGTGATCCGCGTTGATGAGATAGCCGCGCAAGGTCAACGCAGCGACGATCTGCTTTTGCTGTGGTGCATCTTTGAGTCGCCGCACAAAGCGCCGATAGCTCTTGAGCCAGTGCCGGATACGCGCTACACCTTGCTCTCGAACTTGAGCGATGGCGCTCTCCCGGCCCGGCAAGATCGGCGCAGTCACGCCGACCTTGTCCAGACCCAAGTCTGTAATCCACGTTGCAGCACAGGTGTCTAGCCAGTCCCACAACGCCGCCAACGCGTCCGGCTCGATTTGAATGAGCAACTCGCCCAACCAATCGTCGTCGCCATCTTCCGGCTCCGGGTAAGCGCGCTGGATGTCTGCGGCGTCTTTATGATGGGAAACGATGGCCGCGACCAGCCAGGTCAACTCTTCCGCTGTGAATTCGCTGGCTACCCAATCCACGAACGCCAGTGAGAGCACTTCATGCCGGTATGGCCATTTTTCTCCTTCGCCGCGCAGCCGCGCCTGGAACCCGCTGGCGGCTTTGCCAAAGTCGTGCAAGAAGGCCGCCCAGAAAAGCACCTGCCACAGGCGCGGCAGTTCCAGCGTTTGTGGCAGGTGTGGACGTAAGGTGATAAACTCAGCCAGGCGTTGCAATACAGCCCAGGTGTGCCGGGACAGGCTTTCCGGGCGCTTCCCGGCGCCACGTTCGGCGCTTTTGGCCCACAGGGTGGCTTCCATTGCATCAGGCCAGCGTGAGGGTTTCACCATCGTCATCTCCGCTAAAACTGTGAAAAGCCAGGCCCAAGGATACGCCTTTGTACACTGGCGCATGGGGATCGGTCCAGAATGCAGGCGCAGGCGGTTCGCCGAACGTGTAGAAGTCGCTACTATGGACGCGCTCTTGCAACACTACATATCGGCTAAAGGTTGGCGCGCGCTTGTGCGCATAATCCAGATAACGCGGCATCAACACCGTCACACCGCGCCCCACCTGAGTTGCCATTCGGTGTGGCAGCAAGGTATGCTCGAAGTAAGCCTGGGCTGCGGGTTGCAGCTCTACCACTTCGATTTGGGTGTAAGTAAACAGGTCTTGCGACCGTCCCAACACCACCGCGTAGCGGGGACTGCGAAAAGCGCTCTCCCATTCCGGACGGTTCACATACAGCGTCAGGCGCGGCTGAAACAGCAGCTCCCGCTGAAAGGGATTGACATTGCCTTCCAAAACTTTAGGGGTGTCTGTCTCCGGCAGCTTGCCGCTGGCGGCGCTGAGTACGATGATATGTTCCATATCCTGCACGCTGCCCTGCGCCGTAAAGTGATAGGCAAACTGCACGCCTGCCGGATCAAACCACTCCCCCAGCGCGCTGGCGATATGTCCGTAGATAGTTGCTGGGGGCGGCATCTGGTAACTGGGATGAATCTGTTGCATAAAGTGAGGGTAACGGAAGGACGTGGTAAGTCCCTCCGCTACCACTTTGAGTACACGCATGGTAGCCTCCTTCCAGGTTAAGCCAGCCACTCCGGATGCGCCTGTAACCCTTCGATAAGCTGCTGATAGACTTCGCGTGGATGCGCCACCACGATTTTGTCGGCAAACGCGGCCAGCGCGCCGTCGGCTTGGAGTGCCTTTGTCAACTTAGCGTGTTCGTCATCCAGATAGCCGGAGACCCAGCCGATGTAAACTGGTGAGAGCAGCTCTTCGGCAAAAACCTCCAACGCTTCGCGCAGCGCTTCGATTTTTAGCTCTGGCAAGCCACGTCCGGTGGCTCCGACAATGTGATTGAAGATGTGATTCCCGCCTTTGGTAACGGCAAACACGGCTAATGCGGGAGTCACATCCGTATAGTGCAAGGTCTGCTTGGCCCCGCCTTCCAGATGCGCCAGGCCCTCGAACAATGCACACACCCGCGCCAGCCGTTCCGCCTGTGTCAGCCGATAAGACTTTTCCGTTTCAAGGTGCTCCAACCCTTTTTCTTTTGCCAGTTCGATGCGCGTATCATCCAGATTGCGGAAGCCGGTTTTCTGACGATAAGAGAATGTACCACAAGCGTGCAGATCGAGCGAGTACAAGCCTTTGAGGGTAGTGCGGTAGAATTGATGCTCGTGCGGGACGGGATCGCCTTCGTGACGGGACATTACGCCGAAGTCATCAGTTGGCTTGGCAGGCGCAATGGACACGAATGTGCTGACGCGGAAGGGGGAGACGCGAGTAATTGTGTCGGTGGTGGGAGTTTCGGTAGCACGAGATTCATCTACCGCGCGCGCTTCGACGGCATCGGTCTTCTTTGAAGGGGCACGCATGTAGCCCAGCAAATCATCATCCCAATAGAGAATGGGATTGGCATCGGTATATGCCACTTTCTTTTCGCGGAAGATGGGTGCTTTCTCCCAACCCCAAAGCCCATTTTCCAGCGTGGCGCGTAGCCAGTAGCGAAATGCCTGTGCTGAAACATAAGGATAGTCGCCATCTTTAGTATGAATAGCCTTGACTCCCACGGTGTTATCCGTGCGCGCGCCGGGGATACTGCCCAGATTGTTCAACGCCGAAGCGGGTGCATCAATCAACAACAAACCAGTTACGAAAGCCATGTCCTTATCCTCCTAAATGTAGTGATGAGAATTACTGTTCTTCTGAGGTGTCTGCAACGGTTTCAGCCAGCACTTCCACATTGCTCTGGAACCAACCACGCTGATACAACTGCTCAACTATACGAATCAGCACCAGATCGCGCGCCAGACGCCAATCTGTTTGCGCCACGTTATCGCCTTCCTCGAACACCGCAATGTAAGGCTCAAGTGTGATGAAAGGCGGCTTCCCGCTGCGCACATAAGCCAGGTTGGCTTTGATGAGTGCGGTGCGGAAGAAGTCATAGCGTTGCAGTGTGAAGAAATCGCGGAAGAAGCGCCGGTCATTCTGCCCGGCCACATAATCCGCCAGCGCATCGCCCAACTGCCGAATTTGCTCTACTCGTTCTTGTTCCATGCCTAAAATCCTCCTTAAAAAGCAAGCTGTGATAGACCACGAAACCAGATTGGCTTCATCGTGTAATGAATAACCCGCACGCGGATCGGTTTTGCCCTGCGCATAGCGCAACGCCACGCGTAGGAGATAGGTGCGGATGAACCGCGCTGCATTTCGCGGCAAGTCGAACAAGTCTTCATACAACCAGTTCTTACGCGGCTCAAAGCCCTCAATGCTCTTTTTGTCTTTAGGGGGAATTTCCCATGCCCGGCGCACGATGGGTTCCCAGTGAGCTGCGTAATTCCCCGAATACATATCGCGGAGAAAGATGATAGTCTGCATGGGGAGATGGTAAATGTTCAAATCTGCACCTTGCCCACTGTTGGTTAGATGATAAGCCGTGAGCGAAAAAAGCGCCTCGTCCTCGCGCGCTTCCCGTTGTACCTCGTATGCTCGAAGCAACACATCTATCAGCAATGTGCGATGCGAGAATCTGGTCTCCGGTAATTTGGTACTTCCGGAGGCTTGCGCCAGTTGCACAGCGCGGCGGTTTTCCAGCAAAAACTCGGCGGCAAAGTGGTGAATGATTTGTGGATTATCAGAATGTACCGCTAGCAGCCGGCCCCCACACTTGGCGCAGCCAAGAGGAAATGCCTGAATCGCCAACAATGCTTTACCTGAAACTGGCACGCCAGCATCGCCATAAGGGTGAAAGTTGATAAATCCTTCTCCTGTGAGCAGGGGGATATGTTGGCGAAAAGCACGTCCCGGTTGTAGTTCGCCTTTCACATCGAAAGATACAGCGGCGGCTGGTTCACCGGTAAACACGCATTTTTCTTCCAAGAGCTCTGTTCCTGTGCGATATGCCCGGAGCACATGCCCGGCATAGATTTGACGTTTCTCCGGTTGTTTGTTGTAAGCCGGTTGCGTGAAGCCAGAGTTGGGAAAAGCAACCGTCAGGAAAGAGATCAACGGTTGCCGCACATATTCACGCTCGATGTAATCAGCAATGTTATCCAAATCCGCTTCCGTCACCTGCTCCGGCGCCCGCTTCCTGGCAAACGCCGTGATCGTCGCCACGCCAACGTCCACCAACGGATGTCCTGTGTATTTCAGCATTTGCACCTCCATATCTTCATTCACTCATTCGCCATTCACTCATTCGCCATTCACCCATTCACCATATTCACCTCCGCTGCCTTCCGATGTTCCTCCGCCACTTGCTGCCGCAAACTCTCCGGCGCTTCCACTTGCACCTGACTCCCGTAATACAACACCCAGCTCACAAACTCCGGCGTCACTGCGATGTGGAGTCGGAACAACACGCTCCCATCTGGCAACGTTTCTGCCTGCTGGCTTTTGTGCCAGTATTCTTCGGCTACGCGCTTTCCCGCTTCGGGCGTAAAGTGCAACCGGATTTCCTGCGGCGGCGTGTCGTTGCCGCGAATCACGCCCCACGCGCCGCCCATATACTCGTCTACATTGAAATCCGCCGGAATGGTATAGAGGGAATCCAGCAATTGTGCTTCGTGGATGCGATCCACCTTGAACATCAACACCGCTTCGCGGCGTTCACAGTATGCGATGAGGTGCCAGGAGCGCACATGGATGTATAGCGCATAGGGACGCACAACCCGCGTGTTCACATCCCCGCCCCGCGAGTGGGTCTCATAGATCATATTCACCTTACGCCCTTCCACCAAAGCGCGGTTGAGCAACGTGAGCATCTGCTGGCGGTGTTTGCCCCGCACTGTTACTGGCGCGCGCTGTCCATGTTGGCGTAAGAAGGGTGTGAACTCTGCTGGGAATAACGCTTCTAGCCGGGCTTTGGCTGCCGCCAGCTCGCCCGAAACGATGCCGGAAACCTGTTGCGCGGCTTGTACTGCCAACAGGAGCGCCAAAGCCTCCGAGAAAGTGTATTGCAGGGTGGGCAAACGCGGCATCTGCTCGAAATAATAGCCGTCGTTATCGCGTTCCAGCGGCAACCGCAATCCATGCCGGATGACCTCCAGGTCTTTTTGGATCATCCGCTCGCTAATCTCGAAGCGGGCCGCCAGATCGCGGCGCAAGTAACGCCGGGGATGCGCGGCGATCATTTGCACCAGATTGAGAATCCGCGCCACGCGCTTGGTATCTTCAGTTCGACCGTCGCCAGAAGGTAGGGCGTTCATGTTCAGCCTCCGCGTCCATTTACCTTGAGTCTATCCTGGCTGTGAGAACACAGCGGTTCCCACGATTTCGCAGTTTCAGCGAATTGAGCCGTTTGTCTTTCGGAGTGAGAATCTCGTTTAGGACACCTGTCCTGATGCCCTAGCTTTCCTTGTCGGATACAGGGAACACTTCGGGATGAAACTCCTGCACTAACACCACATATTCTAGCACAGCTTGCTCGCCGCGTCTAATAAAGTCGCTGATTTCCGCGCTGTTCATCCCCCGCTGGAGCAGCATCTTGACCCGCTCGTAGTCTTTGAGATACCGTTCGACGCTTCTGAGATCGTGCCGGGTCTGGTGGGCGATGTCTGGTGCCGCCACCTTGCGTTCATAACAGCGCACGATTTCCGTTTTATGCGTGGGCCGACAGCCCTGATCCATTCGATACCCTGTGAGGGGCAACAGTTGCCCGGTCTGCTGTTCCCAGGCCTGCGCATACTGGCGGGTGACTGCATACGACTGGTTCAAGGGCACACTCAACTCGGCGATGGTGAGCAGCCCCCCTTGCTCATAGGCGGCTTCCACCAGCCGCGCCAAGCGTTTGATGTCGCATTCGCGCGCTCCCGCGCGGTGGCTTTGTCCCGCAGCGACTTACCAGTCGTGCGCGTCTACAAATCTGCCGAGGTTACAAACGGTAGCCGCACGATGACGGTTTTGTAGACCTCGGTGGGGTTGCCCGGTATCGCCCTGCCGCCCTCATCGGCCGTACAAGTCCACACCAGGGCGCGCTACTGACCTGCGCGGCACTGGGATAGAATTCTGCCATCAAGCTTAGCATATCCCCAACCAGCAGCCCCAGGATCCGCCGCCCGCCCAACAGGGCATACTCGGTTTCCAGCAAGTGCAACAGGGCGCTGGCAAAGGTGCGTTTTTCGATGCTTGCATACGGATTGACCTAGCTCATGGCGTCAGCGCGCCCTTTTTCGCCCGCGAGCTGGGGCAACTGTGGCCCAACACGCGCCAGTTCCGCTTCCAATCCTGCGCCACCCGCAGCGCAAAGTGGAAGTCTCCCTAGCAAAATGTGAAGCAAGGATGCCGCTGGCGTTTTCAACGCCAGCCGTTCTTGTCAATCCGTCTCGAAGCCGCTCCAGCGTAGCGTGGGCTGCGCCGGCAGGTCTCCCCTTGCATTCGAGACCTGCCCCCGGCGTGCAGACAGGCACGCGAGGCCCCTCTGGAAGCGCCGAAGGTTTCAGCGCTGTTTCGGCAGCAGGTTACAGTTTTGCGACTGCTGTGCAGAGGGGCGCCGTGTTTGACGGTGATCGTACCTGGTTGCCGGCACGGTAACAACCGGGGAGGCACACTGCACAAACCATCCTTTTGCTCATGTCTGGCCCACGTGCAGCGCGCCGCCCAAAACGGGTGTGCGCGTCAACGCGGCCCATTGCGCCTGTACTCGCGCCATTTCCGCGCGCGGCGGCGGAATGACCAGCACGGTCGCTCCCCAACCGCATAGCACGCCCAGGACTAACGGGAGCAGATCTTGAAAAAAGTCCTGTAGTTTGCACAAACTACAGGACTTTCAGAGTCGCGGAGCGCTATCTGAACTTTGCCCGGCTATCGTCACTCAATAACGGGTCACGACTTTTGTCCCCACCGGCGCCCAGTTATAGAGCCATTCTGCGTCCGACGTGCGCATATTCACGCAGCCGTGGCTCATGGGCGTACCAAAATTGTTATGCCAATACGTGCCATGAATACCATAGCCACGGAAAAAATACATCGTAAATGGAACATTCGTCAGATGATACCCCGGGCCCGACATGGTAGTGGAGCGGTATTTGACATAGATGTGATACGTACCCACGACCGTAGGTGTGCGGCTGGTGCCTGTAGAGACAATGGCAGTGAAGACCGGCGTGCGGCCTTCGTAGGCGGTCAGGGTTTGGCGGGTCAAGTTGATGTCAATCCACTTTTCCCCCGCCGTACCGTGTCCCGGAGCAGGTTGAGGAGTAGTCGGCGGTGTCACGCCGCTTGACCCAGGGATGATCAATCTCTGCCCCACGTAGATGAGATCCGAACGCAAGCCGTTGGCTGAGCGGATGGCGGCAGCCGTAGTGCCGTAACGCAGCCCCAGGCGGAACAGATTCTCCCCCGGCTGCACCACATGAATGCGCGTCGTGGGCGCCGGCGCGGGGGCAGGCGTATTGCCTGCACCGGGAATCACCAGGCGTTGCCCCACGTAAACCCACGCTTGTGGCGTCAAGCCGTTGGCAGCCGCCAACGCGCTCACGCTGACGCCGTGACGGCGTGCAATCCCGTACAGGGTGTCGCCATGCTGAACAATGTAGGGGCCGCTCTGCGCCGCCGCAGGCTGCACCATAACGAACAGATTCACGATGATGATTGCGAAAATCAAGTATGATCGCCGCTTCATTGCAGGATGCTCCTTTCCGCATCTGTCAGATTGCGTTGCGGATTCTTGCGCCGTAACGACTCAGCCAACAGGTTGTTATCTTGCCCCAACCCCATGGTCATAGTATAGCAAATTTTTGCTCACGACGCACTACAAATACATTACAATTAGTTAAAATGTCTTTAACCCTTGCGCGAGAAACAGAGCACCTGGTTTGTCCCACCTCCTCAGTCCGGCGCCAGGCGCGCATAGATCCGCATCGTCTCCTCAGACGGGCCGACATCCAATTCCGTGCGCAGACATTCCACGCAACGCTGATAGGCGCGCAACGCCTGGGGCCGATTGCCCAGGCGCGCGTGCGCTGTCATCAACAGGCGATAGGCTTCTTCCCAACAATTATCGCGCGCCAAAAGCGCCTCGCAGACCTCGATGACTTCTATCCATGCGCCACGCTCTGCCAGGGCGCGCGCCAGTCGCTCTGCCGCGCGCAGATAGAGTCCGCGCAACCGCTCACGCTCCTCGATGCCCCACTCGGCGTAGGGATACTCTTGCAGATAATCGCCCTGGTACAACGCCAGCGCCCTCTGGTAGTGCGTCACGGCCGCTTCTGGATCACGCCCCCAGAGCGCATCACCGGCCGCAATGGCGCGCTCGAAATGCTCCACATCCAAAGCCACATCCGCGCCCGCGCGCAACCCGTAAAGCGTCCCCTCGCGGAGGATGAAGGCGGAAGGGGCGTTCGCTTTCCGCTCCGGCTCCAACGCCTTGAAAAGCGTGCTCAACGCCACCTTGAAATCGCGCACTGCCGTCTCTGGCTCCTGACCGGGCCATAGCAATTCGAGAATCTGGTCGCGCTCCAGCAGCTGGCGGCGATAGCTGAGTAGCAATTGGAACAGCTGTCGCGCATTCTCCCGTCGCCAATCCTGCGCGGTGACTTCATCCAAACCACGCCAGACGCGGAAAGCGCCCAACGTCTGCACCCGCAGTTGATAGCCGGGATGCAGCGTCACGCCCAGCAACCCCCATTGCGCGAGCAGCTCTTCAGCGACGGCGCGTTCGATGCCCGCCTCGCGCGCATAGAGCAGCAGGGGAACCACGCGCCGAGGATCGCGCGGCCCCAGAAGCACCTGCCGGGTGAGCAACCCCTCGTAATGGTGATCGTAAACCAGCCGCAGCAGCTCCCCAAGCCCCCGCGCCAGCCGAACGTTATCTTCCAGCTCCAACCACAACAAGCATTGCCACAGACGGGTAGTCGCCTCCCCATAGAGGTCGCCGCAATCATGAAAGGCAGTGAGGGCTTGCGCGAGCGCGTCAGTTGCGAGGTTGAGACGATGCGCCAGCACGTAAGCCGCGCCCAGCGAGACGCGGATCAAAGCCGCGATCCACTCGTCGCCAGCCTCTTCTGCCAGCACGATGCCCTGCGCCGCCGCCCGCTCCGCGCCATCCAGAGCGCCCTGGAAGCCATGCGCGCGGGTGAGGCCCCAGTACGCCTCCACCCGCAGGCGCGGCACCGCGAGCATATCGCTCCAGCGGATCGCCTCGCGGTAACAGCGGCAAGCTTCTTCATAGCTGCGGGGATCATCGCGCAGCAGCCAGCCATGTCCCTGGCGCATGTAACCCACCGCCGTCACAAAAGGCGAGCGCAACGCGCGCCCCCGCTCAGTACCTTCGAGCGCGTAGCGATACGCCGCTTCCCCTTCTCCCTGAAAAGCCAGAATCAGCGCCAACAGCAGCGGAGTCTCGCGGTGTGCGCGAGGCCGCTGCACCGGATCGCGCCGCTCACTCTCCATCCGCTGCTCCAGGAATTGCCGCGCCTCTTCCAGGCGGCCCGTGCGGAGCAGCACCCGCACCGCCAGCTCTGCCTCGCCCGGCCCCTCTTCCCGCAACGCCTGCGCTTCCGCTTGCAATGCCTGCGCCTCTTCCGGGCGGCCCAGATTCAACCGATTCTCCGCCATCAGTTCCAGCAAATTCGCGCGGGTCGCACGATCCTCCTGTCCATCAGAAAAGCGCAACGCCTCTTGCAAAATGCTCTCCGCCTGGCTGGGATTCACCGTATCCAGATAGACGCGCGCCTGTCCGCGCAATGCCTGCCCCACCGCGCTGCCGTTGCCCGCCTGTCGGGCGCGTTGTTCAGCCTGTTGATACCAACGCAACGCCTCATCGAAGCGGCTGCGCAGCCGCGCCACATCTCCCAGATACGCCAGCAGGCGCGGGTTGACCTCCAAGACGGCGGGCGGCAGCGCATTCAACCAGCCCACCAACAAGTCGAGACGCCCCGCGCGCACCAGCGTATAACCTGACGTGTTGAGCACCTCCGCAGCCTCTTGATAGGCGCCGGCCGCCAGCAGATGCTCCACCGCGCGTTCCGGCGCGCCCTGCTGACAGAAACAGATCGCTGCCCGGCGGTGATACGTCTGTGTTGCTTCAGGAGGCAGGCGTTGGAGCAAAAACTGCCGGAAAAGGTGATGGTAACGGCTAACCCCACCCCCCATATCCAGCACGAAGAGATTGTTATCCAACAGCGTGTGCAGCAACCGCTCACTCTGCCCGGTCTCGCGTAGACAATCGCAAATCGGCGCACTCAACTCCCGCAAAACGGCTGTCGCCTCCAGAAACGCCTGCACTTCTGTCGGTTGTTGCGCCAGAATCTCCTGCGCCAGATAGGCAAAGAGGCGCTGGTCTGGCCCCGAAAGCCGTTCCAGAGCCTGGGGAATCGTCGCCACAGCGCCGCTGCGCAACCCCTGCCACAGCAGTTGCAGCGCAATCGCCCAGCCCTCCGTCTTGCTCACAATCTCCGCAAGCGCCTCAGGTGAAAGATCGTGATCGTATTTCTCACGGAACAAGGCCGCGATTTCTGCCGGCGTGAACGCCAGCTCCGCCTGCCCAATTTCCAGCACCTCACCCTTCACCCGCCAGCCGAGCAATGACGGCAGTTCCAGCGGATACCGCGCGGAGAAAATCACATGCAAGCGCGCGGGCGCATGCGCAATCAGCCGATCCAGCAAACCCAGGATCTCCTGCGCGCCAAACAGCCGATGCACATCATCCAGCACCAGAAATACCGGTGTGCGGCCCTGCTCCATCAACGCATTGATCAACAAATCCACAAAAACGTCCGTGTGGGTCAGCGCGCGCCCTCCGAAGCGTTCCAGGCCCGCCAACGGCGCATCGGAAAGATCGGGCAAGGCTTCACGAAAGCTGTAGAACAGATGCGGCAAGAAAACGGAGGGGTCGGCGTCTTGATGATCCAGGTGGTACCAGGCCAACGCCTCTCCCGACTGCGCCAGAGAAGCCAGCGCCGTGCTCTTGCCATAGCCGGTACCCGCCAACACAATCGTCAGCCGGTAATCCAGAGCCTCCCGCAATTTGTGAAGGATGCGCGGGCGCTCCAGAATGCGCTGATGCGGTAGGGGGGGTATGAGTTTGGTGCGAATAATCAAATCCTGAGACACGTGACCACCCTTTCTCAACTTTCTATCGTGATTGTAGTTGAATTGTCCGGATGGGCAAACCCGCTACTTGAAACAATGCGCAAAACACCTATAATGCAGGCTAAAGGTTGCTGGCGCTGCAACGCGGCCCTAGCCGCTCAGTCCAATAATAACCGCGTAACAACCGGATGAAAATCGTAAAGCAAATCACAAGGAGGCAGCTCGCATGATCGCTCAAACACAAGCCAGGAAACTAGCCATTGTCGTGGGGGGAGGCCCGGCCCCCGGCATCAACGGCGTGATCCATTCCGTCACCATTGAAGCCATCAACAATGGCGTGGAAGTATTAGGCATTTTAGATGGTTACACCCATCTGGTCAAAGGCGAACTGAGAGCGCTAAACCTGAGCATCCAGGATGTCAGCCGCATCCACCTGCGCGGCGGCTCGATCCTGCACACCGCCCGCACGAATCCCACCAAATCAAACGAAGCCATGCGCACCACCGTACAGACGCTGCTCGACGCGGGCGTAGGCTATCTGGTCTCCATCGGCGGCGATGATACAGCGTTCTCAGCCTACAAGATTTCCAAATTCGCGCGCGAAGAGATGGGAACGCCCATCCAAACCGTCCATGTCCCCAAGACCATTGATAACGACGTGCCCCTGCCCTACGGCGTGCCCACCTTCGGCTACGAGACCGCCCGCGAGGTTGGCGCGCGCGTGATGATGAACATCATGGAAGACGCGCTCACCGGGCAGCGCTGGTTCCTCGTAGTGACGATGGGCCGCAAAGCCGGGCACCTGGCGATGGGCATCGGCAAAGGCGCCGGCGTCACCATCACGCTCATTCCCGAAGAGTGGGAAGGACGGCGTATCCGGCTGCAAGAAGTGGTGGATATTCTGTTGACCTCGCTGCTCATGCGGATGGCGGATCACAAACCCTACGGTGTGGCGTTGGTCGCTGAAGGCGTCGTCGAAGAAATCGAGCCAGATGACCTGGAAGACCTCAAGACCGTCGAACGCGATGCGCACGGCCACATTCGCCTCTCCGAAATCAACTTCTCCGACATCGTCAAGCGCACGCTGCGCGACCAACTCAAGGAGATCGGCGTCAACGTGAGCATCGTCAACCTGGATTTGGGCTACGAAATGCGCTGCGCGCCCCCCATCGCCTACGACATTGACTACACCCGCAGCCTGGGCGAAGCCGCCGTGGATTTCCTGCTCGAGGGCGGCACCGACGCTATCATCGCCCTTGCGGATGGCCGTGTGATCCCCATCCCCTTCGAGGAGATGATGGATCCGGAGACCGGGCGCACGCAGGTACGCAAAGTGCGGATTGACTCGTTTGCGTATCAGTCCTCGCTCAAGTTCCAGATTCGGCTCAAGCCGCAACACGCCAACGACGAAGCCCTGTGGCAACGTCTGGCGGCGCAGACCAATCTCACGGTGGAGCAATTCAAGGTGCGCTTCGGCTATCTGGCAGGGATTGCCACGCGCCCGTTCTAGCCATGCAGCCCTGGAAGACGCTCGCGCGGCAGACGCTGCTGCACTGTGACCGCTTTCTCACGGTCGAGAGCCACACCGTCGCGCTGCCTGATGGGCGCATCATCGAGGCGTGGCCCTGGGTCATCACGCCGGACTACATCAACGTGGTCGCCGTGACGGCTCAGGGCCGTTTTCTTTGCTTTCGGCAGACAAAATACGCCATCGAGGGCGTCTCGCTGGCTGTGGTAGGCGGCTATCTGGAGCCGGGCGAGGACGCGCTGGCAGCGGCGCAACGCGAGCTGCGGGAGGAAACCGGTTACGCCGCCCCGATCTGGCGCTTTCTGGGCCGTTACCCGGTGGATGGCAACCGGGGCGCGGGCAACGCACATTTGTTCCTGGCGCAGGATGCCGTTCCCGTAGCGGAAATCCACGCCGACGACCTGGAGGAGCAGCAATTGCTGCTCCTCAGCCGGGAAGAGGTCGAAGCCGCGCTTGATGCGGGCGAGTTCAAGTGCCTGCCGTGGGCTGCTGCGGTCAGCCTGGCGTTGCGGCAGCTGTAAGCCGAACGCGGATTGACGCAGATAGGCGCAGATTTCGCGGATTTTCTTCTGAAAATGGCTCACGGATTGACGCGGATATCACGGATCACTAAAATCTGCGCAATCTGCTGAGTGAATTTTCATCCATGGTGCTGTGAGGTTTTCTTTTTCATCTTCGTCCTTCCGCCTTCATCCTTCATCCTTTTCAGGGGAGGTGACTCCATGGATTCTCCATCATATCGTTGGACACGTCGCCGGTTTTTACAGTGGTTAGCCGCCACGGGCGCAGGCGCGGTGCTGACCGCTTGCGGCATGCGCGAGATGCCCGAATCCCCCCCGACCCCCACGACGCCGTCACGCCCCATCGCTACATCGCAGCCGCCTCCCGCCGCAACCACGCCCGCCGCCGCTGCGACCGAATCTCCCGACCCAGCCACGCCCGAACCGCCTACACCCACGCCACGAGGCGCCGCTTATCTCGCGGTAGCGCGCGGCCCCGACCCCGCCGCCATGACCCTCGCCGCGCTCACCGCCATCGGCGGCATGGAACGCTTCGTCGCTTCCGGCGCGGATGTCATCATCAAGCCCAACATCTGCACCGACTACTATCCCTACGAATACGGCGCCACCACCAATCCGGAGGTCGTCGCCGCGCTGGTGCGGATGGCGTTGGGCGCGGGCGCGCGGCGCGTGCGGGTGATGGATACGCCCTTCGGCGGCAACGCGGAGAGCGCCTACCAGCGCAGCGGCATCGCCGCTGCCGTCGCAGCCGCCGGCGGCGAGATGGAGATCATGAGTCCGCACAAGTTCCGCGAGACCGCCATCCCCGAAGGGCGCGACATCAAGAAGTGGGAGCTCTATCAAGACCTGCTGCGCGCCGACCTGATCATCAATGTACCCATCGCCAAACATCACAACCTCACGCAACTGACCCTCGGCGCGAAGAACCTCATCGGCGTGGCGCGGAATCCCGGCAGACTGCACTCGCGCATCCACCAACGCATCGCCGACCTGCTGAGCGTCATCCGCCCGCAGCTCACCGTGGTGGACGCCGTCCGCACGCTGATGCGCGGCGGGCCCACCGGCGGCAACCTCGACGACGTGCGCCTGACCAACACCGTCATCGCCAGCCACGATCCCGTCGCCGCCGACGCCTACGCTGCGACGCTCTTCGGCCTCACCGCTGCCGACATCGGCTACATCCAGGCCGCCGCCGACATGGGCCTCGGCTTGCTCGACCTGAGCGCGTTAGGTATCGAAGAGATTGCCGTATGACCAACTTGACCGAAGACCGGGGACGGAAGACCGGGGCTTTCAAAAGAGAGCGGTCTCCGGTCATCGGTCATCGGTCATCGGTCTGGTTTAAACAGCTCCAGCGCTGATCGCAAAACCCTAGCGGGACGAAAACCATGAAACCACAAACCTGGCGTCGCCTTCGGCAGATCACCCAAGTCCTGGCGCTTGCGCTGTTTCTCTTCCTCTTCACCTACGCCACTTTCCTCAACCCGCAGCGCGCGTGGGCGGATTTCTTCTACCGCCTCGATCCGCTTGTCGCTCTCACCGCGACGCTGGCAGGGCGCGCTCTGATTCCGGGTCTGGGCCTTGCCGCCGTCACCCTCGCGCTGACGCTTATCTTCGGGCGCGTCTGGTGCGGGTGGATCTGCCCGTTCGGCACGGTGCTGGAATGGCTTGCGCCGCGCAAACGCCGTTTGCGGTACACCGCGTCGCGGCATAACGCGCCCCGGCGCGCCGCGCCGCCGGAGAAATGGCGGCGCGTGAAATACCTACTGCTGTTCATCATCCTCTTCGCCGCGCTCTTCGGCAATCAAAGCCTGCTCTTCCTCGATCCCATCACCATTATGACCCGCACTACGGGCATCGTGTTTTGGCCCGCGCTGCGCTTCCTCATCTACGAGACCCAGGCCTTCCTCTACCAGTTCGACGCGCTTTGGGACGCGCTCGACGCCATCCACCGCGCGCTCATCTTCCCCGTCTTCCGGGATGTGTCCTCCTTCTTCACGCTGGTCGTTCCCATCTTCCTCTTCTTCGCGGCGATTGCAGCGCTCAACTGGTGGACCGAACGCTTCTGGTGCCGCTATCTCTGCCCGCTGGGTGGCTTGCTGGGGTTACTCTCCAAGCTCTCGCTGGTGCGTCGCGACGTGAGTGCGGGCTGCGCCGCCTGCGCCCTGTGCAGCGGCGATTGCCCCACCGCCACCATCAACCCCCGCGAGGGCTACCGCAGCGACCCCGCCGAGTGCATCGTCTGCTACGATTGCCTCGTGGATTGCACCCGCGAGGGCGTCGCCTTCCGCTGGCAGCTGCCCGCCTGGAAGCCCGCTCTGCAGGAGGATTACGATCCCCAACGGCGGACGGTGCTCGCGGGGCTGGGCGCGGCGGCGATTGGCGCAGCGCTCGCCGGCGTCGAACCGATCAACAAGCGCCAGCCCGCCGAGCTGCTCCGTCCGCCCGGCGCTACGCTTACCGACTTCGAGGCGCTCTGCATCCGCTGCGGCGAGTGCATCCGCGTCTGTCCCACGCAGGGCTTGCAGCCGAGCCTCTTCGAGGGCGGCGTCTTCAACGTGATGACGCCCCGCCTCGTCCCGCGCCTGGGTTACTGCAATTACCGCTGCAATGCCTGCGGCGAGGTCTGCCCCACCGGCGCCATTCCCCGCCTGCACCTGGGGCAGAAGCAGACCACGCCCCTGGGCCTGGCGCGCGTGGATCGCAGCCGCTGCCTGCCGTGGGCGCACAACATCACGTGCGGCATCTGCGCCGAAGCCTGCCCCGTGCCCCACAAAGCCATCTGGCTCAGCCAGACCGAGGTATACGACGCGCGCGGCGAGCGAGTCACGCTCCAGCTGCCCAACGTAGTGAAAGAGCTCTGCATCGGCTGCGGCATCTGCGAGTACAACTGCCCGATGGGCGGCGAAGCCGCCATCCGCGTCTTTGCCCCCACCGAAATGGGCGGCTACTTCGGCGACGACCCGAACTACCGGCCCCATCGGGGGAGGAGAGGCTTCTGAGGTATCCCATGCACCATAAACCTATTCGCATTCTGATGGTTGAACCCGGCGCCCAACGCCATTGGCTGCGGACGCTGCGCGCCGGGCAACCGGGCAACGATTCCCGCGAGGATACGACGCTCCTCGGCGGTGAAGCGCTGTGCCAGTTCCTGCTGCGCGAGGATTCAGGCGCGCTCATTCTGGCGCGCGGCCCGTTGCCCTTCCTCGCCGGGAACAAGCTCACCGTGGGCTACTTCTCGCCGCTCACCGGCTTGCCCCACTACAGCTTTGTGGGCGGACGCGCCGCTGCGGAGCTGCTCAACCTCGGCCTGGATGCGATCTGCTTCACCGGCGAAACCGCCGCCCCCGTCGCCGACGCCTATCTCGTCATCTCCGGGCGCGCGCCGAATCTCACGCTGGAATGGAAGTCCGCCGCCGACCTGCCCGCCGGGCAGCGCAGCGCATACTACGTCCTGCTCGCGGCGGAGCTCGCCGGACAGCCGGAACGGGGCAGCATCCTCACCCTGGGGCAGGGCGCGCGATTGGGCTATCGCGCCGCGAACCTCGCCGTCGAGAGCCTCTATCACGCCGGACGCGGCGGCGCGGGACACGTCTTCGCCCGCTTCGCGGCGGGGCTGGTGTTGCGCGGGACGCCGCTCACGCTGGAGCAAGCGCTCGGCCCGCGCGCCGAAGCCTTCCGCGAGCTGCGCGAGCGCGAGCTGCGCCCGCTCATGGATCTCTACGGCGAGCGCCTCTCCTGCCGCGACGGCGGCACCGTGACCAAGCTGCACGTCACGGGCAGCGGCAAGCGGCCCACGCTTCCGGCCCGCAACGCCCAACGCCTGGGCTACGCCCTCGCCGATCTCGGCGCGAGCAAGTTGCTCCTGGCAAGTCGCGCCGGACAGACCGGCTGCCACTGGTGCCAGGTTAATTGCCGGCACTGGCACTGGGTTGAGGCGGACTACGCCCCCGGCGGGCGGGACCGCTTTCTCGACGACTTCGAGCCGACCTACGCTATCTTCGCCATGCTCGATCTGCGCCCCCAGGAGGATAGCCTCAAGGGCCGCCTGCGCCTGTTGGAGGAAGTGGATCGCCGCCTCATCGTTCCCCTGGAGCAGCTCGGCTGCGACATCATTGACATGGGCGTGGGACTGGCGGCGCTCTTCGAGGGCATTGAAGCGGGCCTGATTCCGCCGGAGGACCTTCCTGCCGGGCTGCGCGGCTTGCCCGCGTATCTGGGCAGCTTGGAAGCGGCGGAGCGCGCCGTCGCCGCGCTCGCTGCGGAGGCGCCCGCGCCCGCGCTGCGCGCCGTAGGCGATGGCCCGCAGGCGTTGGCGGAACGCTACCTGGCGTTGCAGGAGCGCGTCTTCACCTGCGGCGCGAGCACGCTTGGCAATCCGGGGCACGCCAACGCGCTCTGGACCTTTCTCATGCCCTTCTCGCGTTTCTTCGGGCACTACTCCGGGCAGATCTACAAGATTCCCGGCGCGCTCACGCCCGACATGCCGCCCGCCGCCATCGAGGCGCTCTTCCGCGATGTGATTCGGGAGATGCTGCAACGCGAGTGCTTCGGCATTCTGGGCAACGCGCTCTCGCAATGCGCTTTCACTTTCGTTATTTTCAGCGCGGATGGGAAGGGCGTCGCGCTGGATGCCGGCGACCTGCTCGCGCGCACGCTCGCCGTCTACGGCATCGAGCTCCGCCGCGAAGATCTGGAATGGTTTGCGCAGGCGTTCTGGGCGCAGAGCCTCGCGCTCAAACTGGCGCACGGCTGGCGCCCGCCCGCCGCTGCGGATTTCCCCGCGCGCGTCTTCGAGGCGCTCGCGCCCGTGCTGGGTCGTCCGCCGGAGGAGCTGCGCACCCTGATGGATGCGCTCATCGCCGAGTGGCGGCGCCAGGCCGGCGCCCTCATAGAGAAGTTTGGGTATACGTGGTGAGTCGTTCGTGGTGAGCAGTGAGCGGTCAATGCGACAGCTCTCTGCGCACTGCTCACTGATTTTCCGTTTGGCTTCGCAACTGCCCGCAGCCGGCGGCGATGGCGCCCCCGCGCCGCTGCCGCATCGTGTGCGGAATCCCCGCCGCATCCAGGACTGCGGTGAAAGCCGCCACCGCTTCCGGCGTCGCCGGCTGTTCCGCATACGCCAGCGTCGGGTTCAGCAGAATGAGATTGACGTGGACGGGCAACCCTTCCACCTGTGCGACCAGCGCTTCGGCCTGTTCGGGGCCATCGTTGACGCCGGAAATCAGCGCCCACTCTAACATCACCCGACGGCGGGTCTGCGCGGCGTAGGCGCGGGCGGCCGCGAACAGCGCCGCCAGCGGATAGCGCCGGTTGATGGGCATGAGCTGCTCACGCAGCGCGTCGGCGGCGGCGTGCAGCGAGATCGCCAGATTGACGCCCAGCCCCTCGCCCGCGAAGCGTTCAATGCCGGGGACGATGCCGGCGGTGCTCACCGTGATGCGGCGCGGCGGGAACCCCATTCCTTGCGGATCGAGCAGCCGGCGCAGCGCGGCGAGGGTGTTCTCGTAGTTGAGGAACGGCTCGCCCATCCCCATCAGCACCAGGTTGGTGAGGCTTTCCCCTTGCGCGGCGAGCTCCCGCTGGAAGTGTAACACTTGGGCCACAATCTCGCCCGCCGAGAGTTGCCGCACGAAGCCCATGTCGCCGGTAGCGCAGAAAACGCAGCCGCAGGTGCATCCCACCTGCGTGGAGATGCATGCGCTGCGCCGCTGCCGGTATCGCAGCAGCACCACCTCGATGCGTTGCCCGTCCGCAAGTTCGAGGAGATCTTTGCGCGTCGCGCCGTCGGGCGCTTCGAGCCGATCCACCACGCGCGGAATGTCCCACGCGATCTCCGCCGCCAGCCGCGCGCGGGGCGTTTCCGGCAGCGGCAGCGCGTCGAAGTCGGCGGCCCATTGACGATAGAGCGCGCGCCACACGTCGAGCGTCGCGCTGCGCGGCGCGCCACACGCGGTCAACAGCGCGTCCAACGCCTCGCGGCTAAGGTCATAGAGCGTTGGAGAGGATTTGTGGGTCAGCATGGGGCCATAAGTCCTGGGCGTTAATGGCTTGGTCTTTCGACGGGTGGGGAATTGGGGGATCGTTTCGGCGGCGTTTTACACCGCCGAAACGATTTACAGAAAGGGGTCGCCCTACCATTCCACCTGTTGGAATTCCCCGTCTTTCACCTGGTAGATCCAGATCTGCGGATCGGTGAGATCGCCGTTGGCTTGATAGCGGAGCTCGCTCAGCAGGGTCTTGATGGGCGTTTGCCGCAGGGCGTTGGCGATTTTCGCCGCGTCGAGGCCCCCGGCCTGGCGCACACCCTCAGCCAATACCTGCATCGCCACGTAGCCATTGACGGAATAGGTATCGGGATTGCGGTATTCCACCGCCTGATACGCCTCGAACCAGCCGGCATCGCCCACGGCGCGCGGGCTGGGCGCGAAGGCGCTCACATACATCCCCTCGGCGGCGCCATCGGATTCGTCAATGGTGGCGGCGAGGAACGCGCCATCGCTGGCAAGCATCGGCAGCGTGATGCCCGCGCGGACGAGTTCGGCGCGCAGATACGGCGCTTCGATCTCGTAGCCGGCGTAGAAGATGGCATCGGGATTGGCGGCGCGCACCTGGGCGATTTCGTCCGCGTAACGGCTCTGCCCCTCTTCAACCTCGATCCGGGTCACGGCTTGCGCGCCCCGCGCTTCCAGCTCCTTCACCAACGAAGCCGCCAGCCCTTGCCCGTATTCGGTATTGTTGAAGATCACGGCGACGCGCTTCGCGCCAAGTTTCTCGACCAGGAAGCGCGCATTCACAGCGGCTTGAATATCATCGCTGGCGTTGACGCGGAAGAAATTGGTGTAGCCGCGCGCGCTGAGGCTCTGCTCAGAGGCGGTGGGCGTGATGACGATCAACGGCATGTTGCGATACAGCTCCATCGCGGCGAGCGTCTGCCCGCTGTTGAGGTGCCCAATCACGGCAACGACGCGCTTCCCCTGGCTCAGCGCCTCCTGAATCTGCGCCACCTGATCCACAGCCACATCGCTATCCGATTCGTCATCCAGCGGGACGACCACGACCTTGTAGCCATCCAGCCCGCCGCTGCGATTGATCTGCGCGGCTGCCAGGCGCACACCGCCGAGCACCGTCTGCCCGCCGTTAGCCTGGAAGCCGCTCAGCGGCACGGCGACGAAAACCAGGACTTCCCCTTTGGTCGGTTCTTTCACCCCGCTGCTTCTGCCGCAGCCGGCAACCAGCAGGGTGCTCAACAGTAATAAGGCAACCAGAATTCGCTTTGTCATAGGTCATGCACTCCTCGAAAATAGTAACAGGTGAGCAGTGAGAGGTAAGCAGTTTAGGTACAGCGAACGACGTTCTGCTCACTGCTCTCTGCTTTCTACGAACTATTGACCGTTTATACCCGGCGCAGAGCCTCGGTGTAGATAGTGTGGATGCGGGCGACTTGTTGGCTCAGGCGCGCGGTCCGCTCCTCAATGCTTTTGCGCAGTTGCGCGGCGTGTTCTTCTAGCAGCTGCATCTGCAACTCGCGCGCCTCTTCCACAGCGGCATCGAAGGCTTGCAGCTGACGCGGCAGCTGGCCCAACGCCAGGCGCAATTCCGCGTTGAGCAGGCGCAGCGTGTACCAGTCATGCCCCAGGTCTTCCAGCCCCTCGTCGAGCCGCGTCAACATCTGCGGATTGCGCTCGAAGCGCCGCCGCGCCGAAAGCGTTTTGATCTCCTCATACACTTGCTCCCGCCGCTGCTCGATCCGGAAATCCCGCTGATGCGTGTCCAGATAGCGCAGCAATTGGTAGAACTGGCTCACCCAATCCGTGAGCAGGGGCGCGAGGGCGTCGGTCTGCGTCCTCACGGGACCGGGCGGCAGATTCAAGCGATGCGCTTCCAGCCGCAGCAGCGACGTGAACGCCGCCTCCAGCTGCCCGCGCAGCCCTTCATCCTTGAGCAGCTTTGGATCGAGCTGCGCTTCGAGCAATTGCCGCAGCACCTTGACGCCCGTGTCGGCGTCGGTGAGGCTGGAGAAGATGACGGCGGCAAGGGCGATGCCGCCCAGTACGGGCCACGCCCAGCCGGGCCACCAGGCGAACGGGCGCGGCAAGAACACCGTCAGCAGTAGCGTTCCCGCCACCACAACCGCGCTCTCCCAGCGGAAGATGGCATATTCCACCGCCGCACTTCGCATTTTCTTGTACAGGTCTGTGTGTAAGTTGCTCATGCAGAAGTCTTGAGTCAGGAGTCACAAGTCAGGAGTCAATGGTTTTTTGAGTTGCGAATCCCAAAACCTGACTCGTTACCCATCACCCACTACCCATCACCCGTGACTCTTGACTTTAGAAATACGTCGAGATGATCTTGTACAGCTCCTGGATGTCCGTTTCGCTGGCGCGGCGGAATTGCCCTCCGCCGATGCGGGCGATGTTTTCCAGCATGGCGGTATCTATATCATCGCCAAAGCCAATGGTGAAGACGACGATCTGCGCGCCATCAGCCTGGCCGAAGCGCTGCTGTAAATCTCTGAGGCTGAAACTGCTGGCGTTTTCGCGCCCATCGGTCATCACCACAATGGCATTGATGGCCTCGCGGTCATCCTCTCGGATCAAATGCAGGTACGCTTCCCAGACAGCATCAATGAGCGCCGTATTGCCCCGCGCCGTCATGCCATTGATAATATCAATCATCTGCGCCCGTCCCGCAGCATCGAGGCGCCGCAGCGGCTCCGTGCGCTTGACCCCACTGCCGAACTCGATCAGCCCGACGCGATCCCGGTCACCCTGCATCTGGCTGAGAAAGGCGAGCAGCGCCGCTTGTGTGGCAGGGAGCTTGTTGCCCTCGTTCATACTGCCGCTGGTATCCACCACCAGGAAGACGTTGGTGGGACGTTTGGTGTACCACCACACGTTCTGCACCACCTCGATGACCCGCGCTGAGGGCATCTGCAGCGTGGTCTGCGGCTCGCGCCAATCCACGGCGTCGCTCTCGGCAAAGGGGCTGCCCGGCGCGCTGAGGTCAATGCTCAAGTCGGTGGGACGGTAGCCCGCGGCGAGCAACTGCCGCTGCGCCTCAGCGCCGGTGATGAAGGCGCCGAAAGCCCGGTAGGTGTTGCGCTGGTTGGGCGTGACCGGCATCTCGCCGTTGGCGCCGAGTTCCAGCAGCGCCAGGGGATGATCCGCCCAGAGCGTGCCCTCGGCGGGATAAAGCGCAACGAGGCGCTCCCCACGTCCGAGCTGATTCCAGGCGATGACAACTTGCTCCTGGGCGACAAAGGCATCGAGGAAGCTGCGCCCCTCGGCGGCAAGCCGCTGCATAATCACAGCTTCGCCCTCGCCGTAAAAGCGCACCGTTGCTTCGACCGCGCGAACGTAATCCAGCGTCGCCTCAGCGGTGGCGGCTTCTTCCGTCAGCCCGCGCGTGAGGCCCGCGCCCGCGTAGAATTCCGCCAGCGTCGCCAACAGGCCGCTGGCATTGTTGGTGCTGGGATGGCTCCACTTGAAAGCCGCATCGCGGGTGGCTTTGCGCTGCACCTGCTCCCAGCCCACCGGCTCGAAGGGCCAGCCCAGATCGCGAGCCACGCTCTCCCACGCCACGATGACGATGGGGCTGACGGCATAGCGCAATGGCGCATCTATGCGCCGGTCGCCAATGGGAATGAGCGCGCCAGCTTCTTCCGTTGCTCCCTGCTGCGCAGCCCAGCGTTGTTCCAATTGATTGAGCCACAGGCTGCTATCCGGCGCGATGGCCTGGAAGCCCGGCGCGCCGAGGCTCTGTTCCACCATCTTCTCCGGCTCCACCGCCACGGTTTTCACCACCATCGTCTGTCCATCCGGCGTCTGGAGCCGCTGATTGTTGAACTGCGTCACCAACATCTCGAAAGTGGGCGCCATGGCGGGCGAGACGGCAATGGTGAGCTCGGCGTTGGTGGGCGTAACGACCGTGGCTTTCTCAGTCGGCGCGCCTCCGGAAAGCTGGTCGCCAAAGTTCTGCACCAGCGTGACGATCAGGAATCCGCACGCGCAGATCAGCAGCACCAGACCGGCGGCGATAAGCAGCCAGGATTGCGATTGCTGGCGGCGCGGCGATGCGCCCGGCAAATCCAATGGAGATCGGAATTGCGTGCTCATGTCAGTCCGCCACGTTCAGCTCGAACCAGCGCAGCAGGGCCAGGAGTACCTCGCGATCGGGGTTGCGCATGGCATCGGCGCGGGGCACCACCGGCTCCACGCCGCGCGCCTTCCACTTGACGAAGAGACTCTCGGCGGTGGCATCCATCGGCACGCGCGGATTGGCGGGCCGCAGGCCGTAGACCAGCGCCGCCTGCTGCTGCTCATCGCCGAGCAGATAGCGCTGGAACGCGAGCGCGGCGTTCTTCTCCAGCGCTGTCGTCTCCGGGCCGACCCACACGGAGAAGGGGAAGTCGAACCAGGTGACGTAGCGCGGGTAGTAGAGATTCAGCGGATCCTCCCAGCGGGTGAGGATGCCCTGCATGTTCTGGAGCAGGTCGCTTTCCAGCAGTTGCCCGCCATCGCCCACGCTGTAGCCGAAGAGCGCAAAGTCCTCCGCCGTGTAGGCGCTGGCGCTGCTGAAATCCGTCACCGATCCCATGAGTTCCTTGAGCCAGCGCTGGAATTGTGGATTGGTAATATCGGCCACGGTGATCTCGGTGCGCCCGAAATATTCGCCTGCCGCCGCGATCATCGCGTGCAAGCCGCCCACGTTCTTCTTGGGATTGGGCACCACCAGCTTGAAATAGCCCCAGGCCGGATCGCCGCCCAGTTCGGGCCACCCGCCCCTGGCGACGGCGGCATCATGGATGGTCTGCCAGCTGATCTCACCGAACTGGCTCTGGAGCACGCGCGCGCGGGTCTCGTAGATGCCCCAGGTGAAGAGGCTGGTGGCGATAGGGCGCGCGCGGTACTCGCCATCGGTGAGGAAGACATCCTGCCCCAGGCGCTCCTTGTACGAGGCGTTGGCGAGTTCCACCAGATAACGGCTTTCGGGAATCCAAGCCGTGGGGAAATTGCCCAGCGCGGCGAGCTCGGCGGCGGAGAGGTCTTCGCGGCGCACACCCGCGCCCAACGCGCCGAACTCGTTGCGATCCCAGCGGCCCAGCGCGGTGAGACCATCCATGGCGATGATCTCCACGCGCACCGGTACCCCATCCTGCTTGGGCTGGGTGGCGTTATAGGCGTCGGCGGCGTTGCGCACCCAGGGTTCCACCGGCAGCGACGTCAGCACGCGCACGGTGATGGCGTTGGGCCGATCCACGGTGATGGGCGCAGACGCCCCCACCTCGCCGCCGCTTGCGGGCGGATTCAGCGCGCGGATGAGCAACGCCGCCCCCACAATCAACAGCGCGACAACAACGATGCCTACGAAAATCCAACGTGTACGGTTCATAGTTCTATCTCGTTTTCATTGATGAAGTAAAAATCAGCTGCGAATCTCACCCTCTTTGGCGCCAAAATTGATGCGAATGCCACCTTGCAGGGCTACGCTGCGCCCCGGTTCCACGTCTTGCGTGCTCGCATCGGCGCGGGTGATGACCCACTTCTCTGCTGAGAGGTTCCTGAGGCCCCACATACGCGGATCCTTGGGATTCTGCACAATCTCGGCGATGGGCGCGCTGAAGTCATAAAGCCGCGCATCATCCACATGATGCGGGAAGAGCTGCGTGTCATGGTTGAGCATGACGAGCTGTTTGCCGATGCGGATGCGCGGCGGCAGCGTGAGCTCGCTCCCGCAGCTCCAACAGGGCTGCAACTTGCCATTCGTCCGCAGCGTATCACCATCGTAGAAATTCTCCGCACCGCAGCGCCCGCAGTAGAAGATCGCATCTTGCAGTTGCGTCATCGCGCCGCGCCACTCGCTCTCGCGGACGCGGGCGTGCGGATCGTTTAGCCCGGCGGTGAAGGCTTTGGTGAACAAGTCGCGCAGGAATTGCGGGTAGATCGGCCAGAATGCCAGGGCGTTATCATGGTAGCCGGCGACCGGGCGGTTGGAATCGTCGTTGGGATCGAAGATAAAGAGCGGATCCGTACCGTAGAGCCGATTCATCGCGGGCAAATCGAGGCATTTGATCGCCGTCTCGCGCTTGCCCTCCAGCGGATGATGCACCATGAGCATGTAGAAGAGCAGCACCGCCAGCGAGAAGAGATCGGTCTGTGTGCTGGGCAGCGCCTCGCCGCGCACCACTTCGGGCGCCATAAAGCGCGGCGTGCCGAGGACGCCAAACTGTTGCCCCTTATCCACAGAGACGTTGTCATTGTCGCAGATCAGCGTATCGCCGGTATCGGGATCGAAGAAGACATTGCCAAAAGAGATGTCACGGTAGCAGAGGCCCCTGGCGTGGAGCTGCAAATAGCTATCCGCCAGGATGAAGCCGGCTTTGGCAAGCGCGCGGAATGAGGGTTCAATACGGCGTTTCATCAGGTCCACAATGCCCTTGAAGCGCGGCTCGCGCAGCGGCATATAATAGCCGAAACCCGGCACGTCATCTGCAACGGTGAGATCCAGCGGCCAGAGGAATTTATCGTTGGGCGGACCCATTTTCACCAACACATCGAGCGCCGCCCGCTGTTGCGGCGTCGCCTGACGCGGAAAGTACCACTTGAGCGCCACTTTTTGACCGCCCAAATCGGCTTTGTAGACTTCCCCCTGTCCGCCGCCGCCCAGAAAAAGCTCCACCTTGCACGGCGACTGCGAAGTCTCCGTCAGTACCACATCTCCAGGCTTAAAGATTTCAGCCATAAGTCATACCCCCTAGAACGAGTAAGCGAAAAGGCGAAAAAGCGAAAAGGCGAAAAAGCGTCATGAGTCAGAAGTCAAGAGTCAAAAGTCAACTCGTCACTCGCACCCATTACCCATCACCTAAATTATCGCATTTTCCATAGCAACACTTTGCCCTCGGCATCGCCGGAGGCCAGCGCGGCGCCATCGGCGCTGAAGGCGGCGCTCAGTACCATGCTGTTGTGCTGCCCCAACTTGCGCAGCAATTGTCCCTGCGCCACATCCCACACGCGCAGCAGCGCGTCCCAACTGCCGGCGACCAGCACCCGCGCATCAGGACTGAGCGCCACGCAGAAAACCAGATCCATGATCTGGTTTTTCTCCTCAAGGATGCGCGGTTTCTGAGCGCCGCGCGACTCCCAAATACGAACGCTTTCATCCCAGCTGCCCGAAACCAACAGCGCGTTATCCGGCCCAAAAGCGAGGCTGGTCACCTGCGAGGTATGCCCCGTGAGCCGTTGCAGCTCCTGCCCCTTGCTCGCATCCCACAGCTTGATGCTGCGATCCCAGCCGCCCGCCGAGGCGAGAACCTGCCCATTGGGGCTGAGCGCGAGTCCGTGAACGCCGTCGGCGTGGGCCTGAACGCGCAGCGTTTCGACGCGCGTCTCCAGGTCCCACCAGCGCAGCGTCCCATCGCGGCTGCTGGAAATCAATGTCTTACCATCCGGTGTGAACGCAAGACCGGAGACCTCGCCGCTGTGCCCGCGCAAGCGCCACAAGCGCCCGCCGTTTCCCGGCTGCCACAGCGTGATGTCGGCATCGGCGCTGCCGAGCGCAATAACAGCGCCATCGGCGCTCCAGGCGACGCTGCTCAGCACGCCCGTCTCGCCGCGGCACCGGTGCAGCGCCTTGCCATCCGCAACGCTCCAGACCACTGCAAGGCCATCCATCCCCACCGAGACAAGCTGCTGCCCATCGGGGCTGAACGCCAGCCCAACGACATCCGCGCGATGTTCGGCGAGGGTGAAACTGAGTTTGATGCTCACCGCCAGCGCCGAGGCATCCATCGCATTGCCGGCGCCGGGCAACACGCCAAGCGCCAGCGCCCACGATTCCACCGCCCAGCGCGCGGCTTCCGACGTCAAGGCGAGCGCGGCTTGCAGTTTTGCTGTCACCTGCGCCAGCAGCACCCCCACGGGTACCTGGCCCTGCAACGCCAGCAAATCGTTGACGACGCCCTGTTCCAGCGCGCTCACCAGGACAAAGATCTCCCGTTTGTATTCCGGGGCCAGGTCGCGCAGCAAGGCGTTACAGCGGCGCGAATTCTCGTAGGCGCTGCGACCATATTGCGCGACCATCTGGATGAGCGTTTGGCGGGCGGCGTCGTTCATGGTCGAAGTTATCCCAGGATGACGTGCGGACGTGCGCCGGGCGTGGTGAAGACGGAAATCGGGGTCTGCGCGCGCAGGCCCTCGATTTTGGCATCGCTCACATTCCGGCAATCGTGCAAATGCAAACGGCGCAGACGCGGCAAACTAGCAAGATAGTCCAATGCACGATCGCTGATAGCGGTATTCCCCAACGATAGGGTTTCAAGCGCGTTCAAATGCAAAAGATGCGCCACATTATCGTCGTTCAGGCGCAGACAGCCATTCAGTTCCAGCAGCTTCAATGTCTGATTATTGCGAAAGTTCAGAAAGCCCAATCCCGTGATGGCTGTCTGGCTCAGATCCAGTGTCCGCAATTCAGGGAACAGCGCCAGAACCTCAAGTGCATCTTCTTGCAACGCGGTGCAGCCTTGGAGATAGAGCACTCGCAGATGTGGAACTTGTTGGAGCGCCTGTAATCCGCGTGCGGTGATGGCTGTGCAATAGCTCAAGTCGAGCCGGCGCAAGCGTCTAAGCCGGGCGATACTGGCTAAGCCTTGATCGGAGAGCAGATTGCAGTTACTCAGCGCGACCTGCGCGAGCGGAAGGGCTTCCAGATAAGAGAACCCTTCGCCGGTGATGGGCGTGGACGGCAGCGCCAACGCGCGCAGCTCGGTGAAGATGCTCAGATATTCCAGATAGGGGTCGGAAAGCGCGAGCCTGCTCAGATCTACGTAGCTGATACGCTCTGGCGCCTCGAAACTTTGCGCCCACAGCTTTAGATTCGTATAATCCACACTCTTGGGGCGGATGCCAATATCATGCTCATACGGGAGGTCTAACGTACCTGGCGTTTCACCCCAGAGACGCCATTCCGCTTGCGGCAAATCACGGGCGCGCACCAGCACTTCCATCCTGAGCGTGGAGAAGAACGGCGCCGGTGCAGGCGCTGGCGTGTGCCGGTGCAACGCTTCCGCCCACGCTTCGACCGCCCAGTGAGCGGCGCTTTTGACGAGCGCCTGACGTTCGGAAAGTTGCTTGCTCAATTGTTGCAGGTGTTGAGCGATGGGAGCAGTGGGCGGCCATGCCTCAATATCGGCGGGGATGCCTTCTCGCACCGCAGCGACGAGCACGTTGATCTCTTGAAAACAATCGGCTTTACAGCCCTGCCGCAGAAATTCCTCACAGGTCGCCGGATCTATCACCGGATCGCGGCCTTTCTGGGCTTTGATCGTGTGGCGATTTGCTACCAACTTGCGCAATTTCTTACGTGGCTGATTGTTCATGGCAGTTCCTCGCCGGATTCTACGCGCGTCTCCGCATCATCATACCACAGCCTTCTCTCTGCCGGCGGTGTGGAAATGACAGCTGCTTCGGCGGCGGCAGTGTCCGGCTCCGGCGCTTCATCCGCAGCCGCGGCCTGCGCAGCGAGCTGTTGTAGCAACGCCAACTCCTCCGGTGAGGGCAACAGCTCCGCGCGGCACAACAGACCCACGGTGATATCGTCGCCGCTGCCGGCGGTGGAGGCATGGTTCAGCCAATCTTCCAGGTCATCACGCACCGCTTCCAACCCCTCGGCGCGGATGATGTCCCAGATGTCGCTGCCGACCTTGAGGAAGGCTTCGTCATTAATAAAGGAATTGGCATAGCCATCGGTGCTGAGCAGAATGAGGGCGGGCGGCGGCCCCGGCAACGCCTGGAAACGGATGCGAAAATCGCGCCACGCTTCGGGCATACATAGCGAGGTGGTCTGGTTGGCAAAGAGGCGCGTATCCTCCGGCAGCGGGCGTTCCACCACGCCGCTTTCGGATACGGTCAGGATGTCGCCATCGCCCAGTTGCAGATAGAGGATGAACTGCTCGGCTACCAGAACGACCAGGAGCGTGGCGCCGTAAGCCAGCAGTGGATTGGCTTCGACCTCGGCGGCGGCTTTGGCGCTCTGTTTTTGAGCCACCACCGCCAGCTCCTCCGCCGTGAAGGGACGTTCCTGCCGATCTTTCTCGACGGCTTCTTGCCAGCGGCGCGTGATCTCCTGCGGCAGGCGTTCTTCCGCCGTGCGCTTGACTGCCGAGAGATTCATCGGATCGGGTTGTCCATCGAGCAGGTCTTGCAGCACCCACACGGCGAGATCCACCGCGCGCTCAGAGCCGATGTGGCTGCGGAAGCTGCGCGCGCTGCCATGCCCATCAGAGACGGCGACGATGAGCGGCGGCCCCTCCGCTGAAGCCGGCAGGCAGCGCCAGGCATCCTGGTTCGGCATCCCGGCGCGCACATGCGAGGCACCCCGCACCGATTGCCCAATGGCGCGCCATGTGGCGGCGCGCCAGGCAGGCTGGCGTCCCCTCTTGGACATGGGACGCTCCCTTTACCAGACGTCGGCAGCCGTTGCCGGTTCGTCGGCGTCGAGCAGCGCGGGCGCGACCGGAATGGGCACGTTGGGGGCGGTGAGCGGATCGCCCGCGGTCTGGCTGGCGGGCGCCGAAGCCGACTTGAGCACCACCGTGGAAACCCACTTGATGTATTTGACCAGCGCCTCTGGATTGTTCGCCTGAAGCGGCGCGATCTCCGCGTGTCCGATGAATTTCTGGAGCACGTCGAGATCGGCGTCAGCGCCGATGGCGATGGCGATGCGTACCGCTTTCTTACCCCATGCCTGATCCATGAGCTCTTGCAAGCCCTTCTTGTAGTCGTCCGTTGGCTGCCCGTCGGAGATCAGCACCAAAACGGGCGGCAGCGCGCGGTCGGTCATCGGCGGGATCTTGAGCTGTTCAGCCACCATCGAGAGGGCTTTGCCCATGTCGGTCACGCCTTCTGCGCTCAGATCAGCCCAGCGGAAATCCGCCACATCGGTGGGCTGGCTGATGTGCCACTGCGCGCCATTGGAGAATTTGATCGCGCGCACCAACACCTGCGCGTTAGGATTTTCATCCGCCACTTTCTGCATGTGCGGAATCGCTTCACGAATGGCTGTATTCAAAGCCTGGATCTTGCCGTCGTCGCGCATGGAGCCGGAGCAATCGGCAATCCAGACAAAGTGCAAAGGGCGTGTCGCCAGTTCGCCGCCAGGTCGTCGCATCATCGTCAAACCTCCTTGTTCTCAATTATGAAGGATGAGGGCTGAAGGCTGAAATATCGCTTCAGGAAGCAAAAATCTCCAGTGGCGATTTTTGCTTCCGCAAGCTACATGCCTTAACAGTATACGTACACGGGAATGCCTGGTTGCAATGTGTGCATCCACTATGCCAAGTATAGGCCAAGTTTGGAAGGCGTCAAAGGGCATTTGGGCCATTTTCCCGGCATCTGTGACGCGCGTCATAGCGATGGGACGCCTTGTCGGTTAAGATGGAAGTGTAAGCAGGCAAGGAATCATTAGCAAATTTGCCATTCGCTATTCGCCATTCGCCATTCGCTATTCGCCATTCGCTATTCGCCATTCGCCATTTGCTATTTTCAAGGGAGGTGTCAAGATGAACGCAAACCATGTTTTGGTACAGGAACGCCGGCTCACGCCGCCGCCTGATTTCCCGGTGACGTGGCCCAAGCCTGAATGGGCCGATTTTCACTGGACGCGCGATCGGGAACACATGCCTGATCCGATCACGCCCATGTTCAACAGCGCCGCCGCACTGATGGCGATTGCCAGCCGTCAGCGCACGGTTCCCGTCTACGACGAAGCAATCGCCCAGCGCTACGACATTCCCCTCAATCACTATCTCTATACGGCTATATTGCCCTTCACCGGCGACGAGGCAGAACTGGTCGCGCGGGCGCGCCGCAACCGCGAGAAGGTGAGCGCTGTGGCGTTGCGGCTTTCTGAGATCTGGGAGCGCGAATGGCTCCCCGAATTCGAGGCGCATTGGGATTTCTGGGCGCGCTTTGATATGCAGAACGCCGATCTGGAATTGTTGAGCGCCCATCTGGAGGAGAGTCTCGTGCGCGGCTCGCGGCTCTACGAGCTGCACTATCTCATGGGTCCGCCAATGTGGTTTGCCATTGACGAATTCGAGACCTTCTACTGCGATCTCTTTCCCGATAAGACCAAACTCGATGCGCATCGGCTCCTTCAGGGTTTCGATAACAAGACGCTGGAGATCGGGCGGGCGTTGTGGCAGTTACGCGATCTGGCGCAAGCGACGCCCGCCGTGCGCGCCATTCTCACCAAACAGCCCACGTTTTTTGCAGTGTGGGCTGCGCTTGAAGCCTGCGCCGAAGGACGCGCTTTCCTGGAAGAGTTGCGCGCCTTCTTGCGGCGCTTCGGCGGACGGAGCAGTCTGTGGGATTGGGGCTATCCCAGCTGGGAAGATGATCCCGCGCCGGTCATCAACAATCTCAAGAACTATCTAGCCCAACCGGATCGAGACCTGCTCGCAGAGCTGGCAGAAGCCGCTGCTGAGCGCGAAGCCGCCATCGCCGAAGCCCGGCGCGCGTTGCGCGACTATCCCGGTCCGGTGATGGAGACCTTCGAGAAGCTGCTTCAGGCCGCGCAGATGGCGTTGGTGCTGACCGAAAATCACACCTACTACATTGATTTCAATGGATTCGGCTGGATTCATCGTGTGATCCGTGAATTGGGCGCGCGTTTTGCGGCTCAGGGCCGGCTGGAGTGCGCCGATGATGTCTTCTACCTGACCATCCAGGAATTGCGCGCACTGCTCGCTGGCGACGCCGGTGACTTGGGCCCTGTTGCGGTGCAGCGGCGCACCGATATTGCGACCTGGGCGCTCTACGAGGAGCCGCGCGAGCTGGGCGTGCGCCCCGCAGCTCCGCTCGCATTGTATTCGCCGGATGCACGCCGGATTCTGCGTTACGTTGGCGGTCTGGCAGCGGAGGCGGCGGATTCCCCCGCACAGACGCCGCAAGAGCCGGAGGTGATTCGCGGGCAGGGCGGCTCTTCCGGCAAGGTACAGGGGCGCGCGCGGGTGATCCTCTCGCTGGAAGATGCGCACCGGTTGGCTCCTGGCGACATCCTGGTGACCACCACCACCGCGCCGCCGTGGACGCCGCTGTTCCTCACCGCCGCTGCTGTCGTCACCGATGCGGGCGGATTGCTCTCGCATGGGGCTGTCGTCTCCCGCGAGTATCGTATCCCTGCCGTTGTGGGCGCGCGCTGCGCCACCACCGCCATCGCCGATGGACAACGCATCGAAGTGGATGGCGACGCCGGCATTGTGCGCATCCTGACGGAGTGAAGCCGCAAGGGGGCGGAGGAGCGGGGGGGGGGCTGGGGAGCTGGGGAGATAGGGTGCTGGGGAGCTGGGGGGCGGAAGGGACGTGAGGATTGACGATGTTTCATCCTTCCGCCTTCATCCTTCATACTTTTCAAGGGAGGTGGCCCATGAACGCGATGCAGATTTACTGGCTGGAACAACCGGACTGTCGGAACCCGTTTCTCGTGGGGGGTAAGGCTGCCGGGCTGGGGAAGCGGGCGGCGCAGCATCCCGTGCCGCCGGGCTTCTGCCTCGCGGCGACGCACGCCAGAACACGAGAATCTCACAGTTTTAACCCGCAGCTGGCCAACGCCTACGCCCGGCTGGGCGAGCGCTGTGGCAGCGACCGGCCGCGCGTAGCGGTGCGATCCTCCGCCGTAGATGAAGATGGACAGCAAACCTCCTTCGCCGGACAACACGAGACTTATCTCAACATCATCGGCGCGGATGCAGTCGCCGAAGCGGTGGAACGCTGCCTGGAATCGGCGCGCACGGCGCGCGCTGCAGCCTATCGTCGCGCGCACGGTCTCGCGGATGCGGCGCCTATCGCAGTGCTGGTACAGCAGCTCGTGCTTGCGGATGTGTCTGCCGTGGTCTTCAGCGCCGATCCGCGCACCGGCGACCGGAACCGGGTTCTCATCAATGCGACATGGGGGCTGGGAGAAAGCCTCGTCGGCGGCAGCGTAATTCCAGACCTGTTCATTGTAGAGAAGACGGCCCTGACGATTGTCGAGCGCCAGATCGCGGAGAAAGCTGTGATGACCGTTGCGCGCGAGGCGGGCACGGCAGAAGTTCCCACGCCGCGCTTTCTGCGGGGGCAACCTTCACTCCAGGATGAGCAAATCATCGCGTTGACGCGGCTGGCGCGCACGTTAGAAACCACGGAAGGGCATCCCGTGGATTTGGAATGCGCGTATAAAAATGGGCAGCTCTACTTGTTACAGTGTCGCCCCATCACCACCTGGTGAGAGCTGTTACGGCTGAATCTGCGCCTGGTCTTTCGATCAGGCGCTTTTTTCACCAGAAGATCAGGTGTAATCCCCTCAACTGTCTAATACACCCCCTGGCAGGTTCGAGTAGACTTAGAGTGAAGCAGGCTGCTCTCCGTTGTGCTTTCTCTGCATGGTTGTGCCGCCGGGAGACGACCATAGCCGCTTTTCCTGACAGGAGGTTTTTGTGAATCATATTGATGTACTGCCTTTGACACTGGATCACGCCCCCCGCGCCAGGCCCAGAACTGCCCCAGGCCCGCGCCTGTTGTTGGCGCTGAGTCTGGCTTTTTGCAGCGCCGTCCTGACATGGTACGGCGTGTATCGCCTGTGGGGCTACAATGCGTGGACGTTGTTGCTGGCACAGAGTCTTACGCCGGGCATTGCGCTCGCATTGATCGCGCAATGGCGCTGGAAATTCGCCGATCTAGGGCTGAGCGGGCGCGATCTGGGGCGCGCCGCGCTGGTCGGCGGGGTTAGTTTCGCCATCCTGGTTGCGTTGGGAATGGCGTTTAGCACCGCGGTGCAAGCACCGGTGTTGCGGCCCCATATCGCTGTCGGCGCCTTGCTCTCGAACTGGGCGCTGGTGGGGCTGGGAGAGGAATTGCTCTTCTGTGGCGTCCTGTTCCCGCTGCTAGCGCGCATGTTCCCCCGCAAACGCCGCTGGATGGTGGTGGGCGTCCTCGCGTTGACCTTTGCGCTCTGGCATCTCCCCGGTTACATTGCGCGGGGCTTGCCGTTGGGCAGTTGTGTGGGGCGCATGGGTCTCAATGTCGCTTCCTGGCTCTTTTTTGGCGGCGCCTATGCCCTCAGCGGTAATCTATGGCTATCGGCCCTGATGCACGCCAACACCGATTACGCGCTCTCGCCCTTGATCACGCAATCCCCGCCGTTGGGATTCGTCTTCATGGCGCTGATGCTCGCAGGCGCGTGGGTTATCGGCAAGCGCGCTTCACGTTAGACACGATGCTAAGGGCCAGAAACGAAAAGGCTTGTTGTGGCGGGGCCGCACCTCGCCGCAACAAGCCTCCCTCATCAAAACCGCTTTCGCGGCGCGCCAGACACCGCAAGGGGATGCGTTTCCAAAATGCGCTAACCGTGGAAAACCACGCCGTGTCGCTACACCGTAGGGGAGTTGGGATATAATAGGGGCAGTGGTTATCATTTGCCCATGAGGAGGTCCCACAATGCGCGCCCTACGTCTGCGCCGTTTGCACGCAATCACATTGTTTGTATTCCTGTGTACCCTGTTGCCGCTTTCGGGTTTTTCGCGCCCAGCGGCGGCGCAAGCCCCGGAGCAACCGGAGATCGTCGCCATTCCCGGCACCATCCAGAGCAAGCTGGGCTGCCCCGGCGATTGGCAGCCCACCTGCGACAAGACCTTCCTCACTTACGACGCCGAGGACGGCGTCTGGCAGGGCAGCTTCGAGCTTCCCGCCGGCAGCTACGAGTATAAGACCGCTCTCAACGGCTCGTGGGATGAGAACTACGGCCTCAACGCCGCCCGCAACGGGCCTAATATCCCGCTGACCCTGGAAGAGGCCGGCGTGGTCAAGTTCTATTACGACCACGCGACCAATTGGGTGACGGACAATCGCAACAGCACTATCGCCGTGCTGGTGGGCGATATCCAACAACCGCTGAGCTGCGCTGCTGATAACGACCCCGGCTGTCTGCGCACCTGGCTGCAAGACCTCACCGGCAGTGGGTTGTATGCTTTCACGACCACCGGCTTGCCCGCCGGGAGCTACACCGTGCGCGTCGCCATCAACGAGAGCCTGGATGAAGTCTACGGCGCGGCAGGAATGCGCGACGGCGCAGCTATCACCTTCAACGTCCCCAGCGACGGGGCGGAGATCTACTTCGGCTTCGATGCGGCCACGCGGCGCCTCATTATCAGCACCGAGGGCGCGCCGCGCGGCAATCTGGATAAGGCACAGGCGCATTGGGTGAGCCGCGATACGCTGTTGTGGAACATCGCGGATGCGCCGGGCAACACTTACCGCCTGCACTTCAACCC
>CAZDSF010000022.1:0-42061 GCA_964508025.1 uncultured Anaerolineales bacterium
TCTTCGAGATGCCAAACTTCGCCAGAGGCACCTTCGCCATTGCCGAGATCCTGGCGGAGATTGACGCCGTCACCATCATCGGCGGCGGAGATTCGGCCTCGGCAGTGAAGAAAGCCGGCGTCGCCGACAAGATGAGTCATGTCTCCACCGGCGGCGGCGCGAGTCTGGAATTCCTCGAAGGCAAAGTGCTGCCCGGTGTGGCAATTCTGCAAGAGAAGTAGTCTGACGGTCGCGTAGTCGCATAGTAAGGAGAAACCCATGCGTAAACCTTTCATCGCAGGCAACTGGAAGATGTACAAGACCGTGAGCGAAGGCATTGCGCTGGCCGAAAGCCTGCGCGCCTCTTTCGAGGGCCTCACGGGAATGGAGCTGGCTGTCTGCACGCCGGCGACGGCATTGATGGCTGTGGGGCAAGCCCTGGTCGGCTCCAACATCGGTGTGGGCGCGCAGAACATGTACTGGGAGAACGAAGGCGCGTTCACAGGCGAGATTTCGCCCCTCATGGTGAAGGAGCTGGCCCGCTACGTGATTCTGGGGCACTCCGAGCGGCGGCAGTTCTTCGGTGAAACCGACGAGACCGTGAACCGCAAGCTCAAGGCGGCATTGGCGCACGGCATCACGCCCATCGTCTGCATCGGCGAGAGCCTGGAGCAAAACCGCGCCGGCGAGACTGTGCCTTTTGTGGCCGCGCAAATCCACGGCGCATTCGCCGGCATCTCCGCCGAGGAAGCGCGCAAAGTGGTGTTGGCCTATGAGCCAATCTGGGCCATCGGCACCGGGCTGACCGCCACGCCGGAAGATGCCGACCGCATCATCCGCGAGGCGATCCGCGACGTGCTCACCGCGCTCTACGATGCGGAGACCGCGCAGGTCATCCGCGTGCAATACGGCGGCAGCGTCAAGCCGGAGAACATGGCCGAATTCATCGTCATGCCGGAGATTGACGGCGCGCTGGTCGGCGGCGCGAGCCTCAAGGAAGCCTCCTTCGGCGCCATCGTGAAGAACGCGCTGGCGGCACTGGAGAAAGTGTAAAACGTAATACGTGATGCGTGAAGCCTCCGATGCGGGTAAACTCTCATCGGAGGCTTCTTCTTACGTTTTAGGAATTACGCAGTACGTATTACGATACATCATACTTTGCGCGCCAACTGCGCGGCATCGAGAAAACCCGGACGCACGTAACTCGCCACCTCGTAATCGCTGCCCATGCGGATCGCATCGAACGGGCAGAACTCCGCGCAAAAGCCGCAGCCCATGCACAGGCTGATGTCAAGATGGTACTGCGCCGGACGCCGCAGCGGACGCCCCGTCTCCGCATCCACCGCGCGCTCGATCCAGATACACTGCGCCGGGCACACCTGCGTGCAGATGCCGCAAGCGGTGCAGCGCAGCGCCTCGGTTTGCGCATCGAGCGTCAGAAAAGGCAGATTGCGGCTGCGCTCAGGCAGAGGCAAGCGTTCGCGAGGATATTGCACTGTGAAGACGCCGCGCGCTTGCGCCCCCTGCCGCCGCGCCAGCGCCTCCGCGCGGTAGCGCCGCCCTGGCCCATGGCGCAAATCGTCCAGATAGGTACCCCAAAAATGCCGCAAGACAATCAGCAGCGATTTGACCACGCCCCAGCCCACCATCAGCGATCCACCTCCCCCAACGTGAGATCGAGGCTGCCGAGGATGGCGACAAGGTCGGCGACTTTCACGCCGCGCGCCATCGCGCTCAGCGGCGTCAGATTCATCAGCGAGGTGGCGCGGATGTGATAGCGATAGGGATTGCGCCCGCCATCCGAGACCAGATAGAAGCCCAGCTCGCCCTTGGGCGCCTCGATGCGCGTATACGTCTCGCCGGGCGGCACAGTCATCAGCGGCGAGAGCTTGTGCGATTGCACCGGCCCTTCTGGAATGCGCGCCAACGCCTGACGTAGAATGCGTAGGCTCTCCCAAATCTCATCAAAGCGCAACGCCAGCCGGTCGTAAGCATCGCCATGCTCGCGGGTGCGCACGTCGAACTCGAAGCGGTCATAGATGCCGTAGGGTGCAGCGCGACGCAAATCATAGGCGACGTTGCTCGCCCGCAGCACCGGCCCGCTGACGCCACATGCTACTGCCATCTCCGGCGGCAGCACCCCCACCCCCATCGTCCGCGCCTGGATGATCTCGTTATCTAGCAAGAAGGTCTGCATCATCTGTACTTTTTCAGGAAGCCGCACTTCCACCAACGCGCGGGCCTGCTCCAGCCAGCCAGCGGGCAGATCCGCCGCCACGCCGCCCGGACGCATGTAATTGCACATCATCCGCGCACCGGAGACCGCCTCGAAGAGATCAAGGATCAACTCGCGCTCCTCTAGCGCATACAGCGAACCGGTGAAGTACAGCCCCAGTTCGTTGCTGAGGAAGCCTGCTGCCAGCGTGTGGTTGACGATGCGCGAGAATTCCGCCATGATAATCCGGAGATACTCCGCCCGTTCGGGAACCTCCCAGCCGAGCAATTTCTCCAGCGCCAGGCAGTACGCCAGGCTGTTCGTCATCCCATTGATATAATCCAGGCGATCCGTAAAGGGGATGTTTTGCAGCCAGGTGTTGCGCTCGCCGATTTTCTCGTGGTTGCGGTGCAGGTAGCCGAAGACCGGCTCCAAATGTTGCACCGTTTCGCCATCCAGTCGCGCCACCATGCGGAAGACGCCATGGGTGCTCGGATGATGCGGGCCAAAATTTAGGATCAACTCCTCCGTGCTCAGCGGCTTGTGGGGATCGCGGTCTGCCGAAAGCATCCGCTCGTAGAGTAACCGCTCCACCTCCTCGATGCCATCTTCGGCAAGCAGCCAGCCTTCGGGCAGGCGCACGTTGGCGCGGAACGGGCTGCGCGCCTCCGCCGCGAGCGGCTTGCTGCCGTTGGGGAAGCGGCTGCGATAGGGCTTGTGCTCCGCCTCGAAATACGCCTCATGCCAATCTTTGCGCAGCGGATGGCCCTCGAAACCCTCCCACATCAGCAGCCGGCGCAAATCGGGGTGTCCCTCGAAGCGCACCCCAAAGAGGTCCCACACCTCACGTTCCTGGAAATTCGCCGCTGGGAAGGTAGGCGTCAGCGAAGCCAACAACGGCTCGGCGCGCTGGACGCGCGTGTGCAGCGCGATCGGGCCGCCGCCGCGCAACCGGGAGAAGTGGTAGACCACGTCAATACAGGGTTCGGGGATGTCCTCCGGCGGATCAGGATAATCCACCGCCGTGAGATTGGAGAGCACGCGGTAGCCCAACTGCTCGCGGAGGAAATCCGCCACCTGGGACAACCGGCGCGGCGCCACCAGCACGCCGTCTTCCAGCGGGCGGACATCTTTGGGGAAACGGCTTTGGAGAATCAGCGCCGTCTTCGCGGTATCGCCAAAGGGGACCGGCTCCAGCGCGTGAATGCGCCCCGGATGGGAAGGCGCTTCTTCCGCTGAAGGCTCCGGCGCCGCGCGCATCTCCGGGTGGCTTTGGAGCCAGAGCGTCTGCCAGTCCGCCAGATCGGGGCCGAGCAGCGGCACGGGGATGCCTTCATCCGGCGTCCGCTGAAAGGCGCGCATGGTGCGGATACGTTCGTGCTCGAAGCGCGCCTGCAACGCCAGAATGCCCTGGATGAGCGATTCTGGGCGCGGCGGGCAGCCGGGAATGTAGACATCCACGGGAATGAGCCGATCCACGCCGGAGACGACGTTGTAACCCTCCTTGAACGGCCCGCCAGAGATGGCGCACGCGCCCATGGCGATTACATACTTGGGTTCAGCCATCTGGTCGTAGAGGCGCACCACCTGCGGCGCCATTTTCTTCGTCACCGTGCCATTGATGATGAGCAGGTCAGCCTGGCGCGGGCTGGCGCGCATGATCTCCATGCCAAAGCGCGCCGTATCGTAACGCGCAGCGGCGGTGGCAATCATCTCGAAGGCGCAACATGCCAGCCCAAAGAGCATGGGCCACAGCGAACGCTGGCGCGCCCAGTTGTAAAAAGCGTCGAGAGAAAAAATTTTGACGCTGCCGCGCAATTCTGGCGGGATTTCGGGCAGATTGATATCCGCTTTCATACCAACATCTCCAAGTCGCGCATGAAGCTCAGAAAGAATTTTAACGAAAACGGTAGGCGGCGGTCAGAAAACAGGGACTATGCCCTCTTTTCAGTCGGCCGTCTACCGTTTTTAGTTAGCGATGGGGAAGGCGGGACTTGAACCCGCACGCCTCGCGGCACATGATCCTAAGTCATGCTCGTCTGCCTATTCCGACACTTCCCCAACGCGTGTATTATACGCCAAACGCCAGAGCGCACAAGCCCGGCTAGGAACTCGCTACCCGCTCTCCAAAACCAAGCAACGCCGCGACCTCATCACCCGAACGCCCTTCGGCGTAGACGCGCAACACCGGCTCTGTGCCGGAAGGGCGAATCAGCAGCCAGGCATCATCCGCGAGGATGTACTTCACGCCATCGAGGGTGCTCACCTCCACGATGGATTGCCCCGCGAGCTCTGCCGGGGCGCCATCCGTGAGCCGGGAAACCATCTCGCGCTTGGGCACAGGGCGCATGAGCGGAATGTCGCGTCGCGCATAGCACGTCGGCCCGGCGAGCGTCTGCATCTCCGCGATCAGCTCGTGCAGCGGGCAGCGCGCGTGCGCCATAATCTCCAGCAGCAGCAAGCCTATGAGGATGCCGTCGCCTTCGGGGATGTGCCCCTGAATCGAAAGTCCACCCGATTCCTCGCCGCCGATCAGCACCTTATCGTTGAGCATGTAATCGGCGATGTAGTTGAAGCCCACCGGCGTCTCATACAGCGGCAGGGCGTAGCGTTCCGCCAGGCGATTGATCATGCGCGTCGTCGAAACCGACTTCACCACCGCGCCTGTCCAGCCGCGCACTTCGACGAGATAGCGCAACGCCAGCGCAAAGATGTGGTGCGGATCCACGAAGTCGCCGCGCCCATCCATGGCGCCAATGCGGTCGGCGTCGCCATCCGTCGCCAGCCCCACATCGGCGTGCTGCGCCTGGATTGCCGCGCTGAGCGCCTGCAAATAGTGGCCCATCGGTTCGGGATGGATGCCGCCAAAGCCAGGGTTCATCTCCCCACGAATCTCGGTGAGGTGACAGCGGGTGCGGCTGAGCATATCGCGGAAGGCCCCCCGCCCCGAACCGTACATCGCGTCGGCGACGATGCGCAATTCCGCGCGCGAGATGATATCGAGGTTGAGCAGGGTCGAAAGGTGCTGATAATACGCCCACGCCGGATCGAAGGGGCGCACCAGATCCAGTTTGAGCGCCTGCTCAAAATCCATCAGATTAGGGCCGCGCGCTTCGGATTGTCCGCGTTCGAGCTGCGCCTCGACCTGCCGCGCCTGCTCCGGCAGCGCCGAGCCGCCGAACGCGGCCTTGAGCTTGACGCCGTTGTAGCGCGGCGGATTGTGGCTGGCGGTAATCATCACGCCGGCTTCAGCCTTCTTCTCCACCACAGCATAGGAAACGGCGGGCGTGGGCGCGTCGGAGCGCGTCAGATAGGCCACGATGCCGTTCGCCGCCATGACCCGCGCCACTTCGCGCGCGTAGCGGTCGGAGAGAAAGCGTGTGTCGAAACCCACCACGACTTCCGGGCGCTCGCGGTCGCTGCCGGCGCGCACATAATCGGCAATAGCCTGCGCCACCAGCCGCAGATTCTCAAACGTGAACGTGTCGCTAATCACCGCGCGCCAGCCGTCGGTGCCGAAACGAATGGTCATAGAGTCTCCTCCCCAAAATAGAAATCCGTTTGTGGTGAACAGAGAGCGGTTGAGAGAAACTACTACTCTCTGCTCACATTCGAGATGCAAGAGTACGCCTTGCCGCGCTGCAACTTACAAATCGTAATACAGCTCAATCTCGTAGGGATGCGGGCGGTTGCGCACCTCGCGCTCTTCCTGGCGCTTGCGCGCAATCCACCGCTGGATCAGATCCTCATTGAACACCCCGCCGGCCAGCAAGAAATCGTGATCGGCCTCCAAGGCATCCATCGCCTGCTCCAATGAGGTGGGCAACGACTTGATCTTGGCGCGCTCTTCTTCCGACCAGGCGAAGATATTCTCATCCACCGGCCCCAATCCCATCGCGGTGGGGTCCAGCTCCTTGAGGATGCCGTCAATGCCCGCCATCAGTTGCGCCGCCATCGCCAGGTAAGGATTAGCCGTCGCATCAGGAGGGCGGAACTCGAAGCGCGCGGTATCGGGGCGGTTCGCGTACTTGGGGATACGAATGGCGGCGCTGCGGTTCGCCAGCGAGAAGATGGCGCTGATGGGCGCTTCGTAGCCGGGGATCAAGCGGCGATAGGAATTGGTGCTGGGATTGGTAAACGCCATCACTGCGCCGCCGTGATGCAACAGCCCTGCCATATAGTGATAGGCCAGCTTGCTCATGCAGCCATAGCCTGCGGGATCGTAGCAGAGATTGACGCCATCTTTCCAGATGTGCTGATGGAAGTGCATCCCCGAACCGGCCTCGCCGTAAAGCGGTTTGGGCATGAAGGTCGCCGTCATCCCCGCCTCGAAGGCCGTCATCCGCGTGAGGTATTTGATGAGGAGCGTCGCATCCGCCGCTTTGAGCAGCGGCAGCAGCGAGGTCTCGATCTCGCATTGGCCCGGCCCGCCCACCTCATGATGGTGATACTTCACGGCGACGCCCATCGCCTCCAGGTGCATGGTAATGCGCGAGCGCAGATTGTAAAGCCGATCCAGCGGCGGAATGGCGTGATAGCCGCCGTGCAGTGGAATGCCGTAGCCGCTACCCAACTCGTAGCTCTTCCAGTCGGCTTCGGCAGATTCCACACGATACGAGGCCGTGTTCATCGTGTTCTGATAAGAAACCCCATCAAAAATGTAGAACTCGAATTCCGGCCCCCAAATGCTGCAATCGGCGATGCCAGTCTGCTTCAGAAACTCCTCCGCCCGGAGCGCAATATTGCGCGGATCGTAGGGGAAGATCTGCCGGGTATCGGCCTCCAGCGTAGCGCAGATAAAGCTCAGCGTCGGGACCTCCCAGAAAGGATCCAGAAATCCCGTCCCCAATTCCGGCACCATGACCATATCACCCGCACTGACACTCTTGAAACCCACGCTGGAGCCATCGAAACCCACCCCGTTCTCCATGAGTTTTGGGTTGAAACGGCTCACGGGCAGCGTGACGTGGTGCCAGCGGCCCCATAAGTCCGAGAACTTCAAATCCACCTGCACAACCGCACGTTCCTGGATAAATGCCGAAGCCTCTTCAAACGTCTGAAACATCGAGTCACCTCCTTTTCAAAGTAGCGTATGAGCGTGTCAGCGTCGAAACCCCTGAAACACCTTTCGCTCAGGGGATCTTGGGCATGGCGCCCACCGCATCAAAGGCCGGGCGCGGTGAGCCATCGAAGTTCAGCAGACTGTAGGGCGCATTAGGATCCGTCTGTCCAATGCCGCCCTTCTGCGCATAATCCAGATTCCAGAGAAAAGCCAGATGGACAAAGCCCCATTGACGCATCAACTGAAAGGCTTCAACAACCCATTCTGCCTGCTCCTCTAAGGTATTGTCCCAGGCAAACTCAAAACCCTCAGGCGCCTCAGTCCACCCTTCCGCCGATGCCCAACCAAATTCGGTCAAACAGAGCGGTTTATTGTAACCGGCGCGTTGCACCATGGTATAGTAATCCCAGATAGTGCTCTTGAAGGACCAGGAGTGATGGGGATTGTCGAAAGGCCCCCGGAAACTGGCTGTCGGATCATTGAAGCCCTCGTTCCAGGTGACATTGGGCGGCATATTGATACCATTGTGATGCGCGCCCACGCAATCGGTGTAATCCAGGAATCCCGCAGCGATCATACGCTCCAGGTAAAGGTAATCATCCATGTACAGCAAGCGGTTGGGATTCGCCGGATCGGCCATCGTGACGCCGGTAGGAGATAGCGCCCCGCTGATAACGATGATATTGGGATCGCGGCTCTTGATCGCCTGATACGCCAGCCGCAGCATTTCCACGTAGCGTTCGGGATTGAGACCCTCGGCGTTATCCCACTCGCGGTTCAGGTTTTGCTCGTTCCACACCTCAATCGCGTGGATGCGCCCCTTGTAGCGGTCTACAATCTCTCCCATGAAGGCAGCATACAACGCCAGATCATCCGGCGGCGCGGCCTTCACATTCGGCGGCAAATAGGAGCGCGTCCACTGCGGCGCATCCACGATGCTGAGCATCACCTTCAAGCCCATCGCATTGGCCGTTTCCACAACTGGATCGTACAGGCTCCAATCAGCAGGCGAAGTAGGATCAGGATGAACATTTGTCCACCGCAGCTGCTGCTTCACCCATTCCAGTCCCAAATGATCCTTGACCTGGCGCATCGTGTAACTGTAATCTCCCATCACGGGAATCACGCCCTGGATGGCGATCCCATAGCCAAAGCGCCCCCACGGCAACGGCGGCAGCAACTCCGCGCCGCCCTCCGTTGTCTGCAAAGTGGGTGTGGGCAAAGTAATCACCGCGCCGGGAAGTGTATCTGTCGGCTGGATGACGGGCAACGCTGTTGTTGGCGCAACGATTTCGGGCGCGGTTGTGGCGCCTTCCTGCGGCATGAAGAGCGAACCGCCGCCGACTGCACACACGCCGCCCAACACCAGCAGCGCCGCCCAAATGATGCCTACAACTACGAGAGAACGACCGCTCAACCTACCGATAGCCTCCCGCAGATTCTGCCAGAACGGACTTTCCATGAAATGCCTCCGCACAGACGTCGTTGATATTCAGCGTCAACGGCGCGCTCCAAACACCAGACAGCGTCTACAGCGCACCACAGCTGAGTATACCCGGCTTCAAGAAACGAGCAAGCGCCGGCGGGTGACATAATCGCCCGCCGGCGCTGATTGTAGCCAGTAGCCGCCCAACTCAAGATTTGCACATAGCAATCGTCAAACCGTCTCGATCGGTGCGCACCTCATAACGGGCAGCGCCATCCTCCAACACCACACGATAGCCGGGAACGATCACTGTCAAGCAGAACGTGCCGGGTTCGGCGCAGCCCAGGCAAGAATCGGGCCAATCCTGCGCCTCCACCGAGATGACCGTGAGCCGGGATACAGGGATCGCTTGCTGCTTTGCCAACCACTCGCGGGCCGCCTGGGCAGCTGGCGCTAACGCCGCGCCAGGCGTCTCCCGCGCTGCATCCGACAGCCCACTTTCGCACAACACAAACTGCCCGGCATTGCGACCGGTGCGGACATCATAACGCTGACCGCTCTGATCGGCAAAAATGTACTGATAACCGGGCGTAATCACCTGCGCATACATCATGCCGGGTTGAGGACAACCCAGACTGGCATCGGGCCACTCAACGGCATTCGCAGAAATCAAAGTCAGAGTCTCCGCGGCGATACGCAGCTCCGCCGCCAGCAAATCCCGCGCCTGATCCGCCGCAGTTGTAGATGTGGCGCGCGCAGCCGTACCATCGCATATCACCCGCTCCTGTAAGTCCTGATCTGTATGCACCACAATGGACTCCCCTTCTTCATTGATGAAAACAAAACGCCACCCCGGCGTAATGACCTCCGCATACATCATCCCCGGCTGAGGACACCCCAGGCTGGTATCCGCCCACTCTACAGCTTGCGCTTCTTCCAGGGTCAATGCCGCGGCAGGCGCGCCGAGTTGCGCCGCTACCCAGGGCAACACCTCGGCTGCCGGCGCGACCACGCTTTCCGATTCCGGCGACGGCGTGACGGTCGGCGAGGGCGCAATCTCGGCCTCTCCTGGTACTGCTCGACCCGTCCCCGCACACGCAGAGAGCAACAACCCCACTACAAACAACCATCTGGCTATTTTCATGACATAACCTCCTCAATACGTGACATGCCGTAGCTGCTCAAAGCCGCTACGCCGCAACTTACCCTATTTATATGACGCGCCGCCAGGGATAAAAGTTCCTGACGCCGCAACAAGATCACCGGAAATGCGATGCCCCCCTTGACGAGTCCCCGCGCAAGCGCTACCCAGATGCTCCCAGGCTTGCTCTTCATCTTGCCCCAAGTATAATACGGTGTGGAGAGTTCGTGAACACGATGAAAACCCATGTAAACCCCCTCTTAACACGCCAGATCTACAGCGGCGCACGGCGCCGCCGCTTCTTCTGGCTGTTGAGCGCCCACATTCTGCTCCAAGGTCTGCTCGCCCTGGGTTTCGTGCGCCTCATGTTGACAGGATGGAACTCGCCCAGCGGTTCGCGTGTCTCCCTCGCCGAGCTCTTCGACAGCGCGCGCCAGCTCTACTGGCTTTCAAGCCTCCTGTTACTCCTGACCACAGGATTGCTGGCCCCCGTCGCCGCTATTGGCGCCTTGGCGGGTGAAGTCGAACATCGCACCTTCGATCTACTGCGCACTACCACCATCACCCCCCGCGCCATCGTTTTCGGCAAGTGGAGCGCCGCGATCCTCATCGGTATGTTATTGCTATTCGCCCCTTTACCTATCCAATTGCTGGGATTCTGGCTAGGCGGCATCAGCATCGTCGCATTCCTCATCACCCAGCTCTTCCTGCTCATCGTCCTGATGACGAACACCGCGCTCGCGTTGGCAATCTCCGCTCTCGTCCGTAAAACCTGGATAGCCGTGCTCATCTTTTACGGCGCAGCGTTGAGCGTGTTCCCCTTCCTGGGCGTCGTGGGACTCTTCGGCATACCATTACTTACCGCCCCAGGCAGCTCCCCCCTCGCGCCGCCACAACCTTTGTGGCAGCTCGCCCTCCTACAGCATGGCTGGGTTCTGTTGGTAGGGCTGCACCCCCTCTCCGCCGCCATCGCCAGCGTCATACTCGGCGCCGAGCAAGGCGCCTGGTTCTGGCTCGAGTTCCCCATCATGGCGCCGCACATCTCTACCACCGCCGCCATCACCCTGCCCGCGCCCTGGCTCACCCATACCCTGCTGGCGTTGCCGGCAACTGCGCTGCTTCTGTGGTGGACCGCGCGCCGCATTGCCCGCCCCGAGGTCTGAGATGCACGACTTTCCCCTTGCTGCCGCGCTACGCCCTCTCGATAAGGCCCTACGCCGCCGTGACAGCTTTCAGGGGGCAATGTGGGGCGCGGCAATGGGTTCAGGGCTGGCACTGGCTCTGGCGTGGATAGCCCGTCTCACACCGCTATGGCCCCGCGCAACACTGCTGCCCCGCCTGGCCCTGCTGTGGACGCTCTGCCCGCTGTGTGGCGCGCTATGGCGCGTTCTGCGCCCGCTACACATCGAATCTCGCCTGCGCCGTCTGGAACAAAGCCTGGGACTGGCAGAACGCCTCAGCGCCGCCTGGGAGTTGCACCTCGGGCGCATCACAGCTTCACCCGCCCTGAGAGCCGCGCACTACGAGGAAACCATCCAACGCCTGGAGATCATTGAGCCGCGCAAAGCCTTCGCGCTCCGGCCCTCCCGGTCGGCGCTGGCGCTCACCGGCGCGCTGCTTCTGGGATTGATCCTGACGCTGTGGTTGCCCAACCCACAGGAGCAACTGCTCGCACAACGCGCGGCGTTGCAAAACGCGGCAGCACTCGAAGCCGCCAGAATCGAAACCCTTGCCGAAACCGTGCGCCAGCTCTCTGCGCTGCCAGATGCCGAACGTCAGCGCCTCCTGCAAATCCTCGAAGCCGCGCGGCAGACGCTCCTTGAGCCTACCGCTTCCAATGAAGCGCGCCAGGCGGCGTTGCTCGAAGCGGAGCAGCAGATCGCCGCACAGCAAAATCCGCCGACCGCGCCCACAGAAAGCCTGACCTCGGCGCTGGCAACACCCCCGCTCACGCCGCTATCCGATGCGCAGGCGCAGGCGCTCCTGGAGGCGCTCCAGCGCGGCGACCTCGCCGCTGCCGAAATGCTCGCGCGACAGCAAGCTTCCGGTGAAACCACCACCGCCCTCAGTAACGAAGATCAACGCGGGTTAAGCGCATCCTTGAGCCAGCTGGCAGACGCCGTCCAGGAACTCGATCCCGCCCTGGCCGAAGCGCTGGAAACGGCGGCCAGGGCGCTTGCCGCTGGCGACGAAAACGCGGCTCTCGAATCGCTTGCCGCCGCCCTGGCGCAGCGCGAAGCCAACGCCGCCACACAAGCCGCCCTCGAATCCCTGCAAGCCAGTCTGCAGAGCGGGCGTGAACGTCTGGGCGCGGCGCAACAACAAGCGGCAGGCAGCTCGCCGGCAACCCTCCCGACCACCGGCGACCAGGCAGGCGGCAGCGGGATCGCCGCCCACAGCGAAGACAGCGGCAGCGCCGCACCTTATGAGCCAGTCATCCATCCGCGCCTCGACGGCGCGAGCGGCGAAATCACCCTACCCCGCCCCCTGACCACCGACGGCGCCCCTCTCACCGGCGCGGGGATGGAGACGCCCGCCCGCGTTCCCTATCGCGCGTTCTATCCCGCCTACGCCGAAGCCGCTGCGGCAGCGCTTTCGCAACAACCGCTGCCTCCGGGATTGCGCGCCGCCATCCACGCCTACTTCAGCGCCCTCGATCCTGAAGGCGCGGCGTTGACGCCTTGATAGGACGAATTTCCTAAGCGCCATAACCCTTGGATGGCCTTGACACATATACACTTTGTGTTACCATAAAAGCCAGGATGGAACGTGCAATGAACACAGTTTTCGATAACAACCAGCAACAGCAGCCGTACCCGCACTAACGGGCCGGTCGCTGGCGCGCATCAGAAACACACACCCAGTCACCGGAACCGGTGACTGGGTTTTTCGTGGCGAGGAAACCATGGCACAAGTCAGCCCAAATCAAAACCAGCAGCAGCAGCCGACCTCGGCTTCCGAGGACGTGTAGCGCAGCGCGCCCATAATTGCTTCTGCCAGGCCAGCCTACCGTTCCGGGGGCTGGCTTTTTTTGTGAATGCGTCTATCCGCATTCAGAAGAGGGGGTGCAACACAGCATATCCAAAACGTATCAAAACCGTTACAATTTGCGCTTGACACCTTGCCAGTTTATACCTATACTATGCCAGGAGAAAGAAAGATGAAATCCGAACTGCTTACCCGCGTCAAAGAAGGCAATATCAAATTCGTCAGCCTGCAATTTACCGATATCCTCGGTAACGTGAAAAGCGTCACACTGCCCGTTGACCAATTGGCTCGCGCACTGGGAGAAGGCATCTGGTTCGACGGCTCCTCCATCGAGGGATTTGCGCGCATCTACGAAAGCGATCGTCTGTTGATTCCCGATCCAACCACCTACCGCGTCTTGCCCTGGAGCGCCCCGGAGCGGCGCCGCGCGCGATTGTTCTGCGACATCTACGGCCCCGATGGCGCCCCTTCGACCAGCGATCCCCGACAAGTGCTCAAGCGAGTGCTGGCGCGGGCCGCCGACATGGGCTACATCTTCAACACCGGACCTGAAATTGAGTTCTTCATCTTTGAACGCACCGATAGCAACCGCCCACATCCCGTGCCCTACGATGTCGTCGGCTATTTCGATTTCTCGCCCCGTGACAAAGCCCAGCAAGTACGCAGCGAAATCGTGCTTGCCCTCAAAGCGTTGGGCATCGAAGTGGAGATGAGCCATCATGAAGTTGCCACCGGGCAACACGAGATTGACTTCCGCTACAGCGACGCCCTCAGCAGCGCCGATAACGCCGTGACCTTCAAATACACCGTCCGCGCCATCGCTGCCGCCGAGAACCTCTACGCCAGCTTCATGCCCAAACCCATTTTTGGCATCAACGGCTCCGGGATGCACACCCACCAAAGCCTCGCCGATCCGAACGGGCGCAACCTCTTCTACGATCCCGATGCGCCATATCACCTCTCCAAACTCGCGCGCTCCTTCGTCGCTGGGCAGCTGCTGCACGCCCGCGCGCTCTCCGCCATTCTCGCGCCGACCGTGAACAGCTACAAGCGGCTCACTCCCGGCTACGAGGCGCCCGTCTACATCGGATGGGCGCACCTGAACCGCTCGGCCCTGATCCGCGTACCCTCCACCCGCAACGGTAACGGCAGCGGCGTGCGCCTGGAACTGCGCTGCCCAGATCCCAGCGCCAACCCATACCTGGCATTCGCCGCCATGCTGGCAGCCGGTCTGGATGGCATCCAAAAAGGGCTAGAAGCCCCGGAGATGATCAACGAGGATCTGTACCATTTTGACGAAGGAGAGCTGCGCCGCCGTAGTATCGGCACGCTTCCTGGAACACTGGCAGAAGCGTTGGACGAACTGGAGCAAGACACCGTGATTCTCGATACGCTCGGCGCGCCCATCGTAGAAACCTTCCTGCGCGCCAAACGCGCCGAGTGGGAGGAATATCGTATCCAGGTCACACCCTGGGAGTTGGAGCGGTACCTGGAAACGGCTTAAGCGTCTATGTTTCTGGCTTCAAGACCAGAGAAAACGGGGCATTTTTGCGGCGGCGCTTCGCATCGTCGCAAAAATGCCCCCTCAAATCCGCGTTAGCGATTGAATCTACGCCTTCAAGTTCGCCAAAGCAGTTGGCGCGGATGAAAATAGCCTTGCAGCGAAGCGCAGCTTCTTCATCCTTCCGCCTTCAACCTTCATACTTTCCAAGGAGGTCTTGTGCATCCACCCACTATCCCTGTATATTATAATGCAGCGGGCGGTGTGGTAACGGACACCACCGGCGAGCTGATCCTGTTACTCATCCGCCCCTCCCGTGATGAAGTGCGACTCCCCAAAGGTCACATCGAACCCAATGAGGCGTCCGAAATCGCCGCGTTGCGCGAAGTGAGCGAGGAAAGCGGCTACGACGATCTTGAAATCATCGCGCCACTGGGAAACCAACTGGTCGCCTTCCCCATCGGCGCCCACGCGGTGCGCCGCACGGAGACCTTCTTTCTGATGCGCGCGCGCTCGCGCCGCGAAACGACCCGGCCCATCGAGGATGAGCAATTCTTTCCCATTTGGCTGCCATGGGACGAAGCGCTGGAGCATCTAACCTTCGAAGCCGAACGGGAATGGGTGCGCCGGGCGCGCGCGGCGCATGTTCAGAGGCAGTCATGAACCCCACCGAGCCGCCCGCCCCATACCCTGATGCAGCGTTGCTCCACAAAGCCCAGACGATCCACGACCGTCTGGCGAACCGTTACGGGCCTTTCACCCATACACCTACCGATCCCCTCGCCGAGTTGGTCAACACGATTCTGAGCCAGAACACCAATGACCGCAACCGCGATCTCGCGTTCGCGCAACTGCGCGCACAATTCCCCAGCTGGGAAGCCGTGCGCGACGCCCCCGCGCAAACCGTCATCGAAGCCATTCGACCGGCGGGATTGGCGCCCAGCAAGGGCCCGCGCATCCAGGCAGTGCTGCGCCGCATCACCGCAGAACGCGGTAATCTGACGCTCGACTTTCTGCGCGAACTGCCCCTGGAAGAAGCGCGCGCCTGGCTGCGCGACTTACACGGCGTTGGCCCCAAAACCGCCGCCATCGTGTTACTCTTCTCGCTGGGATTACCGGCATTTCCTGTAGACACTCACATCCATCGCGTCACTCTGAGATTGGGGCTGCTCCCGCCCCAAACCTCCCGCGAGGCTGCGCATCACCTCCTTGAGGCGCTCATCCCGCCGCAACACTACTTTGCCTATCATCTTGAAATCATCCAGCACGGGCGAGAAATCTGTCACGCGCGCCACCCGCGTTGCACCGATTGCATCCTCCAAGATCTCTGCGCTGATTTCCAGGAGCGGCAACTCCATGAAAACACCTAAGAATACCTCCCGATTTCCCTTGCTGCTATACCGGCACCTTGCCCGTCGCTGGCGGATGCCCGCATTCTGGTTGATCCCCGGCGGGATCGCACTCTGGTGGGGCGCCGTCCAGAATCCGACGTTCCAAACCAACACCACATGGCTGCCGCTGCTCATTGCGATCATTGGCGCCATCATCTTCGGCTACACCCTGCTGGCAGGACGGGCTTGCGTCCGCAGCCGGCGAGCAGCCTTCACCCTACAAACCCCGCTCTACCCGCTGGCCATCTCCTACCGACGTATCACGGGCATTCGCCCCGTAGAATTCGTGCGCCTCTTTCCACCAGAACAAGAGAAAGCCGCCCGTCGGCGCCTGGTGCAGCCGTTGTGGGGCAAAACCGCCGTAGTTGTGGATCTCAAAGCCTATCCCATGCCGTTATGGTGGCTCAAGCTCTGGCTCAGCCCCTACCTGTTTGCACCCCATAATACGGGACTGGTCTTTGTGGTAGAAGATTGGATGGGACTGATCCGCGCGCTAGAGACTGAACGTAGCCTTAGCATCCAACAACGCCATTGACCCCACCTGCCGCCGGATGAGTCTCCACGCCGCAATTTTTATCGCTCTCGCCCCCATGCCTGCACAGAATGCCTTGGTGAGAGTAGTTTTACCCCGTCGAATTTTAGGCCACCCAAAGGCGCGATCCATACATCTAGGGCTTCGTGATTTCCAAACCCGCACCGGCAGATAACAAGATAATTGCCCATAATTGCATATTTGCAACCTTAAAACTTGGGCAATTTTAACATAAATCCCCCCGCCAGGGATTGCTCAATCGCGGGTTTTCTGGTACAATAATGACGTGCGACGCGGAGGATTTTATCCCTCCACCGCCGATCTCAAAGTTCCACAGAGACCGGCACACAGCACCATTAGTTACACCAAACGATAGTCATTTTATGCCATCGTGAGGGGCAGCTTTTTGCGCCTCTCACTAAACTGAGGTCTTATATGCCGAAACTAGATGCACAACGCTTATGGCAAGCTGCCCTGGGTGAGTTGGAGCTGCAAATGACCCGTACCATGTTTGACACCTGGTTACGGGATACCCACTGTATCGCACTGGAAGATGAACACTGCCTGGTTATTGGGGTCAAAAATGGGTATGCCGTCGAGTGGCTCGAAAACCGCCTGTACACGGTGATCCAACGTGTCTTGCGTCACATTGGCGGGCAGGCTTTAGAAGCGCGCTTTGTTGTCTGGGAGGGCAAAGCCCCCATCAATGAACCCGTAGCCCCCTTACTTCAGGGCGAAATCGGATTGCCCGCCCCCGACCCCGGACTCAATGGCAACTACACTTTTGAGAGTTTTGTCGTCGGCTCAGGCAATCGCCTGGCCCAAGCCGCCTCGTTGGCGGTCTCAGAATCACCGGCGCGAGCCTACAACCCCCTGTTCCTCTACGGCGGCGTGGGGCTGGGAAAAACCCACCTGCTGCACGCCATTGGGCAAGCATGTTATGCGCGCAATATGCGCGTGTTGTATCTATCATCAGAGCAGTTCACCAATGACCTGGTAGAAGCCATCCGCACCCACACCACCGATAGCTTCCGTGACAAATACCGGGGCGCGGAGGTTTTACTGGTAGATGACATCCAATTCATCGCCGGCAAAGAGAGCACGCAGGAGGAATTCTTTCACACCTTCAACGCACTCCGCGATACCGGACGCCAGATTGTTCTCAGCAGCGACCGGCCTCCCAAGGCCATGGTCACGCTCGAGGAGCGCCTGCGCTCGCGCTTTGAGTGGGGTCTGATCGTGGATATCCAGCCGCCCGACTTCGAGACCCGCCTGGCGATCCTCCAGAACAAAGCTGACTGGCTCCAGGTACAGGTGCCCGATGACGTGCTGACTTTCATTGCCAGCAGCATCGAGAGCAACATCCGCGAGCTGGAAGGCGCCTTGAACCAGGTGTTGGCGCTCACCCGCCTCACCCACCAACCCTGCACCGTCGAGACCGCCCGCACCGCGTTGGGCGATCTTATGCCCAGCCGCCGCGAGCTCTCGGCAGACGATATACTCAATACGGTCGCAGATTTCTACAATCTCACATTGGATGATCTACGCAGCGAGCGACGCAGCCAACGCATCGCCTTTCCGCGCCAGGTGGCAATGTTTTTCTTGCGCGAGGAAACCGGCGCTTCATTGCCGCAAATCGGCGCGCGGCTAGGTGGACGAGATCACACCACCATTATGCACGGATGCGAGCGCGTTCGCGCCCGTATGGAGGAAGATTCGCGCACCCGCCGCGAACTGCTCGCGCTCAAAGCCCGGCTTTACGAGAAGAACTAACAACCCCAGTGCTGGGGTGAGCCTCTCAGGTAAGTTTCCTGAGAGGCTTTTTTACACACTGCCGAAAGGACTGACTCAGACCATGATAGATTTTCTATTATCTGCAGTACCCATCCTGCTGATTTTGGCGCTGATGATTGGCTTGCGCTGGAAAAGCACGCGCGCCGGCGTCACCGGCTGGATCGCAGCGGTGCTCATCGCCGCCCTGCAATTTGGCGCGGGAGCGCAGCTGCTTTTCTGGGCGCAAGTGCGCGCGTTCTTTCTCGCCCTCCCCGTCCTCTACATCATTTGGGGCGCGTTGCTCTTCTACCGCGTCACCGAAGCCGCCGGCGTCATTGAAGCTATGGCCACGTTGTTGACGCGCATCTCGCCGCATCGCGCTTTTCACGTGCTGCTATTGGCCTGGGGTTTTGCCTCCTTCTTGCAGAGCGTCGGCGGCTATGGCGTTCCCGTGGCAGTGGTCGCCCCGCTGCTCGTCGGCATGGGCTTTCCGCCACTGGCTTCTTTCGTCATGACGTCCTTGGGTCATACCTGGGCCATTTCCTTCGGCTCCCTGGGCGCCTCCTTCCAGGCCTTGCGCAATGTCACCGATATTTCCAGCGAGGTTTCCATCAGTATCGAGCTGGCTTTCTGGAGCACAGTGCTTCTCGGTATCCTATGCCTCATCATGGGCGTTGCAGCGCTATGGGTCGCCGGCGGAAAAACCGCGCTGAAGCAAGGCCTGGCGCCCATGCTGGTGATGGGCGTCGTCATGGCTGGCATCCAGTGGCTGGCGGCAACCAGGGGGATGTTCAACACGGCGGCCATGCTCGGCGCCCTTGCCGGATTGCTGGTAGGGGTGCTCTGGGCCATCGCGCAGAAACGCCCCACATTCCCCAACGGCCCCGGCATTTACCTGCGCAAGGCGCTGCTACCTTATGGGCTGCTGTTGCTCTTGATCTTCAGTGCGGATAAGATTCCACCGCTGAAAACGCTGCTGAATACTATTACGCTGCAAGTATCCATCCCCGCCGTGAGCACCACTCGCGGATGGATGGTCAGCGCGGACGAAACACCCCGCATTGCGCTTTTCGGCCACATCGGCGCCCTCCTCATCTATGCCACGCTCCTGACCTGGTGGCAGGGGCGGCGCAGCGGCCAGATCACCGCCGCACAAAGCCCGCACATTCTGCGCAAAGTTGCCCACAGCGGATTCTCCTCCACTATCGGCATTCTCTCCATGGTAGCGCTCTCTACCACCATGGATAACGGCGGCATGATCACCGTGCTGGCAGAAGGCATTGCCCACGCCGCAGGCGGGCTATTTCCCCTTGTCGCCCCCTTCATCGGAGCGCTGGGCGCATTTGTCACCGGCAGCAATACCAACGCCAACGCACTCTTCGGCGCGTTACAGCGCGATATTGCCCAAACCCTGGGATATGCAGTTCCCGTGATCCTGGCAGCGCAAAACGCCGGAGGCGCGCTAGGTTCCACCTTTGCGCCCGCAAAAGTTGTTGTGGGATGTAGCACTGTTGGCCTTGAAGCGCAAGAGGGTGAAGCCATGCGCGCACTGTTGCGCTACGATCTGATTGCGCTGGGGCTGATTGCCGGATTGACGCTGGCGCTCGCTCAATTCCGATAAAGCGCCGCGGAGCCACAAGCCGGCAGCTTGCCATCAAATGAAAAGGAACATTACTTGAAATCTACCAAGCTTCAGGGTATAATCGCTTATACAACACTTACTGAATACTGCAGCACAACCGTCTTACACCACAATCACCCAACCTGCAAATTGGGAAAGGGGCTGGCTCATGAAACAACGCATTCTGATAGTGGATGATGATTTCGAGACTCTGCGAATGTTGGAATTCATCCTACAACGCAAAGGTTTCGAAGTATGCAGCGAGATAGATGGCGCTAACACGCTGAAGAGAGCTCGTGAAGAAAAGCCAGACCTGATCATTCTTGATGTGATGATGCCCGATCTGGATGGCTTCAAAGTTGCGCGCGCGCTACGTGATGATCCCGACACCCACCAGATTCCCATCCTATTTTTCTCCGCAGCGGATGCTTTCGCCGACAGGCTCGCCGGTTTCCAGGCTGGCGGAGATGACTATCTGGCTAAACCCATCCATCCCGCCGATTTAATTGCCCGTGTGGAAAATCTGCTCCATTCAACACCCTAAAACATCCCGCACCATACAACGGCGACGCACTGCCACAACCGCCCCAAACCCAAACTTTCAACGGCTGAGCAGACGCCACATTCATTCCATCAAACCTGATAAATTGCTGCCTTTATCAGTCCTTTACAAATCCTGAATTCATGGTATGATTTATGAGCCTGTGAGTGTTCCCTTACACTCCCGGGTTTTTTGTGTATTAATGGCCTTTATAACGGTCAGCACCAGCAATGATCAGTGGAGGAATCGCACAGTTATGAGTGAACGCCCGGTGTATCTCACAGAACAAGGCTATCAGCAACTTGCAGAGGAGCTGAACCAATTGAAAACCGTTCAGCGGCCAAAGGTAGCGCAACGATTGCATGACGCCCTTGCCGAGGGGGAACTGATCGAAAACGCGGAGCTTGAAGATGCACGGCGCGAGCAAGCCTTCATCGAGGGCCGCATCTATGTGCTGGAACAGCAATTGCGCAACGCGACTATCATCGAAGCCAATCAACCCTCAGCCGGAGTTGTAACCATTGGCAGCCATGTCACCGTTCTGGAAGAGGGGGCTTCACAGCCCGAAGTCTACCACATGGTCGGCTCAGCCGAAGCTTCGCCCAAAGAAGGCAAAATCTCTAATGAATCCCCATTAGGAAAAGTGCTGCTGGGAAAGCGCGTGGGTCAGAAGGCCATCGTCAGGGCCCCGGACGGCGATATCGTATTCGAGATTCTGGAGATTGCCTGAGCGCGAAGCCGCCTAAAACGTCCACAAGCCCATACGAACAGGTTGTATGGGCTTGTCTTTTTTTGACTCGATCTGCCATTAAGGAGCAACGACCATGGAACTCAACGAACTGGAACGCCAGCGGGTCGCTAAGCTGGAGCAGTTGCGCACAGCGGGCAATGAAGCCTATCCAGCGCGCGTCCGCCGTACCCACACCACGCTGGAAGCTTTGCGCGCCTTCGAGGTCAGCGAAACCGATCAGACGCCGCCGCCCACCGTCATCGTAGCCGGGCGGCTGCTCAGCATCCGCAGCATGGGCAAGGTGACATTTGCGCACATCGAAGATGGGCATGGACGCCTTCAACTCTTCCTGCGCGCCAACGAGCTTGCCGGCAGCTACGAGCTCTTCAACAAAACCTTTGACTCGGGAGATTTCATCGAGGCTGAAGGCACGCTGATGCGCACCCGCAGCGGCGAGATCAGCGTGCAGGTCAGTGCATTGCGCATGTTAGCGAAAGCCATCACCCCCCTCCCGCTCCCCAAGGAGTACGAACGAGAAGATGGCGCACTTGCGCGTTTTGCTGCCTTCGCCGATGTGGAAGAGCGCTATCGTCAACGCTACGCGGACCTGGCCGTCAACCCTGCTACACGCGAGGATTTCCGCATTCGTTCACGCATGATCAGCGCGTTGCGCCGCTGGCTCGATGATCAAGGGTACCTGGAAGTCGAGACGCCCGTGCTGCAACCAATCTACGGCGGCGCAGCAGCCCGCCCCTTCGTCACCCACCACAACCAGCTCAAGCAGGATCTCTATCTGCGCATCTCTTTTGAGCTCTACCTCAAACGCCTGCTGGTGGGCATGTACGAACGGGTCTACGAAATCGGGCGCGACTTCCGCAATGAAGGGGTTTCCTACAAACACAACCCAGAGTTCACACAGCTGGAGCTCTACTGCGCCTATACTGACCTCCACGGCATCATGGATACTGCCGAGAAGCTCATCAGTAACGCAGCACAGACAGTGCTCGGCACGCTGCAACTCCACTATCACGGACACGACATTGACCTCACACCGCCATGGGCGCGGCGCTCGCTGCGCGAAGTCATCCTCTCCGGCGCCGGCATTGACTACGTCGCCTACCCCACCGCCGACGCACTCCGCGAGGTGATGCGGCAACACCACCTGGATGCCAGCAGCACCGCCTCTTGGGGCCATCTGGTAGACAATCTGCTATCTGAAGTTGAACCCACGCTGATCCAACCTGTCTTCGTGTACGACTATCCTGTGGCGATATCGCCGCTGGCAAAACAGAAACCTGATGATCCCACCCACGTTGAACGTTTCGAGTTGTTCATCGGCGGAATGGAAGTGGGTAACGCCTTCACCGAACTCAACGACCCCTTCGAACAAGAGGCCCGTTTCCTGGAGCAGGGCCGCGCCTACGCCGCCGGCGACGAAGAAGCCCAACCCATGGATGAGGACTATCTGCGGGCAATGAAATACGGCATGCCCCCCAACGGTGGATTTGGGATGGGAGTGGATCGGTTGGCGATGCTTTTTACCAACCACCACAGTATTCGAGATGTACTACTCTACCCGCACCTGCGGACCCGCGAAAGGTAACGTCGCCAATCCTTACACGCCAAGGGCGCAAAGAGCGAAGGGCTGTGTCTTCCCTACGCACTCTGCGCCCTGATGAAATCCTTTCCGGTCGAGGGTTACAACTCCCCGCGCACCTCTGCATCAAGCCGCCGAAAGAAGTCGGCCATATAGCAATGCCGCTCTTCAGCAATCGCTCGCCCGGTGTTCGTATACAGGCGCTCCTTCAACCGCGAGAGCTTTACCAGAAACTCATGCACCGGCGTGTGGTGGACAGGATCATCCCCCTCAAGCTCCCAACGCGCGACGTCCACAGCCTCCGGGGGCGCCCATAACCGCTGCTGATGCGCGCCGCCATAAGCATAAGCGCGCGCCACCCCTATCGCTCCAATAGCGTCCAGCTTATCCGCATCGAAGAGCACCTGGGCCTCCAAAGTCTGCGGCGCCGGCGCAGCGCGAAAACGATGCGCCGCAATCGCATGAACCACGGCTTCAATCCATGCCGGCTCAGCCCCCTGCAATAACCCGCGCGCGCGTTGCGCCGCCTCGGCGGCGTGATCGCCTCGCTGCCGCTCTGCCTCAGCCCGCCCCCAATCGTGTAACAAGGTTGCCGTGCGCACCACGTGCATATCGGCGCCTTCCGCCACCGCAATACGCTCAGCTAGCGAGAGCACCCGCAGAATGTGATCAAAATCGTGAACGCTGTCCGCCGCAGTATAGAGCGCGCGCGCCTGTGCAAGCGTCAATTCCATCATCACCTCCGCACAAAAAAGCGGGCCTTACGGCCCGCAATCCAGCGATTCACGCCATCAAGGCAAGAAGATCAACGGATTCGTAGGATAACCCTTATAGCGGATCTCAAAGTGCAAATGCGGGCCGGTCGAATTCCCGGTGCTCCCCATCGCGCCAATGATCTCACCAGCGGCAACCACCTGCCCCTCGGTGACAAAAATATTGCTCAAGTGCGCGTAGTAGGTCTGATAGCCGTTCCCATGATCCACAACTACCAGATAGCCGTAGCCAATATCTGTCCAGCCGGAGAAAGAAACATACCCTGAATCCGCTGCTACAATCGCCGCACCAATAGCATTCGCAATGTCAATCGCACGATGTCCGTACCAGTAACCCTGGCTGATATAGCCACCAGCAGGCCACCTGAAGCGTCCTCCGCCTGAGACTGCCGCCGGCGCCGGTCCAGAGTAAGTCGTGACCTTGCGCACCTCGTAGGGCTTGGTGCCGTTGGGCACTACCAACTTACTCCCTACCCGCAACCGTCCCCCAACCACAAAAACATTGAACGGACACGCATTGATTTCCTCCACCGAGGCCTTATATTTCTCGGCGATGGACTCAATCGTATCCCCCTCAACAATAGTATGATAGACGCCATCCAGAGGGAGGATGATCAAATTCTGGCCCACCTTGAGCAGATCCGGCGCCTTCTCCAATTCGGGGTTTGACCACATGATTGTGGTCGGCTGCAACCCAAACATCACCGCGATAGATTCCGTCGTATCGCCGGGCTGCACCTGATAGGTGATGATCTCCAATCGCGGGCGGTCTGGAACCGCCGTATGAGGCGTCGCCTGCCGCATCACACGGGTCTGTGAGGCAGCCCGGGAGTAAGCGCGCATGACGTTGTTCGTCGCAACAGCAGTCGCCGCCGCGGCCCCTTGCAGCTCTGGCGGTTGAGCCACCACGGTAGATGCCACACTGATGGTATCTCCGAAGCGTAAGCCCCCCAAGAGCACCAGAGTTGCCGCGACCAGCAGCAATGCAGTATGGGCCGTTACCCGCCCCAAGAGAGGACGTTGCCCTTCCCTATCCGCATTCCAGCGCCAGACACCGGCAGCCAGCACTGCCACGGCATGGACAGCCCAACTTCCACGCCAGCGATGATCCTGCTTCATGCGCTGAGTTTGTTCGTGTGTAGGCATCAAGGCTCGTAGATTTTGGGATTCTGCGGCACGCCGCCGAAGCGAATTTCATAATGCAGGTGTGCGCCAGTGGACCAACCCGTTGATCCACACAGCCCCAGCACTTGCCCTCGAGTCACCAACTGCCCGGCTGAAACCCAGATAGAATCAAAGTGCGCGTATCGGGTTTCAAAACCGTTCCCATGATCCAGACGCACCAGTAACCCATAGCCGCCGCTCCAACCGGAGTACACCACCATACCATTATCAGCGGCGTAGATGTAGTCGCCCAAACGGCAGCGATAATCCAGCCCAATATGCCCCGGATTGCGTGGATCGCGGAAAGTCCATCCAGAAACGGCGTAAGAGCCGGTCGGCAGCGCAAAGTTTCCACTGGCGCCGGTCATTGCCGCACTGACACTCCCGCTATAACTGGTGGCTACAGGCAGCGAACGACCGGGTACAGGCGGGGGCGGCGGCGGCGGTTCCCAGTCAAAGTCCTTTCCCGTCCCACCGGGGATCACTAACAATTGCCCTTCTTGCAAGGCATCGCCGGACTGAATCTTATTCCAGACATTGATCAACGCCAACGGCTCAACTTTGTAAGCTTCAGCAATCGCTTCTAGCGTTTCCCCTTCAGCCACGGTATGATAAGCGCCATCCACCGGCGGGATGAAGAGCGTCAGGCCCGGCTGAATATGCCAGGGCGCCCCTTGCAGCGTCTCCATATTAGCCCACACGATACTATAAGGAGAAAGCCCGAAGTCCCAGGCGATACCAAAGATGGTATCACCGGATTTTACAGTATAGGTGATGACTTCCAGACGCACACGTTCGGGGATATACGTGTGCGGAAGGGCTTCACGCGCAATGAGGACCTGACTAGGAGCAGCAACGTAGCGGGAAGCAGCGCCTCCGGCAACTGAAGTCGGCGTCGCCATCGGCTCAGCAATCGCGGCCCGCAAGCTGAGGTCGCTCACAGTAGCAACACTCACCGGCGTGAGCGTCACCCGCCCAATGACGATCAACGCCAGGGCGAGAACGATCACTCCCAAATGAGCGCTATAGCGTCCCAATAAAGACGCTATGGTCTGACGATCGTTTTGCAATCGCCAGACCCAGGCTAATCCTTTTGCCAGCACCCTACTAACAAACCGCAATAGAACCCACGATTCGTCTTGAGATGCAGTTTCCATGACGGAAGTATTAATAGTGTCCATAAGTCAATGTGTGCCGCGAAACCGCAACAAGGTCATTATAGCACGAGAGAATCCAAATTGCAACCGATGTAATCTGACGCTTGCCTTACGACTGCGCCGTCTCGCCGCGCTATGCGCCAGGCACGGCCATTCGTATATTCGTGGCCCTATTCGCGCACAGCAAACCAACCAGATTCTCTTAACGCAATGACGTTGTCGGCAGCATACCATACTTGAATGAGATTGCAAGGCGCGTTCGAATCAACTGCCAGGCAGCAACGTCGCAAATCATGCTTGACATCCCTTTTAGCCATGGGATAATTGAAATATCACCTTCGACCTCATGTTCCCTACTACTATACAATCACTGAGCGGTGTTCTTAAGGGAGGTAATACGATGTCTGAATTGAAAGCAGTGGATTCCAGCAACTTCGAAACCGAGGTAATACAGTCTTCCGTGCCTGTTTTGGTTGACTTCTGGGCCTCTTGGTGTCCCCCCTGTCGCGCTCTGGCGCCCACGCTCGAAGAACTGGCCGCAGATGAACCCGCGCGCCTACGCATTGTCAAGGTAAGCGTCGAAGAGGAGCGGGAACTGCCAGAACGTTATGGTGTGCGGAATATTCCCACCCTCATTCTCTTCAAAGCCGGCGAAGCCGTCGTGCGCATCGTTGGCAATCGCAGCAAGAAAGCCTTACTGCGCGAAATCGAAGCCTATCTCTAGCGGCTGTTGATGCAATTAAACATATAAAGCCTCCGCCGCCCACAAAAAGGGCGGCGGAGGCTTTGTGCGCCAACGCACAACTTCGAGATGTAACTCACCAAAAGCTCGCCGCTGCGTGCGTCACAAAATGCGTAATGCCACAATCTTTGTGCAAAAACGTCAAAGCTGCTTTTTCGCAGTTTGCCACAGTTGCTCCAAAGCCTCGATGCCCAGAGATTCCAATCGCACGCCCTGCTCTCGCGCCAGCGCCTCGACTCGCCGGAAACGCTGTGCGAAGCGTTGATTGGACTCCCGTAGAGCGCTCTCCGGCTCCACGCCGAGCCACCGCGCTAGATTTACCAACGCGGCCAGCACATCTCCTAATTCAGCAGCGATCTCCGCTGGCGAAACGGCTGCATCCAGTTCTGCCAGCTCTTCCATGACCTTGGCTCGCACGCCGGCAATATCCGGCCAATCAAAACCCACCCGTTTCACCCGGCTGGTATAAGCATAAGTTTGCGCCAGCGCCGGCAGCGTGCGCGGAATCCCATCCAACAGCGACCGCTCCCGCTGTCCATTGGCCTCTCGTTCATCGCGTTTGATGGCTTCCCAGTTGTGGATGACCTCTTCAGCCCCCTGCACCTGCACATCACCCCAGACATGAGGATGACGATGCTTGAGCTTAGCAACAATACCGGAAAGCACCTCATGCATCTGGAACTCGCCTTCTTCAACCGCGATCTGCGTATGTAAAACTACTTGCAGCATCAGATCGCCGAGTTCCTCACGCAGCGCGCGCATATCATCCCGATCAATCGCATCCAAAACCTCGTAAGTCTCTTCGAGCAGATTGGTGCGCAAGCTGCTATGCGTTTGCTCGCGATCCCAGGGACAGCCATTTGGCGACCGCAATCGCGCAATCATCTCCTGGAAACTCTCAAAACTGCTTCCAGACGGCAACGGCCACAAGTAGAGCGTGCTCAAAGGGCCAACTTCTTGGCGATCAATGGCATAGAGCGGCAACCAAGTCACCGATTGCGCCGGCGTCCCGGCAGCTTCGACCAATGCCACCGGATGCTCATCGGGGTACGCATTCATCAACGTAAGTTTGAGTTCTGAAGCCACGGCGCGGCTATACACTTGAGCGATAAGCGCCGGCGCATCGGGACGCAGGAGGGGGTGCTCCAGCGCCAATACCTCGAGCGCATCGGCGATTTGCAATCCCTCTACCGCATCTAGCCACGCCAACGGCGCCGGCGTAGCATCAGGGCGCGCCGCCGCCGACTCAAACCGCGCAGCCTCGAGCGCTGTCAACACCGGCTCGATAAAGCTCAACCCGGCGACGACGCGCACCGGCAAACCTTCGGCGCGGGCGCGGGCGAGGATCTGCGGTACCGTCGCTTCACCCACCAACGGATGTCCCGGCGTCGCATAGATCACCCCACCCTCGCGCCGTCCCAGATTCAGTACTTCGGCAATGATGGCCGCATATACCGCTTCAAAAGTAGGCAATTGCTCATACAATGCATCAAAGGAGTGAATCTGTAATCCTGACGGCATTTCCGCAAGCAGAGGATGATGCGCCGTGCGGACCCAAATTTCTTCAGCCTCCGTCAATACAGCCCAGGCTTCGCGAGTCAGTTGCGCCGCCACACCCGGCCCCAAACCCACAACCAGAATTCCCGCCATTTTTCACCTCACCCAAATTGCCCCAAACAAGGAACAGGTAGGCGAAAACCTCCGCCTACCTGCTCACCAGCGTACCTATTACCTGGATAGCGAAATTTAACGCTTGGTATACTGTGTTGCTTTACGCGCACGGCGCAGACCGGGCTTTTTGCGTTCCTTTTCACGGGCATCCCGTGTGAGGAAACCGGCCTTGCGCAACTCAGACTGGCAATCGGGATTGTGCTTAATAAGCGCACGTGAAGCGCCCATGCGCACAGCTTCCGCCTGCCCCGTAATACCCCCGCCAATCACTACCACGGAGATATCATAACGGCCCATTGTGTTGGTTACCTTGAATGGCTCCACCAGGCAGTTCAGATCTTGTTCCCGCCCAAAGTACTCATTGTAGGCGCGACCATTGACCAATACCTGACCACTGCCGCCAGGATAAATGCGCACACGCGCGCTGGCGCGCTTTCTGCGTCCCAAACCCTCAAAATACTGCCCTTCCATTCTCGTCTCCTTATAAGTCCAACGGCTCAGGCTGCTGCGCCGCGTGCGGGTGGGTAGCGCCCGCATAGACCTTGAGTTTGCGATACATGTGCCGCCCCATCGGGCCGCGCGGCAACATACCCTTCACCGCAGACTCAATCACGCGCTCGGGGAACGTCTCCAGCTGGCGCCGCAAGGTAACGGCCTTGAGTCCGCCCGGATAACCGGAGTGGCGATAGTACATTTTCTGATCGAGCTTGCGCCCCGTGACGCGCACTTTCTCCGCGTTGATCACAATCACGAAGTCGCCCACATCCACATGCGGCGTATACTCCGGCTTGTTCTTGCCCCGCAGAACGTTCGCGATCTCAGTAGCCAGCCGGCCCAACGTCTTATCGGTGGCGTCCACAACATACCACTTCCGCTGGACCTCACCGGGCTTAGCCATATAGGTCTTCTGTATTCTTACTGCTTTCACTTTGTCCTCACTCACCCTGATTGGTCTGGTAGCCAGCAATCGGGGCGCGCATAACCGCTAAGCGCAACCCAATCCCTAGCTTTGACTCAACACCTTAAGCCTCTTCAGGCCTCATAGCACACAGCCATTAACGTCAATCCACGCGCCGGGGCCGCTGGGCCAGCCTGACTTCGATCTCGCGCTTCCAGAATGCCAGAGAATGCTTCTGGAGTCAACGCCCCCCAGCCTACCCGCAACAGCGTACCTACCAACATGCGCACCATACGAAAAAGGAAGGCATTGGCAATGATATCAAACGTGAGCCAATCGCCTGCTCCTTGCCACTCCGCACGGAAAACTTCGCGGACCGCATTGTGTCCCTGTGGGGGTGAACCAAACGCGCTGAAATCATGGCGTCCCAGCAACGTTGTGGCTGCCGCCTGCATGGCCTCAACCGCCAAGGGGCGCGCTACATGCAAGCTATAGCGTCCGACCAGCGGATCTCGCACTGGCGCAGTGTAGAGCGTGTAACGATACCACCGCGAGCGCGCATCGCGGCGAGGGTCGAAATCTGATGCGACCTCTTCCACGCCGCGCACAGCGATTGTCTCCGGCAGCAGAGCATTGAGCGCCCGCTGCAACGCTCCCAGTCCATGACGCCATTCGATGTCGAAAGCAATCACTTGCCCGGCAGCATGGACGCCGGCATCAGTTCTACCCGAACCCGCCACCCGGATTGCGTTGCCAGACAGCTCGGCCAGTACGGTTTCCAGAGTCGCCTGAATGCTGGTCGCATTCTGCTGCCGCTGGAAACCGCCATAGCCGGTGCCATCATAGGCCACAACGGCCTTGACCCGCACTGTGCGCGCTCCGCAACCGCGACTAGTCTTTAACCAGCTCTAAAAGTACCATGGGCGCAGCATCACCTTTGCGCTGCCCCAGCTTCAACATCCGCGTATACCCACCCGGACGTTCCATGTATCGTGGCGCAATCTCGCCAAACAATTTCGTGACGACATCCCGATCATTCAGGCGAGCTGCCGCCAAACGGCGCGCGTGAACCCCTTTCGCGGGATCCTCTTTCTCGCCGCTTAGCCCATGCTTAGCCGTCGTGATCAATTTCTCGGCCTGCCCACGGATTGCCTCCGCTTTGGCGCGCGTCGTACAGATACGTTCGTGGCGGAACAACTCGGTCACCAGATTACGGCGCAGAGCAGTTCGATGGCCTACAGAACGGCTGAGTTTCTTACCCGCGACACGATGTCGCATACTAAACCTCCTGGCATAAAGACGGCGTTAGGCTTCGTCGTCCTCAGTGATAATATAGTCGTCATCATACTCTTCGCCATACACGGCATCCGCAGATGCCATATAGACGTCCGTGTATTCTTCGGGCAAGAAGCCCTTTGCCTTGAGCTGATCAGCCAGCTCATCCAACGATTTTTCACCAAAGTTGCGGATCGAGAGCATGGCATCCTTGCCGCGCCGCATCATCTCCATCACCTCACCCACGTTGGAGATACCGGTACGTTTGAGCGCGTTATACACGCGCACTCCCAGTCCCAGGTCCTCGATGGGTGTGGCATAAGCCCGATGCGGGATGACTTCGACTTCGGGTTCTTCCGCAAGCGAAACCAACCCCTCCGGCTCAGCTTCCGCGCCGGCAATCAGGTGCAGGTGGCGTTGGAGAATGCGCGCGGACTCTTTGAGCGCATCCAGAGGCGCCATCCGGCCATCGGTCCAAATCTCCAAAGCCAGGCGGTCGTAGTCGGTGAGCTGCCCCACCCGCGCCTGATCAATGTTATAAGCGACCCGACGCACGGGACTGAAGATCGCATCCACCGGCAACACGCCAATCGGCATGCGACCGCGCTCTTCAGCGGGCCAGTATCCCCGGCCCTTTTCTACCGTGAACTCGAAATCCAGGTGGACGTTGCTATCGTCAACGTTGAAGAGATACAGCTCCGGGTTCACAATTTCAATCTCCGGGGGGAGAATGATGTCACCGGCTGTCACCATCCCTTCACCGTCAACCCGCAACGTCATGTATTGCGGGCCTTCGCCCTGCATCGTGAGCCGAATCTGCTTCAAGCGCAGCAGAATCTGGATCACATCCTCTTGTACGCCTGGAATCGCCGCAAACTCGTGAGGAATATCCAGAATGCGCATCGCGGTGATTGCCGCCCCTTCGAGTGAAGAGAGCAACACGCGGCGCAGGGAATTCCCCAACGTCACGCCATACCCGCTCTCCAGTGGCACGATAATATACCGGCCATACTGTTGCGTGTTGACATCAATCTCGATCTTCGGCAGAACTGGCGCTGCTAACACGTCGCCTCCTTCTGCTTAGCGTGAGTAGAACTCAACGATCAGCTGTTCCTGCACCGGAATGTCAATCTCTTGACGAGTGGGCAGCGCAAGAATCCGACCCGATTGTAGTTCCTCATCGAGGGTCAACCAGGCAGGCACATTACGCTTTCCCATCAATTCCCGGCGGTCCTTGAAATAAGAGATCCGACGGCTCTCCGTGCGCACTGCAATCGCATCCCCCAGTTTCACACCGTAGGAAGGGATGGTAACTCTGCGCCCGTTGACCGTGAAATGGCCGTGCTCAACCAGCTGCCGCGCCTGCGCGCGGGAGTCGGAGAAGCCGAGGCGGTAAACGATATTATCCAGTCGCATTTCGAGCAATACCAACAGGTTCTCGCCCGTCAGACCGCTGCGCCGGCGCGCCTCGCGGTAATAGCGGCGGAACTGTCGCTCGAGCACGCCGTAGATGCGGCGCACCTTCTGCTTTTCGCGCAGTTGGACGGTATAGTTAGTCGCGGTGCGTTTGCGGAAACCCGCATCACGCCCGTGCTGCCCAGGAGGAAAAGCGCGCTCCTCGAAGGGGCATTTTTCAGTATAGCATTTGTCGCCCTTGAGATAGAGCTTCGCGCCCTCGCGACGACAAAGTTTACAAGCAGGGCCCAGATATCTGGCCATAATCCCTCCCTACAGATTATACCCGTCGCTTTTTGGGCGGACGGCACCCATTGTGCGGAATAGGGGTCACATCCACAATGGAACGCACCCGCATGCCAGCAGCAGCGATTGCGCGCAGGGAGGCCTCACGGCCAGGCCCAGCGCCATTCACAAAAACATCCACTTCTTTGACCCCGTCATTCGCGACCGCTTCTTCAGCTGCCTTACGGGCTGCCGTGCTCGCGGCGAAGGGCGTGCTCTTGCGCGTGCCCTTGAAACCGACGTTGCCGGCGCTAGCCGAGCGCAAAACGGCACCTTCAGGGTCAGTGACCGTGATCAGGGTGTTGTTGAATGTAGCGTGAACATAAACGCAACCACGCGGCACATTTCGCTTTACACGACGCGCAGGTCGTTGAGTCGTCGTACGTTTAGCCATACATCCTCCTCGAATTTCCTACCAACTACTTTTTCTTGGAGCCACGCCGCCGGCCGCGACCGGGAACGGTCTTCTTGGGGCCGCGCTTGGTGCGTGCGTTCGTGCGTGTGCGCTGTCCGCGCGTCGGCAGGTTACGGCGGTGCCGCAAGCCACGATAGCTGCCAATCTCGATTAGGCGTTTGATGTTCATCTGCACCTCGCGGCGCAGATCACCTTCTACAACGATGTAGTCGGGATTGTCAATCAAATCGCGCAACAGAGCCACTTCGCTTTCGGTCAAATCCTTGATACGAGTATCAGGATTGATCCCAGTCTTGGCCAGGATTTCATTGCTTGTGGCCCGGCCAATGCCGTAGATATAGGTTAAGCCTATCTCCACCCGCTTATTCCGGGGCAGGTCCAAACCTGCAATACGTGCCATACGCCTCCTCCAAACTCTTCTGACTAGAAACGGCCTTCAGGCTTAGCCCTGCCGCTGCTTATGCTTAGGATTTTCACAAATCACCCGCACCACGCCGCGCCGCCGAATAATCTTGCACTTCGGGCAGCGCCGTTTCACCGATGGTGACACCTTCATGATTTCAGCCTCCTCATTCTAAAGCCGGGTCAAAATTTCCGGCTCGCCATCCACGATTGCCAGGGTGTTCTCACAATGAGCGGTCAAAGCCCCATTAGCCGAAACCACCGTCCACTGATCTGCCAACACCCGCGTCTGGGCCATCCCGATGAGCACCATCGGCTCGATGCACAATGTCATGCCATCGGTCAGAGGCATTCCCTGGCCCGCTGCCCCCACATTCAAAATCTGCGGTGCTTCGTGCAATTGCCGTCCGATACCGTGCCCGCTATATTGCCGGGTGAGATAGTAACCGCGCGGCTCTACAGTAGACTGCACCGCATGGGAAATGTCGCCCAGACGTTTTCCAACGCGCGCTTGCGCTTCTCCGGCTGCCAACGCTGCCGCAGTGATCGCCAGCAGCGCTGCCGCCTCGGCGCTCACCGCGCCCACCGGAAAGGTGCGCGCCGCATCGCCATGGAAACCCTGGTAGAAGACCCCCACATCAATGGTGATAATGTCTCCGGCATCGAGTACCCGCGCTCCGGGAATACCGTGAACCAGTTCTGCATTGACCGAAGCACAGATTGAAGCCGGAAACGGATTCCGCGATCCAGGAGGATATCCCAGAAACGAGGGCGTCGCTCCTTGCTTGCGAATCCATGCTTCGGCCAACCGATCCAGTTCGCCGGTGGTGATCCCCGGGCGTAGTTTTTCTTCCAGCAGCGCCAGAACTTCGGCGACGATACGTCCAGCCTGACGCATCAATCGCACCTCTTCACGCTGCTTGAGAATAACCACGCTCGATCCTCGACCCACAACTACAGTAGTTTAAGGTTCTTGCCGCAGTGAACGCGCACTACTGGCAGCCCAAAAGCCACATGATACCCCAGTTTTGGCTTTTGACAAGTTGCTCTCAAGCCCTAGTGCAGGAAACCCTCATAGTGGCGCATGAGCAACTGCGCTTCCAACTGGCGCATGGTATCAATGACCGTACCCACAACGATGAGCAAACCGGCGCTGGCGATAAGCATCACATTCGAGTTCATGAAGCGGAACAACTCGATGATATACGGCAACACTGCCACGACACCAAGGAACAACGCGCCCACCAACGTGATCCGGCGATAGATGTTATTGATGAATTCTTCAGTCTTCTTGCCGGGACGCACGCCGGGAATAAAGCCGCCCTGACGCTGCAACATGTCCGGCAAATTCTGCTGCTGCACCATCACATCAGTGTAGAAGTAGGTAAAGCCTACCACAGCCAGGAAGTACAGCGGCGCGTACCACGGGCTTACCCCACTGAAGAAGTTGACGATCTGGTCGGCGAAATTCGGCTGCGCCGGATTGGCAAAGAACTGCGCGATGATCGCTGGGAACGTCAAGAAGGACTGGGCAAAGATCAGGGGGATCATGCCCGCCGTGTTGACCTTGAGTGGGATATAGGTGCTGCCGCCGCCGTAAACCTTCATACCGCGCACGCGCTTGCCGTATTGTACCTTGATGCGCCGCTCGCCTTCCTGAACAAAGACGATGACCAGAATAGTGAGCACGGTCAACAACAAGAAGAGCACAATACCCAGAACCTTATCTGTCTGCCAGAGGCGGATGATATTGGTGGGCACGCGCGCCACGATACCGCCGAAGATGATCAGAGACAGACCATTACCCACGCCCTGTTCCGTGATCAGTTCGCCCAACCAAACGCCGAACATCGTGCCGGCAGTCATGGTAAACAGAATGGTGATGGTCGAGAGCACTTGCCCCTGACCAAAGCCGAAATTCGGCAGAATGTTAGCCTGGACAGAAAGCGCCTGGGCTAACCCAAACGAGTACAACAACGCCAACGGCACCGTGATGAAGAACGTCCACTGGTTCATCTTCCGCTGTCCGGCTTCCCCTTCTTCCTTCAGCTTCTTCTCCAGGCTGGGGAAAATGGGCACCAACAGCTGCAAGACGATAGAGGCCGTGACATAAGGCGAGACGCCAGCCGCCAGAACCGAAAAGTTGGCAATGGCCCCACCCGAGAGCATATCAACCAGGTTGATAAGTTGTCCCGTGGCAGATCCCCCGGCCAAGAACTGCTCCAGCGCCTGGCGGTTCACACCAGGCACCGGAACATTCGAAGCCAGACGCCAGATCACCAGGATCAGCAGCGTATACAGCATTCGCCGCCGGAGATCAGGCAAATTGAAAGCATTGCGCAGGGCCTCGATCATAGTAATTCCTCCGCTTAGCCGGATCAGCGCGTGCGATAACCGCCCCGCTTCCACGGGAGCAGCTCGACAGTTCCACCAGCAGCCTCGATCTTGGCGCGGGCGTTCGCCGAAATACGCTGCACCTGAACGTGCAAGGCGTAATCCAGATCCCCCTCACCCAGCACGGCCACCAGATCGTGATCGTGCTTAATGAGACCGCGTTCCATCAACGTCTGGGGCGTTACCGTTTCACCGGGTTTGTATTTCTCAGCCAATTGCCCCACATTCACCGGGTTGAAATTAACCCGGAAGGGATGCAAAAAGCCATAGCCCCGCGCAAAGGGAAGTTTCCGAATCAGAGGCAGCTGCCCACCCTCGAAGTAAGGAGGAATGCCCTTGCCACTGCGCGCGCCCTGACCTTTGGTACCCCGACCGCTAGTTTTACCCTGTCCGGCAGAGATACCACGTCCGAGACGCCGCTTGCGCTTGGTCGCCCCATCAGCAGGTTTTAGCTCGTGTAATTTCATGCGTAACCTCCAGCCCGCTACGCCTGCTCGGCGGGCGGCGCTTCAACCACTTCGATTTCATCTACCCGCACCAGGTGCGGAATCGAGGCGACCATCCCCCGAATAGCGGGATTATCGGGTCGCACAACAGCCTGTTGCATCCGCCGCAGCCCCAGGGCGCGCACGGTGCGCTTTTGGCGCTGGTTGTAGCCGATAGGGCTGCGCACCAACGTGATTTGCAGCATCTTAACCATCACGCCTTCCTCCTGCGCCAGAAGGGCATGACCTGCGCTTCGGGCACCCCCCGCTCGCGGGCCACATCTTCAACGCGGCGCAGCTGCCGCAACGCATCCATGGTCGCCTGGACCACGTTCACCTGCGTGGCGCTGCCCTGAGACTTGGTGAGCACATCCCGAATACCGGCGGCTTCGAGCACCGCACGGACGGCGCCGCCGGCGATCACGCCAGTACCGGGGCTGGCAGGGCGCAACAGCACCTTTGCGCCGCCGCAACGCCCCACAACCTCATGCGAAACGGTCGTACCTTCCATGGCAATCGGCGCCATGTCGCGGTGGGCGCGCTCAGTGGCCTTGCCAATGGCCTCGGGGACGCGCGGCGCCTTCCCGATGCCGATACCAACCTGGCCCTTATTATCTCCAACGATTGCGACCACACGGAAGTGGAAAGCGCGACCGCCTTTCACCACTTTGGCTACGCGCGCAATATCCACAATGCGCTCGTCGAATTCGGGCTCTACTGTTTCCTGCCTACGACGATCTCGTCGTTCTTCCATGTTTCCTCCTGCAAGCCTTCCAGGCGTCGTATGTGATTAGAACTCTAGGCCGGCCTCACGCGCGGCCTCAGCCAGAGCCTTGACGCGGCCATGATACTTATATCCGGCGCGATCAAAAACCACCTGCGTGACGCCCTTCTGTAAAGCGCGCTCCGCCAACTTCTTCCCGACCAGCTTTGCTTGCTCAGTCTTCGCTTTCCCGGCGAGCAACTCCCGCAGTTCACCATCTACAGTCGAAGCGGCGACCAGAGTATGGCCCACGCTATCATCAATGATCTGCGCGTACATGTGCGTCAAACTGCGAAACACATTCAGGCGTGGACGTTCCGGCGTCCCGACCACCTTACGGCGGACGTGCGCGCGACGTCGTTCACGGGCTTTGCGACGATCAATTTCTGGTTTCATCTTTCTTGTTTCACCCTCAGTTCCACGCTGTAGCGGCGTTAGGCTTTACCGGTCTTACCGGCTTTGCGACGCACCACTTCGTTCAGATAACGTACACCCTTGCCCAGGTAAGGATCCACTGGGCGCCAACCCCGAATCTCCGATGCCAAACGTCCGACGACTTCCTTATCAATACCCTCTACCGTGACGGTATTGGCACGCACGTTGATATCGAATTTCACATTGTCCGGCGCCGGGATAACGACGGGGTGTGAGAAGCCCAGGTACAACACCAGGGTTGTGCCTTGCAGTTCTGCCCGGTAGCCCGTGCCATGGATTTCCAATGTGATGCGATAGCCATCAGTGACACCCACAACCATGTTGTTGAGCAGCGCGCGGGTCAGACCATGCAAAGCGCGGAACTGCTGGGTATCGTTAGGGCGCTCAACCCGCAGCACATTGCCATCCTGATAGATTTTCAGTTCAGGATGGAAAGTGCGCGACAATTCACCACGGGGACCACTCACGGTCACCTGTTCACCATCAAGTTTTACCTTTACACCGGCGGGAACCGGGATCGGCATTCTTCCAATTCGGGACACGCTACACCTCCCCTGGGCTACCAGACGTAGCAGATGATCTCGCCGCCAACATTGAGCCGGCGAGCTTGCTGCCCGGTGATAATTCCCTTGGGCGTGGAAAGGATGGCAATGCCCATCCCACTGCGTACCCAGGGGATGTCTTTGGCAGGCGTATAGATACGCCGACCAGGCTTGCTCACCCGCTTCAACCCAGTGATCACTGGACGTTGGTGCTTGACATCCTCACCCGTGTACTTGAGCCGCAGAATCAACGTCGGCTGCGGTTGCTCACGTGTGACTTTGAAATCCTCGATGTAACCTTCTTCCTTCAAGATTTTCGCCAAAGCGATTTTCATGCTGGACGAAGGCATAGAAACTGTCTCGTGTCGCACCATCAAGGCGTTACGAACGCGAGTTAGCATATCAGCAATCGGATCTGTCATTATTCCAACTCCCTCACCAACTGGACTTCACGATGCCGGGGATTTTGCCCTCCAGCGCCATCTCGCGCAAGCAGATCCGGCACAAGCCAAAGCGACGATAGTAACCCCGCGGGCGACCACAACGATTGCAGCGGTTGCGTACCCGCACATTATACTTCCGTCGAGTCTCGCGAATAGGCATTGATTTCTTGGACATTTTTACCTCTTGACCTTATGCGCGGCGAAAGGGCATTCCCAGCAGCTCCAACAGGCGCCGGGCCTCTTCATCCGTTTCCGCGGTGGTATTGATGCAGATCTCGAACCCACGGATCTTGTCAATGGAATCGTAGCTGATCTCTGGGAACAAAAGCTGCTCACGCATACCTAACGTGTAATTACCATGACCGTCGAACTTATCGGGTATGCCGCGAAAGTCCCGTGTGCGGGGCAACGCGATGTTCATCAGACGATCAAGGAAGTTCCACATGCGCTCTCCGCGCAGCGTAACCTTGACTCCAATGGCGCGGCCCTCGCGCAGCTTGAAGGCCGCGATGGACTTCCGCGCCTTGGTGACAACCGGGTGTTGGCCCGTGATGATACCCAGATCCCGAACGGCGTTCTCGAGGGCCTTGGGATTATCCAAAGCCTCGCCCATCCCGACGTTCAGCACCACTTTGCGTAAGCGCGGTACCTGCATCACATTGGAGTATTTGAACTCCTCCATCATTGCCGGCACAATCTCTTCCTGGTAACGTTTCTTCAGATATGGCATACGTCACACTCCTCAGTCAATGGCCGCCTGGCATTTGCGGCAGACCCGCACTTTGCCCTGGTCTTCTGTGACCTCAAAGCCCACGCGCGTAGCGGCCTTACAATGCGGGCACACCAACATCACGTTGGAGAGGTGGATCGGCGCTTCATACTGGATCCGCCCCGCCTGCACTTGTGACCGCCCGGCGCGCACTGCCCGCTGATGCTTCGTGACGACGTTCACCTTGGCGACCACTACACGTTGCTCTTTGGGAATTACCCGTAACACGGTGTTGCGCATACCGCGTTCATCACCGGCGATGATTTCCACGGTATCACCTTTTCTAATTCGATTCATCTTTGCACCTCATCACCGGCTAAAGCACTTCTGGGGCCAACGAAACGATCTTCATAAAGCCCTTTTCGCGCAGTTCACGGGCCACCGGCCCAAAGATGCGCGTCCCACGCGGGTTGACGCCGGAGGCATCCAAAATCACCGCCGCGTTATCGTCGAAACGAATGTACGATCCGTCAGTACGCCGGTACTCTTTTGCCACCCGGACAACAACTGCCCGCACCACTTCCCCTTTTTTGACAGCGCCATTCGGGGAAGACGATTTGACCGTCGCCACAATCACATCGCCAACGCCGCCGTACTTGCGACGGGACCCGCCCATCACATGAATGCACAGAATTTCCTGTGCTCCAGTGTTGTCAGCGATGACCAAGCGCGTCTCTTTTTGAATCATCGTTCCCTCCTACGCCGCCCGTTCCAGAATCGCTTCAACCGTCCAGCGCTTCTGGCGGCTCAGGGGGCGGGATTCCACGATCCGCACCGTATCTCCCACGCGACAGGCATTTTCCTCGTCGTGGGCCATGTACTTTTTGGTAGAGGTCACCACTTTCTTATACAACGGGTGCCGATAGCGACGCTCCACCTTGACCACCACAGTCTTGTCCATCTTGTCGCTGGTCACGACGCCAATCAGCTGCTTACGACGCTCTTTCATGCCGCGCCTCCTTCTTCCGACTCCACGGCCAGCTCGCGCTCGTGCAGTACGGTCAAGATTCGTGCAATTTCGCGGCGCACAGCCTTGATGCGATTAGAGTCCTCCAAACTGCCGGCATACCATTGCTGCCGCAGATTGAACAACTCTCGCCGGGTCTCCCGCAGGCGCAGCCGCATTTCTTCGATAGTCAGTTCACGCAGTTCACTCGCTTGCATCGCCTACTCTCCTGCCGGCTGCTCCCCGAGTTCCACACGGGTAATCACTTGTGTGCGAATGGGCAGTTTGTTTGCCGCCAGACGCAGGGCCTCGCGCGCCACCTCATCGGGCACGCCTGCGAGCTCGAACAACACCCGCCCTGGACGCACCACGGCAACCCAGTGATCCACCGAACCCTTACCTTTACCCATGCGTGTTTCCGCGGGTTTTGCTGTCACCGGCTTATCTGGGAAAATACGAATCCAATACTTACCCCGACGCTTCATGTGGCGCACGATGGCGCGCCGCGCCGCTTCGATCTGCCGCGCCGTAATCCAGGAAGGCTCCAACGCTTGCAGGCCGATATCTCCAAAGGAAATATCCACGCCGCGTCCGGCCTTACCCTTCATGCGCCCGCGATGTTGTTTGCGGTATTTGACCCGCTTTGGCATCAACATAGCACTTCCTCCATGATCCCTTATCGGCGCCGACTTAGCGACGCGGTTTACGCTTCTCGCGGGGCGCTTCCTCACCGGCGACGGCAGCGCGCTTGGGCAAAACATCGCCCATGTAAATCCACACCTTCACGCCGATACGTCCGTACGTGGTCAGCGCCTCGTCCTTGGCATAATCAATATCCGCGCGCAACGTCTGCAAAGGCACCCGGCCCTCGCGCATCGTCTCCCGGCGCGCCATTTCCGCACCCGAAAGCCGCCCACTGCACACGACCTTGATCCCCTGGGCGCCCGCCCGCATGGCCTGGCGCACGGCGCGCTTCATGGCGCGGCTGTGATAGATACGCCGCTCCAATTGCGCCACGATGTTCTCGGCCACCAACCGCGCATCCAGATCGGGCGTCTCCACTTCTTGCACATCCACATGCACCCGCTTGCCGCCGGTCAACTCCTCCAGACTCTGCCGCAGGATCTTGACGGTTTCGCCCTTGCGCCCGATAACCACACCGGGACGCGCCGTGCGAATGATCACTGAGACCTGATTCGGCGGGAAGCGCTCGATCTCCACACGCGAAACACTCGATTGCCCATCTTTAGAGCGGCGGCGCATTTCTTGCTCCACCAACTGGCGGATCTGCTGATCCTCATCCAGAAGATTGGCATAGCTGCGCCCTTCCGCATACCACCGCGACTTCCAATCGCGGATGACCTTCAGACGGAAACCGTAAGGATGAACTTTGCGACCCAAGATCTGCCTCCTTCTTACGCTACCCGTTCTTCGAGCACCACGGTGATGTGCGAAGAACGCTTCCGAATCGGACGATAACGCCCACGGCTGCCCCACTGCGCGCGCCAGCCCTTTCCCGGCATGACACCCGCTGCTTCATCAGCAACCAGGTGGACAATGATCAGGCTATCCGTATCCAGACCTTTTTCGCTGGCATTGGCAATAGCCGATTGCAGCAGCTTGACCACCGGCACAGCCGCAGCATGAGGCATCGCCTTCAATAAAGCCACGGCCCGCTGCGCATCCATCCCCCGCACCGGCTCCAGGATACGCCGCACCTTGCGCGGCGCCATCGGGATGTATTTTGCTTGCGCTCTAACTTGTTCTTCCATGCGATTGCCTCCTACCCTACCCGGCCCTTCTTTTCTTTGGTGATGTGTCCACGGAAGGTCCGCGTTGGGGCAAACTCACCCAGACGATGGCCCACCATATTCTCGGTGATGTAAATGGGCACATGCCGCCGCCCGTCGTGAACGGCAATTGTGTGCCCGACCATGATCGGGAAGATGACGGAGGCGCGCGACCAGGTGCGGATCACCCGTTTCTGCCCGGCGCGGTTCATCTCTTCAATTTTCTTATACAGCTTTGGCTCGATAAACGGCCCTTTTTTCAACGAACGCGACATGGTTGCCTCCCTATGCGCTTAGCGCCCGGCGTTGCGCCGGCGAACAATGTACTTATCGGTGGCCTTGTTCCGCCGGGTCTTGCGGCCCAAGGTATACCAGCCCCAGGGCGACTTCGGCCCGGGCATACCAATGGAGGAGCGTCCCTCACCGCCGCCATGCGGGTGATCGCGCGGCGTCATCGCCGAGCCACGTACTGCGGGCCGCCAGCCCAGCCAGCGCTTGCGCCCGGCTTTACCCAACTTGATGTTGGCGTGTTCGACATTGCCGACTTGCCCAATCGTTGCCATACATTCTTTGCGGACCAGGCGCATTTCACTACTGGGCATCCGCAAAGTGACATAATCGCCTTCTTTCGCCAACACCTGCGCCGAAGTACCCGCCGCGCGCACCAACTGCCCCCCCTTGCCGGGATGCAGCTCGACATTATGCACGATGGTACCCAGCGGCATATTGGCGAGCATGGTTGCATTACCCACGCTAATTT
>CAZDSF010000022.1:42071-45828 GCA_964508025.1 uncultured Anaerolineales bacterium
GGTTGCTTGTCGCTGACGACGGTATTGCCGACCTTCAGCCCCAGCGGCGCCAGGATGTAGCGCTTCTCGCCATCAAAATAGTGCAGCAAAGCGATGCGAGCCGAACGGTTCGGGTCGTATTCGATAGAAGCAACCCGCGCCGGCACCCCCAGCTTATCACGGCGGAAGTCAATGATACGATACTTGCGCGCGTGTCCACCGCCGCGATGACGCACCGTCACCCGACCGTAAGCGTTGCGACCAGCCTTCTTCTTCAATGGCGCAACCAACGCCCGCTCTGGTTTCGTGCGCGTGATTTCTTCAAACGTGTACCCGGTCATTCCACGACGACCAGGAGAAGTGGGTCTGAATTTCTTGATTCCCATCCTACGCCTCCAAAGCGTCAATCCGCTGTCCCGGCGCCACCGTGACGATAGCCTTCTTCCACACCGGAAGGTGGATATTCGCACGACGACCGCGCGTGCGGCGAATCTTCGCCGGCATATTCATCACGTTCACGGCCACGACGTCAACACCATAGATCTCCGCGACCGCATCTCGAATTTGTTGCTTATTGGCCCGGCGATTCACCTCAAAGGTGTACTGCCCCAGTTCCTTCCGCAACTCCGATTTCTCTGTCACCACAGGTCTGATGATCACATCATAGATATCCATAGCTCTACTCCGCTGTTCCGCGCCGCGCCAGAATCGTCTCCACGACTTCCAGGGCGCCCAACGGGATCACGACATGATCGGCCCCCAACAAATCGCGGATGTTCAGATAGCTGGCGCGCAATGTCTGAACCGTGGACAGATTGCGCGCGGAGCGCTCAACCGCCTCATTGCGTTCAGGCAGCAGGATAAGGACCTTGCCCCCGTTCACAGCCAGGTTCTGCAACACTTGCACCATCTCTTTGGTCTTGGGCACCGCCATCTGCAACGCATCTACCACCACAATCTGCTGCGCCGCGGCCTTCGCCGACAACGCCGAGCGCAAGGCTGCACGCCGCATCTGACGCGGCATCCGCTTGGTGTAATCCCGGGGCTTGGGGCCGTGGGCAATCCCACCGCCGACAAAAATAGGGGCATTGCGGCTACCATGACGCGCGCGACCGGTACCCTTTTGGCGATACCACTTGGCCGTAGTGCGATTGTTCTCGCCCCGCGTCTTGGTGCTGTGCGTGCCCTGGCGAGCATTCGCCAGTTGCAGCACCAACGCCTGATGCATGAGTGCCACGTTAACGGGCGCCTCAAAAATGTCCGAGCGCAGGTCAATCTCTTTGACCTGTTCGCCTTGCATGTTCAACACCGGAACGCGCATTGTTACTTCCCTCCCTTGGCGACCTTCTGCTTGCGAGCCAGCTTGACCAACACCAGGCCGCCGTTCGGTCCAGGGACGCTCCCGTTGACAGCCAAGAGGTTTCGCTCGGGGTCCACCAACACAACTTCGATATTCTGCGACGTGACGCGCTCGGCGCCCATGTGACCGGGCATGCGCGTCCCCTTCCAGATGTGGCCCGGCGTCGAGCCAGCGCCGATGGAACCGACGCGCCGTTCCCGATCTGACTGACCGTGAGTGTGCGGCCCGCCTGCCATACCATGGCGCTTCACCACGCCCGCAAAGCCACGTCCCTTAGAAGTGCCGATCACATCTACGCGCTCACCAGGAGTGAAGATGTCGGCCTTGATGACCTCACCCACTTCATAGTGCTCATCTTCGCGGATCCGCAATTCCCGCAGATGGCGCAGCAGCGGCACGCCAGCTTGCTCGAGGTGCCCGCGCTCGCCCTTGCTCAAATGCTTAGGTTTGTCTGGCCCAAAGCCGAGCTGCACCGCGCGATACCCATCTTTATCCGGCGTGCGCACCTGCGTCACATAGCATGGCCCAACCTCAAGGACGGTGACAGCTACCACTTCACCATCATCCTTGATGACCTGGGTCATTCCCACCTTCTTACCCAGAATGCCTTTCATAAACTCCGCTTCCTCCTTGGGACTGCTGGTGTAAGGCCCACCGCATCATCCCTTTCAAATAATGCCCCGCTGTAGTGAGTGTCTACCAGACTCTCACAGCGAACGCAAACACTGCATTGACCGGCTTTGCTCCATGACTTCCCCCCTGGTCAGGGGGCTGTTGCCAGCACCTTGACCAGGGGGGCGCAAATCGTTGTTACTACCAACGCCCGGCGCTAAGTCGCGCCTACGTTGACGTTTAACCCCGACTTACAGCTTAATCTCGATATCAACGCCTGCCGGCATGTTGAGCCGCATCAAAGTATCAATCGTCTTCGAATCCGGCTCCATGATGTCAATCAGTCGTTTATGGGTGCGAATCTCAAAGTGCTCGTGACTGTCTTTGTCAATGAAGGTAGAACGTCGCACCGTGAAACGCTCGATCTTCGTCGGCAGTGGTACGGGACCTACGACACGGGCCCCGGTACGTTCAGCGGCCTCGACGATCCGGCGCGCGGACTCGTCCAAGATCCGATGATCGTAGCCCTTGAGCCGAATACGAATACGTTGTTTTGCCATTGCTCAAATCACCTGACGTTTAGTTTGGTTGCGCTATGCGCTTACTCAATGACCTTGGTGAGAACACCAGCGCCCACGGTCAAGCCACCCTCGCGGATAGCGAAGCGGGAACCATTCTCCAAAGCCACCGGCTCAATCAATTCCACGATCATGTTCGTGTCGTCGCCGGGCATGACCATCTCAACGCCCTCGGGCAGAGTCACCGTGCCGGTGATGTCCATGGTGCGGATGAAGAACTGCGGCTTGTAACCGGAGAAGAAGGGCTTGTGCCGCCCACCTTCATCCCGGCGCAGGATATAGACCTCGGCCTCGAACTTGCGGCGCGCCTTGATAGAACCCGGCTTTGCCACCACGATACCACGGCCCACGTCATCCTTCGCCACACCGCGCAGCAGCAGACCGGCATTGTCGCCCGCTACCACCTTGTCGAGCACCTTGTGGAACATTTCCATGGAGGTCACGACGGTCTTGCGCGGCTGATCGCTCAGGCCAACGAGCTCGACCTCAGTGTTGGGCACCATCGTCCCGCGCTCAACGCGCCCGGTGACCACGGTACCACGCCCCTTAATGGAGAACACATCCTCAATCGGCATCAAGAAAGGCTTGTCCTCGGCGCGCTCCGGCGTGGGAATGTACTCATCCACAACACGGATCAGCTCCCAAATCGAAGCGTAGTCAGGGTGATTGGGATCCGAGCTGGTGCAGTTCAACGCCGCCAGCGCAGAACCGCGCACGATGGGGGTCTCATCGCCGGGATAACCGTAGGAGCTCAGCACCTCACGGACTTCCAGCTCCACCAGCTCCAAGAGCTCGGGGTCATCCATCAGGTCCACCTTGTTCAAGAAGACCACGATGGCAGGCACTTCTACCTGATGCGCCAGGAGGATGTGCTCGCGGGTCTGGGGCATCGGGCCGTCTACAGCCGAAACCACCAGGATTGCGCCATCCATCTGCGCCGCGCCGGTGATCATGTTCTTGATGTAGTCCCGGTGACCGGGACAGTCTACGTGCGCATAGTGCCGGCTCTCAGACTGGTACTCGACGTGCGAAATCGCCACGGTAAGGATCTTGGTGGAATCGCGGCGGAACATCTTCGCATCAGCCTTAGCGACCTCGTCGTAGGCCTTAAACTCCGACCAACCCTTGAGCGACAGCGTCCGGGTGATCGCCGCTGTCAGCGTTGTCTTGCCGTGATCAATGTGCCCGATAGTACCCACGTTCACATGCGGCTTCGTGCGCTCGAACT
>CAZDSF010000023.1:0-3392 GCA_964508025.1 uncultured Anaerolineales bacterium
TCAGCCTGGAGCGCCTTCAGCCCTTCGAGCATCATGATCCCGCCCACCTCGGACTTCAGATCGCGCCCGCCGACGCCGATGGCCTGGGTGATGCCCACGCCGAGCCGGGGCATGTAGCACGTCACGGCTTGCAAGCCCGTGCCGCTCGCTGCGACAACGCCCACCGGCCCAGCAGGGACGACGTTGGCAAAGCCCAGCGCCACGTTGTTGATGATAGCTGTACCCGCATCCGGCCCCATGACGAGCAGGCCCTTCTCGCGGGCCAGCGTCTTGAGCGCGATCTCATCCTCTACGGCGACGTTATCGCTGAAGAGGAAGACGTGCAGGCCGCGCTGGAGCGCCTCGCGGGCAACGCCTGCCGCGTAGCGCCCGGACACGGAGACGAGCGCGATATTCGCTTCGCCGCCGAGCCGTTCGATGGCCGCGCTCACCGTCTTGGGGGGCGCGCCCAGGCCGCCGCTCTCTGTCGGCGCCTGCCGCGAGGCTTTCATCAGCCGCTCCGCCTCGACAAGCGCCGCAACGGCGGTAGCCTCATCCACCGCGCGCACGGCAATGACCAGGTCATCTGCCCCGGCAGCCTCGGCCTCAGGCGTGAGCAGGTGGCCCGCTGCGAGCAGGCCCTTGTTGGCAGGCGTCGCCATGATGACGGCGGCATCTTCGATGCCCGCCAGATTCATCAGCCCTTGCGCCACCTGCAACAGCGTGACCGAATCGTAGTATTCCCCGCTTTTGATGGTTGTTTGTGTAATCAAGGGTGCCTCCTAAAATAAATCATGAAGGATGAAGGCGGAAGGATGAAATATCATGGCTTTCTGCTTTCATCCTTCATCCCTCAGCCTTCAGCCTTTCCACAAGAATCCCACAAGCATATCCAGCCCCGAACTGGCGCCGAAGGCAAGGACGGCTTGGGCGGCGGCGGCGACGGCGGCATCGGAATCCCCCGCGAGCGCGTGGAGCAGGGCGTGCCAGCGTTCATCCGCCAGCCCCTCGGCGGCGGCGCGGAGGAAAGCCCCGCTCAACCGGGTGGTGCGTGGCGCGGCGACAGCGACGATGCCTTCGCACAAGGGACGGGCGGCCTCGCCCTGCTGCGCCCACAGCGCCAGCATCAGCCCGGCGAGGAAATCGTCGCCGGAGGGGGTTAGCCCCGGCCCCCAGCCCGCGAGCGCGACGACGGCAGCATCGAGCGTTGGGGGCGTAGGGGAGACCTTACGCAAAGCCGCCAAGCCGCAAAGATTTTTAATATGCAACGCCTGCGCCAGCGGCGAGACATTCCCCGCGCGCGCCGCCTTGCCGACTACATCTCGCAGCATCGCCAGCCGCGCCGGGATGATAACGAGCTGCTCCCACGCCGGGCGCGGATTCCACAGGGGCAGCGCCGCCGGGAACGCGACCTGCCAGGGGCCGATCCACAACGCGCAGGGCAACACGCGCAGGGCAACACGATCCGGCAGCGGCGCAGCGGGCAGGGCATCCACCACCAGATGGAACGGGCCGCAGCCCACATCCGGCGTCGCCAATGCTACGAGGTCATCGCCCAGCAGCAGATCCACCACACGCTGGAAGCGTCCCAGCACCCGCGCCTCACCGGGAGCGCGTTGAAGGCGCTCCCACGCGGGAAGGCTGATGGTCTGTGCGGTAGAGTAAGAGGAATCGGGAAACACACGGGGACCGCGCCGCCGAGGCGCAGTCCCCGCAGTGATGCCATGGATGGTCAGCTCGCTATCGGTCATGCGCACGGACGCAGCCTCAAAACCAGGGAATAGTGGGGCGCAGCAAAGCACGCTACAGCCCCCAACTACGGGCTGACCCATAGCGCATCGCTACGTGTTGCACACAGGAGAGTCCTGACTCAAGTAGCATTGATGCTCCGTGTTACCTTCGCCATCAACAGACGCCTCCATTACATGCAACCTTAAGACTTTTGTCAAGCCGCGTCGGTCACGTCCCAGATGATCACCCGTATATGCCCCCCCGTCGTCTGCACTGAAATCGAATACGTCCAGTTGACCGGCGCAGCCAGCGGCGCCTGGACCGCCCAACGCGCCGGCGTGTTGCTGGTCAACGTCTGCGTATCCAGCGCCGGCGTCCCAGCCGCATCGGAAGCCCAGTTGGTGTACAGCCCGGTGTATGCGACGGCGCCCGCGTTTGAGACCACTTCAACCATATACTGTCGCCCCGGCGTGAGTTGCACCAGCGTCAGCGCCGCCGTCGCCAGCAAGCCCTCGCCCTGATCCTGCGCCACAATGAACGGGCCTCCCGGCGCCGGTACGGCTTCCGAGGTCGGTTCTGGCGTCGGTTCATCGGCAGATTCAGGCGTCACAGTCGGCGTGGAAGTTGGCGGTGGGGCCGGCGTCTCTGTCGGCGTAGGCGACGGCGTCTCCGTGGGCGTCTCCGAAGCGGGCCAGAACGATTCGCAACCCGTCAACAACAGCACCACAAGCAGCAATCCTACAATGCGCTTCATCGGACCATCTCCTTTCCAATCACAAGCCACAACACGAGTCATGAGTCACAAGTCAAGGGTAACGAGTAATGGGTGATGGGTAATGCGCCTTTGCTCCCCATTTCCCCATCACCTCATCTTCCCATCACCCCATCTCCCCATCACGGCTTCCCCAATGCCGCGCCGCCGCCCGCGAACGGCGATTCCATTCCAACGCGATAACGGTTGCCAGCGGGCTGTGGGTGTGTTGCCACGTCCGCCAGGCGCGCCGCAGCAGCAAACCGCGCCGATTGAGCCGCAGGATGAGCTGCCGGGCGCCTGCCTGTAACTGCTGGGGCGTCAGCTGCGCGGGCTGGAAATAAACCCGATCCTGGGTGCAAAAGGCGTAATCGTCGGGAAAATCGTGCAGAAGCAGCCGCCCTTCTGCCGCCAACCGCTCCCATAGCGGTGTGCCCGGCGTCGGCGCAAGAATATTGATCAACGCGCAATCAATCTCCGTTTCCAGGATGAAACGCTCCAACTGCGCGAAGGTCTCCGGCGTGTCGTGATCCAGCCCCACGATGAAGCTGCCGTAGATGCCCAACCCGTGCCGGTGCAGGTTCGCCAGGCGGCGGCGATAGCCCGCCCCATCGGCGCCCAGCAGATTCGGCTTGCCAATTTGCGCAAGCGCCTCGCCGTTGAGCGACTCCAATCCCACAAAGACGTACACACAGCCCGCGCGCTTGAGCCAGGTCAGCAGCTCATCATGATCCGCGAGCGTGATCGCACCCTGGATCGCCAGACGACGCCGCAAGCCCCGCGCCGCCATCTCCTGGCAGATCTGGATCACGCGCTCAGGTCGCAACGTGAGATTATCATCCGCGAGAAAGATCAGCTTGCGCGGCGGCAGCGCAGCAAATTCATCCACCACCTCGGCGACAGGGCGCACGCGGTAACGCTGTTCGTAGAA
>CAZDSF010000023.1:3492-45144 GCA_964508025.1 uncultured Anaerolineales bacterium
ACCGGAATCCCCGCCGCGCGATAGTGCTGCGCGAGCGCGTAGGCGCGCGGCGCGTTGGGCGTGAGCGCCGTCAGCCCCACCAGATCGGGCCGCCACGACAGGCCATCCTCAAGACGCAGATTCTCGTCAATGATGCGCACCTCCCACGAGGGCGGCGTCAACGCAGCGACATACCCCAGATTCAGCGGCGGGATGGGGAACTGCGCCGGACCATGCTGCACGCGCCCGTTCAGGATATGCGCAGGATTGATCAACAAGAGGCGGTGAGCCATACAGTGAAAGCCTCCCTATCGAAAACGCGATCTTAACTCGACGTAAACAGCTCAGCTCAGAAATCCAGTGTATAATTAGGCTATGAAAGCTACAACCTTATTGAAAACCATGACGTTGACAACCCATATACCGGCTACCCGCCAGGTGCAAATTGACCTGCCAGACGATATTCCCACCGGGCCAGTAGAAATGGTCATTGTCGTAACGCCGCAATCCCCCCAACGCGAACACACGCTCGGCGAGTTGTTGGCATCCGAGTTTTTCGGACTGTGGCGTGATCGCAAAGACCTCGATGACCCGGTTGCTTATGCCCGCGAATTACGCAACGCTGCCTGGAGCCGCCCAAAGTGATACTGCTCCTGGACACCGATGTGCTGATTGATTGTTTACGCGGCACAAGAACAGCACAAGAATGGCTCGAAGGAGCAACAGAGCAATCCTTTGCTATTCCAGGTATCGTCGCTATGGAACTGGTTATGGGCTGCCAGAATCAAAATGCGCAAAATCGAATCCTGAAATTCCTGAAATCTTTCACCATCATCTGGCCTGAAGCATCCGATTTTATGAAAGCCCACGAATTGCTGCTAAAGTACCATCTGAGCACCGGAATAGGAATTCCAGATTGCCTGATCGCCGCGATGACGCTAAGACGCTCTGCTCAGCTATATTCATTCAACTTGAAACACTTTCGCAACATCCAAGGCCTGAACGTTAAAGCTCCTTACGCTCGCTAATCCTGCACTCTGCAACCATATCAAGGCTTTCCGCTACCTCACATTGATTTCCAGAGATCTCCCCAACTGCGCCACCGTTTCCTCGATCTGCGCCAGAGCATCGTCGAACTCGATAGTGGTGTAATGCCCCGCCGGGCGCCGGGTGACGAGATCGCACGGCAACAACCCATCCCACGAATGCGCCAATCCTGGAAATGCCGCCCGACCTACCGTGCGCAACGCGGTGACGCCGCAACGCCCTGCCGCCTCCGCAAAAGACAGAAATTCCGGCGCGCCGCTATCCAGAGCCACGCTGAGCGTTTGCAGATTGCGCGCCGGCAGGTAGCGCAGATAGTCGCGGGGAATCGCCGCCAATTCCGGTACGGGGCGCACAATCACCGTGCGATCGCGCGCGTCATTGATGGCTTCCCCCAGCGTGCGCGGATCATAAGGACGGCGATCCACCACCACCAGGAAAGGGTCGTCGTAAGCAGAATGCGCCGTCGCCCGCCTGCCCGCAGCGAGCGCCTGGTATTTATCAAAGCGCAAGTGCAGGCGACGCAGATCGCACAAGCCGCAGGGCAGCCGTGACGCGAGCGCCCGCAGCGCGCCTGTCACCGCGTCCGCGTAAGCTTCCGGCGCGAGCGCGCCGCCTTCCTCCACAAAATGCAAGCGCGGCGAGAGACAGCCGTTCTGATCCCAGATGAGCGTATCCAGCGCCGCCAGCGGCGCCAGCGAGGGCAAGCGCTCGGCGGTGAGGAAGTCACGCGCCACAGCGATGAAGCTGATTTTGTGCCCGTGCCGGTGAATGCGCGGCGCCGCCCCAGCCCGGCGGACATCGGCCTCGATGCGGGCGATGGTGTCATCTCCCGCCACCAGGAAGAGCAGGCCCGCCTCCCGCAGGATGGCATCCTGTAGCGCGGCGTCCTCGTAATCCCACAACAATACAGCGACATTCGCCGTCAGAGCGGGATCCACTTCCTCCAGCGCCGCGAGCAGCAGCGGCGTGAAGAAGGGTTCGCGACGCGAATTACGCACAAGAATGGCAGGGCGCGGATGCAGCAGCTGCCCCATCAGTGAGATGAGCAACGCCGCGCCGGGAATGTTCCCCGCCGCATACCCCACCAGCGTGCGCGGCGCGGGCGCCGAACGCGCAAACGCCACACCCAGAGGCGCTACCAAGCGTCCTGGAAATGAAGTATCGTAGAAGCGCAGGCGACCGGATAAGCCCGGCAGAGGGACAAAACCGCGCCGCGCCACAGCCGGCGGCATCCAGGTCGCCATCTGCGCCAGCGACGCGAGCTCCAATTCCTGGAAGAAGCCAAAGGCGAAATCCAGCATAGCTGCGGGGAAGCCCGTGTGCGGCGGCAGCAGCGCGTGCGCAACGCGATGCAGATCATCGTTGGGGTCGCGCAACCGCCGCGCGACGTGGCGCATCGCCGCCTCCAACGCCGCCGCAGAGGGAGGCGGCGTCGCCGCGTCCGTCGCCGCCCGCAGCCCCTCCCAGAGCGCGCGCCAGCCGGCGGGCGTCAGCCGGGGCCAACAGGCCGCCGTCGCTCCAGGCGTCTGCGGCGCGACCAGTTGCGCCCGCAGCCCCCACGTCGTCTCGAAGACGGCGCCTTCCAGCACCCGCTCGCGCAACGCCGCCGGAATCCAAAAACCAGACGCGGCGCCCCCCGCGCTAACTATATCGTGTAATGTCAAGAATCGCTCCTTCAACAGGCGTCTAAGCGGCAAGCGTCTAAGCGTCCAAGCGGCAAGACGACAAGTATCGAACGTTGAGCATCAAGCAACTAGTAACCAGCGAAGCCCCCTACGCTCCCTTGCTCCCTTGCCCCCTTGCTCCCCATCTCCCCACCGCCCCATCTCCCTACACCTGCCCCGCGCAACCGGATTCGTCGAAGAGATCAGCGCGGGCGATAGTGCCCGCCTGGATGTAGGCAGTCGGCTCGCCGCAGGGACACGCGCGCGCCGGATCATACCACCGCCCGCCATTGATGAGATGGACGGCATCCGTGGTCTTGAAGAACGGCGGAAAAAGCGCCCCACCCCCAAACGGGTCGAAGAAGGCCAGAATGCCCTCCGCGTCGGGCGCAGCGATGACCTCGTCGGCGACATCCAGCGCCACGGCGTAGACCCACGGCGGCAGATGATGATGACCCTCCGGGCACTCGAAGGCCGCCCAGTTGGCTTCTGCCATGCCGTAAACATCGCGGATGCGGATCGGCGCGCCGCCGCTGCGCAACGTCGCGGCGATGTCGCGGCGGATCTCGACATAACTATGATCGTAGGCTTCCTTCATGCCGCCGCCGGTGCCCACCAGGCAACCGGGTGGCAAGTCAAGACCACCCTCGCGGCGCAGCAGCAGCGCCACCCCATGCAGTTGAATCGGCCCGCCGAAGAGCATCAGCTTCTCGCCGGCAGCAGCGCTGCGCCGCAGCACCTCCACTGTGCCGCGAATGCTGCGTGGAATCGCCACGTGCGCCCCCATCCAGTTCATGAACGGCGCGGCGAGGTGTTCCTCCACCCAACCGCGCAGGCCGGGCCGCAGCGTCCGCGCCGTGCGAATGCGAATCACATCCGGCGAAGCGGGAAACGGCACCGTGTAAGTCACCTTCCCGCGCGCCACGTAGCCCAGCTTCTCCGTGCCGAAGCGCGCGGCCTGCGCCATAGCGATGCGCGTCTCTTCGGGCATGACGAAGATCAGGCGATAGTCCAGGTCAATGCCCCAGGCATGTTGAATGCCGAGGAAAAAGCTGTCCAGCGCCAGCGAAAACGTCGCCTCGTCGCGCACCATGATCGAAGCCCGCCCCGATGTGCCGCTGCTCGTGGCAATGCGCCAGCCCTCAGCGCTGAAGAGCGCCTCGAGCGCCCCCAGCAGCGCCTCCAGCGTGCGGTAGCGAGGGAGCAACCCGGCCCAGCGTTCGGAGGGCGTCTCCACAGAGAGCTGCGCCATCAGCCAACGCGCAAAATCCGCCGGGCAATCCTGCGGGAACGCCGTGCCCAGCTCCGCCACATACGATTTGAAGGTCTGCGCTGTGGGGCGCAGAATCCGCGCAAGATCGGCTTCGGCGATGGTCGGCCCGATGCCCCGGCTTTCGCAATGCCGACGGTACGCCGCGTTGCGGGGATAGTGCCAGGCGTGCTGCGTCAACACCGCGTCGAGCAGCAGCGCATGGCGCGCTTCGGGCGGCAGCGTGTAGAACTCTGGCAATGTAGGCATCAAATCACATCCTTGCGCTTCTGGAAGAAGAGGATCAGCGCAAGCAATACCACGTCAATGAAACCCATGTAGAGCCACGATTCCGTGACACTGGCGTCGTAGATGAAGCCGAATTTCTCCCAGAAACTCTTCAACATGCCCTCAGCGGCGCTCACGGCGCGCTGACGGCCCTCCTGCGCGCTCTGGTAGCCCTTCATTTGCGTTTCCCAGGCGCGCATATCCGCCTGCCAACCCTCCATGCAGGTTTGCATCGCGCCGCCAGCCTCGCCGGCGGCGCCAATACACTGGTTCAGCCCGGCGCAGGCATCCGCCAGGCCGCTGTGCAGCTGCACCAACCCGGATTGGCACTGCGCCAGTCCATCCTGGTAGCCCAACAACGCCTGCCGGAACGTCTCGCACTGCCGAATCACTGTCTCCGGACTTTCGAAAACGCCAGGACGCGCGCACTCGCGGTTGGGATCGTAGGGCAACGGTTCTTGCGGCTGGGATCGCGGTGCGGGCGGGACCTCGCAGGTCTGCGCAGGAGCTTGCTCGCCCGTCTCGAAGCACACGCTGGGGCTGGGCATTTCGGGCGCGACCGGCTCGTGCGCCACCGCCGCCCAGGCCGTGGAATCCTCGATGGCGCGGACGACGGCCTGTTTCAGTTCGCTCACTTTCGAGTACGTCTTGCCGCCGAAGCTGCGCCCTTCGGGCTTCTCCAATCCAAAGAACTCCGGGTTCAGAATACCGGGAAAATCATCGCACCGGGTGAAGATGCCCGTTCCCATGCAATTGCAGCCCCCCTTTTCCTTCTCATCGTTGGAGCGCTGAAGCCATTCGTTCCAGCCGAGCGCCGCGCCCGGCAGCGTGCGCTCCGCGGGCCAGCAAGGATCTTCGGCGAGCTGCTCCCCCACCCCCGAAAGCCGCACATAAGCGCCGAAGGCCCAGCGCGTTGTCGCTGCGGCGCTGATGACGCGCCCACCGGGAATCAGATCCAGGGGCATGAGCGCGCCGGCAAAGAGAAATTGCGGCACGAGCACCAGAATCACCATCAACAGCGCCACCATCTGGTTGGGCGATCCGGCGGAGATTGCCAGTCCCATGAGATAACCGGAGAGCGAGCCGATGAAGAGGGTGACGAAAACGGCAATCCACGCCCCCGTGGTCAGCACCGGCGGCGCAAAGCCCACAAACAGCCACTTGGAGATAATGAAGACAACGGCCTGATACAACGCCAGCACCAACCCTACCCACAATTTGGAGAAGATGTACGGCGCAATCTTGAGCGCAATCGCCCGCTCGCGTTTGTAGATGTCAATTTCCTTGACAATCTCCCGCACACTCGCCATCGCGCCGACCAAAATCGAAATCAGGCCCATCATAAACAACATGGTGACGATGTTGAAGGCGTCGCCCAGCACCGGATTGAAGAGCTGCCGTCCCCACATGAAATCCGCCAGGCCGATGACAGGCGAGAGCGCCAGCATCAGCGCCAGGCTCGCCTTATCCTGCGTCATGATTTTGAGATTGCGCATCGAGAGGATGAGGAACTGCCGCAACGCCGACACGCGCTTCACCGGCTTCTGCCGGGTGACCGCGCGCGCCGAGGGTTGCGCGATCTCAGCCTGCACTTCCTGAAGCCGCCCGGTGACATATTTGTGATGGGTCTGCGACTGGCGATAGCGCTGATCCCACTCTTCCGGCGTACCGCGCGCGTCATCCTCCAGAATCGTGTAGATGTCGTCGAATTCAATATCTTTGACGCGCCGCTCCTGATCCGTGCGGTAGCGGTCGAAGTAGACCAACGCATCTTCCGGCGGCCCGTAGAAGGCAATCCGCCCGCCGCGCACCAGGATGATGACCTTGTCACACATCATCACATTCTTGGTGGCGTGCGTGATCAGCACGATCGTGCGGCCCTGATCCGCCAGCTTGCGCAACAAGCGCATCATATTGAACTCCGTGCCGGGATCCAGGCCCGATGTCGGCTCATCCAGGAAAAAGAGCCGGGGCTTGGTGAGCAATTCCACGCCGATGGAAACGCGCTTGAGCTGCCCGCCGGAGAGCTTGTGGATGGGCAAATCCTTACGCTCGGTGAGATCAAGATCGCCCATCACCTCCATGATGCGCTGATGCCGCTCCTCTGTCGAGGTATCGGCGGGCATCCGCAGTTGCGCCGCGTAATCGAGCGCCTGGTATACGGTCAATTCCTGGTGGACGATGTCCTTCTGCGGAACATAGCCCATATCATTGCGGAACATATCGAAGTTCTGATACAGATTCGTGCCATTCGCCAGCACCGTGCCATGCGTCGCCGGACGGAAGCCGTTGATGGCATCCATGAGCGTGGATTTCCCCGCGCCCGAAAGTCCTACCAGCGCGACGAACTCCTGCGGCTGGATGGAGAGGGAAATGTCTTGCAGCAGGTTCTTGTTCTTGGTAACCCACTTGTTGATGCGCACCACATCGAGGCGCACGCCTTCTTCAGCGAGCTGATGCACCTGATCCGCCGCCAGCCGCAGCTTGATGCTGCCGATGCGCACCTCGTCGCCCTCGTTGAGCCACGCCTCCTTTTCGATACGCTGCCCATTGATGAACACCCCATTGGCGCTCTTGAGATCCTTGATGCGCCGCCGCGTTCCCAGACGCTCGATGATGGCGTGATAACGGCTCACCTGGGGATGGTCAAGCGTGATGGTGTTATCGGGCGCGCGCCCGATGGTGATCGCTTCCTCTGCCTGCATCGAGAGCACCCGCGTCGCCGAGGGCGAAGGAATGCCGGGGCGAGCGGCGGCTGCCGCGCCGGGCAGCGGTGCAGCCGGCGGCGCAACCTGCGGCGTGAAGCCGGGATGCAAGCGCACCTGAAGCATGGCATCCGGGCCTAGCATCACCACTTCCCCGTCGCGCAACGCCTGCTGCGTCACGCGCTGCCCGTTGTAGAGAATGCCATTCTTGCTTTGCAAATCCTGGATGATGAAACTATCTCCCGTCTGCTGCAAGCGCGCATGATGACTGGAAACCTGCGCCGAAGGGATCACAATATCATTTTCGGGGGTGCGCCCGATCTCCACCACGGGCTTGGTGAGCGTGTACTTCTGGCTGCGCCCCTGGAAAGTGAGCACCACAGTAGGTTTAGGCGCGGGATGGAGGCGCACCCGCGCGGCCACAGCCGGCGGCGCAGGCGCCTGCGCCGTTACAGGGCGCACACCCAGATGGAATTCATCCAGCTGCAGCTCATCGCCGGGTTGCAGCACGACCGGGCGGCGTGCGAAGAGCGGCTGCCCGTTATAACGTGTGCCGTTCAGCGAGCCGAGATCCATCGCCGTGACCTGCCCGCTGGCGTCCACAGTCAAGCGCAGATGGTGGCGCGAGACCAACGGCCCGTCAAGGATGATGTCGTTGTCATCGGCGCGGCCCAGGCTCACCTCCTGACTGAGCAGCGGATGCTCATCCTGTCCACCGCGCGAAAGCCGCACTTGCAACACCGCCAGTGCGCGTCCGCCTGCCGCCGCGGGCGGCGCAGGCGGAGCAAATGGCGGCGGGGCGGGCGGCGCCGCAGGCTGCGAAGGCGCCGCCGGGCGCGCCGAGGGGGTCGTCACAGACAGAGATTCCAATCCGAGCGGCGGGCTGATCCCAACCGGCGGAATCTGCTGCGCCACTTGCGGCGGGGCAGGCGCTTCTGCCGGCGTGCTCAGCGATAGGCGACATTTGCCCAACTGTAGCGTATCGCCGGGCTGAAACGGCGTTGGCGTCTGCGCGGGCAAACGCCCCCCATTCAGCCACGTGCCGTTGCTCGAATTGAGATCCACCACCTGCCAGCCCTGCGGGGTCAACGTCAAACGGGCATGATGCCCGGAGACAAGCGCATCCGGCAACACAACATCATTATCCGGCGTGCGCCCCAACGTGAATTCACCCTTGGAAAGCGAAATTCGCTGTTCTCCCTGCGGAGTCTGCACCGTCAGAAGATAATCTCTAGCCATAAGGTCACGCTCCTATGAATAAGGATGAAGGATGAAGGCGGAAGGCTGAAAATCTCTCTGCCCTCTGCCCCCCATCACCCCATCTCCCAATCCCGCCGCCTAAGCCCACAGCGACGTAAACGCGAATTGCTCCACATCCACCAGCCCCTGGTCGGTGAGTTTCAGCTTGGGGATGACTTCCAGCGCGAGGAAACCCAGCTGCATGAATGGATCGTGCAGCGGCGAACCGAGCGCACGCGCCGCTTCGAGCAACGCATCCATCTGCGCGCGCACCTCCTCCACGGTGCGGTCGGACATCAGCCCGCCGATGGGAAGCGGCACGCTCCCAAGCACCTCGCCATCCAGCACTGCCACCAGCCCGCCGCCGAGATCCTTGACCGCCTGCACGGCAGCCCGCATGTCGGCGTCTGTGACGCCCGCGACGGTGATGTTGTGCGCGTCATGACCCACGCTGCCCGCGATGGCCCCGCGCTGCAAGCCCATACCGTGGACAAAGCCCAGCCCCACGTTGCCCGTGCCGCGATGACGCTCCACCGTGGCGAGCTTCACCAGATCACGGCGCACATCGGCAATCGCCTCGCCGTTCGCCACGGTTGGCGTCATCAGCAGATGCTCCGTCACCACCTGATCGGGCACCAATCCCACTACGCGAAGTTGCCCATCGGTGTAGCCTTCGGGAACGGGAATGCGGAAATCAAGCGCTTCGACATCCACGTGGACGCTGCCCCGCACGGCGCTCTCATCCGTCTGCGGCGTATACCACGCGCCCACCAACACGCCATCACGGGCCGCCAACTGTCCCCCCGCAAAGACCAACGCCGCGCGGAAATCCTCCAACGTCGGCGTGACCACCAGATCGGCGCGGCGGCCCGGCGCGATGGCGCCGCGATCCCGCAGCCCAAACGCCTCCGCCGCGTTCAGCGTCGCCATGCGCAGCACCATCACCGGATCGAGACCCGCCGCGATGGCGAGACGCACGTTGTGATCAATGCTGCCCTCCTCGATGAGGTCCGCCGGATGGCGATCATCCGTAGCGAAGGCGAAGCGGCGCGCATTCTCCGGCGTCACAGCCGCGATCAACGCGTGCAGGTTCTTCGCTGCCGTCGCTTCGCGGATGAGAACAAACATCCCCGCACGGACTTTCTCCAGCGCCTCCTCCACCGTCATGCTCTCGTGATCGGTGGAAGGGCCTGCGGCCGCATAAGCCTGCAACCACGGCCCGGTGATGGAGGGCGAGTGCCCGTCAATGTGCCCATCCCGGAAAGCAAGCAGTTTTTCAAGCGCGCCCGGCAATCCCAGCACCGCGCCAGGCACGTTCATGAACTCCGCCAGCCCCAGCACGCGCGGCAGATCGCGCAGCGCCAGCAGCGCCTCGGCGTCGAGCTCCGCGCCCGCCGTGCCCATCGAGGTCGCCGGCACGCACGAGGGCAGATTGACGAAAATCGTCAGCGGCAACCCTTCCGAGGCTGCGATCATATAGCGGATACCCTCCGCGCCGGAGACGTTGGCGATCTCGTGCGGATCGGAGATCACGGTGGTGACGCCGTGCGGGACCACTGCGCGGGCAAACTGCGGCGGCGCTACCATCGAGGACTCCACGTGGACGTGCGTATCAATCAGACCGGGGACAACGATCTGCCCCTGGAGGTCGAGTTCCTCCACAGCCGCGTAGCCCTGCGCCACCGCCGCCACGCGGTCGCCGGCAATGACCACATCGGTTTCCAGAACCTCGCCGGTGAAAACGTTGAGCACGCGCCCATTGCGGAGAATCAAATCGGCAGGGATATCGCCCCGCGCCACAGCCAGCAGATGCAGAAACGAAGCATGTGTTTCCATGTATCGAGGCCTCCTTTGCGGTGTACTCATTCCTATTGTAGCACAACTCTTGTCTGGGGGTAAACCTTTGGAAGCACACAATTCCTCGAAAACCTCAGCGTCGCTGTTGATAAGCACCCAAAATGCGGTTATAATGCGCTCATGAAGCAGCGAATCATGAACACAGTATTGTTGGTGTGCGTGCTGGCAGGTTGCGCAGCGACGTCCATCACACCGGCGCCAACGCCCGAAAGCGATGGCATCACGCCGACGTTGCCGGTGATCGTACCGCCGACCGTCACAGGCGCGCCCATCCTCCCCGGCGAAGCGCCGCCCTCAGCGCCGGAATCCACATCTCCCGCCGCTGCCGAAGCAGCGCCGCCGCCCACTTCCCCGCCGCCGGCGGTGCTCACCACCCACACCGTCCAGTCTGGCGACACGTTGCTCGGCATTGCGCTAAAATACGGCATTCCCATGGCCGCCATCCAGCTGCAAAACGATAAAGGCGCTTCGACCGTCGTGCGTCTGGGAGAACAGCTGGCGATTCCCGCTCCCGCCGCCTGGACTGGCGCTTCGCCCTATTGGGTGGTCTATCAAGTGAACGCCGGCGATACCCTCAGCGAGATCGCCAAAGCTTACGGCGCCACCGTCGCCGAGATCGAAGCCGCGAATGGCCTCAGCGCCGCCGATTACATCTACGTGGAGCAGTTGCTCATCCTTCCGTTGCGCAATCTGGCAGTGGCGCGCGCGCCCGATCCCACGCCGCGACCAGCCACACCCACCCCCGCGCCGACGACCGGAACCACGGGCAGCACGCCGGCGCCCGTCATCCTTCCCACCCCCACCGCCGCTGCGCCGCCGCCCGCCGATGTCGCGTCCTGGCCCTACGAGACCGCGCGGATCATGAATGCGGTGCGGGCAGAACACGGTCTGCCGCCCCTGGCGTACAACGAGACGCTGGCGCAAGCGGCGCAGATTCAGGCGAACGATTGTATGCAACGGGGATGGTGCAGCCACACCGGCTCCGATGGCTCCGACATCAAACAGCGAGTGTTGCGCGTGGGTTACAATCCCGCGAGCTGGGCGGAGTGCTGGGCGCAACGGCTGACCCCACAGGGCGCCATAGACATCTGGATGGACGAGATTCCGCCCAACGATCCCCATCGCCGCACGCTGCTCACCACCTGGCTCACGGAGGTAGGCATCGGCGTCGCCAAAACGTCGTGGGGCTACTACTTCATCGCCGTCTTTGGCCGACCGCGCTAGCTAACCAGACAGGTTTTTCCAAACCGCTACAAGCGCAATGGGAGCTGGTAAGTGACAGAGCAGCCAGAAGCGATATTGCTAGAGGAAGCATCGCGCGCCCTGCGCGCCGGCGATGACGCCCGCGCGCGGCTGCTGCTGCGAGACGTGCTGCGCTCGAATCCGAACAATCCCCGCGCCTGGCAGCTGGCTTACGCCGCATCTCAGACCGAGCGAGAACGCGCCACTTGCCTCAAACGCTGGCTGGCGCTGGAGCCAGAGCATCCCGAAGCGCGCCGCCTGGCGGCAGCCGCATCTCCCGATCCCTTCCCCACGCCGCCGCCAGTCTCGCCGCCTCGACGATTCGGCGACCTGCTCGCTGCGCCGTTCGCCTGGCTCTTCCACATTTCCCCACAGGTGATCCTGCTGGTGGGGCTGTTGCTCCTCGGCATCGGCGGCTGGTTCTACCTGCGCTCCAACACCGGCGCGTGGGGAATGTCCCTGAACGGCGAGACGACGTTGGCCGAAAGCTGCGAGGGGATGGCAATGGATGCGCCCTGCTGGAGGGTGATCTACGAGCGTCCGGGCGTCTCGACCTTCGCCGGCAAAGTGCGCCATACCTCAGTCATCCGTCAGCGCCAGTTCCCCATGCTCAGCCATGATATTCTCGTCACCTCCGGCGACTTCGCCGATCCAGAGAAAGTGCGGACCTCGGTCGCCAATCATCGCTTCGTGTGGCGCTCGCGCACCGAAGCCTATCCCCAGGGCAAAATCAACCTGCTGCACACCGTCCCTGCCTCAGAAGCGATTCACCAACAACTGCGCGAAATTCGCTCCGGGCAAGAAGTCATCATCGAGGGCCGCGAAATCCTCAAAATTGATGTCTACACCGCCGATGGGACGTATCGAGGCACATGGCAGGATGCGGGCTGCAACACATTGGTGGTCACGGCAGTCACCATCGTGGATGGCGCGCCATAACGCGCAAAGCAAACCGTCGCAGTAGAGCATCCACCGCGACGGTTTGAGCAACAGAGAATCAGGCGAGCCTACTTCTTCTCCCACCAGGCTTTGACCAACGCATTGCCCGTCTCCTCGAAATACTCCACGCGCACCGTGTGCAGCCCGGCGCTCATAACATAATCGCGGCAGATGGTGAGATCCCCGTTGGAAATACGCCACTCGTCGAGCAGCAACGTATCCCCCACCCACAGCCGCACGCCATCATCGGCGCGAATACAGAAGGCATAAGTCCCGGCGGTGAAACCGGCGTTGCGCACCCATCGCGCGCTGAAGTAATCGGCGGGCACTTCGGACGCGGCGGGCGAGCCGAGACCCCAGTTGAAATCAACCTTGGGCTGCCGCAGCGACAGCACCGCCGGATCGGCCAGCTCCGTGTTGGCGAAATAAGTCGCGTGCCAATCGGCCTCGCCAACGGGCGGAGGCGGATCCACCGGCGATGCGCCAATCCACTTGAAGGTGAACTGCAACGTCGCCGGGCCGGCTTCGTCGAAGTATTCAACCGTCAGTGTGTGGTTGCCGGCGCGAATCGGCACATCCACCACGTAAGTGGTTTCTGATTGCACCTTCCACACATCGAGCACAAGCGTATCATCCACCCAGATGCGCGCGCCATCATCTACCGTCAAGTTCAGCCGGTACATCCCGCCTCGGAAAGCGAACGTTCGCGTCCACCGCACGGAAAAGCCGTCAGCAGGCAGGCGCGAATCCGGCGCAGCTAAGCCCCAATGGAAGTTGAGCGCCGCGCTGTTTTTGACGAAAACAGGCCCGCCAGTCGGGGTTGTGCCACGGAAATACTCGCCGCGCCAAACGCCTGTCGTTACGGGCGCCGGTGTTGGGGTCGGCGTTGGACGCGGCGCAGGCGTACACGGGATGTTCAACCGCTGCCCCACATAGAGCAAATTGGTGTTGTAGATGCCGTTGAGTTGCGCAATAGCCCACGCGCTCACGCCGTAGCGCGCCGCAATCAACGTGAGATTCTCTCCGGCCCTGACCACATGTACCGGACAGCCAGATGACGGGGGCGGAGGCTGCGGCGCCGGGGGTGGACATGCACCGCCCGTAGGAATGGTGAGGCGCTGCCCAACGTAAATGTGATTGGGATTGGTGATGCCGTTAGCGCGCGAAATCGCCGCCATCGTCACGCCATACCGCAGCGCAATGCGATACAGATTCTCGCCAGGCTGCACAACGTGGATTGTGCTGCCACACGCCTGCACGGGCGTGCTGAGAGCCGCCAAAGGCGCCAGAGATAACAGAACCGCCAGGAGCATGAGAGCAAAATATCTGCGCATAACCCAACCTCCCACAATTGAACGGTCAGAGATACCTACATCATATATGAAAAGCTTGCTAAGGTCAAGACGTGGCGCCTGGCATTAAATGTAGAAATCAACACGATTTGGAAAACCGCTGCACTTGCCCGGCCCAATCAAATTGGACTTTGGTGCAAGTAATGCTAAGATTGGTCTACCGATAGGATTCACTATTCGCTATTCTCAAGGAGGTAACCATGTTGAATCTTGATGCCAACAGCTCACCCCAGCAGAAGCGCCCGGCGCAGACAGTCGGGGAATTCTTCTGGAGCGAGGGCCTGTTGGAAAGTCTCGGCGATCCCAACGGGCACATCAACAAAGATGGACTCGACTATCTGACGCTCTACGAGGCGCGCGTGACGCCCTGGTCGTTTACCGGATTGCCGGCAGTCCGCACGCCGCAATTGCTGGTCAACCGCGCCACAGTGCAAGCCGTACTCTTCACCGAACCAGAGGTGATGGAGAATACGCGCAAGCCGCCGCGCACGCTCACAGTCGTGTTCTACCTGCCGCTCGTGGTCATTCGCGGCGCTGCGCCCATGTACGGCGATGCCCGCCTGAGCAACTTCCTCGAATTCTGGAAAGGGGTCTTCCTACCCGTCTTCGATGCATCCATCCATTATCTCGCGGAGACTGGCGGCAGACTGCCAGGGCGCGCCCCGCTGGCCTACGTGAGCCGGCAACACATCCAGGGCTACCTGGAAGCGTAACGCCACGTGCACAGGGAATTCCAGTAAACCATGCGCACCCCAGATGGGCGCGAATGCCCGTACTACTATGCCGATGTTCAGCGTTGGCGCACCGGGCGCGAGGACTGCCGCCTGCTAGAAGGGCAGCCCGACGCAGCGCGGTGGACCTCGGCCCTCTGCGCCGCCTGCCCCACGCCGGAGATCCGCCGCGCGAACGCCTGTTCCCATATACGGCTGCTCGCGCGCATTGGGCGGCGTCCGCTCCGCTTCTGGGAGACGCCGCGCATGATTATCACAGCGCGTTGCGCCAAAAGCGGCGGCCCCGTCGCCAATCCTTACACCGGCTGCGGGTTGTGTCACGAAGAACTGATTTTTATTGTAAAAGAATAAAAGAAAAAATGAAAGGATACGACATGGAAAAAGTTTCTATCGCCATCATTGGCGGTTCAGGGCTGTATCAGATGCCGGGCCTGGAAAACGTGCGCGAGCAGCGCGTCGCCACCCCCTTCGGCGATCCCAGCGACGCCCTCATTGTCGGCGAGCTGGCCGGAATTCCGGTCGCTTTCCTGCCCCGGCACGGGCGCGGACACGTCCTCACACCGAGCGAGGTGCCCTACCGCGCGAATATCTACGCGCTCAAAAGCCTCGGCGCGCGCCACGTCATCAGTGTCTCGGCGTGCGGCTCCCTACGCGAGCATCTGGAACCGGGGGATGTCGTCATCCCAGACCAGCTCTTCGACTTCACCAAAGAGCGCCAGCGCAGCTTCTTCGGCGCAGGCCTCGTCGGACACATCTCGGTGGCCGATCCCTTCTGCCCCGAGCTCTCGGCGCTGGTGGCCGAGGCGAGCGCCGCCGCGGGCGCCCGCGTACATCGCGGCGGCGTCTTCATCACCATCGAAGGGCCGCGCTTCAGCACCAAAGCCGAAAGTCGCGTCTATCGCAGTTGGGGCATGGACATCATCGGCATGACCACCAGCCCCGAAGCTTTCCTGGCGCGCGAGGCGGGGTTGTGCTACGCCGTCATGGCGCACGTCACCGACTATGATGTCTGGCATGAGAGCGAGGAGCCTGTCACCGTCGAAATGGTCATCCAACGCCTCAACGCCAACGTGACCCTGGCGCAGCAAGCCATCGCCGCTCTCGTCCCCCAGCTGGCGACGCGGGAGCCGGGCTGCGGTTGCGCAGAGACGCTTGCCGCTGCACTCATCACCGCGCCGGAGCGCATTCCAGGGACCACGCGGCAAAAACTCCACGTCATCACCGCGCCTTACTTGTGAGACAGAGAACAGTGCGCAGGTTCAGCACAGCATATATCATTTTTCGCGCCACCCGCACAATGTGCTAACCACGCACGCCTCACAGCCGGTTCGTATGCGCACACAAGAATTTGCCGAAGACCCACACATTCCTGAACAGCGCCGCGCCGTCGCCCTGTTGCTGGGCATCACTGCGCTGTTCATGGCGCTGGGCGTCGTCGCCCTGAGTTTGGCAACACCTGCTGCAGCGCGCCAGCCGTGGCGCCTGGGAGCGCTTTGGGGCGGCTGGCTGCTGGGTTGGGGCAGCGCGACCCTGTACCTGGCCCGACGCTACCCGCAAGCCGATCTGCTCCTCCTCCCACCGGTAGCGTTGCTTACCGGCTGGGGGCTGCTCTTCCAGGCCCGATTGGCGCCCGGATTCCTGAGCCGGCAGATAGCATGGCTGCTATTGGGTCTCGTGTTCATGTGCGCCCTGAGCAGCATCCCCACCCTTACCCGGCTCTTGCGACGCTATCGCTACACGCTCCTTGCCGCCGGCCTGCTGCTGCTGGCTGCGACGTTGCGCTTCGGCGTCAACCCTTCGGGATGGGGCACACGACTGTGGCTGGGCGCTTTCGGTTTCTACTTCCAACCCTCGGAACTGCTCAAACTGCTACTGCTCATTTACCTGGCAGCGTACCTTGCCGACCGGCGCGAAATCCCCGCCAGCGCCCAACGACGCCCCGCTCTCTGGCCCGCCGTGCTCGGCCCCATGCTGCTGATGATTGGCCTGGCCCTGATATTACTGGCCTGGCAAGAAGACCTCGGTGCAGCGTTGCTCTTCTATCTCACCGCGCTGGCGATGTTGTACCTGGCATGGGGGCGGCTCTGGCACGTGCTCGGCGGGTTGCTCATGTTCGCGCCGGTTGCCGTGGGCGGCGCGCTACTCTCGGCGCGTGTAGCCCTGCGCGCGAGCATCTGGCTCGATCCATGGGCGCCGGAACAGGCCGACCGCGCCTTCCAGATTCTCCAATCGCTGTTTGCCGTCGCTGCTGGAGGACTATTCGGGCAGGGATTGGGCCTGGGACGCCCCGATCTGATTCCCGTCGTCCACAGCGATTTCGTCTACGCAGCGCTGGTCAACGAATTCGGTGCGGCGGGCGCGCTGGCACTGCTGGCGCTGCTGGCAGTGCTCATCCAGCGCAGCTTGCGCCTCGCCCAACGGAGCAAAGCCCCCTTCGAGTCGCTGCTGGCGGGGGGTATTGCTGCCTGGATTGGCATCCAGAGCTGGGTCATCATCGCGGGAAACCTCAAACTGATTCCCCTCACCGGCGTCACGCTGCCCTTCCTGAGCTATGGCGGTTCGTCGCTCGTCACGCTGCTGATGGCTGTGGGTCTGCTGCTGAACATCTCCGCGCCGCATCCACTCCCGGCGAGCCTACCGCTGCCCAGCAGCAACAGAATTCCACCGCTGCGCCGCAACATGCGGGGATTGGGCGCCGGATTGTTGGCGCTGCTGGTGATGAGCGCCCTGGGAACGGGTTACTGGGCCGTGCTGCGCGCCGACGCGCTGCGCGCCTATCCCACCAACCCTCACCGCATTCTCGCCGAGTTACGCATTCAGCGGGGACGCATCCTGGATCGGCGCGGGATCGTGCTGGCCGACATCAACGTGAACGAACGCGGTTACGTCCAACGCACCTATCCCGTACCCGAAGCTGCCCCAGTAGTGGGCTATGCCACCCTGGAATACGGCAACGACGGCATGGAAGCCGCCTGTGATACCGTCTTGCGCGGCGATGGCGAGCGCACCAGCTGGCAAGCCGCGCTGGAACAGCTGCTACACCGCAGTCAACAGGGACGACCTATCCGGCTGACCCTCGACGCGCGCCTACAGCAACAAGCGCAGACCTTGCTCGAAGGACGTACCGGCGCCATCATCCTGGTGGATAGCCACACCGGCGCAATTCTGGCGCTAGCGTCGGCGCCCACCTACGATCCCGCCCTCGTGGTTGCCAACTGGAATACGCTGCGCAACGATCCGGCTGCGCCGTTGCTCAACCGCGCCACCCAGGCGCCCGTGCAACCGGGCGGCGCGCTCCAGAGCATCATCGCTGCCGCTGTTCTCGAAAGCGGCGCCCGCCCGCCGCAAAATCCATCCGCACCCGCGATGTGGAACGGCTATACGCTCACCTGCCGTGAAACCCCCGAAGCTGCCACGTGGGAAAGCGTCCTGGCAGCAACCTGCCCCACACCTTTCGCCGCCGTCGGACGCGAGCGGGGACTGGCGTGGTTAGCAGAACATTTCACCCAGTGGGGACTCACTGCCGCGCCGCAACTGGAGCTGCCCACCATCACTGCGGCGTGGGATCCAATGCGCGCCGATCCGGTGCTGGAAGCGCTGGGGCAGGGCGAGCTGCTCGTGACGCCAGCGCAGATGGCAGGCGTTGCGGCGACGGTTGCCAACGACGGCGTTCGCCCACCGCTGCACTTACTGGAAACAGCGCAGGTGGGCTGCGCCGCAGCGGCGACCGCCGAGGTTCCCGTCATCAGCGCCGCCACAGCGCGACGTCTGCGTGAAGCCTGGCCCCGCTGGGGCGAAGCCTCCGGGCATCTGAGCAGCGCGCTTGCCGGCCCAGAGCGCACACTCATCTGGTTCCTCGGTATCAATGCCGCACCATTGCCGCGCTTTGCCGTCGTAGTGCTGCTCGAAAATGCGCCCGCAATGGAAGATGCCGCCGCTATAGGCGCGCGCTTGCTGCAAAACGCCGTCGCGCCATAAGCACCTGGCGTTTTTTAGTGAAGTCAAGTTTGACAAAGTTGAATTCTAACATATCATAGTAGTAGGTTAAAATCTATGGGGCGGTTCAAAAAGAGCGCGCAGATACACGTGGCACAGCGGCTCCACACATTCCGAGAACCCATAGCGGATAATCCTTAACCAGTTGAACATACACAAGGAGCGCAGTGATGAAGGAAACAATCCTGTTGATCGAAGACGACGAAGCCCTGGCCCAGCTCGTGCAATTGCTACTGGAACGCGCAGGCTACAATGTCCTGGCAGCCAATGACGGCGAATCGGGCCTCCAAGTAGCGCGAGAAACCGATCCCGATCTGGTGTTACTGGATATTCTGATGCCGGGCATGGATGGCTGGCACGTTCACGAAGCGCTACAAGACATCACCGATGCTCCGGTACTGTTCCTCACCGCGCTCGGCGATGAACACAACATCACCTATGGCCTGGGGCTGGGCGCCGATGACTACATCGTCAAGCCCTTCGGCGACAAGGAACTCGTTACCCGCGTCAAAGCCGCGCTCGCGCGCGCCCGGCGCGCACGGGGCGCGCAGACCATCTTCCAGGCTGGCGCACTGTGGGTCAATCAAGACACCCACGAAGTCAAGGTCAACAACCGGCTGGTTGCCCTCACCCCCACGGAATTCGCCCTGCTCTCGGCGCTAATCCAGGATCCGGGGCGCACGGTGAGCCACGACACCCTGCTACGCCGCGTCTGGGGGCCGGAGTATGCGAACCGCCGCGACTATCTCAAACTGTACATCTGGTACCTGCGCCAGAAAATCGAGGATGATCCCCGCAAGCCGCGTTACATCGTGAGCGAACGCGGGCAAGGGTATCGGCTATTGGTGGAGCCGCCCGCAGAAGGCATTCCCGATGAAGAGGATTAGCGCGGGATGTGGGCCACTGCCCTGCTGCAGAGTCACAGCTGGCGTTTCGACCCGCGCTCTGCACTGATAGGAGCGTTCGTTGCATGGGGTCTTGCATGGATGTTGTACATCCGGCGCGCGGCTCTGCAGCGCAGCATTGAGCGGCTCCGTGCGCCGGTGCTGCGTTGGCGTTCGCGCAGCCAGCGCAGCACCGGCGAGAAGTATCTTGTGGCGTTGCAGGCAACGCTGCGGCGGCTGTTGCTGTTTAGCGTGGAGGACCCACAAACGATTTTCATCCCGCCGACCTTCCTGGCGCCTGGCGCCCTGCCAGCTACGCCAACAGAAGCCGGCGAGGCCCCCGCAACGCAAGTGCTCCCTTATGCCAACCTGCTCCAGGGGCACCCGCGCATCGTCATCTGCGGCCTTCCAGGAACCGGGCGCACTACGGCCCTGGCGCTCACCGTCTGGCAGATGGCGCAACAAGACGCCGAAACCCGCCGCCCCTTCCAACGCTTTCCCTTGTGGATTGATCTGGCGCTATCCGGCGATCCACCGGACGCCAAGACTACACCTATTCAATACCTAGCGGAGCTGGCAACCCGTTTCATGCCACAGGCGCTCCCCAAATGGCTGGCAAGCCAGTTACGCAGCCAACCTTCGTTGATCCTGGTGGATAACTGGGAGGCAACCCCGCCGGCTGCGCGGCAAGAGCTGGCGCAACGCCTGTCCCAGGCGGCTGCGGCGCTGCCGGAAAGCGTGTGGCTCATCGCCGCCGGGCCAGAAGGCTACGGGCCGTTGGTCGAAGCGGGGTTTGTACCGATACACATTCAGCCCCCGCTCAACCGAGACGCTCTAATCGCGTTACACGAACATTGGTTGACAAGCCTCGGGATGACGGAACCAGAACTGCGCGAGGATGCGCTGGCTACCATGTTATGGGCGCTTGCCGCTGGCGACACGCTGCCGGAACTCACACTGCGCATTCACCTGCACCTGCACTACCAGGAAACGCCCTACCGCCCCGTGGAAGTGATCACAGCGCTCTTGCGCAATCATTACCTGCCCATCGGCCTCGAAGACGATCCTGAAACTGCCGCGCAAGTGTACGCGTTGGCGCTCACAATATTGGCGCAGTTGGCGCGCGCGATCCGTCTGGAAGGGCGCGCCGTATCCGCAACGCAACTCCAAGAGTTGCTCGAACGCCTCGCGCCGCTTACAGATAAGCAAGATAAAATCCCTGTCATCGTGCGGAAACTCATCCAGAACACCCCTTTGCTAGAGCGTTCTGGCAAAACGTTGCGCTTCATTCATCCGCTATGGGAAGATTTCCTCACCGCCAGGGCGCTGGCAGCAGAAGCGGCAGAAACCGATCTGGAACCGCTGCTGCTGTTGGAACACCTTAATGATCCCACCTGGCGCTACCTGCTCGACTGTTACGCCGGATTGGGCGATGCAGAAGCCCTGATCAAAGCGCTGTTGCGCGAAGGGTTAGCGAACGCTGCCCAGCCTGAAGGGGAAAGCGCCCGCGAGGCCCTGCTCCTGGCGGCGCGGTGGACGATTCGCGCGCCGGAAGAAGTTCCCTGGCGCAGTTTTGTCATCAAAGCGCTGGCGCAGGTTTTCGTCCAACCCGCCATCAGCCATGAGTATCGGCTGAAACTCAGCCAGGCATTGGCGCTGGTCGCCGGAGAAGACGCCTATCCTTTCTACCTCCAGGCGCTGCGCCACCCGGCGCAGCCCATCCGCGCGGCTGCACTACGCGGCATCGGTTGGGCCGGAGGGCCAAAGGATCTGAAACTGCTCGCAGCGGCGCTCAAAGATCCGCATATCGAAATCCAGGAAAGCGCCCTGCGCGCCATTGGCGATTTGGGCACCTCCGGCGCCTACCGCTTCCTTGGGGATCTGCTGCCCCAAAGCAGCGAGCAGCTGATGCTGATTATTGCCGAAATCCTGGCGGGGAATCCCGATAGTTGGGAAACGCTGCGTGAAGCAATTCAGGCTGAAGATCTGCTGGTGCGCCGCGCGGTCGCGCACGGGTTGAGCGCCATCCGCAAGCCGTGGGCGCGCGAGATATTGGAGCAACTGGCGCGCGATGACCCGCAATGGCTGGTGCGCTCCGCCGCCGAAGCCGCGTTGAGCGCGCAACAATCCTCGTCCGTCGTTGTGGAAGCGCCGCCGCAGCCAGATCAAATCCAATGGTTGATAAGCTGGGCTGCCCGGCAAGGGCTAGGCCTGGGCGTGGGCGAAGCTGCGCTGACGATGCTGCTCCACGCGCTTCAATCTGGCGACAACGGCCCCCGCATCCTGGCGGCGCGCACGCTGAGCCAGATTGGACGGCTGGAACATCTGCCCGCGCTACAGACGCTCTGTCGTGATCCCGATGCGGGGGTGCAGAAAGCCGCCCGTCATGCCGTTCAGCAAGTCGAGATGCGCTATCGCGGGTTGCCGCCGCCGCCAGAGCCTGATGCCGAGACGCCAATCTGAGCGACATAACCACCAGCCCCCAGACAGACATCTGGGGGCTGGTATTGCCTTTAGTCGCCGAACATTGCAGCTAATCTTCCACCGTCTCCGGCGGCGTCCATTCGACGTCGTGACCATCGCCGCGTAGCAATTCCCACGCCAGGACGCGATAGGCCACCGAGCCTTTGGAGCGCGGCGCGTAATGAATGCCCGGCTCGCCGTAGCTCGGCGCTTCACTCAAGCGGATGCTGCGTGGAATCAGAATGCGGAAAACCCGATCGGGGAAATGCTGTTGCACCTCAGCGACGACTTCGCGCGCCAGGGTTGTGCGCTTGTCGAACATGGTCATCGCCACGCCGCGCAGGCTGAGGTTGGGGTTCAACCCTCGCTGCACCAAATCAATCGTATGCATCAACTGCGAAAGCCCTTCCAATGCGAGATATTCACATTGCACGGGCACAACAACACCATCCGCAGCGCACAAACCGTTGACGGTCAAAATCCCCAGTGAGGGCGGCGAATCAATCAGCACGTAGTCGTAGCCTTCGATGGCCTTCAGCGCGAGCCGCAAGCGCTCCGCCCGCACGCGCGGATCCGGTAAGCCGTTCAGCTCCACCGAAGCGCCGGCCAGCGCTGGCGCACTGGGCAACAGGTCGAGACCCGCCCACCACGTTTTGCGGATCACTGCCGGAGCGGCAACCGCGCCGATCAAAACATCATACGTCGAAGTCTCAACGCTACGAGAATCCACCCCCAGACTTGTGGTGGCATTGCTTTGAGGATCAATGTCCACCACAAGCACTTTGAAGCCCCAATCGGCCATCGAGGCCGCCAGATTGACCACCGTTGTGGTTTTACCCACGCCGCCTTTCTGATTTGCAAACGCATAAGTTCGCATAACGTTTCATCCATCCACACAAAAAGCGATTTTCGGGTAAGCGTCCGGCGCCGTTGCGGCAGCCAATTGCGCGTGAAAACGCCAAACGCCTGAAGCGCAGCGTCAGAGCCAGTTGCAGATCGCCAGATCTTCGGGCGTAGGGACGCTGGCCCACCCCACGCGCGCAATCGAATGCGAAGCGATACAAGCCGCAAGATGCGCCGCCAGGCGCGGATCCATCCCATCTGCCAGCGCACAGAAGAACGTGGCCGCGAAAACATCGCCAGCGCCGGTGGGATCCACTTCTGTCAACCGCAACGCGGGAAACAGATAGGGACGCCCTTCAGAATAGAGCGTCCCGCCCATGTAACCATCTGTCACGACCAGATAGCGCGTGAGACCAGCCCACCGCTCAGCCAGATCTCGATTTCCGTGAAGATCCTCCAGGCTCAATACCACTGCCGATGCCAACGGCAGAAGCGTTTCGGCTTCAAGCCAGGGACGGGCAATCACGTGATCCCGGTCGTTACGTTGCCGCATCCATCCCTGGGGCGTCAACCCCACAAAGGCCCGCCCGGCGAAGAACGGGACCAGTTCCGGCGCGCATTCAGCCGCCACCGGGCCGATATGGACTAAGGGCGCGGATTGCCAGGCGGAGGGAATCAATTCCGGCGTCAGCAACGCAGCGGTTTGATGCAGATATTGCACCCGCCCCTCTGAAGTGTAGCGATTCTCAAAGGTCGTCGTTGCCGGCGCCGGGTGGCAGTGTAACGCAACACGCTCGCCAAAGGCAGTCGCATCGAAATCGGCGCCCGCGCTGGTCAGAATACCGACCCGGCGTCCCAGCGCTGCCGCGACCAGAGCCGAATACGTCGCCGTGCCGCCAATCGTGTATCCACACCCATCGGGCGACAAGTCATGAGTCACATGCCCGATAACGAGATAATCCGGCGGCGCCGCCACAGTTGTCATTGCTCAGCGCGGTCTACGGGAATAACGGTCACTGCCCGCGAGCGCCCGCTGCCGGTGCTCTGCGTTCGCACCCGCGCATCGTTGCGCAATGTCATGTGAATTACCCGCCGGTCGCCGGCAGGCATGGGGCGCAGATGCACGGCCTTGCCCTGCTTCACAGCCTTGTCGGCGGTATTGCGCGCCAGGGTCGCCAGACTGCGCAACCGCCGATCGCGATAGCCATCAGCATCGAGCACCAGATCATAGTTCCCCTGAACCCGGTGACGGACAACCGTGCGGAGGAGATACTGAATCGAATCCAGAGTCTGCGCCTGAGGGCCTACCAGAACATCAGCATCTTTCCCGCGCACCGAAACCCAGAGGGTCTGACGATCCTCCTCGCGCCATTCAACCGTCACCTGAAGCTCCAGAGCCTCGAAGAAATGCTGCGCCACTTCAAGGGTTGTTTTTTCAATCACCTCACGATCTGCCAGAGGAAGGGTCTCGAAAGACTCAGCCGCGCGCGCCGGGCGCGCCTCTTGCGCGGCCACACGGCCCGGCGCAGGCTTTTCGGGCGCGGGCTTGCGGACCACCGGTTTGAGAGTCTGCGGCCCGGCGCCAGGTTGCTTTTCTGTCTTCCTGGCAGCAGGCGGCGCAGAAATGGGTTTTTCGGGCGCCGGCTCTACGGCGTCCGGTGTGATAGTGGAAACAACATGGGATGGAGCCGCTGTCACAATCTGCGCCTGGGGCGTTTTGATTGCAGGCTCAGACGCAGCTGGGGGCGCAGGCGCGGGCGTCACCGGGACCGGAGGGGGCAATTGCTTGACCCGCACGCGAGCCTCGCGGGAGCCCAACCCCAGAAACCCTTTGCTGCCCTCGTCCAATATTTCAATCTCCGCGCTATCGCGGGTAATTCCCAAGCGCGCCAACCCCAAAATCACCGCCTCTTCGATAGTTGGGGCTGAAATAACGACCTCTTGCTCAAATTGCATGACCATCCTCCTCGTAAGCACGAAGCAACATGTGAGCACGCGTCCCGATCTCAGCCTTTAGCTTTGGCGCGACTGGCAGCCTTGGATGGCGGCTTGACAGGCGTCTTCTTCACCGGTTTCTCCACCGGCGCGCTATTGGTCTCGGGAGCGACAACATAGTGACGGCGGAACAAGAAAAACTGAGCGATGCCGATCAAGTTCGAGATAACGAAGTAGACCGAAAGACCCGCCGCGTACTGCGCAGAGAAAAAGCCCATCATCAGCGGCATGGTGATGAGCATGGACTGGCTCATGGATTGCGCCTGGGGATCGGGGTTGGCAGTAGCAGGTGTGAGCAGCTTCTGCTGATACCAGGTCGTCGCCATCACCAAAATCGGCATAATGAACAGCGGATCGCGCAACGCCAGATCCATCCACAAGAACTGGCTATTCAGCGGGACGATGGTGCTCAACCCAGGCAACCAGCGATAAATGTGCGCCGGTAGATCGAGCAACGCAATCGGGGTGGAAGCCAACGCGCGGATGATCGCTCCGTACAGCGCAAACATCAATGGCAGCTGGATCAACATTGGCAGACAACCGCCCAAGGGACTCATCCCCAGCTCTTTGTAGAGGTTCATCTGTTCCTGGGCCAGCTTTTCCCGATCGTTCTTATATTTCTCTTGCAGCGCCTTCATGCGCGGCTGCATCTCCTGTTGCTTGCGCATCATCTTCTGCTGGCTGAGCGTCAGCGGCGTGATTGCCAACCGCACCAGCAGCGTCAACGCGGTCACCGCCAGCATAGTCTGATTGCCCAGCACCTGGTAGAACAACAGCAACAGATTGGTCAACGGATTAACAATGAGTAGATCCCACATCTTTTTCTCCCAAAACCGGCTAGAGCCACAGAAAAACTCTCGATCTATTTGGGCAACGGGTACTGCCAGAGCAGTTTACCGCTTTTGGCATCCAGTGTCTGCACCCGCGCCTCAGTCAGAATCGGCATCACATAAATGCGTTCGCCATCGGTCTTCAAGTCGCCGGGCAGCCGCCCTGGACGCTCCGCCAATACAATCCGCGGCAGCACACTGCCGGTCGCCGCCTCCAGAACGTGAATAGCGCCGCTCTTATAACCTGGAAGATACAAGCGTTCACCATCGGCGCTCAAGACGCCACGGCCACGAAAGACCTCTTCCTCGATGCGCTGCCGCCAGAGCAATGCCGGATTGCGCGTGTCAAACGCAAAGACGTTCCCACGCACATCGGCAAAGAAGATACGTCCCGTATCAAGAACGCCCGTCGCCCAGAACCAATCCTCGCCTTCATACGTCCACAACACCTGCCCCGTTGCCGGATCAAGCCGATAGACGCGGTCGCCAAAATCACCGATCCACAGCCCGCCATCGGCCAGCACGGGCGCCCCGCCCATGGCCCCGCGCGCCGCAAATGCCCATTTGAGCGCGCCATCGGCAAGGTTGAGCGCGTAGAGCGTGCGATCCATCGAGGCGACATAAACCGTATCACCAATAATGGTTGGCGTCGTCCAGACCCGCTCCTGAGTGCGGAACTGCCACACCAGTGCGCCGTTTGCCAGATTCAGCGCATAGACATTCCCGTCGCCATTGCCGATCACAAACAGCTCGCCGCCAATCGCACCGCCAGCGACATATTGCCCTTTTGCGCCCCCCGCATCCGGCTGAAGCCCCACAGCCTGCAGCAACGGGCCGATGATGGGAATCTCATTGCCGTTATCCTGGGGATAGACCCAGGCCACGCCATGAACCGCCTGCGCATTGGAGGTCAGCTGCAAAGCGTAAACCTTGCGCCCATGGAAACCCGCGACCAGGAGCAAATTACGTTCCGCATCGTAGGTCGGCGTAGCATAGAAACCCGTCTCCGTCGCGTTCGGGCGCGTGCCCGGCATCCAGCTCCAGAACACATCGCCGGTCTCTGCATCGAGCGCGCGCACATGATCCACATCCGCTACGTAAAGCACGCCGTCTACCACGATCTGCCCAGGCCAGCTCTCCTGGCGCGCCCCCCCAGCGCAGCCGGAAAGCGCCAGTAACAATACACTCAGTCCCAAAAGGACCCACCAACGTTTCATACATCCTCCAGAATAGGAACGGGATCATACCCTCCCGGGTGAAAGGGATGACAGCGCAGAATGCGTCTCACAGCCAGCCACCCTCCGCGCCAGGCGCCATAGCGGCTAATCGCTTCATAGCTGTACTGCGAACAAGTGGGAGTAAACCGGCACGAAGGCGGTAATGCTGGGGAGATCGCCCGCTGATAAAAGCGAATGATAGTCAAAAACACAGTCCGCATACGTGACCTGCCGCTTAGTCCTGCCACAACCCAGAGCGCCGTAACACCGACTCCAGCGCCGCCTCAACCTGCGGAGTATGGACTGCGCACAATGCCGAACGCGCCACCAGAATCAAATCCCAGCCCGGCGCTACATGCGGATAGAGTTGCCGAGCCGCTTCACGGAGCAGCCGACGCGCCCGATTGCGATGCACAGCATTGCCGACCTTGCGGCTGGCCGTGATTCCTATCCGCGATCCAGACAGGTCGCTCGAGATAGCCCATAGCACAAACAAGGGATGCACCCATGACTGCCCATGTTTCCACACATAGCGGAAATCCTGCGGGCGTCGCAGGCGCATACCCTTGTGCCACTGATACCCCTTCGACGATTCCGTAACCGGCGACATCAAGCGCGACGGCGTGGACGCTGGGCGCTTTCTTTCCAGTTGATTTTCTTCGCGCCGCCAAGGCTCACCACGACGAGGCGCTTACGACCCCGTAGTCGCCGTCGCTTGAGCACGTTGCGACCGTCCTGAGTCTCCATGCGCGCCCGGAAACCGTGAGTGCGCATTCGTTTGCGCTTCTTCGGCTGATAAGTGCGTTTCGTAGACATGCTTTATCTCTCCTTAAAAATAGGAATTTTCAAAGTATCAAACCCAGAAGGGCTTGAAACGTATGAATGCTCTTCACACACAAAACCGCGCGGTCGCCCGCTGCGGTTTTTTCCTTCCCAAGGCTGCGTCATTATACCGTAAGCGGTAACTAAGTCAACTACCGCAAAATGGCTCTTGCTTCAGGGATGCACTATGGTACACTGGTACAAATAGCCAATCACAACCGATTAGAAACGATCTATGAATCAAAGTAACTACGAAGCGCAAGTCATCAAAGCCCAAAGTGGTTTCTATACCCTGCTGACCGCCGACGGCGAGCAGCGCACAGCGCGCGTGCGTGGCAAGATGAAACACAAACAGCAAGATAGCACCATCGTGGCCGTGGGAGATCGCGTGCGCTGGGAACCCTGCCCCGAGGGCGGCTATACCATCACTGAAGTGCTGCCGCGCGAGCGCGCGCTGACCCGGCTCAAGCCGCTGGCTTCCGGGCGCGGCACGCGCCGCTGGGATCGCCAGGGCTATCTACGCGAACGGGAACAAGTGCTCATTGCCAATCCCGATCAAGTCGCGTTTGTGCTGGCGTGCGCCCAACCCGAACCCCACTTGCGGCTGCTTGATCGGCTACTCGTAGGCGCTGAACGGCAGAGCATCCCCGTGTTGATCTGCGCTAACAAGACAGATCTCGTCTCCGAAACCACCGCCCGCCGGCGCTTCGCCATCTACGAACGGATTGGCTATCCGGTGCTGTTCACCAGCGCGCGCAGCGGCGCCGGCGTGGAAGCGTTGCGCGAGCAGCTGCGAGGCAAAATCACGGCGCTTGTCGGGCCTTCGGGCGTGGGCAAGACCAGCCTACTCAACGCGCTGCAACCGGGATTGGGACGGCAAGTGAAAACCGTCAGCGAAGCGACCGGCAAGGGCCGGCATACGACCACCGTCACAGAGATGATCCCGCTGCAAGTCGGCGGCTGGGTCGCCGATACACCGGGCATCCGCGCGCTGGCGCTCTTCGATCTGGAACCGGAAGAGATTGATGCTTACTTCCCAGACATTGTCCCCTACGTACCACAATGCACCTTCTCGGATTGCAGCCACCACACAGAACCGGGGTGCGCGGTGCTGCAAGCGGTGGAAACCGGACAGATTGATCAGCACCGCTACGAAAGCTACACACGGCTGCATGAGGAGCATCGCAAACTCGCGGATATGTATTGGTGGGGAATAGACGAAGAGTAAGGCTGAAGATTGAAGGCTGAAGGCTGAAGGCTGAAGGCTGAAGGCTGAAAAAAGAGATGCGTCCCAGAATCTGGAACACAGAAAGGTAACAAATACAGGAGAACTACCATGAAAAAGTATACACGTGTATGGATAGCAGTTTTGGCCGTTATGCTGGTGTTGAGCACCCCGGCGACGGCCCTGGCACAGGCGCCCGGCCCGCACCTGCCGCCGCCGCCCGAATGGCCGATCATTGGCCCCGTGCTGCGCTGGCTGGGTTTCGAGAGCCAGGCTGAACCGACGCCGACCTTCGATCCCAACCGCCCGGAATACCGCATTTCAACCGTGGCAGAAGGACAGGCGTTGTGGGAAGAACTGGAACCCAACACGCCGGTGCGAATCATCGTCAGCCAGGAGGCGGTGAATGCGTTGATCCAGGAGAGGCTTCAGGATGTGCGGGAACTGAGCAGCGCCGGCGTCACCTTTGAGGCGGGTGCGGTCACGCTCGCGGCCACCGTGGAACGCGCGGCCCTGGAGCGCGAGGGCATCCAACTGCCCTTCTTCCTGAAAGCGCGAGAACTCTCCGGCCAGGTCACGGTCGCGTTTGGCGCAACCAATTGCAGCCCCACGCTCACCGTGAAGCGCGTGCGCATCGGGCGCTTCAGCCTCCCCCTGCGCGGGATGGTGCAAGACAGTCTCAATGAAAGTCTAACGCAAGAATGGATGCCGGAGATCTGCATTGAGCGCTTCTTCATGTTGCCCGGCGAGTTCGCCGTGGAAGGCTACCGGCGCTGAGCCGCGTGAGCAAGAGCGCGATGCCCATCAAAACCATTCTCTTTGACCTCGATGGAACGTTTCTGAACTATGACATGGTTCAGGATTTCCTGCCGCAGTATTTCCGGGCGCTGACGACATGGATGGCCCCGCATCTGCCGCCGGAGCGTCTCATCGCAGCCCTGGAAGCCGGGACGGCTGCCATCACCCGCAATGATGGCAGCCGGACCAATGCCGAAGCTTTTGCTGAGGTGTTCTATCCGCTGGCGGGTGAACCGCGCGAGCGCCTCGAACCGCATTTCGAAGCCTTCTACCGGCAGGCGTTCCCCACCCTCCAGCGCGTGGCGCGCCCACGTGCGGAAGCGCGCCGCGTGGTGGAGGCTGCCTTCACACAAGGCTACGAAGTGGTCATCGCCACCAATCCCTACTTCCCCGCCATTGCCACCGAGGAGCGGCTGCGCTGGGCCAACATTGCGGACTTCCCTTACCAGCGCGTGACCACTTACGAAAACAGCCGCGCCGTCAAACCGGATGCCCGCTACTATCGTGAGATTTTGGAAAGCCTGGGCCGCGCGCCGGAAGAGGCGCTCATGGTTGGCGATGAGGCCATGGACATGGCCGCGGGCGCATTGGGCTGTCTCACCTATCTCGTCCATAGCCCGGCGACCACTGCCGAAGCGCTCGATCCCCCACCCACTTTCCAGGGCGATCTGACGGCTTTGGAAGCGCTGCTGCGCAACGATGGTCTGCACTAACACAGGGTCGCGTTTGCCAACAGCTGCTCTCAAAAAGCGTTGTTTCTGTATCCCAGAAAGGACGGGCCATGAACCATCATCCAAAGGTTTTTCTCAAACCTGGACGTGAAACGGTGATCCAGCGCCGGCATCCCTGGGTTTTCTCCGGTGGAATTGCGCGGGTAGAAGGACGGCCCAACCCCGGCGCGCTCGTGGCCCTCCATGGCGCCGATGGCGCCTTTCTGGCCTGGGGGCATTACAGCGCCGCATCGCAGATCCGGGTGCGGCTGCTCTCCTGGAATGCCGCCGAAGATCCAGACGCGCCGGCGTTCTGGCGCGCGCGGCTGGAACGCGCCATCGCGAGACGCGCGCCTTTGCTCGCCGATGGGCGCACCACTGCCTGTCGGCTCATCCATGCCGAATCCGATGCGTTGCCGGGCCTGATCGTGGATCGCTACGGCGATACGCTGGTGCTGCAAGCGCTCACCGCCGGCATTGAGGCGCGGCGCGACCTGCTGTCCGCGCTGCTCGCCGACATTGTTCGTCCGCGGACCCTCTACGAGCGCAGCGATGTGGATATCCGCCAGCACGAAGATCTGCCGCCGCGCGTGGGGCTGCTATACGGCGCAGAGCCGCCGGAGACGTTGGAAATTGTCGAAAATGGATTACGCTTTCTGGTGGATGTGCGACGTGGGCACAAAACCGGCTTTTACCTCGATCAGCGCGACAATCGCCGGCTGCTGGGCGAACGCATCGCTGCCCTGGCGCATACGGGGCAGCATCCCGATGTGCTCAATGTCTTCGCCTATACTGGCGGCTTCAGCGTCTACGCGCTGGCTCAAGGCGATGCCGGCGCGCGCAGCGTCGTCAACGTGGACACCTCCGCGGAAGTGCTCCACACCGGGCGGCTGAACCTGCTGCAGAACGGATTGGATACGGAGCGCGTGACAGATATCACGGGCGACGCCTTCCAGGTCTTGCGCACGCTGCGCCAACAGGGACGCTCCTTCGACATCATCGTGCTCGACCCGCCTAAGTTTGCCTTCACCCAGAAAGATATCCAAAAGGCCGCACGCGGGTACAAAGACATCAATCTGCAAGCGTTGCACCTGCTTCGCGCTGGCGGGTACCTGTTCACCTTTTCATGCTCTGGGGCGATCTCGGCAGATTTGCTCCAGAAAATCGTCTTCGGCGCGGCGCTCGATACTGAGCGCGAAGTGCAGCTGATCGGTTGGATGAGCCAGGCTGAAGATCACCCAGTGGCGCTGACCTTTCCGGAGGGCGCCTACCTCAAGGGATTGCTCTGCCGCGTGGTAGCATAAAACGGGGGCGGCACCAACGCATGAAACCTAAGAGCCGTTTTCCAAGCCACGCCAGCGTACTGCTCGCTTTGGCGCTCTGCCTGCTCATCGCCCAACCGATGGCGTCGGCGCAATCGGCTACGGATACGCCGGAGCTCACGGCGACGCTCGCCTGGGAAGGTACGGTGCGGATTCCCGGTTGGACAGAGGTGGAGATCAATCTCCATGCCCCTGATGGCTTCTGGCGCGGCGAATTGCGCCTCGAGGACCGCGCGCAACAAGTCATCTACCGGTTGCCGCTCGAACTACCTGCCCGTGGACGACAGCGAATTCGGGCGCCGCTCTACATCACAGAATACGGGCTGTTTTCCGTGTCCCTGGCGACGCCCACAGAAATGCTAACGACGCAACGCCTATCGTTCAGGCCCCTGGACGCAAACACGCGACATTGCGTCGTGCTAGACCCTTTGGGACGCCTCACGCCGGGGCCGGAGAATGGCTGCGATGAACGCCTGCTGCTCACGGCGCTTGACCAGCTGCCAGAAACGCCGATGGCCTGGGACACGCTCGATGTGCTGATCCTCCACGAAATTGCCACGACGGCCCTCACCCCGGCGCAACAACAAGCATTGCTGGCATGGGTGAATGTGGGCGGACAACTGGTCATCACCTCTGGGGCAGGAAAGGCGCAAACGCTGGCCGGATTGCCGCAGCCGTTACGTCAGGTAGCAGCAGGATTGTCGCCGGGAGCGCAACGCGCATTCGGCGCAGGTTTCATCGCCATGGCGAACCAGGAAACAGCCGACGCCGCGACTACTACAGCATGGCTCGGCGACTGGCGCAACCATCGCGTTCCAGCCGTCTCCCTGCTGCGGACGGCGTTGCCGTTCAGCCATGTCGCGCCGACCGCCAATGCACTCATGCAAGTGCCGCAATCCCAGATCCCGCGACTGAGCATCTGGCTCCTGTTACTGCCAGTGTATGCGGCGCTGGTTGGCCCCGGCGCTTGGATGCTCGCCAGATGGATACACCGACCACGATGGGTCTGGGCATTCACGCCGGCAGGCATCGTCCTGGCAACGCTCGGAATGTGGGCGGGACTCGGCAGCGCGCTCGCCGGACACTTCCCCATGACCCACGAAATCGCCGTCATCATGGGCAGCAACACGCAGGCGCCGGCGCGTGTGTTGCAGGCCACCGCCATTTTTGCGCCGCGCGCCCGCGCTTTGCACTGGGACACGGCATCCGCCACCCGCCCCTTCGCCGGATACGTCAACACCGCTGCGCCATACGCCTACTACGATATCCGCTTCCCTTTTCCAGCAGAGGTTGTCTGGGGCGTTTCGAGCAACCAGATCAGCGCGGAAGCCCCGCCCGGCCCTATCACCTGGGCGACAGAAGGGCTAACCAGCCTGCCCGCCATCCAGGTGGAAACTGCCATCCAGACACAGCAGGGAAATCCCCGGTTGGTGGGCAACCTGCGCAGCGCAGTAACCTTACATGAAGTAGGACTTATCTTCGAGACTGGGCAACATCGCCTCCAGCTTGCCGACACCGTAGAAGCCAACACGCCATTAGAGCTGGCGGTACCGCTACAACGTTTGCAGCAATTCGATACCCTTAGCCTGCCTTTCTGTTCCATTCTACAAACCGGCTATTTCTACCCACAGCGCGCTGCCATTCCTGGCGCCGCCAACCCAGACGCCCCGGCGCCCTGCTATCTCACGGCGACCACGTCCGGCGTTCCCGCGCCAACGCGCACATCTGGGAACGCTCATAGCGGAGAAAGCTGCCTGATCATCAGCATCCCTTGCCCTGTGCTGGAAGATGGCGGAATGCCCTTGCTGCCGCAACTCGATTTTGAGAGCGCGGTTTTCAACTGGCTTGACGAAAACGGCGCCCTGTACCTGCAAAGCCGAGAGCCAACCACGCTCCGTTACCTACCGCTGCAACAAGGCTCTGCCGCCAGTACAGCCAGGCGGCTGGTCTTGCGGTTTGAGGATATGCCCGAACCGCCCTCCAGCGTAAGCCTCGAGCTGTGGAACTGGAGCGAAAACCGTTGGCAGCCCATCTCCTTCCCGGAAAATGATGCGCCGCTGATTTTGGAAAGCGATACAGCGCGCGCTGTGTTCAATCCCCTGGAAGGCTTTCGCGTGCGCTTTACACCGACCCGCAGCGACTTCACCACGGTCAAACTGACTGTGATACTCGAAACCCGGTAGACCAATATCAATCCTGCAATCACCAGCAATAGCATAAGGAAGGCATCATGAATCCATTTCAAATTATCTGGCAGAGCATGAAAACCTTTTATGAGGAACTCTTCCGCTTCTTCTTCATGGGCTTCATCACCTTATTGTCGCTCTTTCTGATACTTCCAGGCCCGGCAGCGCTCGGCGGACTCTGGGGTGTGGCGCATCGCGCGGTGGAGGGTTATAGCATCCAATGGAGCGATTACTGGGAGGCGGTCAAACGTTACGGGCCGCGCAACTGGCTCAACACACTGGTCGTCGCCGTGATCTATGGGTTGATTATGCTCAATTTCTGGTTCTACAACACCCCCGGAATCAGTCCGGTATCAGCTGAAATTGCCCTGATTGCCACATCTTTCTGGATCGGCATGACCCTTATCTGGACAGGCGCCGTCTTCTACTGGCTTTCCTTTCAACTAGAAATGACCGAACCGAAATTCTGGCTTTCGCTGCGCAACAGCGTCTTCCTGGTTTTCGTACATCCGTTCAAGACACTGGTGTTTCTGATCACGACCGGACTGCTTGCAGTCCTCTGCGTGGTTATTCCGCCGCTGCTCATGCTGTTCCCAGGATTCACGGCGGTTATGAGTATCACTGCCGTGAAGACGTTGATCAAGCCCTTGCTCGAAGCCCAAAAACAGCAGCAGGAGCAAGCGCCCGCCCAACCTTCTGAATGCTGACTTGCAGCAGTGGTATAATCTGAATCAAGATACAACTGTACACCCTGATTTCTCTTCCTTGAAGGAGCCAGCAAAGGAGCCAGCATGAGATTAGGCATTATTGGATACCCGTTGAGCGGCAAAACCACCGTTTTCAACGCCCTTACACGGGGAGACGCCCCTACCTCCAGCGTTGCAGCGGGCAAACTGGAAACCCATACCGCCATTGTGGATGTGCCGGATGCGCGGGTGGATCGCTTGAGCGCCATGTTCAAACCGCGCAAAACCATCTACGCGAAAGTGACCTACACCGATTTTGCCGGCATCGAACAAGGCATCGGCAAGAGCGGCCTTACCGGACAGTTGCGCAATCAAATTGCGACCACAGATGCGTTTGTGTTGGTGATACGCGGCTTCGAGAGCAGCGTCACCCCACACCCCTTGGGCAGCGTCAATCCGCAACGCGACCTGGATACATTGCACAGCGAATTCCTGCTGGCAGATCTGGTGACAGCGGAAAATCGCATCGCGCGCATTGATGAGATGTTGCACAAGGGCGCCCGCAGCGAGGAACGCACGCGGCTGCAAGAAGAACGGGTGCTCTTCGAGCGCCTTCACGCCGCGTTGGAGTCTGGATTGCCATTGCGCGACCTGGAACTAACCGTAGCCGAAACAGACGGCCTCTCCGGCTTTGGTCTGTTGAGCCTCAAACCCACACTGGTATTGCTCAACACGGGAGAAGATGCCTGCGATCCCGATACGATATTGCACTACCAACACCGTCAGACTGCGGTGATGGCTCTGCAAGGGAAATTGGAGATGGAGCTGGCGCAGCTGCCCCCCGATGAAGCGGCAATGTTCATGGAAGATTTTGGCATCCAGGAGCTAGGGCTGGATCGCGTCATCCACACGTCTTATGCAATGCTGGGATTGTGCTCTTTCTTCACCGTGGGCGAGGACGAAGTGCGCGCCTGGACGCTACGGCGAGGTGCGACCGCCCTGGACGCGGCGGGAGCCATCCACTCAGATCTGGCGCGGGGCTTTATCCGCGCAGAAGTGATCGGCTACGAGGAGTTGGTGGCGCTTGGCGGCATGGTTGCAGCGCGCAAAGCCGGTAAGGTGCAACTCGAAGGTAAGGAATACCCCGTCCGCGACGGCGATATCGTCCACATTCGCTTCTCGATTTAAGGTGGAGTGGGAATCCAAAGGCGATAACCCTGAACGGCCGCTGCACTGGCAACGTGGAAAATCGCAGGTATAATCAAGGTATGAAGACCGATTTCAACGAGTCCGAGTTCAAAATTGAGTGGTTGTACAGCAATTTACGCTGGTTCTTTTTACTGGCAGTAGGCGTTGTCTCCACCATCACAGCCATCTCCTCGGGCACGGAGTTTCCTCCGACGGTCATTGCGCTGCTCGTCATCGGCGGTATCGCCAACATGCTGGTGATGTTGCTGCTGATACTGCGATCCCGGCGCGCGCGTATCGCGCCCTTCACCTTGATTCTGGATATCGCGCTGACTCTGGGACTGATTCTCAGCTCCGGCGGCGCCGATAGCCCCCTCCTTTTCGTCTCCTTAATCCCCATCATCACCACCTCCCTCCGCTACACCTGGCTGGTAAGCGTGAGCATGGCTTTGCTCACCAGCATCCTCTATTGGTGGGGCAGCTGGATCAGTGTAGGGTTGGAAACCGGTATCACCGTGCCACAAGTGTTAGGGGCCGCTAGCTACATTGCCAATGGACTAATTATCCTGCTGGCCGGCGGCGGCGTAAGTTACATCGGTACGCGAATCCGGCAAAACCTCACAGAAGAGCGCAAACAGCAAGAGCTGGCAGCGCGAAACGCCATCGAAACAGCACACCAGAAAGTGCGCCTGATCTTTGAACTTGCCAGCACACTTAGCGCCACACTCAATTATGAGCGGGTTCTCGACGCCGCACTCGATGTCACACAAGCCGGGCTAGAAGAGTTCGTCGGCGCCAACGTGCGCCAGGTGCAGGTCATCATGCTCTTCGGCCTCGATCACACCCTGTACGTGGAAACATCGCGGGGGCTGACCATGCAGGACAAGCGTCTGCGGCTGGCGGGACGCCAGGGCGCCTTGGCCGAGGCGCTGGAAAACGCCAGCACCGCGCTCATCTCCGACCCCGGCAGCGATCCCGAATTGGGCCAATTCGTTGTGATGCACCACTGCCGTCAGGCGGTCATCGTCCCCTTGCGCGCCGGTTTCGAGAATTACGGCGTGATGATTATGGCAAATCCCGAAACCGACGGCTACCCGGAAGATTTCCGCGACCTGCTCGAAGCCGTGTGCAATCAAGCCGTCATGGCCCTGCAAAATGCCCGCCTCTATCAGAATTTGATGGAGGAGAAAGAGCGGCTGGTGGCGGTGGAAGAGGACGCGCGCAAGAAGTTGGCCCGCGACCTGCACGACGGCCCAACGCAGACCATCGCCGCCATCGCCATGCGGCTCAATTATGTACGTATTCTGCTCTCCAAATCCCCGCAACAAGCCGCCGAGGAGCTGGCGCATCTCGAAGATCTGGCCCGGCGAACCACCCAAGAGATTCGCCAGATGCTCTTCACCCTGCGGCCGCTCATTCTGGAGACCCAGGGATTGGCGGCGGCCCTCGAACAATACGCCGAGAAGATGGCTGAGATTGACAGCCTCGCGGTGCATCTGGAACTGGATGCCGGCATTGATAATCACCTGAGCAAAGAGGCTCAAGGCGCATTGTTCTACATCACCGAAGAGGCGATTACGAACGCACGCAAACACGCGGCGGCATCCGATCTGTGGGTGCGGATATACCGACGTGGGCTTAGTGTTATCACAGAAGTGGAAGACAACGGCAAAGGTTTCGATGTCGCCGCTGTGGAAGATGGATATGCCCAGCGCAGCAGTTTGGGACTGCTCAACTTGCACGAGCGCGCAACGCTCATCAGCGGCAAGACCGTCATCCAATCGGCGCCCGGCAAGGGCACCAAGGTCATCGTCACCATCCCCATGCGTGAGAAGTAACTTGGAAGCAGATCTGGCCCCGTGGGAAGAACGTTGGATCTGGCTTATCGGCTCGCTGCTGGTAGCGTTTCTGATCTCCTGGATCGGCTGGGCCATTCGCCATCTTGAAGGCCGTCCACGCACCTGGTACAATCAATGGCAGCGTTGGCCCGGACGACCCTGGGTCAGTCATACGTTGCGCCTGGTGTACGCAGTCGGCGTTCCGGCGGCGGCATTACTGTGGCGCGGCGCGTTGAAGGCAAGCGCGCTGGGACTTCAGCCTTTCCCCTGGCAGCATACCGATCTTCTGACAGCCTTGCCTCCGAACTGGGAGGATTGGCTACGAGATGCCTTGTGGGCGCTAGGACTCGGCGCCGGGGTCTCAATCCTGTTATACCAGGCGCAAGCGACACTCAGACGCGCCGGCATTACCCTCCCCACACTGCGAAAGGACGGCGCTGCATCACTACGCGAAGCCGTTATCCACGAAGCGCATTGGGCTTTTTACCGCGAACCCTGGCTACTGCTCTGGGAAACGCCCCTGGGTGCCTGGGCGGGGCTGCTGCTGGTGCTCCTGGAAGCCGCCTGCAATCCGGCGCGCTGGCGCGACCTGCGCTCTCCGGCTACAAGTCGGAGTCTGCTGCTGCGCGCCGCCCTCGGTGTGATGAGCACGATCCTCTTCCTGCAAACCCAGAACCTCTGGCTGGCAATCCTGAGCCACACCCTGCTCGATTGGCTATGGGGCGTAACGGCAGGCAACACCGTCCCAGAAAAACACGTCACCACGATGGACGCTGAAGCTGCGTCTACATCGTGGTGACGTTGATGCCAGGGCGCGAAATCAGATCAGCACGATTGCCAGTACCACCAACAGGGCCAACATCGCCAGCGACAGGACGGCAATACGCTTGAGATCCGTAATTACATAGCGGTATTCTTCCGCGAGATCCGCTTCACGCTCTGCGCTTACCTGAGCCGCGCGCGAAACCGCCCCATTGGTCTTCATCCGTTGCTTCTTTGCCATTTTCTATTACTCCTCAATTCAAAAAAAGATAACACCCGTAGCCTTCATTCCAGCGACGCAATTACCACAATCCGTTGTGTGTTCACGCGGTAAGGATAACACGAGATCAGCGTCAACACCGGACTGCTGGTTGGAGCCATCACGCTGACTTCGGTCGGTTCGATGATGCGCGTTTGACGCACCACATAGCGATGAATCTGCGTGCGCGTGTGGACGAAAATCTCATCGCCAACGCGCATTTCGGGCAGGCGGCGGAAAATCTCGCCGTAAATATCATTGTGCGCTGAAATCACGCAGTTGCCGCGCTCGCCCGGATTGGCGCTGCCAATGTGATGCCCGGCGCCTTTCTTGAGCGCTTCCCAATCATCGCCGGCAACCACGGGCGCATCCACGCCGATGCTCGGAATCACAATGCGCTGCGCGTGTTCGGGGCCGGGCGTCGGCGGCGGAAGCGGCGTAATCTCTGCAACGAGCTTCTGCAAATGCGCCGGCACCGGCAGCGGCTGCGATTCGCCGCGCACATCTGGCGGCGTGTGTCCGCCGGGCAGGACCACCACGCTGATCACGGGCGTCGGCGTGGGCGTGGGCAAAGCCTGCTGCTCCTGGCTCTCAATATTGAGAGTGCGCAACGTCAGCAACATCTGCGCCACAACAAAAATCAAGCCGAAGAGCGCCAGAATCTCCACCAACAGCAACAACCGGTCGCCGATCCAACGCCAATGAATACCGCGCCTGGAAGGGCGACCCCGTCTCCGGGATTCGAGCACCACGCTGTAACGCCCCTGTCCATTCCCTGGAAGCGCCGCAGGAGCTTGCGCCGCTGGAGTCGAAGGCGCCGACATAACGGGGACTTCACGTCCATTGAGTTCACCCTGACGCTGTCGCAGGCGTTCGAAACGCGCTTCACGCTTACGCAAGCGGAGGATCTCCTCCAGCTCTTCTATCGAGAGCTCGTCAACCGGTCGCCGGTCTTTCATTTTTCCCCTACCGCGAAAAGCTCGCGCTCAAAGAACCAGCGGAAGGGCGGCGCGCCAAAGAGCACCCGCCGCGCGGCGCCCAGCACAACCGCTTCCTCGCGTTGTTGCGGCGGACTGCTCAGCCAGACGCGCACGTTCCTGAAGCCAGCCCGGCTCAGCACACGCCGCAAGCTCAACAGCGATTGCTCATTCACATGCACGTGAACGTTCTCTGGCGTCAGAAAGGCGCGCGGATTGCGTGGATAAGCCGCCCCCTGCCCCATCAACCGCCGTACAGCGCGCACCAATGGGTATGCATACCGATCATACCACACATTCGGCGCGGTGTGAACGACAAGTCGCCCTCCGGGAGCCAGCAAACGGAAAGCTTCCATCAACGCGCAGTGCAACTCCGGTGGATAGAGATGCTCGACGATATCAAGCATCAGAATGCGATCGAAGCAGGCATCGGGAAACGGCAGACGCTTGGCATCCGCCTGATAGACGCCCACAGGAAACTGATCCGCGGGCGCCGCATCCCCCACCCGGCGAGACATGCGCACCGCCGCAGCCGCATAATCCACGCCGAAGGCCCGCGCGCCCAATGCCGCCACGTGACGCAGAATTTCACCACGCCCGCAACCGATATCGAGAATTGCCATGCCCGGTGCAACACCGGCTACCTGCCAGGCCGCTGCCAGCCGCCGGGAAAGCGCCGCCCCCTCCGTGGAGGTGAACTCAGCATAGCCTTCACAGGCGCTCAAGAAGTAGGCTTCATCGTATAACTCTGAAGCGACCCCGACGACTGGTTCTTCCGCCTTCATCCCGTACCCCACGACTCAATATGCATTTGGCGAGCGGAAGAACTGCAACGCCGTCCGCACAATGATTTTGATATCCAGCAACAAGGACCAATTCTCGATATACCACAGGTCGTATTTGGTGCGCTCGGTGATGGAAGTGTCGCCGCGCAGACCGTTGACTTGCGCCCAGCCCGTCATACCGGCTTTCTCCCGGTGACGCTCCATATACCGGGGAATACTGCGGCGGAACTGCTCCACGTAGACCGGACGCTCCGGGCGCGGCCCAACCAGACTCATGTGCCCCAACAACACATTGATGAACTGCGGCAACTCGTCCAGATTGGTCTTGCGCAGAAAGGTCCCGATGCGCGTGCGGCGCGGATCATCCGAAGTCGTCCAGCCAGGGCCAGATTTCTCGGCATCAGCGCGCATCGAGCGGAATTTGATCATCGGGAAAGGCCGCGCATCCAGACCCATGCGCTCTTGAGCGTAGAAAACACCGCCAGGCGATTCCAGGCGAATCAATGCGGCAATCAACATCATCACCGGGGAGAGAAACACCAGCGCCCCCACACTGCCCACAATGTCCATCGCGCGCTTGGCAACCCGCCGCCACCCGGTCTGCGCGATATCGCGCACCGTGAGCAGCGGCAAACCACCCAACTCCCCAATCCCCACCGGGCCAGCCATGATCTGGAACAGGTCAGGGTACACGCGGATCGTCACCCGCCCCCGCTCACATTCGGAAATCAGCCACAAAATCTCCTGGTGCGAGGTCTCTTCGGGCAAAGCGATGATAACCTCATCCATCGGCTGCGTTGCAATGATTTCACCGAGCTGGGCCGTCTTACCGATCACCGGCACATCCAGCACTGAAGCAGGAACATCACCATTGTTTGCAAGCAAGCCCACGACATCATAACCCAGGGAGGGCGTCCAGAGGATCTTCTGAAGAATCATCTGCGCGATTGGTCCCGTGCCCAGAATCAACACCCGCCGGCGCCCCCACCCAGAACGGATGAGCTGGCGGCGCAACCAACCGTTGAGCAAGCGTCCCAGAGTCAACAACAAAATCGAGAAAGCCCAGACGTAGAGCAGCATCGCCCGTGAGTAATCGCGACCCCCCTTGAAATCCCGCAGCGTCAACGATCCCACAGCCACGCCCATCAGCGTACCGATAGTGCAAGCCGCGACAATGCCGTAGAATTCATCCACCCGCGAAGAGAGCGCAAGATTATAAAGCCGGGCAAAGAATAACACCAGCAAAATCGAAGCCGTGTGGATCAGCAACATGCCGACATATTCGTAGAATGGCCCCACCTCTGCCGACTGAGGAAAGGGCACGGCAACGCGCGTCACATAAGCAAGGATGAAAGCGCCGCCAGCCAACAATGTGTCGGTCAGCAATAAAAACAGCGTAAACACCCGAATCGCGCGATCATATCTCATAGCTTCGCTCTAAACCACCAGCGAGTAATGGCATAATTAGCCCGAATCGCCATCAAAATCAGACCGTGCATCACCGGTGAAGTCTCCGCCGCGTAATGCTTGCGGTAGAAAATCTCCATCGCGCGCCAGAATTCGATGCGCGCGCG
>CAZDSF010000024.1:0-40268 GCA_964508025.1 uncultured Anaerolineales bacterium
CGCCCAGAAAGGTAGCGAAATGCAGCACGTTGTTCCAGGGATCGAGCTTTAGGATCAAGCAATCCTCCCAGCCTCCTCCATACGTGGGCTGGATGGCATTATGAACGGGAAAATCAGGCGAGGAAGTCATCCCTGCTGCATAGACATGGCCGTTTTGATCCACAGCAATCGCAAAGATTTGATCTCGCTGCGGCGCACTGATATAGGTGGAATAGATCAGTTGTCCATTGGCATCGAAAATCGAGATGAAGCCGTCTTCATCACTTGGGCCGTAGGTGGCGCTGCTCCAGGGATTGAGCAGCGGGAAATCATCGGAGTAGACCTCGCCGCCGATATACACACGTCCTAAGTGATCCACCACGATGGCGTTACCCTCCTCGAAGCCCTGCCCCCCCAGATAGGTAGCCCATCCCATTCGGCCTTGAGCGTCGAGTTTGAGCACGAAAACATCCTCGTTACCGGCAAAAACAGGTTGCCAGGCCTGATGCACCGGCAGATTGTTGGAATAGGTCTCTCCGGTGATGTAAGCGTTCCCCGCCGCGTCAGCGGTGATCGCGTTGCCCTGCTCTCCGGCGATGCCGCCGTAATATGTGGCGTAGACCAGATTGCCCTGCGCATCGAATTTGGCGACGAACACATCTTTGTCGCCGCTGCCGGCATGAGCGGGCTGGAAGGGATGCAGAACAGGAAAGTCCTGCGACCAGGTCCTTCCGGTGACGTAAGTGTTGCCCGCTGCGTCGGTAGCGACCCCAAGCGCTTCGTCGTTGGCGCTGCCGCCCAGATAGGTGCTGTAGAGCAACAGCGGGTCAATGACCACCCGCGCTCCCGGCATGAGCGTTTCGCGGATCGAAAAACCGTAAGTATCGGTTGCGTGAAGCCGGAACGCCGCCGTGACCGTGTGTCGCTGCCCCTCCACCTCCTGATAGGCCAGCGGAATGGCCTCGCGCAGCACCAGGTCAGAGTTCACTGTAATGAAAAGATCATCGTCGTTTACCTGAAGATTCTCGATACCGACGTACCGAATTCGGATCGCTTCCACTTTTGCGCCGGAATGGAGGATGAACTCCGACTTGAGCTGTCCATCGCGAAAGGCATAGACCAGATCAATGCCGGGATAGAGATCGCGATAGACCACTTGGGCGAAAAGCGGCACATCCTCGCGCCACTCGGCGGGATCGTTTCCCAGGTAAAAGTGCGCCTTTGCGGCGACGGCGTGTTCGCCCTGGGGATAGACGGGGTTGCTCCCTTCAAATAGCATCTTGACGATCTCGCCTGTGGAGAAGAGGAGGCTGACCTGACCGCTCTCCATGCGCACGCGAAGGTATTGTCCGGCGGCATCGAAGCGCGTTCCTGTGGCATCTGGAATGAAGTACACCAGCCCGGCGCCGCTCAGTGGGGTTGACGATGGTGGGAGCTGTGAAACTTTGACCGGTGAAGATAGGGTTACGTGAAGAACCGGTAGAACGATCAATACAGAGACAAGCAAAAGAATCAACCTGGATTTCATAAGTCTGCCACCTCAGAAAAGTTGTTTTTTACGGTTTGACGCCAATGCTGATTGGCGGAAGGGGCTGCACAGAAATCAACGGTTGCAGAGTATCCAGCCAGTAAGCGCCGGTGTACAGCCAATAGTCGCCGGGAACGCTTTCTGGCGGGACGACGATTCGGTGGCGTTGCGCAAAGCGGTCGCCAGCCTGCCACTGCTCTGCCGGGAAGCCCAACCCATCCCCCACGGCGATAGGAAGGCCATCGCGGTCGCGCAGGTGCAGCATGATGGAAAGCGGTTCAGTGGACGGCGCCAGCACCTCCCAGAATGTCACGACATCCACGGTAGCGCCTGGCTTCGCCGTGTCAGGCGCGGAGAGGCCGAGGAAGCGCAGCGTCGTTCCGAGTTCCACTGGCGGTTGGAGCGCCGCAAAGGCGCACGGCGCGCACTCCCATATCGCAAAGGCGGGCAGTTCGCCATGCCGGGGCTGGAGATAGCTCAGCCTCAGATCGTCTACGGAGGGGATCCATGCCGGCAGCAGATCCGCACGGCGCGCATCCCCGGTGGGCCAGCGAAGCTGCATCTGCTCCGGGATGGCGAGCGCGAACCAGCCGGGCGTCGCGCCGCCGCCGGGCAGCACCCAGCTCTGCTCGCAATCAAAGGCAATGCGGCGCAGATTGGGGATGCCAAAGCCTTCGTCAATTGCCGCATCGGGCAGCGGCGTGACCGGCGTGTTGCATTGCGCGATCCATGTTCCCGGTACAGGTTGCACATCATACAGAAATAGTGCGTTCCCAATTTTCTCGAACGGTTCTCGATGCCTGAACCAATCGAAAGTTGATGGATAGGGTAACGGCACGCCATCGAGGGTGGTGGCGCTGATGGCGTAGATCCCCGCTTCCGGGTTGAACCGGCGGGGCAGCACCGGCGGCGCGCCGGTCATCGGCGCGAGCGGGGTGTAATCCACGCCGTAAGCCGCCGGATCGTAGAAGGTAAAGGCGGAGAGCCGCACCGGCCCCAGTTCGCGCTGCTGCTGGTAGGCTGCCAGGGTCTTGAAATTCTGTCCCCAATCGGTGTTGGAATCGGCCAGAAAGCGCCACCCGTTATCCGCGCCCCCGGCGATCTCGTTGAAGAAGGCCAGATAGTGCGGGGCAATGCGCAGCGCGCCGAGGATGAGCCAGACGAGCAGGGGAGTAAGAAGTATGGCAGTAAGTAGTAAGGAAGGATGCCGTGTTGGAATCATCTTACGTGATCGCGTTTTTTTACTTCCTACTTCGTACTTCCTACTACCTCCAATCCCGACTGCTACATATAAACACGGCAGCACAGGCAGCAGATGCCGATAGCCGATGTTGAGGCGGCTGGTGAGGCTGGCGGCGGCGTAGAGTAGGGGGAAAAGGAAGAACGTAATACGTGATGCGTAATGCGTAATGCGTAATGCGTGATGCGTGATGCGTGATGCGTCATTTTGAAGAAGTTTACGCAGTGCGCAGTACGCAGTACGAGCCAGGCCCCATAGACTTAGGAGTAATAGTGGCAATGGCGTCTTGACGAGAAACGCAACGGGGAAGTAGAGCCGCCAGCCGTGCATGGCATTCTGCCCCAGCAGGAAGGCTTCGCGCCCGTAGGCGAGGTTCTCTTGCAGTCGCAGCCACCGCTCGATGTGGCTGGCGGCGGGCAGCGGGAAGCCGCCGAACGCGCCAGCAATCGGGCGCACCTCGAAGCCATAGAGCGCCCACAACACCAGCAACGACGCCCCCACCATTTCGGCAAAGGCGCCCAGCAATTTTTTCCACTCTGCGCCTTTGCGCCTTCGCGCCTCTACGTTGAAAAGTACGCCCAACCCCAGCACCGGATAGACCAACAGCGCCGTGAGTTTGGCCCCTTGTGCCAGCCCCAACAACAACGCCGCGATCCACCAGCGCCGCGCCGTAGGCTTTTCCAGCCAGCGCGTCCCCGCCCAGATCGCCCAGAAGATAAAGGCCGTCGCGCCCATATCGGTGGTTGCCAGGCTGCCGTGCGCCAGGAAGTTGGGATCGAAGGCGCAGAGCGTCAGCGCGAGCAGTCCCGCCGTTGGTCCGGCACAGGATTTCCCGCAGCGATAGAGCGCAGCGGCAAGCAACACCGCGAGCAACGTCGCCGCCAGCCTTGGCGCGACGATGACGCGATCCAGCGGGCGATAGGCCAGGAGCGTGTTCTGCGTCACGGCGATCAGGTCGCCGTCCGCATAATCGGCGGCGGCCTCTGGGGGCGGCAAGTCAGGAACAAAGAAGAGCGGCCAGGCGAAGAGCGCCTTGGCGACAGGCGTGTGCTCGTCGAAGAGACGCAGGCGGCCCGTGCGCAGATATTCGTAGCCGCTGGTGATGTGGAACGCCTCGTCCACCGTCGCGGAGAGCTGCACAGCGACGCCCGCCAGCTGCGCGTGCAGCAGGAGCAGGAGCAGCAAAGCGACCCAGCGTGCGCGGCGCGCGTTCATGGCGCGATCACCTCCAACACGCCGGCGACAATGGAATCGCTGGCGGGTTGGTTCGGAGCGCTGACGGGCAGCCGTTCCAGCTCTGGGAAAGTGTACGCGCCCACGTGGAATGCATAACTGCCGGGCGGCGTATCCGTCGGAATTGTCAGCGCGTGGCGTTGAATCAGCAGGCTCCCCGGCAGCCATTGCTCTACCGCCGCGCCCAGGCCATCTCCCACCGCGAGCGGGATGCCATCGGCGCGGAGCAGATGCGCCATCAGCGAGAGCGGTTGCGCGGGACGCGCCTCGATGCGCCACCACGTTTCCACCACGCCAGCTTCTCCGGCGCGTAGCGTGGGCGCAGTGTAGCCGAGAAAGGTCAGCGCGTCGCCCACTTGCGATGTATTTGTCGCCGGCGTAGCGGGCCGTAGTTGGGCGGCGGTCTCCCATTCGTAGATGCTGAAAGGGGATACATCTCCGGCGCGTTTTTGCTCGTAGGCCAGCCGGGCCTGTTGCAGCAGCGGCCAGGGCGCGCCGGCATAATCCCGCGAGAGCACATAGCGTCCCGGCCCTGGTGGGATGAGCCAGCTCTGTTCGCAATCGAACACGGGGAGCGGGACGCTTTCGTCAGTGCCCAGGCCCTCGCGGAGCACCTCTGCGGGCAGGGGCGCGACCGGCGTGTTGCACTGCGCCGCCCATGCCGCCGCCGGCTTGGGCGAAAGATGGTACACGAACATCGCGTGGCCGATGCGCGCGGTCGGCTCCAGATTGCGGAAGTAATCGAACATTTCCGGGTCGGCGATGACCACGCCCTGCAGCTGTGTGCTGCTGATGGCGTAGACGCCCGGCGGCGGATCGAAGCGCTGCGGCAGCACCGGCGGCGCGTCGGGCCACGGCGGCAGCGGCGTATAATCCAGGCCGTAAGCGCGCGGATCGTTGATGGTGTAGTTGCTCAGGTAGAAGTCTGTGATCCCTTCGGCGTCGAGATAACGGTGCAGCGCCTTCCACGTCTGTCCCCAATCGAGGTTGGAATCCACCAGATAACGATACCCGCCATCCGGCCCGCCGGCGAACAGATTGAAATAGGCCAGATGCCAGGGAAAGAGGTTAAGGGTGACAGCGGCGTAGCCCAGAAATAGGGTGAAGAGGGTGATGGGTAATGCGTAACGGGTAATGCGTAATGGGTAATGCGTGAGGCGTGAAACAAGGTTTGCTATTCGCCCATTCGCCATTCGCCCATTCGCCATTCGCCATTCGCCATTCGCTATTCCAACGTAGATGAACGGCAGAATCGGAAGCAGATGCCGGTAGCCGATGTTGATCCCGCTGGTAAGGCTCACCGCGAAGTAGAAAAGCGGGAAGAGAGACAGCGTTACGGCAGTTCCGTGTTGGAGCAGCCATTTTTCGGGTTTACGAATTACGCAGTACGCAGTACGGATTACGCAAAATGCCATTAGCCCCAGCGTGAGCGGCGGCGTCTTGAGCGCGAAAGCCACGGGGAAATAGCGCCAGTCGCCGTGATGGTAGTTCTGACCCATGAGAAAGGCGGAATGTCCCTCGCGTGTATGTTCCAGCAGCTTGCGCAGCGGCAGCAGATGGCTAGGCGCAGGGATGGGAAAAGGCAATCCTGTCGCCGGGCCGAACTCGAAGCCGTAAATGGCCCAGAGCGTGAAAAAGGCGCCCGCAGCGATGAGGCTTCCCTGGGTGAAGTACGGCTTCAGCGCGCGGGAGCGCCAACCGGTCCAGAGCAGCAGCCCGGCATAGATGGGGCCGAGCAGCAGCGCCGTGTTTTTCACCCCCAACGCCAGCCCCAGCAGCAGCGCCGCGACCAGCGCGCGGGGAAGCGTCGGACGCCGCAGCCACCGCCAGAAGCCGTACATCGCCGCGAAGATCCCCGCTGCCGCGCCCAGGTCCGTAGCAGCGACGCCGGCATGAGCCAGCATATTCGGATCGAAGGCGTAGAGTCCCAGCGCCAGGAGCGGCAATACGCTGCGTTTCCCGGTCAAATCCTGCGCCCAGCGGAAAATCAACGCGCCGAGCAACACGCCGACGAGCATGGTGGGAACTCGCGCCGCAAAGACCAGCGGATCCATGGGGCGGTAAGGGATGATGCTGTGTTGCGCGAAGGTGATCAGGTTGCCTTCCTCCCAGCCGGGGAGCGTGCGCGCGTTGGGTAGCGGCGGGTCGGCGAGCAAGAGCGGCGCGGCCTGGAGCATCTTGAGCAGGGGCGGATGCTCTTCCACCAGCCGGAAATCGCCGGTTGTCAGACAGGCGTAACCGCTGGCAATGTGCAACGGTTCATCCAGCGTGATGGAAGTCTCGCGGGCGGCAAGGGCTGTCTGAGCCAGGAAAAGCCAGAGCAGGAGTAACGTCCCGTAACGTATTCTTCGGGGATGATGGACTTTCATTGAGTGTATTGTACTGCTTCCAACACTTCTGGCAAGTTGACGGAGATAGGTTTTTGGTTATACTGTCATGGCTGTGAGGCGGCGTTAACTTTTCGAGGAGGATAAATTTCCATGAAAACACTTTGGCTCAGGTTAGGTTTGGCGATGATGCTGTTGGCTACGCTCGTGGGAGCGGGGCATGGTATGACAGCAAACGCTCAAGAAGCTGAGGTTTCGGCGCTATCCACGCCGGTGTTGCAGAATCCCGGTTTCGACAACACCCGCTGGTATGAGTTCAGAGATCGGTATGGAACCTGGCTCGTCGGTTCCTGGGTGCCTGATGATGACGACGGCCAACGCTTGCAGGACTGGCGTCTCTGGTACATGCGCGGCACACCGCTGATCAAATCATTCCCGGAAGGCGGCATCAAACACGCCGGCATTGAATCGGTGGCATTGCGCACTTACGACGGCAATGTGCAAGAGGGTGGGCTATATCAGGTCATCTACAACGTGACCCCTTGTTTGCAGTATCAATTCCAGATGCACGCCCTTTCCCGCCCGGACGCGGGATTGCCCAACCCCAACGCGGAACTGCGCGTGGGCATAGATCCCACCGGCTGGCATACCAATCCGGCTGTGGATCCAGCGATGCCGGGATATTATCCCCCCAGCATCATCTGGAGCGACTCTCAGGACTTCAAGTATCCGAATTTCGGTCAGTTGCAAGTGACGGCAGAAGCGCGTTCCGACAAGATCACGGTGTACACCCGCGCGTTGGCCTATGGCGGCGTTCGACATGCCATTGTGTGGGATACCGGCGCGTTCCAGGAAGTGACGCCCGCGATGCTGCACGATCCGGCAGCCTTGCCCGCGCCCACGCTGACCGCTTCTGCTACGCCCGGCACCACGCAGGCCATGATCACCTGGAGCACCTCAGCGCCTGCCATAAGCCAGGTGTATTACCGCGCCGTCTCTTCTAACGGCGAAACACCCCCCGATTATCCCAACAAGGTGTATTTGCCTCTGGTGATGGGCGGAAGTCAACCCACCTGGTTGGCAACGCCGATCAACAAGACGCCAACGACCGGGCATAGTTTCACGCTCACGGGGCTGACGCCGGGACAGACGTATGAGTACATCGTCGTCTCGCGGGGCCTCAGCGGGGATGCTTGCGTGACCTGGGTCTCACCGGCCACCGAATTCACCACGCTGCCCTGATTGCAGCATTTGAAAAGCCACGCCCCCGAAAGCGCATCGCGGCTCCGGGGGCGTGTTGCTTTTGTCGTCATCGTCGGCTGATCGAAATCGGCGGCAGGGGAAGGACATCGCCGGTGGGCGTCCCCTCGATATTGACGGGCAGACGCTCCAGCGTCTCCAGCACATAAACGCCGGTCAACGGCGTGTAGTCTCCGGCAGGTGCTCCGGCGGGCAGCGGCAGGCGATGCCGCTGGATGAGAATATCGCCAGGCCGCCACTGCTCTTGCGGTACGCCCAATCCATCGCCCACGCTGACCGGCGTTCCATCCGGCCCCAGCAGGTGCAGCATGAGCGAGACCGGCGCGGCGGGGAGGCTCTCCACCTGCCAGTAGGTCCACACTTCCACAGCGTCGGCTGCCTGGCGGGATGTGTGTCCCAGGAAGCGCAACCCACCGATCGTGATCTGCGTTGGACTGGGAACGCGCGGTGTGGGGCGGACCGCCTCAGCCTGGAAGATGACGAAAGGCGGTTGAAAACCGGTGATCTTCTGCTCGAAGCTTCGGCGCATGGGCGCCAGCTGCGCCTGGATGAAGGCGTCATCGCTCTGGGCGGTCTCGCGGAAGAGCACGACCCAGCCGGGCGTCGCCCCGCCGCCGGGCAGCACCCAGCTTCGCTCGCAATCGAAGGCGACCTGGCGGAGATCGTCGCGCCCAAAGCCTTCAGCGATGACTTCCGGCGGCAGCGGCGCAACCGGAACGGTGCATTGCGCGATCCATTCGGCGGGCGTTGGCGGCGCGGTGACATGGTACACAAAAAGCGCATGTCCCAATTTGGCGTCCGGTTCGCGTTGCCGGAACCAGTCGTACATCTCCGGGTCGGCGGTGAGGATGCCCTGAAGCGTGGTAGTGCTCAGCGCGTAGACGCCGGGTGCAGGATCGAAGCGGCGCGGCAGGACGCCCGGTGCGGCGTGGAGCGGCGGCAGCGGCGCAAAATCCAGCCCGTAGCTGCGCAGCGCGGCATCGTACTCGATGTGGGTGGAGACAAAGATCGTCCCCGTGTTATGTTCCCGCTGATAGCGCGCCAGCTCCTTGAAAGCTTGCCCCCAATCGAGGTTGGAATCCACCAGATAGCGATAGCCTTGATCCGGCCCGCCGACGAGCTCGTTGAAGTGCGCGAGATAGTGCGGCGCGAGGGTCAGCGTGCCGAGGGCGAGCCAGGCAAGCAGGGCAGTAAGGAGTAGGGAGTAAGGGACTAGATGCTGACGAGGTATTAGACCTACGCTACGCAATTGCGCTTTTTTACTTCCTACTCCATACTTCCTACTTCCAATTGCAATGTACAAAAACGGCAACACAGGCAGCAGATGCCGGTAGCCGATGTTGAGGCGGTTGTAGATGACGAATGCGCCGTAGAGCAGCGTGAAAGCCCACAGCGCGAGCTCGTCTTCCCAGGAGCGACGCTGCCCGCGAATGAGCGCGATGCCGCCCAGCAGCAATAGCAATAGCGTGGGCAACGGCGTCTTGATGGCGAAGGCCACCGGGAAGTAGTACCACCAACCCTCGGTGGAGAACTCGCCCATGAGAAAGGCCGGATGTCCGCCGCCGGTGGCTTTGAGCACGCGCTCCCACAGCAACAGGTGACTGCCCGCCGGGAGCGGGAAGGTCAGCCCGGCGACGGCGCGCAGCTCGAAGCCGTAAGTAGCCCAGAGCGCCAGCCCGGCGACGCCGAACAGCGTGCAGGATTGCCAGAAAAAGCGCGACAGCGCCTCGCGGCGACCGGTGCGATACAACTGCCATATCCGCGCGAGCAGGAGCAGCCCCGTGATGGGCAGCAGCAGCACAGCATTGAGCTTGGTGCTTTGCGCCAGCCCCAGCACAAGACCCGCCGCGAGCGCCCGGCGCAGGGAGGGCCGCTTCAGGAAACGCCAGCCGGCGAAGAGCGCAGCGGTGCAGGCGAGCGTCACCGCGAGATCGTTGGTTGCCAGGCCCGCGTGCGCCAGCAGATTGGGATCGAAGGCCGCTACAAAGAGCGCGAGCAGCCCTGCCCGCGCGCCGAACAGATCCGCTGCCCAGCGGTAGATCACGGCGAGCAGCAGCACGCCCAGCAGCGCGGCCATCGCACGCGGCGGCAACACGATGCGTTCTAGCGGTTGATAGGGGTAGTAGAATTCCTGCGTCACCCACAGCAGGCTGATGGGATCAGGCGAGCGCCACGAGGGGGCGTCAGCGGGCGAGCCTAAATCCGGCACAAGCAGCAATGGCAGCGCGTTCCAGATCTTGGCCAGGGGAGGATGTCCATCGTATTCGATGAGCAGCGGGTCGCCGGTGGTGAGATATGAGAAGCCGCTGGTCAGCTGCGGCCCCTCATCGCTGGTGAGCGAGAGTTGCCGCGCGGCAACCATCACCTGCGCGAAAAACAGCAACACCAGCACCAGCGCTCCCCAACGACGCAATGTGCTCATCGGTTGCGCTTCCAAAATCTAAAATCCACAATCCAAAATCCGCTGGACGATGCGCTCTGCTGCGCCGCGTTGTGGGGTCACATCCACCGCTTTGAACGCGGCGCGCCCCTGTTGCAGCAAATCCGGCGTCGTGGATAGCATCGTCTCGCGGGTGTTGCCCACGAGAACCGCCGCGCCCGCCTCCACCAGATACATCCACTCGGTTTCCTGGCGGGCGATGAGCAGCGGCGTTCCCAGCGTCGCGGCCTCTTCCTGCAAGCCGCCGGAATCCGTCATCACCGCGCGGGCGTGGCTGACCAGATGCAGCATATCCAGATAGCCCACCGGCTCGATGATGCGCAGGCGCGGATGGAGGGGCAGAGGCGGGGTGAGGGCGTCCATCACAGCGCGGGTGCGCGGGTGGATGGGGAACACAAAGTCCCACGTTTCCGCCAGCGCGTTGATGGCTTTCAGGATGCCGCGCAGCGTCTCCGGCGTGGTGTTCTCGGCGCGATGGAGCGTGAGCAGCACATAAGCATCCGGCGATAGCCCCAGCTGCTGCACGAGCGCGCGCTCTGCCGCGAGCGGCGTGTTGCGCAGGCAGGCGTCAATGGCGGTGGAGCCGACGACATGGATGCGTTCCGCCGGAATCCCTTCTGCGAGTAAATGCCCTCGCTCGCGCTCGCCAGGCGCGAAACACCACGCGGCGACATGATCCGCCACGACCCGGTTGATCTCCTCCGGCATGGCGCGGTTGAAGGAACGGCAGCCCGCCTCCAGGTGCAGCGCGGGGATATGGAGCTTCGCCGCGCCGAGCATCGCCGCGAGGACGGTGTTCGTATCGCCCAGAGCGATGACGGCGGCGGGGCTTTCCGCCAGCAGCGCCGCTTCCAGTCGCTCCAGAATGCGCGCCGTCTGCACGCTCTGGGAGGCCGACCCGACTTCCAGCCGATAATCCGGCGCGGGCAGACGCAGCTCCTCGAAGAACAGCGCGTCCATCGTGTAGCTGTAGTGCTGCCCGGAGTGGATCAGCCGGTGCTCGAAGGTATCGCGCAACAGCGGTATCACCGGCGAGAGCTTGATGATCTCCGGGCGCGTGCCCACAACCGTAATGATTTTAGGTTTCATATTTTTTCACGCATTACGTTTTACGCAGTACGAGTGCCATGCGGATCAGGCTTTCTGGTGTGCGGCTGGTCAATCGTTTCCAATTCTGTTGCCTGCGGCTTGCGCCCGGTGAGGCGATACCCAATCAGCCGCGCCTGAAAGCGCAGATGCGCCCGGATGATGCGCGCAATCCGCGCCTTCGATTGCCCGTAGCGGCGGACGTGCAGCACGGTGGGGAATTCGGCGACGCGGTAGCCCAGCAAGAGCGCGTTCGCCAGGAATTCGGCGGGCATCAGGAAGCCGGTGGCTTCGGAGGGGGTGCGCTGCGCGACCTCGCGGCGCACGGCGCGGAACATCGCCGTGTAGGTGTGGATATTCCACTGGAGCAGCACGCGGTACAGCAGCGATGCGCCCTGGCTCAGGATCAGCCGGTAACGCGGCACACCCTCCACACCGCCCTGCGGGTGATACGGCGAGGCCACGACGATATCTACCTCTGGCGTGAGCAGTGCCAACATGCGCGGAATCTCCGTGAAGGGGTAGGTGCCGTCGCTGTCGGTGGTGACTAGCACTGCGCCGCGCGCGTGCGCGTAGCCCGTGCGCATGGCTTCTCCCAGCCCGCGATTCTGTTCGTGGCGCACCACACGCACATCCGGGCGTTGCGCTGCCAGCGCTTCCAACCGGGCGAGCGTGTCATCGCTGCTGCCGTCGTCTATCAGCACGGCTTCAACGGTCTGCGTCTGCGCCAGGGCATCCAGCACCGGGAACAGCGTCTCCGCCAGCCGGGTGACGTTTTCCGCTTCGTTGTAACAGGGGATAATGATCGAAAGGTCCATTGCATTCCTTTTATCTATCGCGGTAGGGTGAAAGCCCAGCCCATGCAGCCTGCTGCTGGTGCTTCGTCTCAGGTTGCCGGCTATGGGCATAGATGCCTGCCGTGTTGAGGGTATGCCCGATGAAGGAAGACATGCCTGCGGTGTTACGGCTCCAGGGTCACGCTGTACGGCCCGGCGTAATAGGTGATGCAGGCGTTATCCGTCAGCCGTCGCACAAGGATGAGGTATTCGACGGTTTGTCCTGGCGTGAGGTCGGCGATCGTGGCCGTGAATGTCGTTCCGGGATTGTAGTTCAACGGGCTTTCGAAATCGAAATTGAACGATGCGCTCTGGACCAACGGCATGAACAGAGTATGGCTCATGGTAGGGGTGGGGGTGATCACCTCTGGCGAGACGATGTTGTACCAGATTTGGCTGACGCCAGGCGCGCCCAGACCCCAGTTGACCACGACGCTGTTGCCAACAATGTTAGCCTGCTGCGTGACATCACTGGTCATTTGGGTGGGGACCGGAAGTTTGCCGTTCGGGTAGGTGGCTTCTCGAAGCGCGCCGGCATCCCAAAAGGTGTCATAGTAGTGAGTCGCCGGGCTGCCGGGTTGCGGCGAGGCGTACAGAATGGCCGTGAGTTTGTCGCCGATGGGTTCTGCCGTTACATCCAGTTCTTCCCACTGAAACAGCGCGGTCTGTTCCCGTGACCATACTGTCCGTTGAAGCGGCGTCTGGTCGTGGACGGCGCCATCGGGCGTGAGTTGCTGTCCCAGCGGATCCAGGCCGATGCGCGCGTGCGGGAACGCGCCGGCGAGGCTGTGATTGCGCGCATGCATGGTCAGCCGGTAAGGGCGGCAGGGGGTCAGTCCTTCCACGACCTGAAAGACGCCCGCTGTATAGTTAGATCCCCATTTGAAATAGACCAGGGCATGGCCGCCATCTACATAGATGTCCGCGCGCGGTCCTTTGACATCATCGAATTCGGGCAGTACAGTGCCGTGAATCCACCAGCGTTCCCACCCTTCGGGGATAAAATGATTGGGATAGGCCCACTGGAAGGGCAATTCGTCGAAATTGCCGTTGACGAGCAGATTCGTGTTCAAGGCTTCAGCCTGTTGTGTCGTCGCCCTGTGCCCAATGCCTGTCATCATCAGAGTGAACAAGAGAACAATGCACAGAATGGATCGTTGACGTACCATGTTTTTAGTGTCTCCTTATTGATTTAATCTTGAATGATCCAGAAATCCTTATTTTCCTCGATGGCCCATCGTTCCATGGTATCTAGCCAGTACCCGCCGATGCGGAAACTGGCGCCTGCCCCGCGCAGGTGATGACGTTGCACGATTATATCATTCGGTTGCCATTGGTCAACGGGGAAGCCCATGCCGTCGCCCACATCCAGCGTTGTGCCATCCGGCGCGATGAGGTGCGCCATCAACGATAGCGGGCGCGCGGGGCGTTCTTTGACCCGCCAGTAGGCGCGCAGCGTGACGGCGTCATCCCCCATCGAAATGACCGCGTAGCCGAGGAAGTCCAGCGGCCCCTCGGTTGCCACCGGGTAGGCGCGCGCAGGCGCGGGGGCTGCGTCTGTGCGAAAGATGCGAGCGGTTTCCGCGCCATTGGGGGCGCGCAAGCGGAAAGCTGGCAAGGCCTCGATGTCCGCCGCTGCTGTCGCGATGAGAATCCCCGGCCCGGCGGCGTAGACCTGTGCGGCGTTGCAATCCGGCTGGAGCACTCGCAGCGCAGGTTGCCCCAGATTGACGCGCACTTGTTCGGGCGAAAGCCCCGTCTCGGCGCAGAGTACAGCCCAGGTTGGCGGAGTTGCTGTTTCTACCCGATAGAGGAAAAGCGCGTGGCCTAATTGCGCGAGTGGCTTCTGAGCACGGAACCAGGCGTAGGTGTTCACGTCTGGCGCGTAAGGGCCTTGCAACACCGTCGCGCCGATGGCGTACAGGCCCGGCGCCGGCTGCCAGGGGGTGAAGTCTACGGCGCGTGGGTCGGGCGGCAGGAAATCCGCCTCGAGGCCGTAGACGGCCGGCCTGGCGGGGCTGTAGTGCGCGTAATATACATGCTCCTCGCCGTGCTTCGCCATCCAGTCCCGCAGTTGCCACAGATTTTGCCCCCAGTCCAGGTTGGAATCCACCAGATACCGGTATCCCTCGCGCGGCCCGCCCGCAAACTCATTGAAGTAGGTGAGATAGTTGGGGGAGATGGCAAGCGTGCTGAGGATGAGCCAGACGAGTAAAACGTAATGCGTGAAGCGTGAAACGTGAAACGTGATCTGCGATTTGCGATTTGCGATTTGCGATTCGCCATTCGCTATTCCAATGTAAAGAAAGGGTAGCAGCGGCAGCAAATGCCGGTAGCCGATATTGACCGTGCTGAAGAGACTCGTGGCGGTGTAGAGGATGGGGAAGGGGAGCAATGCGTACTGCGTACTGCGTAATGCGTGAGACTGGTGAGTAAATACATTACGCAGTACGGAGTACGCAGTACGCGCTATGGTATATAGTGACAACAGCAATACTATCCCCGGCGTCTTGAGTGCAAACGCAACCGGGAAATACCACCACCAGCCGTGGGAACTCACCTGCCCCAGCAGGAAGGTGGGATGCCCCAGTTGATAGTGCTCTTGCAACGCTTGGTAGATGCGGATGTGCGTCGCGGCGGGGACGGGGAAGGGCCACCCGGCAACCCGCCCGATCTCGAAGCCGTAACCGGCCCACAATACCAATGCAGCAGGGAGCGCGAGAGCCAGGATGTACTGCGTACTGCGTACTGCGTGAAACGTGAAACGTGAAATGTGAGAACTTGCAGCGCGTAACTCGCGACTCGTAACTCGTAACTCATAACTCGCCACCATCAGCCCCAGCACCGGCGCCAGGATCAGCGCCGAAACCTTGGTGAGCAGCGCCAGCCCCAGCAGCCCCCCTACGCCCACCCATTCTGCTATCTCTCGCCTGATCGCCTTCTCGCCTGTCCACCTTCTTGTCTTTCCGCTTTCTCGCTTTTTCGCTTTCTCGCCAATTCGCCGACTCGCCGTGTACAACGTCGCTACCATCAGGAACGTCGCCGCCATGTCCGTCGTGATCAGCGTGCCGTGTGCAATCATGTTGGGATCGAAGGCGTAGAGCGCCAGCGCGAGCAGCCCGGCCCTTGCGCCGCCCAGATCGCGCGCCCAACGGCAGAGCAGCGCGCCCAGCAGCACCGCCAGCCAGAGGATGGGCAAGCGCCCGGCGACAGCCAATCGCTCCGGGTGCGGATACTGCCACACAACCGCATCCGTGATCGCCGAAAGGCTGGCGATCTCCCAGCCATCCACAGCGCGCGGATCGGGGAGGTCGTCTTGCAACAGCAAGGGCGCAGCGGCGAGCACGTTCGCCAGCGGCGGGTGGATGTGGATGGGCTGCAAGCGGAAATCGCCGGTGCGCAGCGTGGCGTAACCCGTCGCCAGATGCGGCCCCTCGTCGAAAGTGATCGAGGCGCTGCGGATGTGCGCCATCCCCTGGGCGAAGAAAGCCAGGAGGAGTAGAAGCAGCGTGGCGTGGATGATGAAGCGTTTCATGGCGTGACCTTCACTTGTAGCAGCGGCGCTGCGTCATTGGTGATGGGACGCCCCTGTCCGTCTTTGGCGGGTAGCCGAATCACCGTGCCCGGATCGTAAAGGCCCACGTAGAGGGTATACTCGCCGGGCGAGGCAGTCTCTGGAATGTGCAGCATGTACGTCTCAGCGACGACCTCCCCCGCGACCCAGTGATCCGTCGTATAGGCGCCGCCCTGCGGCCACGAATCTTGCGTCCAGATGGGGATGCCCTCGGCGCTGAGCAGGTGGTTGAAAGCGGCGTAGACCTGTTGCGGCGCCTGTTGCGCCTGCCAGTACAACGTGAGCGTGGCGCTCTCGCCCGGCTTTAGGGTATGCGCGCTCAACCGATAGGCGCGCAGGCGAAGTACATCACCAAAGGTGAACTCCGTGCGCTGGCTGAGAAGCGGCGGCTGATAGCTGCGGCGTCGCTCGCGCACTTCGACCGTGAAGAGATCCGCCCACTCGCCGGCAAGGGGGTACTCGCGCCCATGCAGATATTCCGCGAAGGTCAGCGCTTTGCGGCTGCCGGCGACGGGCCAGGATTTTCCCTCTACATCCTGCACCCGCACTTGCACATGATACAGCCCTCCAGGGAGATCGCGCGGCAGCAGCAGCCGGATGGGTTGCTCTACCACCACGCCGGGCTGCCAGTTGCCCACCGGATAGAAGTCGGGGCCCAAATCGAAATGGCCTTCAGCTGCGATGGCGCGGCGACTGAGTATCTTTTCTGGTCCGATCAGCCGTACTTCGAGTTGAATTTCTGGCAACGCCTCGAGCGCTTTCCAATACAGGCTGAACTCCAGAGGATAGCTCTGTCCGACCCATGGGCTGTTGAGCTGCAATCCGGTCAGCGCCAACCGTTCCCCAAAAGCGGCGCGTACTTTCGCCCATTGGGGGATACTGATGACCGGCGGGCTTTTTTCGAGATTGCCAGCTGATGCTGCGACATTCTTGAGCACCAGCGGCAGGTAAAGTGCGGCGCGTTCTGGTGCGACATCATCCAATGGGAAGGCAGGGATGGGGCTTTCTACCATAACATCGGCGAGCGGATACCAGCCTTCGATCATAGTCTCCGGCAGCATGAGCAGCTCTCCATCGGCGCCGGTCACTTTGAGCACGAGCTGATATTTCCCCGGCGGAACGCCGGGACGCAACCACAGACCGCGCCGCTCGATCCAATCCTCCGGCAGCTGCCCGAATTCGTCTTGGCGCACCGGCCCCAGGTTGAAGGCGTGCTCGGTCCAAATGCGCCCATCAGGGCCGAGCAGGCCCAAGGTGAGATGGGTGCGCCAGTTCAGGCCCGTCCCGCGCCATTCCAGCTGCACGCGCACCACATCCCCCTGCGCTGCTTGCAACGGGTCAATTCCGAAGCGTTGTAGCTGTAGCGTGGGGCCGAAGGGGATGTTTTCGGCGAGCATGGTGATATACGGAGAGCGGGGCAGATAAAGCGCCAATTCTCCAAACTGATGGACGTTGTACATCGTCTCTGCCAGCTGCCGGCTGACCTGAAACTGCGGATCGGAGTAGGTGGCAGCGTTGTAAGTGACCCACAGGCGCTCATATTGCTGGGCGATGGTTTGGAGCTGGGGCAGATCCTCTTCCGGGATGAAGCCAGGCGGCGCCGCCGGCGGCACTGCGTGAATGGCTAATGGCGCCGGCGGGGTGTAGTAGGTGAGCAGCAGCGCAATCCAGGGATTGTTGAGCACCAGCGCATCCTCCGGCGTCGCCAGATCGTGCAACAGGGCGATCTGCGCGGAGAAGCTGGTGTCACCGGGCGCCAGCAATCCTTCCTGCCAGCGCACGCTCGCCTGACCCAGAATGAGCAACGCCAGGAGCCAGCGCAGTCCGCGTGGACGCAAGCATGTCACGGCGCAGCCTAATCCCAGCGCCATTGCCGGCAACACCACAATCATGTAGCGGGCTGCGATTGCCTCTGGAATCAGCAGCACAGCGAGAATCGGTAAACAACCCCACGCTGCCAACAACGCCAGCGTCATGCGCGAGCGCTTCCAGACGAGTAACCATCCGCCGCCGATGATGCCCAGACCGACGGTAGTTGCCAGCCACAGATCGGGGTGACTGCGATTGAGCACCAGCTCCATCAGCGCCCACCGTAGTTGTTCCCACCGCAGGGGCAACGACGGGAAACGGCTGCCGGTCTCGCGCACCGTATTCAGCACGCCCGGCGCGAGCAGCAGTCCTGTGATCACCAAACCAATGCCGACAGCCAGGGTTCCCAGCCATGCTGCGCGGATCCGGCGCGTCATGCCGGGGAACAGCAGCAATAGCATCCCCTGGATGCCCCACAGAAACAGCAAATAGTAATGGGTGGATAAGCCTGCCAGCGAGACTCCCAGGAAAATGACCCAGTTGCGGCGCGTGGGCTGAGCCATCCAGCGCAACCAGCGATCCATGATGAGAATCGCCAGCAAGATGACCAGCGCGTACATCCGCCCGGTGCGCCCAACCTGCACGCTGAACGGCATGACGGCGAGAAACAACGCGGTCCAAATCCCTGCTTCACGCGCCACGGATGCCGGACAGCAGCGCCGAAATAGCCGGCGGGCCAACTGCCCACTCGCTGCTACCGAGAGCACCCCCAGCAGCGCCGATGGATAGCGCGTGGCGAACTCGCTCGCACCGACCAGGCGCAACCAGAGCGACATCAACAGATAATACAGCGGCGGGTGCTCACGCACGGCGCCGGAGAGATAACGCAATACTTCCAGAAGGGGGCGTTGGGCGATGAAGACCGTGGCGACTTCGTCGAAGCTCAGATCACCGTAGGCGGTGTTCCACACACGCGGAATGAAAGCCAGCAGCAACAGCAACACCGTCCCCGCGGCCCACAGGCTGCGCTTTATGCTTACTGGATGCCATTTTGTGTTCATGCTGTGACAATATGAAATGTGACCCCATCCCGTACGAGTCTGATCATGCGGCGATCTTTTTCCTGGTCTTGAGACATCGGCTCAGCATGAGGATGCCCAATGCGATCCCTGCCAGCCCCAGTCCCAGGCGCAGGGAGCCGGGGAAAAAGCGCAGCGTGAGCCGATGGCTTCCTGGTGGAATCTCGATGCCCCGGAAAATGCCATTGGCGCGGTAGATGGGCGTGGCTTTGCCATCGAGTTGCGCCGTCCATCCGGGATACACGATGTCCGAGAGCACAAAGAGCGCCGGCGCGTTGGTCTCGATGTAGAACTCGGCGCGATTGGCGCCATACGCGAGCACCTGAATGCTCCCTTCCCCTTGCCCTTGCAGCGCCGGCCCATCGGCGACGACAGCGAGCTCCGTGGGGGCAAAATCAGGCGCGAAGATGACGGCGTAGGCGGCTTCGATATTGGCGACCGGGCGGGTGTTGTAGACGAGCCAGGCGCGCGGCAACGCATTGGTATTCAGATGGATGTCTATATACGGGGAATCGGTGTACACGGGCCAAATGCCCGCGCCGCCGGGCATTCCTCCCTTGGGCATGATGATGTATTTCGCTCCCAGCAGCTGGTAAGCAGGCGAGTCCTTGTACGGAATGGCCCAGTAGAACTGGTTGTAGCTGAAAAGTTCCATCGGATTGCCGGTCCCTTGGGGCACCGAAAAGCCCTCCGCCATCAACTGCGCGGGCGACCACAGCCCTACCGCAATCGCGTCCACATCCACCCGAAACCAGCCGGAATCAGCCTGCAGGAAGGCGCGCGCCTCGGCGTGGGCATCCTCGAAGGGCATGGGGGGATTGGTCTCGGCGAACGCCTGGGCTACCGTGAGTTCCGCAGCCAGGAGGAGCAGGAATGCGGTGCGCGTCACGGCGCTGCGTCGCCCTGCCAGCCATCCCAGGAACGCGGCGCCTATCGCCAGCACAGCTGCGAAACGCAGACCGGTGAGCGCCCGCAGATACGCCGCGCCGGCTGGCGCCGCTGTGGCCCACGCCGGGGCCAGCTGCCAGAGCGCGCCGCCAAGAACCGCCAACGCGATGCTCCATCCTCCACGCAGCCGCGATCCGCGCCGCAGCGCCTCGACGCCGAGGCCCCCGCCAATCGCCAGCGTCAGCGAGAGCAGAAAGACGATACGCGCTGTCTTCCACGATTCGGCGAAGAGCGGCAACGGCGCCAGGTGCGCGTAGAGGGGCCCCTGGTAGCCTAGGGCGAAGAGATAGGCGAACGCGCTCAACCCCAGCAGAAACCAGGTGCGGCGTTGGCGCAGATGCGCTAACACGCCAAGCAGCGCCAGATACAAGGTGATGGCCCCCGCATAGCCGCTTTCCACGCGATCCCAGGCGGGCCAGAATTGGTGTACGCCCTGTCCATGGAAGTTGGGGTTGAGGAAATCTACGAGCATGGCCGGTGGAAATTCGTAGCCCACGCGCGCTTCCCACGGTACCAACGCGCGGTCGGTGAAGGGCAACCGTTCCATGGCGGGGAGCAACGCGGGCATCGCCAGCGCCGCGCCGAGAAGCGCCGCCAGGGCTACACGTCCCGCGCGGCGGGGGCCATGACGCAAGCCGCCTTCCAGAATTTGCCACGCCGCATAGAATGCCAGCGTCAGCGCCGCGTAGAGCGCGGCCTGTCCATGCCCGGCGAGCAACAACGCCGCCACAGTAGCGGCAGCCGGCAACAGACCGCGCCGACGCCGGGCGGCACTATCCACGCCCCAGAGCGCCCACGGCAACCAGGCCATGACATCATTGTACTGTGGGTGTCCCAGATGGGCGACAAAGGGATTGGCGCACATGTAAGCGCCGCCTGCGAGCAGGGCGGCGCTTCTGGAAAAGCCCCATACGGGGGAGCGCCGCAGGTAGAGATACAGCCCGGCGCCCGCCAGCCACAGCGTAAAACCGGCGCGGAACAGCAGCGCGCCTCGTGGGATGGGGGAAAACAGAAACAGCGGCCAGTTCAACGGATTGAACAGCCCGTACTGCGCCTCGGCGATGATGGGATCGCCTGCCATCATGCGCGTGCTCCACAATGCCAGCACCCCACGTCGCAGCCATTCGCCTACATAAGTCCAGACGTAATACAATTGCCCGAATAGATCGCCGCCGCCTTGCGGAAATGTGTAGCCGGTAATCCACACGGGCCAGAAGAAGAGCAGTGCGCAGCCCGCGAGCAACAGCAACGCATAGCCATCTCGCCCCAGAAGCGCGCCGTCCTTCTGGCGTCCATCGGCGAAACGCCTGCCGATGATGGTGGAGAGCCTGGAACTGAGACACGGCATGTCCGGCGACCTCATTCACATTCCAGCGTTAGAAAGGGATCCGCAAGCAGCTCGCCATCGCTGCCGGCGACTTGCCAGCGCGCGCCGCTAGCCGGTTCCCACACGCCCAACGTCACGGTTCCCGCCGTGATTGCGTTTTCGAGTACCCGCGTCTCGCGCACGATCTCCCGCGCCTCCCATTCGGCGAGCGGATACAACCCCCGCAATGGATCTCCATCAGCTTGTGCGAGCAGGGCGCCATCGGCGCTCCACAGATGCACAAACACCGTCGGCGCGCCCGCCAGCTTGGAGAGGGTCTGCCATTCGATTTCCAGCGCGATTTCCGTCGGCCCAATCCAGCGACAGGCGGCCCGGCGCACCAGGAGCATTTGTCCCGCAGGGCTGTTGAAGGTAGCAAGCGCGCGCGCAGGCGGCGCCTGCTCAGGAATGACCTGACCGATGGTTTCGAGGCTTAGACTATTGGCTTGATACCGCACCTGAACGATTCGAGCGGCAGCGCGCAGATCGGCGCCTTCCACATCTGCATCCGCCAGCTCCAGCAGATAGGGTGTGGGCGGGAGAATGGCGCCCAAAGCGCGCGCGGTTGCCCCGACGTCGCCCTGACCGTGGACGGCGAGCCATAGTTCGCCGTTGGTGGGCGGCGGCAGCGGGATGGCACCCTCGTGCCCCAGCGGATAGCGGCGCGTAGGAAAGGTGATCCGCCCCGGCAGATTGATGAACAGCGTGTTGGGATGCGTTTCCGCCTCCCGCGCGGCGGCCCAGAGCAGCTCGCTGATGTGCTGATGCAGCGCGATCTCATCACGGAGGAAGGCAACGCCCGGCATGAGCAGCGCCAGACTGAGCACGCCTTGCGCGACGTGGCGCCAATGCGGCTTCCAGTGCATCGGGGGCAGGCTTTCCAGGATCGTAGCCCACAACAGCGCAATGCCCACGGCGCTGAGATAGAACACGCGCGGCGGATCGCGGTACCAGTTGAATGCCTGGGTAGCCAATGGAATGATGCTCCACATCAGCGCCCAGCCCAATCCAAACAGCGCGGGGCGCAGCGTTTTCTTGCGATATCCCAAAAACGCCATGCCGCCAATGACGCCGAGTGCGATAAGTACCAGCAATGGGTTCGCGGAGATGTTCGTCAGCCGGGCAAGCAGCTCTGCCAGCGGTGCGAGCGGATAGATCAGGCATTGCAGTGCGATGATGAGGTTATAAGCCGGATGCAGACCGGTTAAAAACTCCGTGGGCACAGCCGGAGAAACGGCGGTGATAGCGGCAAATGGCAGGATTGCAGCTCCCAGATAAGCCAGGCTCCAGCGTGAAAAAGGCCGTTGGTGGAAGCAAATCTCGGCCCACAGCACGCTCGCGCCGGCCATCACCCCGCCTTCATAAGCGAACCCCGCCAGCGCGGTACACAGCAGCGCCGGTATGTGCAGCGCGTTGTGGCGCGTGGTGCGTGCTTGCAGGTAGAGCCACAGCGCGCCGAGGGTCAGACTGAGGGCCAGCGGATAGGAGAAGGAGCTGACCCACAGCACCGTATCATAGGCGAAGGGGAACAGCGCAAAGAAGCTCATGCCCAGGAGGGCAGCGGACAATTTGCGCGTAGTGATACGGGCAGCGAGCACACCTACCAGAAAACTGCTCAGCGCGTGGCCGATGAGATTGAGCAGATGCAGGGTTGCCGGGGTGAGGGCGCCGGTGAGCAGATAGACTCCGCGCCACAGGCTGAAATGCAGCGGGCGATAATCCTGGTAAGGGCTAACCGTGCGCCAGAGTTGCGGAAGCGGCGTTGCCAGGACCCATGGCACTTGCAGCAAATCATCAGCCCACAGCGCCAGCGGTAACGCATGGCGATAAAGGAGTAGCGTCACTGTGATGGCTGCCGCTGCGGTTATCAGGATCGCCGGCAAGGTGAGTTGTTGATCGGTTGCTTTCGACATCCTGCACGATGATACCAGAAGGCGGCAGATTCGCAAACCGCAGAAGGCGTATGGTCACAAGTTAGCCAGTTTTTGCCATTTTTCGTCATTTCGCCGTTTACCTATTGACATCCAAAACGTTTTGGTTTACAATTACAGCATATCCGAAACGTTTTGGCTCGCGTGAAGCGTCAAATCAAGCCCGCTTCCTAACGGAGGAAAAACGCCATGTCAGTCACGCTCAAGGAGATTGCCCGCCGAACCGGCAAATCCATCACCACAGTCTCGCGCGCGCTTGCCGATTACGATGATGTCAGCCCCGAAACCAAAACCCTTGTGCGCCGCGTGGCCGATGAACTAGGTTACACTCCCAATCTCCTCGCGCAACGGCTCCAGAAGCGCCGCTCCGATACCATCGGCTTGATTCTACCGACCTTTGGCCCACGTTTCTCCGATCCTTTCTTCAGCGAATTTCTCGCCGGCATCGGCAACATGGCTGCCGAACATGATTACGATTTGTTGGTCTCCACCCAAGAGCCGGGAGAACGTGAGTTGCAAGTCTACCGCCAGAAAGTCCAGAGCCGGCAGGTAGATGGTTTCGTCATCGTGCGCACGCGCCGGCAAGATCCCCGGATCGCTTACCTGCGGGAAGCGCAATTCCCGTTCGTGACCTTTGGCCGAATCGAAGGCGACATGGACTTTCCCTTTGTAGACGTGGACGGCGCCCTGGGGATGCGGTTGATCGGCGAGCACCTGATCGGCCTGGGCCATCGGCGCATCGCTTGCCTGGCGCCGCCGCCTGATCTGTTCTTCGCTGAGCACCGTCTTGCTGGTCTGCACGAGGCTATGACCGCCCACGGTCTCGACCCCGATCAATGTCAGATCGTCTTGGGCGATCTCACCCAGAAAGGTGGTTACGAGGCGACATACCGCCTGCTGGAGAGTGCGCCATGGCCGACCGCCATCGTCGCCTGCAATGACCTGATGGCCCTGGGCGCGCTGCGCGCGATTCAGGAACGCGGGCTGGAGGTGGGAAAGGACATCGCCGTCACCGGCTTCGATGGGATTCCCATGACCGAGCATTCGCATCCGCCGCTGACCACCATTTATCAGCCGATCTATCAGATTGGCAGAATGGTGTGTGAAGAGCTGATCCGGCTGATCCAGGGCGAAGGCGAAAGCCCGCGCCAGGTCATCCTGGAACCGCAACTGGTGATCCGTCAATCTTGCGGAGGCGCCGCACGCGCCAGCCTGATTCCGTGAACCGCAGGTTCGTCAATGCAGATGAAAATCTCAACCAGAGCGCAGAGGTTTTCTTTCATCCTTCCGCCTTCAGCTTTCATACTTCACAAAGGAGGTGTAACCCATCAACATGACATACTGATTGCCGCCAAACCGGCGTCCAGCGCCACGTTGTATACCCACTAGACGTTAATACAGGAGGAGTTTCATGAAAGGACGTTCGTTTACCCAGAGAGTGTTTCCGATTCTGGCAGGGCTATTGCTGCTGACGTTGCTCGTAAGCGCCTGCGGCCCCAAGGCTACCCCCACCGCTGCGCCTACAGCCGTCGCCACCCCTGAGACCCGCCCGACACAACCGCCGGTGACGATAGACATGGCTTCGCTGGTGTTCTTCTCGACGCAATTTGCGCCCGTGGAAGAGCAGGAGGCGTTCCGGGCTATTCTAAAGGATGGCGGTTTCGATTTCACGAGCTCGGAAGAAGGCCCGCTATTAGATCTGGTGACGGCCGAAGCCCAGGCGGGCAGCGGCACTGTTGACCTGGTCGGCGCGCTGCACGGTACTTTCCCGCCCCTGCAAAGGACCGACGCGTTGGCTAACATGGCCGATCTGACCGAAGATCTTTCGATGAATCGTGATTTTGCGCCGGCATTCCTCTCCACCGGCTTGCTGGGCACGGATGACTACCTGTATTATGTGCCCTGGATGCAAGCTACCTACATCATGGCGGCGCACAAAGATGCTCTCGCCTATTTGCCTTCTGGCGTTGATCTGGATACGATGACCTGGCAGGAATTGAGCGCCTGGTGCGAGGCTATTTACGCCGGCACTGGCAGAGCGTTGTGCGGGTTGCCCCATGCCGGGCTGTTCCATCGCTTCTTGCAGGGTTATATGTGGCCCTCGTTCACCGGCGGGATGGTGAGCAACTTCCAGAGCAACGAAGCCAGCGCGATGCTGGAATGGCTGCGCGATGATCTGTGGCCCTACGTCAATCCGCAATCCATCAACTACAGCTTCATGCAGGAGCCGCTCCTGGCCGGTGAGGTGTGGGTCGCCTTCGATCACACGGCCCGCCTGCTCAATGCCTTCAACACGAAACCCGATGACTTTGTGGCTTTCCCGGCGCCTTCTGGCCCGGCGGGCCTCGGCTTCATGCCTGTGGTGGTGGGCCTGGGCATCCCCAAGACAGCCCCCAATCCCGAAGCGGCTATGCAGGCCATTGACTATCTGACTTCCCCAGAAGTTCAGGGGCGCGTGCTCAAGGAGCTGGGTTTCTTCCCGGTGGTGGGTGGCGTGGACACTGAAGGTCTCCCGCCCGGAATCGCCATCGAACTGGAGGCGGTCACCAAGCAGGCGAATGCGCCCAATGCCATCGCGGCGCTGCTGCCGGTGGGCCTTGGCGCGCGCGGCGGCGAGATTAACCAGATTTTCCGCAACGCCTTCGACCGCGTGGTGCTCAATGGCGAGCAGATCGCCAGAGTGCTGGGCGAAGAAGCCAACAACTTGCAAGCGTTGATGAATGAGACCGGCGCAGCTTGTTGGGCGCCGGATCCGCCCTCCGAAGGGCCTTGCCCCGTGAAGGCGCCCGGCTCCGCGCTGGTGGCCGAACCGGTTCGCGTGACCTTCTTCTCCACCCAGTTTGTGCCCGTAGAAGAGCAGGAGAAGTTCCGCGCCATCCTCAACAAAGCTGGCTTCGATGTGACCGGTTCTGAGGAAGGCCCCCTGCTCGACCTCGTCATCGCTGAGGCGCAAGCCGGTCGGGGCACGGTGGATGTCGTCGGCGCGTTGCACGGCACCTTCCCGCCGCTACAGAAAGCTAACGCCATGGTCAACTTGATTGACCTGGCCGAAGATCTATCCGCCAACCGCAGCTTCGCGCCGGCTTTCCTGGAGACCGGGTTGCTGGGCACTGCGGATACGCTCTACTACGTCCCCTGGATGCAGGCCACGTACATCATGGCGGCGCACAAGGATGCGTTGGCGTATCTGCCCGCCGGCGCCGACATCAACACGCTCACGTGGCAGCAGCTCGGCGCCTGGTGTCAGGCCATCAACGAGGGCGAGGGCAAGCCGCTGTGCGGGCTGCCGCACGCGGGCCTGTTCCATCGCTTCTTGCAGGGCTACATGTGGCCCGCTTTCACCGGCGGGATGGTGAGCCAGTTCCAGAGCCAGGAAGCCGAAGCCATGTTGACCTGGCTGCGCGATGATCTGTGGCCCTACGTCAACCCCGAATCCATCAACTACAGCTTCATGCAGGAGCCGCTCCTCGCTGGCGATGTCTGGGTCGCCTTCGATCACACCGCGCGCCTGCTGGATGCCTTCAACCAGAAACCGGATGACTTCGTGGCTTTCCCGGCGCCTTCAGGGCCTAAGGGGCTGGGCTTCATGCCGGTGGTCGTGGGGTTGGGCATCCCCAAAACCGCGCCCAATCCTGAGAACGCCGCCGCTCTCATTGACTACCTCACCCGCCCCGGCGTGCAGGAGCAGATTCTGCGCGAGTTGGGCTTCTTCCCGGTGGTGGGCGGCGTCAACACCTCGCGGCTGCCTGCCGGCGTCGCCATCGAGTTGGCGGCAGTGACCGCGCAGGCGAACGCGCCCAATGCGTTGCCTGCGCTGCTGCCGGTGGGCCTCGGCGCGCGCGGCGGCGAGATCAACCAGATCTTCCGCAACGCTTTCGACCGGGTGGTGCTCAACGGTGAGAACGTCACCACCGTGTTGCAGCAGGAAGCGCGCAACCTGCAAGCGCTGATGAACGAGACCGGCGCGGCCTGTTGGGCTCCCGATCCGCCATCCGACGGCCCTTGCCAGGTGGCACCGCGCTAAGCCGCACCTGACCTGCGCACTTTGACTGTGAAAGGCCCGAAGACCGATGACCGGCAGCCCCATCAAGGCCCGGTCGTCGGTCTCCGGGTATCCAAAAGCCGCGAGCAGGTTTTCACATTCCAGAATCAAGCTGATCCCGAATCTCAGGGATGCCCTCCGTGGAAGTAAAAAGGAGCAGGGCAATGACCCATGAACACGTTGAGTCTAACGACGTTGTCCACGTCAAGCCAAAGCGGAAGAACCGCCAGTGGGCGCCTTATGTGTTGATTCTGCCCACGCTGATCTATCTGGCGGTGTTCTTCGCCTGGCCGATGGTGCGCGCGATTCGTCTGGCGGTGTGGGATGAACGCGCGCTGCTTACCCTGCGCGAGGAAGCCGCCGCGAGAAGCGCTTCGGCGGGCGCGCTGCCGCAAGGCGCGCAGATCGCGCTCCTCGACCGGCAAAGTATCCTGGCGGCGCCCGGCAAGACGGTCGGCGGCGAGGCGCTTACCGAGGCCTGGTTCCGCGTGCAGGGAGCGGATCCCGATGGCAGGCAGGTGGAAGGCTGGGCGCCGGAGAGCCGCATCCGGGTGCGCAGCACCGATGACGCGGGCGTACCGATAGGGGGCACCGTGCGCCCCAAACTCGGCGTCAGCGCCGATCCCCTCACCGATCTCTACGCCGAGCCTAGCAGCACGAGCGCCATTGCGGGCAAACTCGATAGCGGCGCAGTCGTAACCATCCAGGAACAAGCCATTCTTGAGGTTTGGTTTCTGATCGAGGGGCAACGTGATGGAGAAACCGTCACGGGGTGGGCGCCTTCGCGCGCGCTGCAAATCTACGGGGATGAAGTCAGCGGGCGCATTGATACCGGCGACACCGGTCAATTCACTGCCGTTTACATCCAACGGATGCTCAACGACCGCTTCTTCAGGCCGGCGCTGGGCACCACGTTGTTGCTGATGGTCATCATCATCCCCGTGCAATTTGTCCTGGCGATCATCATGGCGCTGGTGATTCAAGCCCGCTTGAAGTTCAACAACATCTTCCTGGCGATTTTCGCCATTCCATTGGCGGCTTCTGATTTGGCCGTGGGTATTGTCTGGTTCTCCATCTTCACCCAAAGCGGCTATCTCAACAGCATCCTGCAGGGCTTGGGCCTGATTGGTGCGCCACAAGCCTACCTCACCGCCGACACACGCCACTGGATAATCATCGCCATTTGGTTGGCTGAGATCTGGCGCGCCACCTCCATCGTCATGATCATCGTCGTTTCGGGCCTGCAAGCCATCTCGCAAGAAGTGCTTGAAGCGGCGGAGATTTTCGGCGCCAACTTGTGGCAGCGCGTGCGGCATGTGATCCTGCCGCTGCTCAAGCCCAGCTTGCAAGTGGCCCTGATTCTGCGCACCATCCTGGCCTTGCAAGTCTTCGCTGTCGTCATCGCGCTCGGCGGCGGTGAAGTGGTCACGGTTCTTGCCAACGAGACTTACCGCCAGTATTACACCCTCCGCAACATGAACGTGGCCGCCGCTTATGCCGGTTTCATCCTGCTGATCTCGATGTTCAGCGCTGTGATCTATCTGCGCATGGTGCGCAGCCAAGAGGAGGTTGGCTCATGACCACGATAAAGACGTCCTCCCCACCTGTTGCTCAAGTTTCGGAGGAAATGGCGCGCGTGCGCGCCCGCGCGCGCCGGCGGATGCAGCGCAATCGCGCCTTCACCTATCTGGTAGGGATTCTGCTGGCGCTGTGGGTGCTCATTCCGATATGGCTCATCGCCTCCATGGCGCTGACCACCCCCGAAGTCGTGCGCAGCTATCCCAAAGGCGTGCTGCCCTTCATCCCCTTCTCCTTCGACACCATGCGCTTCTTCCTGCAATCGCGCGGCATCGTGCCTGGGCTGATCAACAGCGTCGTCGTTGCCATGATCACGCTTGTGCTCTCGACGCTGATTGCCGCCCCGGCGGGATATGCCATCTCGCGCTACCTTTTCCGGGGCCGCGATGCTTTCCGCCTCTCCATCCTCGCGGTGCGCGCTTTCCCCGTGGTGATTCTCTCCATTCCGCTGGCTGTTACCTTCATCAGCCTGGGCATTTTCGACCGGGTGTATAGCCTGGCGCTGATGCACACCGCGCTGACGCTGCCCACCACCGTCTTGGTGATCAGCAGCGTCTTTGCCAGCATTCCCTACGAGCTGGAAGAGGCCGCGCAGGTCTTCGGTTGTACCCCGGTGCAAGCGTTCCGCCGCGTGGTGCTCCCCCTGGTCCTGCCCGGCATCGCCGCCGCCGCAGTCTTCACCTTCGTCATGTCCTGGAACGAGGTCTTCGCCGCCACCGTGTTGACAGTACAAAACCGCACCCTCCCCGCGCAAGTGTTGGTCTCGCTGCGGCAATCGAGCGAGCCTTACAGATTCGCCGGTGGTTTCTTCATGCTGTTGCCCTCGGTTGTGTTTATCTTCGCCATTCGTAAGTATCTGTTCAACATGTGGGGGCAGATCAGTAAGTGAAAAAGGAGCACAAGCATGTCTGAGATAAGAATCGAAAATGTGACCAAGCGCTTTGGCAATTTCGTGGCCGTGGACAATGTCTCGCTCACCATTGCTGATCATGAATTCATGGTGCTGCTCGGCCCCAGCGGTTGCGGCAAGACGACCCTTCTGCGCGCCATTGCCGGGCTAGGCATGGCCGATGAGGGGCGCATCAGCATCGGCGGCAAGGATGTGACGTATCTGCCCCCACGCGAGCGGCGCATTTCGATGGTGTTCCAGAGCTACGCCATCTTCCCCCACATGAACGTCTTCGATAACATCGCCTTCGGCCTGCAAATGCAGAAAGTCGAGAAGACCGAGATCGAAAGGCGTGTGAAGCGCGCGGCAGAGATGTTGCATATCGAGAAGATGTTGGATCGCTTTCCTTCTAAGATGAGTGGTGGACAGCGCCAGCGCGTGGCTGTAGCGCGCGCCATCGCCATGCATACACCAGTGTTGCTGATGGATGAGCCGCTCAGTAACCTGGATGCGCTGCTGCGGCTGGAAATGCGCGCTGAGCTCAAGCGCCTGCTGGCGGAAATCGGCGCCACCACCATCTACGTCACCCACGACCAGATCGAAGCGATGAGCATGGGCGACCGCATTGCCGTGATGCGCGACGGCATCATCCAGCAGGTGGATCAACCCACCACCGTCTATGACTATCCCGCCAACAGATTCATCGGCGGCTTCATCGGCACACCGCCCATGAATTTTCTGGAGGGTCAGGTGCAGCGGCAAAACGGCCATCACATCGTCAAGATCGGCGATTTCGCTCTCAAACCCCAACCCGTCATGCAGCCGCTCCTGGCGCGTTATGATGGCAAAGCCATCGTGCTCGGCATCCGCGCGGAGAATATGGAGACGCTCGCCGCCCCCGCCGATGACGCGCTCAAGGCGCAAGTGCTGGTAGTAGAACCGTTGGGATCGCAGAATCTGCTCACCGCTGCTTTCGGTGCGAATCGCATCAAGGTCTCGACCCATCCGAGCTTCGCTACCCGCGCCGATGCTGATGTGTGGCTGCGCTTTCCGGCGGATCACATCCGCTGGATAGATCCAGAAACCCAACAGGCGTTGTACCCACAATGAACATCGGTTTTCTCTCCACGCGCATCGCCGGTACGGATGGCGTCTCGTTGGAAATCAGCAAGCTGGCGACGATTCTTCGCTGCCTGGGCCATGACTGCTGCTACTGCGCCGGCGAATTGGATGCCAACTTTGCTCCTGGTTTCCTGGATCCCGAGCTGCATTTTGCGCACCCGGAAGCCGTTTGGATCCATGATGCTTGCTTCGGAACAACCGAAGCAAGCGCCGGATTGCAGGAACGCATCGCCGCGATGGCTGCACGGCTGCATGCGGCCATCGCGGGCTTCGTCGAAACGCACCGCGTGGATGTGCTCTTCGTCCAGAACGCGCTGGCGATTCCCATGCACGTGCCGCTCGGCGTGGCGCTCACCGACTTCATCGCCGCGACCGGCATCCCCACGCTGGCGCACAATCACGACCTGGCCTGGGAACGGGAGCGCTTCGCCATCAACTGCATCCCCGACATTCTGGAACGCTGCTTCCCGCCCGCGCTCCCCTCCGTGCGCCACCTGGTCATCAACTCCCTGGCGCAGCGAGCGTTGCTGGCGCGTAAAGGCGTGCGCGCGACCCTCTTCCCGAACATCTTCGACTATGCGACCGCCGCGCCTGCCATGAGCGCTTTCAACCGCGATTTGCGCGCCAGCCTCGGTCTGAGCGCTGACCAGTTGTTGATCCTCCAACCGACGCGCGTCATCCCTCGCAAGGGCATCGAGCTCGCCATCGAGCTCGTGCGCCGCTTGCGGGAACCGCGCTACCGCGCGCAACTGCACGGCAAGGAACCGGTGCTCGTCATCAGCCATCACGCCGGGGATGAGGGGTTGGCTTATCTGGAAAAGCTGCGCGGGCTGGCGGCGCAGGCTGGCGCGCCGCTGCTCTACGCCGCGGATCGCTTTGCCGCCCACGCAGGAACGCGCGCTGGGCGCAAAATCTACGCGCTCTGGGATGCCTACGTCCACGCTGACTTCGTCGCCTATCCCAGCCTGGTCGAAGGCTTCGGCAACGCCCTCCTGGAAACGTTCTACTTCCGACTGCCGGCGCTGGTCAACCGTTATCCCGTCTACGCCGCCGACATCGCCCCGCTGGGCTTCGATTTGGTGGAGGTGGATGCCGCCGCCGATGCCGACAACCGCGCTGCCATCACTGCCGAGACCATAGAAGCCGTCATCGAGGCGCTCATGGATCCCGTGCGCCGCCGAACCATGGTAGAATGGAACTACGAGCTGGCCCGGCAGCACTACGCCTACGAGGCGGTCACGCCGCTGCTGGCCGGGCTGTTGGAGGAGCTGCTGCCATGACCACAAACGATCATGTCGCACACTTCGCGCGCGCCCGTGAACAGAACTCAGGAGTACACCCATGAACACACCGCTGATGCGAATTCGTAACCTGCTAACCAGCATCTACGGCGCTGAAACTGCGGCCCACATCGAACCGGCCCTCGAAGCGCGGCTGGAGGCGTTTAGCGCGTGCTGCCCCCGGCGAGATGGCGGCGCGCTCACCGAACGCGACGCCATCCTCATCACCTACGGCGATCAATTCCAGGAGCCGGGACAGCCGCCGCTCCGCACACTGCGCGCCTTCCTGGATGCCCACCTGAGCGACGCGCTCAACGGCGTCCACATCCTGCCGTGCTTCCCCTATTCCTCCGACGACGGTTTTTCCGTCATTGATTATCGCCAGGTGGATCCACAGTTGGGCGATTGGGACGACATCGCCGCTTTGGGCGCGCGCTACCGGCTGATGTTCGATTTCGTCGCCAACCACATCTCGCAACATAGCGTGTGGTTCCAGGCTTTTCGGCGCGGCGAAGCGCCCTACGACGACTACTTCATCACCGTTGATCCCGGCGCGGATTTGTCCCAGGTTGTGCGTCCGCGCGCGCTGCCGCTGCTCACGCCGGTGGAGACTGCGCAAGGGCTGCGCCACGTCTGGACCACCTTCAGCGATGATCAGATTGACCTCAACTACGCCAATCCCCAGGTGTTTCTGGAGATGACCGACGTGCTGTTGCACTATGTAGCTCACGGCGCCGAGATCATCCGGCTAGATGCCATCGCCTATCTGTGGAAGGAACTCGGCACATCCTGCATCCATCTGCCGCAGACCCATGCCGTCGTCAAGCTGTGGCGCGCGATTCTGGATGCGGTTGCGCCACACGTCCTGCTCATCACCGAGACCAACGTGCCCCATGCGGATAACATCAGCTACTTTGGCGCGCCACTCGCGGAGACCGGCGGCACCGATGAGGCGCAACTGGTGTACAATTTCTCGCTCGCGCCGCTGACCTTGCACGCGCTGCAAACCGGCGACGCGACCATCCTCTCCTGCTGGGCGGCGGGACTCAAGCCGCCTTCGCCGGCGGCGACCTTCTTCAACTTCATCGCCTCGCACGATGGCATCGGCGTCATGCCCGCGCGTGGGATTCTGGATGAAGCGCAGGTGCAAGCCCTGGCGGAACGCACCCTAGCTCATGGCGGGCAGGTTTCGTACAAAGCCAACTCCGATGGCTCCGTCAGCGCCTACGAGCTAAACATCACCCTCTACGACTTCCTCAACGACCCTGCGCACCCTCATCCCGCCGTAGATGTGCCGCGCTTCCTGATCTCCCAGGCCATCTTGCTGGCGCTTGCGGGCGTGCCGGGCATCTACGTCCACAGCCTCTTTGGCTCGCGCAACTGCTACACCTGCTTCGCCGAGACAGGGCGGGCGCGCTCCCTGAACCGTCACAAATTCGACCGCGCCGTGTTGGAAGCGACCCTCGCCGATGCGGCGCTACCCATGGGTGAAATCTTCGAGGGCTACCGGCGGCTGTTGCGCGTTCGCCGAGCAGAGCCGGCCTTTCACCCTGCCGGGGAGCAGCAGGTGCTCGATTTAGGCCCGGCGCTTTTTGCCGTGCTGCGGACACCGCCGGCAGGCGGGCGTCCGGTACTATGCTTGCACAACGTCTCCTCCCAGCCCCAAATCGCGCTGCTAGACGCGCTCGATGGCAGCGTCTACGATTTGCTCAGCGGGGATGTCTTCTCTGGCAGCGGCGACGCGGTGCATATCCCCCTGGACGGCTACCAAACCCGCTGGCTGGCAGTGTGCTAACCGGTTGCGGCTGTTGGTGGAGCGTATGGCGCCGCCGCCTCAACAGCCTATTCCGCGTTGGCTTCGACGCGCTCTCCGATTTGCCATCCCCCTCTTTCGTGTTACACTTACACGTTGCAAGTTCTGTGTGAGGAGTCATCATGCGAGCAATGAAGATCCTGAGATGCTGGTTGGCGGCGCTCATCATCCTAATCGGCGTTGGAACTGGCGCAAGCCTGGCAGCGCCGCTGTCTCAGAGCGCGATATGGACCATCACCTATCCCACCGACGGCACACTCGTCAGCGGGCAAGTGGTCATTCAAGGCACCGCTTCTCATCCCAGCTTCAGCTCCTACGGCGTGCTCTATGCTGCCGGCCCTACGCCTACGGGCGGCTCGCAATGGGTCCCCATTGTCTTCAGCGTTCCAACTATGGTGGTCAACGGCGCGCTAGCAACCTGGGATACCACGCAGATTCCCAATGGGCAATACACGCTTGCGCTTGCCGTCTACGCCGCCGGCAGCACCGATCCCAATCTGCATTTTGTGAACTACATCACGGTGCAGAATGAGGCTGCTACCCCAACGCCGACCCCAACCGCGACGCCTGAACCGGAGACCGGTGAAGCTCCGCCGCTCCAACCTTCGGGACCGATTGACGTGCCCACCATCGAGCAGCCGCCTACGGCAACCCCGCGACCGACCAACACGCCTGCCGCAGCCGGAGAAACAGATGTGGATACAGAAGAGCCTGAGAGTTCCCTCTTTGCCGATCTCATTTCTGGGGCTGCTATTCGTGAGGCTTTCGTTTCCGGCATCTGGATAGCGGTGATGCTCTATGCCATCGGGATGCTCTACGTGGCGGCGCGCGCCGCGCTCCGGTATTATCTGCGCCAACAACGCCGACCTCGCAACCCGTCATGAGCGATTTTGTCTTGCTCGTGGGCCTGGGCAACCCTGGCCCACGCTATGCCCGCAACCGGCATAACATCGGCTTTCAAGCCGTGGAAGCATTGGCGCAGGCGCACGCGCTCAATTTCACGCGCACCGAGCACCGCGCCAGCACCGCGCACGGCAGCATCGGCGCGCAGCGGGTCATCCTGGCAAAACCTCAGACGTGGATGAATGACAGCGGCAAAGCGATCGCGCCGCTGCTCAACTTCTACAAGATCGCCCCGGAGCGGATGCTGGTGCTCTACGATGATCTGGACATCCCGTTGGGTACCCTGCGCTTTCGTCAGGATGGCAGCAGTGGCGGGCATCGTGGGGTGCAATCCATCATTCAGACTACCGGCACGCAAGCCTTCCCGCGCCTGCGATTGGGCATCGGCAGGCCGCCAGGGCAGATGGATCCGGCAGCCTATGTCCTCCAGGACTTCGGGACTGCGGAAACGGCCCTGCTCCAGGATGTGCTGCGCCTGGCGCAAAAGCTCGTCCTGGATTGGCTCGCCGGCGCCCCCGATCTCACCCGTCCTGGTATGACCTGGCGCGTAGCGGCTTGAAGCTGGTTTCGAGTTACAAGGTGCCAGTTTTGAGTTGCGAGTTGCGAGTGGCTAGTTTCTGGTTTTACTTGCTAGCCGTTGTTTGCGTAGGAGACAGATTTACTCGTAACTCGTAACCCTTAACCCGTAACTCACAACTCTAGAATCGCTTTCTCGCCATGTCACTCAACGGTCTACTGTCCTGGATCCGTGAACACGCCGCTTACCAGACGTTGCGCGAACGTTTGCGAGCCGGCGTGCAACTGCCCGCGCAAGCCGTCCTCGCTGCCGCCGCGCCGCCCCTGCTGGCTGCGCTCGTCGAAGACCTTCCCGGCCCGCAGCTGATCCTCACTCCCACTGCCGCCGAAAGTCGCCAGCTGTTCCAGTCGCTGCGCGCTGCCTGGCTCCGATGTCCCGAACGGCTGCTTGCCTTTCCGGAACCGCAAGTCATGCCCTATGAGCGCGCCGCCTGGACCCCAGAAACCATTACCGACCGGCTGCACGTCCTTTCGACCCTGTTCCTGCAGCGCCTTGGCGCTGCCGCTGAGGCAACGCAGCCGCCCGTCATCATCGCCTCGGCGCGGGCCGTCATCCAACGGCTGCTTCCCTACCGCCAGTTTCGCCGCGCGGCGCGCTACATCGAAGCCGGCGGGCGCGAATCCATCACCGCCCTCGCTCGCCACTGCCGGGGCATCGGTTACGAGACCGTCAGCGTCGTCGAAGCGCCAGGCCAGATCAGCCAGCGCGGCGGCCTGCTCGATATCTTCCCGCCCCAAGCGGCTCAGCCCTACCGGTTGGATTTCTTCGGCGACGAAATCGAAGCCATTCGCACCTTTGAGCCGGCGACGCAACGTTCCACGGGGCGCGTCGCGGGTTTCTGGCTGACGCCCGTCCGCGAGGCCCTGCCCCGCGATGGCGAACGCGCGCACGCCGCGTTGCGCGCATACCTGGAAGCCGATCTCTTGCCCGAAGTGCGCAGCGCCTTGGAAGCCGACCTGCAAGCGCTGGAAGCCGGCATCCCTTTCGCTGCCCTCGAATGCTATTTGCCCTATTTCTACCAGGAATCCGCCACCATTCTCAGCTACTTGCCGCCAGAGGCGCAGATCATCCTCTACCACGCTGATAACCTGCCGCAACGCTGGACGGAACTGTGCGAAGAGGCGGAGGAGCTGCGCTTGCGCGCCATTGCCGAGCGCGCGCCGGGCAGCGATGCGCCCATTCCCTACACCGCCTGGGAGGATTGGCAGGCGGCGTTGGAAACGCGCCCGGTTCTGGCCCTCAATCCCGGCGAAGACGGGCCTCTCGCAGAGATGTTCGCGCCGGAACCCCATTTCGCCGGCAAACTGGGCGAGGGGTTGGGACATATCCGTCAATGGACGAAGCTCGGCGATCAGGTGGTGGTGGTCAGCCGGCAAGCGGCGCGCCTCGCCGACCTGTGGCAGGAATTCTCGCCGCCTCCGGTGAGCGAGACGCTGAGCGAGGCGCCCGAGAGCCTCATCAGCTTCGTGCAGGGCGCGGTCGCAGGCGGATGGCAGTTGCCTGTCGCCGAAGGCGCGGGTTACGGCGCAGCGCGAATCGCGCGCCATCTCATCACCGATGAGGAGCTCTTCGGTTGGCGGCCTCCAGAACCGCGCCGCCGTCCACGTCGTCGCGTTGCCGCGCCAGAATTCGCTTTCGCCGATCTCCAACCTGGCGCCGTCATTGTCCATGAGGATTATGGCATCGGCATTTTTCAGGGCCTCGTCATCCGCAGCGTGGATGACATTGAGCGCGAATACCTGCTGCTCGAATACGAGGGCCGCGACCGACTCTACGTTCCCATCCACCAGGCTGACCGCCTCACCCGTTACATCGGCGCGGAGGGGTTGGCGCCGCACCTCAGCCATCTGGGCGGCGCTTCGTGGGCCGAAGCCAAGGCCCGCGTCCACCAGGCCGCGAGCGAAATTGCGCGTGAGCTGCTCGACCTCTACGCGAGCCGCAAGGTGGTTGCGGGCCACGCTTTCGCCCCCGATACAGCCTGGCAAGCGGAGCTCGAAGCCGCTTTCCCCTACATCGAGACCGAGGATCAGGTTGAGGCGATTCAGGCGGTGAAGAAGGATATGGAAGCCCACCAGCCCATGGATCGCCTGATCTGCGGCGACGCGGGCTACGGCAAGACCGAGGTCGCATTGCGCGCTGCGTTCAAAGCCGTTATGGATGGCAAACAGGTCGCCATGCTCGTGCCCACGACCGTGCTAGCGCAGCAACATTACCGGACTTTCAGCGAACGGCTGAAATCCTTCCCGGTGGTTGCCGAACTGCTCTCGCGTTTCCGCACCGATGCGGAACAGCAGCGCGTGTTGCAGCAGCTGGCAGAGGGCAAAGTGGATATCGTCATCGGCACCCATCGCCTGTTGCAGAACGACGTACATTTCAAAGACCTGGGACTCGTGATCATTGATGAAGAACAGCGCTTCGGCGTCTCCCACAAGGAGAAGCTCAAGCAGATGCGCACCGAAGTGGATGTACTCACGCTTACCGCTACACCCATTCCACGCACGCTCTACATGGCGCTGACGGGCGTGCGGGATGTCAGCATCATCGAGACGCCGCCCCAAGAGCGGCTGCCGCTCTCCACCTACATCGGGCCGTATGATAGCGATATCGCACGGCGAGCCATCCTGCGCGAAATCAAGCGCGGCGGACAGGTCTTCTATGTTCACAACCGTGTGGAATCCATCTACGCCGCCGAACAACGTCTGCGCCAGCTGGCGCCGGAGGCGACGATTGGCGTGGGCCATGGGCAGATGCGCGAGCGCGAGCTGGCGCAGGTGATGGAGAAATTCGCCGCCGGTGAGATCAACGTCCTGCTGGCGACCTCCATCATCGAAAGCGGCCTCGATTTCCCTAACGCCAACACCATCATCGTCGAGCGCGCCGACCGCTTTGGCCTGGCGCAGCTTTACCAGTTGCGCGGGCGTGTGGGACGCGGCGCCCGGCGCGGCTACGCCTATCTCTTCCATGGACGGCGCATGAATGAGGAGGCGCGCTTGCGGCTGCAGGCGTTGCAGGAAACGACCAGTCAGGGCGGCGGCTTTGCGATCGCTATGCACGATCTGGAAATTCGAGGCGCGGGCGAGCTCCTGGGCGCGCGCCAGCACGGGCATATCGCGGCGGTGGGCTTCACGCTCTACACGCAGATTCTCACGAACGCCATCGCCAGCCTCAAAGCCCAGCGCGAGGGACAACCTGTACCGCCGCCGCCCGTTGGCAGCATCACCATCGAGCTGCCGTTGCCGGTGGGCTTGACGGCGGACTTCATCCCCGATGAGCATCTGCGCCTACAGCTCTACCGGCGGATGGCGGAACTGTACGATGAGCTCCAGATTAGCGCGCTCGAAGAGGAATTGCGCGATCGCTTTGGCGCATTGCCGCCCACCGCGGAGAATCTTATTTACCAGCTGCGCCTCAAAATTCTGGCGCGAGATGCTCACATTACTGCTATTGCCGTAGACAGCGGTCAGATTGTCTTGCGCCCCGCCTGGCTCAAAGACCTGAGCAATGAGCAGTGGAACGCCCTGCGCAAGCGTCTGGAGGCTTATGGGCGCGTTGGGCGACGCGAGATCTGGCTGCCGTTGGTCTGGGAGCAGTCGCAGTGGCAAGCCAACCTCCATGCCGCGCTCGAACGGCTGGCAGACTGGCAGCGAGGGCGTTGAGGATGCCGATCTCCACCTCTGGCGACGTGATCCTCTTTCTGTTCATCGGCACGGCGGTGCTGTACACGTTTCTGAACGGTTTCACCGATAGCGCCAATACCGTCGCCACGATGATCGCCTCCCGCGCTATGAGCGCCCGGCAGGCGTTGGCGCTGAGCGCTATTGCGCATTTCATTGGGCCGTTTTTGTTTGGCGTCGCTGTTGCCGCCACCATCGGCCAGGAGGTTATCGCCAGCAACGCAGCCACCATTCCCGTTTTCTGGGCTGCGCTGCTAAGCGCCATCATCTGGGGGCTCATCACCGCACTGCTGGGCATTCCCTCCAGCGCCTCGCACGCGCTCATCGGCGGCATGATTGGCGCTGCCGTCATCGGTTACGGCGCGGAAGCCGTCCTCATCGGGGGATTGGAGAAGGTGCTTATCGCGCTGCTGGCATCGCCAGTTCTGGGCCTGCTCGGCGGCTATATCCTGATGAAGACGGTGCTCTTTCTCGCTCGCGTTGCTTCGCCGCGCATCAACACCTTTTTCAAACGCTCGCAGATTGTCACCGCGTTGGCTTTGGCGCTGAGCCATGGCGCCAACGACGCGCAAAAGGCCATGGGCATTATCACCATGGGTTTGCTGGCGGCAGGGCAACTCTCTGCGTTTTCGGTGCCGCGTTGGGTCGTCGCCGCCTGCGCCGGCGCGATGGCGCTCGGCACCATGCTGGGGGGCTGGCGCGTCATCATCACGCTGGGCGGGCGCTTCTACAAGATCCGTCCAGTCCACAGCTTCAACTCGCAGCTCGCTTCGACGCTCATCATTCTGGGCGCGGCGCTCCTGGGCGGGCCGGTGAGCACCTCGCAGGTGGTGAGCGCCACCATCCTGGGGGCGGGCGCCGCAGAACGGCTCAGCAAAGTGCGCTGGCAGGTCGCCAGGAATATTCTCACCGCATGGATTCTGACGATTCCTGCCGCCGCCGGCATTGCGGCGTTGTGTTATCTGCTGCTCATCCGCGTGCTGGGATAATTTAAGGAGTTCACACAAGCCATTGGCTTACCATAGTTCGTAGTGAGCAGTGAGCAGAACGCGGCTCGCCGCGCCTAAACTGCTTTCTCCTCACTGCTCACCCATTACTTAAGTGGAGACTGACTTTAGCATGGGATTCCTCAAAAATCTGTTTCGCTCGAAGCCCGATAAATTTCTGACGCTGCTGGAGCAGCAAGCCGATTTCACCGTGCAGGGCATGGAGGCGCTTGCCACGTACATGGAAAACCCCAATCAGGCCTGCGCCGACGAGGTGACGCGCCTGGAAAAGGAAGCGGACGAGGTGCGGCGCATCCTCATTGACGAGCTCAACCGCAACTTCGTTACGCCGATTGACCGCGAGGACTTGCACGCGCTCTCGCGCGCCATTGACGACATCATTGACTACGCCTACAGCACGGTTGGGGAGATGAGCATGTTGGGCGTGCAGCCCAACGACTACCTGCGGCGCATTGTGTCACTGCTCGTGGAAGCCACCCGCGAGATCTACATCGGCGTCATTCGGCTCTCCGACCATCCCGGCGTCGCCGAGGATCACGCAGTCCGCGCCAAGGCGCTGGAGAACCGCGTGGAGTGGGTGTACCGCGAGGCCATCGCTGCGCTCTTTCGAATGCCGCAGGATGTGGAGCATGTGGTGGAGATGCTGAAGCTGCGTGAGATCTATCGTCACCTCAGCAACGCTGCCGACCGGGGCGACGAAGCCGCTAACATCCTGAGCGATATTGTGGTCAAAATGACGTGAAACAA
>CAZDSF010000024.1:40368-44996 GCA_964508025.1 uncultured Anaerolineales bacterium
CAGCCTACCGCGCTGGCGCTCAATCTGGATGTCGCTACGGTGCAGCGACTCCACGCTGCCGGCGAAATCGTCATCATTGACGTGCGCGAGGACTACGAATACAAAGACGGGCACATTCCCGGCGCGCAGTTGATTCCGTTGGGCGAGCTGCCGGATCGCACAGGTGAAATTCCCCGCGATGAGACCGTGGTGATTGTCTGTCGCAGTGGAAATCGCAGCGCCCAGGCTCACCGCTATCTACTAAATCAGGGCTTCACCAACGTCCATAATATGACAGGCGGTATGCTCGATTGGGTTGCCGCCGGGTATGAGACGGAGAAGTAGATTAGGGAGTTAGGGTGATGCGGAGTTGGGGAGTACGGTAGTAAGGCAGTATGGTAGTAGGGGGAGTAGGAGAATACACCTCTGCTTTGACGCTAACACGCCAATACGCCAATACGCTAATACGCTTCACGGGAGGTTATGATGGCAACATTGTTGGTCAAGAATGCGACGCTGCTGGCGACGATGGATGACGCGCGTCGCCGCATTGCGGATGGGGGGCTGTTCGTGCGCGATAACGTCATCGAGGCGGTCGGCCCGACGCACACGCTGCCCGCGTCCGCCGACCGCGTCATTGATGCGCGGAACATGGTGCTGCTGCCGGGCCTGGTGAACACGCACCATCACCTCTACCAGACGCTCACCCGCGCCGTGCCCGCCGCGCAGGATGCCGTGCTCTTCAAGTGGCTCAAGACGCTCTATCCCATCTGGGCTGGCATGGATGGTGAAGCCGTTTACGTGAGCGCCAAGCTGGGGCTGGCGGAGCTGCTGCTCTCCGGCGCGACCACCGTCTCCGATCACCTCTACATCTACCCGAATAATGTCACCATTGATGACGAAATCCGCGCGGCGCAGGAGCTCGGCGTGCGCTTCCATCCCTGTCGCGGCTCGATGAGCCGGGGCGAGAGCCAGGGCGGGCTGCCGCCGGATCGGGTCGTGGAGCAGGAAGATGCCATTCTGCGCGACACACAACGCGCCATCGAGACCTATCATGAGGCGCAGCCCTACGGCATGGTGCGGATCGTGGTCGCGCCGTGCTCGCCCTTCTCCGTGACCGAAGACCTCATGCGCGAATCCGCCGCCCTCGCGCGCAGCTACGGCGTTCACCTGCACACGCATCTGGCCGAGACCGCCGATGAGGAGGAGTACTGCAAGGCTACAGCGGGCAAGCGTCCCGTGGCCTACGCCGAATCGCTGGGCTGGCTGGGGGATGATGTGTGGTTCGCGCACGGCGTCCACATCAACGCCGAGGAGATCGCGTTGATGGCGCAGACGCGCACCGGCGTGGCGCATTGCCCCAGCAGCAACATGCGGCTGGCTTCGGGCATTGCGCCGGTCCGCGGCTATCTCGACGCGGGCGTGCCGGTGGGCCTCGCCGTGGATGGGTCCGCGAGCAACGACAGCTCGCACCTGCTCGCCGAGGCGCGAATGGCGCTGCTGCTCCAACGGGTGAAAGGCAATCCCGCCGGGCTGACCGCAGAGGAGGCGCTGTGGATCGCCACGCGCGGCGGCGCCGAGGTGCTCGGACGCGACGACATCGGCCAGCTGGCGCCCGGCAAAGCCGCCGACTTCATTGGGCTGAGGCTGAACACGGTGGGCTACGCGGGCGGCGCCGTCCACGATCCGCTGGCGGCGACCGTCTTCTGCGAGCCGCAGCAGGTGAGCCTTTCCGTCATCAACGGGCGGGTCATCATCGAAGAGGGGCAATTGCTCACCGCTGACCTGCCCCCGCTGGTGGAAAAGCACAACGCCATCGCCCGGCGGCTGGTGCAGCAGAGCTAGCCGCTCGGCGACAATCTGCGTCATCCGCGTTTATCTGCGTTTCAGATTTCACAAAACATACCAGGAGCGCAGAGAAATCGGCGCTCCTGGTGTTTTCTACTGTATGTTTGTGCGCCTCGTCATTCGGGCGCGACAACGACAATCTGCGCCAGGGTCGCGCCCACAGCGTAGGGGACGCCATCCGGCGATATGGCCGCGACGGGTGTGATGTCGGGATAGGTGTACATGCCGGCCCAGAGCGTGTACGCGCCCGGTGGCAGGTCTGGCGGCAAATCGAGCGTAAAGCGGCTCAACACCAGATCGCCGGCGCGCCATTGCCCGGCGGCAAAGGCGGCGTGATCGTGCTGCGCGTGCGAGACGCCCTCTGCATTGAGCAGCTGCATCGTGAAGTGATAGGCGTTTCCGGCGGGCGGCGCATCCAGTAGCCACCACGCCAGCCACACAGGGTAAAGCTCGCCGGCAACCGCCGTCTCCGCAGCCTCGAATCCGGCGAACACAGCCCGATTGGCGAAGAGCACGCCATCCCCCAGCAGCGTCAGGCCGTCCAACAAATCCGCGCGCGCCGCTGCTTCTCGCAGGTAGAGCCGATAGACCGGGCCATCTGGCAGGACAATGGAGGGCAGCTGCGTCACCGCCGGGGAGCGCGCCAGCCGCTGCAACACCGGTTCCATGCTGTGAGGATCCTCCGCTTCCAGCAAGGGCGCGGCGATGGTCACAGCGCGCGGCGCATCCGGCGTCAGCAGGATGTTCCTCCCATCCACAAAACGGTGGGGATGCCCGTACAGCAGCGCGGTGAAAACCGTTGACGTTTCCGCAAGCAGCGGCCCGGTCGCCTCGCTCATCACGATGATCTCCGCATCCCCGGCAGCGTGCAACGCCGCGCGCGCCGTCTCGCGGGTGTAGTGCAGCGGAATCCCGTAGCCGCCGGTCGAAGGGTGCTCACGCATGTAAGTCCGCAACCGCTGCGTGACGCCAATCTGCCAGCCGCCCCACATCAACAGCAGGGCCGCCAGCAACCATCCGGCGCGGCGCGCGGTGCGGGTCCCCATCACCTGTTCCAGACGCTCCAGCCCGGCTTGTAGCAAAATGCCGATGAGCATGAATTGCACGGGATACAGCATCACAAAGTAATGGAACTGCGTCGGCGAGGATAAGCGCAGCTGCAACGCCACCGGCGTGAAGAACCACAACAGCAGCAATCCGAAGCTGCGTCGCCGCGCCCGTTCCGGTGCGCGGAAAGCCTGAAAGAGCGCATAGCCCAACGCCAGGGCCAGCAATCCGTGCAAGATGCCATTCCCGGCCCAGAACGGCGGCGTTTCCTGGCGAAACTGCGCATAGAAAGGCCCCGCCTGCCCTTCGATGCCGGCGCTGCTGCTGAGCATGAAAGCGTAGCGGAGGGCATCCCAGGAGAACCGCCCCTCGCCGCCGCTGCCGTAGCGCAGCAGCCCCAACGTGTTCTGCCAGCCGTGCGTCGCATCGTAGATAAAATACGGGCTGACCAACACCACAGCCAACAGCACTCCCATCCCCAACGCCCGCCAGTCAATGCGATCGCGGTTCAGCAGCAAAGCCAGCGCCAAAATGGGGATGAAGGCGATCGCTTCCAGTTGCAGCCCCACCAGCGCCGCCAGGCTGACACAGGCGAGCGGCCATCCCCAGCGACGTCGCTTCACGATGGCAGCCAGCAGCGCCCCGAAGAACAGCAGCGTGAACGCGGGCATCGTCCGCGCCCAGACCTTGCGCGCGTACAGCACCGCCCACGGGTTCACGGCGAACAGGAATGCCGCGATCAGCGCCGCCCGCTTGCCAAAGAAAACGCGGGTGAGCCAGTAGCACAGGGGAACGGCGGCGGCGTTGAGCACGGCGGTGAAGACCACCGCTGCCAGGGGATCGGCGCTCAGCCACAACGGCAATGCGGTGAGATACAGCGTGAACGGCAGATTATGCGTCCCAAACGAGGAGGGAACGCCTAGCGCCGGGCGCGCCCCCGCGCGGGCAATGGTCTGGCTGAGCCAGACGATGGTCGCTTCATCGCGTTTGAATTCCACCCAGGTAGGCTGGATCAGGCGCAATGCAAAAGCCAGCAGCATGACGCCCACAACCAGGGTGAAATCTCGCTCGTGGCTCCAGTTCCTCAACCTTTGCCCGGTGTGGTTAAGAAGACGGTTTAAGCTACTCAAAATCCCCCCATTGCCCCACCAGTACGGCGTCATCGGGCGCGCGGACGCCATCCACATACGCCGGGAAGCGCTCCGCATCCCGGTACAGCCCCACGAACACGGAAAACGGCGCGGCAGCCCCCTCCGGCAACGTGACGTAGCGCACATCGCGGACGCGGTCGCCGGGATGTAGAGCTTCTAAAACCATTGTGCCTCCTAACATCACACCATCGGCCTGAGAAATGACAGCACCAGAAACATCACAAACATGTAAAAAGACTGTGGCATCTAGAGGACCTGGAGCCCACCAGAACAGTTCTATCTCCCACTGATCCGCTGTATTGAAAGGGCGAATATTCACCCTTTCTAAAATCATCCCATTCTCATAGTATGCCAGTTTGCTAAAAGGAGGGGCTTCGTTTGGAAACACATTGCCTAAATCTCTGAGGAAATACTGCTTTACTTTCGGATCAAAATGTCCCAAACGATTTGTTGCATGTTCGATCACGAAATTTCGCATTTCACCACCCTCTAACCAAGGACCCTGCGTCAACCAAAAAGGATCTGTCTCGCTAAATAGCGACCTACTTGTTGCTGCACTGACAGCACGCCATTCTGAATTCACTTCAACGAATTCTGCAAGAT
>CAZDSF010000025.1:0-43955 GCA_964508025.1 uncultured Anaerolineales bacterium
GCGGTTTTCACAGGGCGATGAATCGGCGCAAGAATAACGCTGTTCTTGGCGGAACAGCGTTTTTTTATGAAGCGAGGCGGACGGGGATCGAACCCGCAACCTCCGGATCGACAGTCCGGTGCTCTAACCAATTGAGCTACCGCCCCATGGCTCATGATGTCCTCGCCCTGTGGCAAGACGAGATATCTTACCCGGAGGGGTTTGGCTGTCAATCCCCGGTGCGGCGGAACGGGGGGAGCGGAAAAAGGCGGGATTATTTGCTCTGCATCCAGTTTTCACCGAAGGCCAGTTCGACCTTGAGGGGTACGGCGAGGTCCATGGCGGCGGACATTTCCTGTTGCACGATGGCGGCCTGGGCGTCGATGGCGGCGCGGGGCACTTCGAAGACCAGTTCATCATGGATCTGGAGGAGCATTTTCATGGGGAGGTTTTCGCTGTGGATGCGGCGATGGAGGCGGACCATGGCGATCTTGATGAGGTCGGCGGCGCTTCCCTGGACAACGGTGTTGATAGCGATGCGCCGGCCGAGCGCGACGAGGTTGGCGTTGGAGGACTGGACCTGGGGGACGAGGCGGCGGCGCTTGAGCATGGTTTCGACGTAGCCTTTGGTGGCGGCCTGGTCGACGCAGCGTTCGAGGAAGGCGTCGATTTTCGGGTAGCGGGTTTTGTAGTCGGCGATGATGCGTTTGGCGTGGAGCGACGTGGACCTATGGCACGCCAGGTGATTGGGAGAATTTCTGGTTTCTTTTCTGGGGCCATGAAGTTAGTTTTCTACAACAACCTGATTTCGGCTTAGGCGCGATCCAGAAGAGCTTACACAACATCTTCGTGCTTTTCAGGGCCGAAATCGGTAGTTCCGGGATGGGCTTAACGGCTCTTGGTTCGCTGTTGGCACTCTCCAACCGAGAATCGCGCAAAATCACGCTACTGTTGTGGAGCATAAGTCTTGGCCTGCTGGGATTTGCAGTGGTCCTTCATCAAGCCGTGCTACTCGAAGCTGTCATTATCATACCCCTGTTGTGTTTCGGGATTATCATAGCACTGGGCGCCGGGCAACTTCCGTTGCGGTGGCAGGCTGCCGCAGCCGTATTGCTGTACCTATGGGGCGGATACCTCGGCTGGAGACACTATCCCAACGTCATCGCGCTGACAAAAGATACCACAGGACGCGCCTATATCGCTCAAGTGGAACAACTTGAAGCGCCCCCTAGGTCCGTCATCATGGCTTTATGGGGACAGAAATATTTCGCGCTATCTTACGCGCAACGCCTTGAACACCGGATGACACAATGGCAGATTGTAGATCACCGCGCCGATTTGGCACATCTAGCGCAGAACACCGGGGGAAAAATCTATACCAGCGCCGATATGCTTTATCTCATGCCGGTGGAAGCATGGCGTAACATTCTGGGGACGCCGCTTCGCATCACATCCGCTGGCCCCAACATGATTGCACTCACGTCACAGCCGCTTCCAGCACCGGTCACACGCCATCCCATCGGCGATGGCATCGCGCTCACCGACTGGAAGATCCACCCACGTGATTCCGCAGGAAACGTCCGCATTACTTTGTATTGGGCTGCCGAGTTTCCTCCAAGCGCCGATTATAGCACCTACGTCCATGTTACAGACAAAGACTACATTCTAACTCCAAGCGATCTGCTGGCACAAAGCGATTTCGCCGCACCGGTGTTCGGTTGGTATCCCACTTCACAATGGCAAACTAACGAAGTGATCCGTGAGGATCATCTGCTGGCGCTTCCAGATGAAGCTGTCATGCGCACCATCATCATTGGAATGTACCGGCGTGAAACCAACGGCAGCTTACACAATCTCAACCCAGTACGTCTCACTTGGAAAAACGGTAACTGGCAACTGCAAGAACCGTAACGGGCATCCCTACTTTGATTCCGAGATACCTATTATCCACTCTTTGGAGGTTCCATGAAAGACCTACTTTCTGATCTCAAACGCTGGAAAGCCGAAGGGCTAACAGACTTTGCCGTCGCCACGATTGTGGAGACGCGCGGCTCGTCGCTGCGCCCGGCGGGGACGCGAATGCTGCTCAACACCGAGGGCGGCGTTGCCGGCTCGGTGAGCAGCGGCTGCGTGGATGGCGATGCGGTCGCCGAGATGGAATTCGTCCTCAACCGCGAGGCCGACATCCGCCGCCCGTTCTTCGGCATCAGCGACGAGCAGGCATGGGGCGCCGGCCTGGCCTGCGGCGGCGCGATTGATGTGCTCGTGGAGCGCTACGATCCGCTCTACGACGACCTGATCGAGGCGCTCGAAGCGGGACAGCCGGTGGGCTTCGCTACGCGCATGGATACGCCGATGCATCTGCTGCGCAAAGCCGATGGCGCGGTGCTCGGCACGCTGGGCGATCCCGCGCTCGATGCCGCTGTGCTGGCGGATCTCGAAGCGGCCTGGCCCGGCCCGTACACGCAGAAACACACCTACGCACAGGGCGAGGTCTTTGTGGAAGTGTTCCCCCAGCCGCCCACCCTGCTCATCTTCGGCGCGACCGACATCGCCGCGCCGCTGGCGCAGCTGGGACAAATCGCGGGCTACGAGGTGATCGTGAGCGATGCGCGGCGGGCATTCTTGCGCGAGGAACGTTTCCCCGGCGTCGAACTGCGCTTCGGTTGGCCGCAGGATGTGTTCACGGCAGCGGATTTCGGTCCCGGCTGGGCCATCATCGTGCTCTTCCATGATCCCAAGTTCGACATTCCCGCGCTCACGCTGGCGCTTCAGAGCGACGCCTATTACATCGGCTTCCTGGGAAGCAAGAAGACACAAGCCGACCGGCGGCAGACGCTGCGAGAGCTGGGCTTCACAGAAGACGACCTCGCGCGCATCTACGGTCCGGTGGGGCTGAACATCGGCGGCAAGGACCCGGCGCTCATCGCCCTTTCGATTCTGGCAGAAGCGGTGGCAGTACGGCATCGGCGCAGCGGCGGCATCATGAGCCGCAAGCCATGAGCAACAGATAACGATAAACGGCAGACCGGCTGCTTATGGCAAGCCGGTCTGCCGTCTATGTAAACCAGAGCGTTAATCCCACCAAACCATCCGATAGACCTCGACTACCCGCCCCTCTTCGATCACGATGTTTCTAAGCAGATAGTGTTCGAACCGCCGCCCCTTGGGTCGAGTATACCGCAAATACTCTCTGGTCGAGTCGTAGTAGACATCAGATTTACGTTCCAGCGGCGCACCCAACAGATCCAGAACTCGCTCCTCCGAATCGCCAACTGCGATAGCCATAAAAGCCGCTTCGGAATATCCAGGAGCGTATCGGGTGTTCAGACGCGGAAAACCGATCGCCAAAACGCATATCAAACAACCAGCCAACAACAACCCCCACACGGCGTGCTCCAATCTCACGCCATGAAAGCACTTTCTGTCCATGGAACTCTCCTCAGCGCTTCACTTCGGCGCCTCATAAGGCGTCACCGTAAATTCCACCTCCACATAGCCCACATTGTCGCTCAGAATGTCATCGTTGATGCGCAAATAGAGCAGCCCATCCTCGTTAGCAACGACGGCGCCGCCGCGCCCCACTACAAAAGGACGGCCTTCTTCGCCGATGCGTCCCAGCAGAATGCCGCCAGGAATCGCCGGAATGGGATAAGTATTGGGAGCGCGGTACTTCGCGTGACCCTCAGGGCCGTGATACTCGCCCGGCGTGTAGAGCCAGGTCCCCCGCGCGCGGATGTAAACCCGATCTCCTGCATGTAGCATCAGTCCCATGCTCTGCCAATCCCGGTATGCGTACACGCGCGTCTGCGAGAGCGCCTCCTGCCGCAGCGGGCCGATACCGTTGCGCAGCAAAATCCCGATGCCGATGATCAACAACAGCAAGACCAGGGGTAATAGTAGCAGTGATTTTTTCATGCGCCCTCCTGTGCGGTGCGATCACGATAGCGCCTCCGAACGCTCATGGCGCGACGCGAGATGTTGTTGACGTCTCGCGGAGATCGAGGATGGGCTGTCCCTCAGCTCCGATGATCCACTTGCTGTTCTGCCGCAATTCCTGCGCCAGCAACACCTGGATGTAAGCTTCCGCCAACGGCCCGCCGTTTGCCAGCGTCGCCAAGATGGCGCGCGTCGCTTCCTGCTCCGCAGCAGCGACCAGAGTGATGCGTTGCGCCTCCGCCTCGGCCAGCTGCGTGATCTGATAGGCTTCGCCATCGGCGCGCTTCTGCGCCGCGTAGAACTCGGCGTCAGCCAACGTGCGCCGTTGCGCCGCTTCGGCTTCGGCCTGCGCCTGGCGCTGCCCGGCCACCATGCGATCCTTGATCGCAGCGACGACTTCTGCGGGCGGCGATGCGCCTTGAATCTGCACCGTGATGAATTCGACGCCATAGCGCGTTTCAATCTCGCGTAGCGTCCCCATGACCTCCAGATTGAGCGCCGCGCGATTATCCATCACCTCAGCCATCGTCTTCGTGTTCACCACATCCCGTAGTTTACCCTGAACGAACTCAAAGACAATGCGCTCTGGATTGCTCACCTCCAGCGCAAAACGCTCCGGTTGCGTCACGCGGTACGTATATTGCAGCGACACATCCATGGTGACGTTGTCTGAGGTCATCGCCGCCAACCGCTCCACGTAGCCCAGGCGTTCATTGACGGTGACGATGATGACGGTATCTACCAGCGGAATCTGGACATGCCAGCCCGGTTGCTCCACACGGACGAACCTGCCGCCGCGCAAGTGCAAACCGCGCTCATATTCGTGAATCTTGTAGATGGCGGAGCGGCCCACCACCAACACGATACCCAGCACCACAAAGGCGGCAAGCAGCACCACCGCGAGACGGTACAAGCGGCCCAGCAGATCCCCCGATGGACGGGGACGCGGCGCAGGCGCGCCGCTTGCAGGTGTAGAAACAGTTTGCAGCATCGAACACCTCCAGAGTTCTATTTGGAATGGTACGCCACAAGACATCCCTGTGGCTGATACATTACCAGTGTAACAGACCTGCAGGCCGCCGTCTACTGTAGAAATCACCAGGATCACACTTGCCGAATTCCCAATCCCCGTTACAATCGCGGCATGATGAGAACCGATTTACACCTCCATACCACCGCTTCTGATGGCCGCTGGACGCCCGAACAAACCGTCGCGGGCGTGATCGCTGAGGGCATCGCGTTCTTCGCCGTGACCGACCACGATTCCGTCGCCAACGTCGCGCCCACGCAGGCATTGCTTCCCGGCACGGGCCTGGCCTTCTTGACCGGCGTCGAGATTTCAGCGACGGACAACGGCACATTGCTGCACATCCTCGGCTACGGGATTGATGTGAACTACGAGCCATTGCTGGCGCAGCTCGCCGAAAACGCCGCCTTGCTAGAGGCTGTAGATGAGGAGGACATCCAGCAGTTGATTGCGCGCGGCTACCCGATCTCCTGGGAAGACTACGCCGCGTACACCTACGACCGCACGCGAGGGGGCTTCAAATCGCTGAACTTCCTGCTGGATCGCGGGGTATGCAGCAGCGCGGAGGATTTCTTCGAGCGGATTCGCACGGAGCTCAACCATCGTTGGTCCGCATTTCCACCACCGGCAGCTATCGCTGCGCTCATCCGCGCGGCGGGAGGTGCGCCGATCCTGGCGCATCCCGGCGTCAGCCTCAAAAAACGCGGCGGCGTCGCCGAAGCCACGCTTGCGCCGCTCAAGGAATGGGGCCTCGCGGGGGTAGAATGCTTCTCCCAGTATCACGACGCCGAGACCACCGCCTTCTGCCTGGAGTGGTGCCGGCGTCACGATCTGCTCATCACCGGAGGATCAGATTACCACGACGGCTTCGTTGGGCGGCAGCTGGGAGTGCCGATTGTCCACACCTCGGAGCTGCGCTTGGGGGAGCTTGAGGCGCGCATCATCACCGCCTGAAATCCGTTCACGTGGGCGCATCCAGATCCCGCACCAACACCAGCAACGTGATGTCATCCGTCTGATCAGCATCGCCCACGAAAGCGCGCACTGCGCCCAGAATGGCATCCTGCACTTCCTGCGCCGTGCGCCCGGAGGTGCGCCCCGCGCCGGTCGTATTTGCTGCGGCGATATCCAGCGCCTCCAATAACCGATCCTCGCCAAAGAAGTCGCCCTGCGCGTCTTCAGCATCGGTCACGCCATCGGTATACAAAACCAGCAGATCGCCCGGAGCAATAGAGACCGTGTGAGCAAGCCAGCTTTCCCGTTCTCGCACGCCCAGAGGAATGCCAGTGCGCCGAAGAGCCTGCAGCCGCCGACCATTTTGTGTGCTCAGGAGGAACGGTGGATTGTGCCCGGCATTACAATACGTCAACGTCCCATTATCCGGGTCCAGGATGCCGTAGAACACGGTGACGAACAAATCGGCGTGGGTGTCCTTGAGAATGCGCGGATTGGCAGCCGCAAAGACATATTCGGGGTTGGCGGTGTATTGCTCGGCAAAGGTGCGGAGTAGGGTGCGGCTCACCGCCATATAGAGCGCCGATCCCAACCCCTTATCCGCCACATCCGCGATGAGTAAGCCCATTCTGCCATTGGGCAGCGGAATCACATCGTAGAAATCGCCGGAAGTCTCGCGGGCCGATTCCAGAGCCACCGCCACCTGCCAGCCGCTCACCTGCCAGTTCAGCACCTCGGAGAGCTGGCTGAGAAGAAAGCCGGCTTGAATCTCCCCAGCTACCGCCAACTCCTGTTCGATCCGCTGATAAGCCAACGCCTGCGCATGGACCTTGGCCGCGTGCCGCGTCGAGGCGATCTGGGCTGCCAGCGCCTGGATCGCGGGCAGTAAATTGCTCAACGGCTCCTGATGCCGCACGCGCCCGATGAAAGTCAGGCAGATGCCGCCAATGGGATTCAACGTCTCGATATCCAGAATCGGCGCCAGCAGATGCGGCATCTCTGTAGGCTCATCGAGCCAGGGGAGGATCTCTCCGCGTTTGAAGCAACGGGCTTCAGCCATCGCCCGCAGCCACACCCACCCCGCTTCAGCCAACGGGCGCGCGCTGATGGGATATAGCAACAGGGTCTCATTCGGGAAAACACGGATCTCTACACGGCAACCGGGGAACATGCCGGGGACATGTTCCTGCAAGGCTTCGGGCAAGCGGATAGTTTCCGGCGGCCCGCCCAAAATCGCCCGCGCCAGACGTTCGAGATTTGCCATCTCCTGCGAGCGCCACAAGCTGCGAATCGCCGTATTGCTGAAACGATGCGCCATGTAGCTCACCATCAACACGCTGAGGATGAAAAGCGCATACGTCACATAGCCCCCCTGCGCCCACAACCCGGCAGCCAGCAACGCAAACGGATCCACCAGCACAGGCCATCCCAACGCGGTGAGCATAAAGCGCAAATACGTGCGGCGAGCTGCGCCGGTGAAATTCAATGTGGGCGAGGTAAGATAGTACCACGTGTAGGGCAACCAGCACCCGATTGCCAGCAGTTGCCGGGCCACCGTCGCCGCAACAGCGGGCCAGAGGGCGGTCAATTCCAGCCCTGGAAAAGGAATGTTCCCTCCCCAGCGCCCATACAAGTCCAACGCCAGCAGGCCCATGAACAGATAGGCGGCATGACGCAGCGCCAGACTGCGCGCGCGATTCCACCGCAAATCCGGATCGCGCAACTGCCGACGGTCGCGCACTAGATCCACGATGTCCCAGAACAACCCCAGCCAGAGCGCGCTCGGCCCAAACATCAACGCCGCCGACCAGGTGATGACCGGCTCGAACGAGCCGCTGGCGTTGGCGTACCGATGCGCAGTCACTTCGCTCAGCAAGAAAAACTCAAAACGTCGCAACAGGTAGAGCAGCCCCAGAAAAATCAGTAACAGCGGCCAGATGCGCGCCAGCAACGCGCCATCAGTGCGCAACGCAAGCCACACCAGGCCCGCCAAAGCCAGGGGCAATGCGTACAGAAATCCGACCACATCGCCGGTCTGTCCCACGCGCTGCAAATCATCTGTCGTGGTTTCAATCTCAGGGCGAAAGTGTTTTGCTACTGCCAGCCACCATCTTTCCATAAAACTTCCCCTCAAAGTACGCTCGCGTCAACGCTCGCGTCAACGCTCGCGCGCGACCACCATCACCGTCATATCGTCATACTGCGGCGCCGTACCCACAAAATCGGTCACCGCATCCCGCACGGCCTGCTGAATCGCCAGCGCCGATGCCCCCGCGTGCGCCGCCAAAACCGCGCGCAGACGCCGTTCGCCAAAGAAATGCCGCTCAGCGTCCTCCGCATCCACAGCGCCATCGGTGTACAGCGCCAACGCATCGCCGGGTTCCAAGCGCGTCAGCGCCAGTTCCCACCGCGCCGAAGCGCACACGCCCAGGGCCATGCCGGTGCGCGGCAGCGCCTCCAACGGGCGTTCCGGCTTCCCGCGCACCACCAGCGGTGGATTATGTCCTGCATTGCAGTACGTCAGTGCGCCTGTCTGTGGGTCGAGCACCCCGTAAAACACGGTGACGAAAAACTCCGCGTGTGTATCCTGCAAAATATGCGCATTCGTTGCGCTAAGCACCGCCGCTGGATCCGTATATTGCGCCGCGTAAATGCGGATCAAAGTCCGGCTCAAGGACATGTACAACGCCGCGCCCAGGCCCTTATCGGATACATCGGCAATGACAATCCCCAATCGCCCATCCGGTAGCGCGATGTAATCGTAGAAATCGCCGGAAGTCTCCAGCGCCGGACGCAGCATTGCGGTGAGTTGCCACCCCGGCAACAGCGGGAAATGATCCGGCAGAAAGCTGCTCTGAATCTGCCCGGCAAGGGCAAACTCCTGTAACAACCGCTCATAGCCTAGCCGCTGTTCCAGGGCGCGCGCCGCCTGCGCCGCAGTCGCAATCTGTGAAGCAAAAAGCCGCAACGCCGGCACCAGATGATGCAGCGCATCCAGGTCACGATAACGCGCCAGATAGATTCCGCCGATGACCTGCTCGGTTTCGATGTCCAAAACCGGCGTCAGCACCACGCCCTTGTTCTCCAGCCGCTCGCCCCAAGGCGTGAGCTGCCCCGGCAGATAATAGCGCGCGTGAGTGGCAGAAGCCACCCACTTCCAGATTATCTCTTCCAAAGGCGGCCAATCGTCAGGATGGTGCAGCAACGTCTGCGCTGGAAACAGCCGCAGCTCCACGTGACTATAGGGAAACATGCCGCCGATATGCTCGCGTAGCAGGGCCGGCAGCGCCGCAAGATTCGCGCCGGCAGCGATGAGCGCTTGCCCCAGACGTTCCAGCTTCTCCAGCTCGCGGGTGCGCTGGCGGCTGAGCTGCAATGCCTGGCTGAGCTGATGCGCCAACGCCGCCGTCAATGCCAACCCACTGATGAAGAAGAGGTAGCCGCCAAACCCCGTCTGCGCGTGAAATGCCGCTGCCAGCACCGAAAGCGGGTCGGCAAGAAAACGCCACCCCAGCGTGATCGCCAGGAAACGCAGAAAGGTAAGCCCCGGCTTCCCCGTCCACGCATACTCGCGGCGTGCGCTGAAAAACGCCAGCAACGGCGTCCACAACAGCGCGCTGATGCCTAACCACACCAGAATGGCTCCCAAAGCCGGCCCCACACTGACCCAGCTCAAGCCGGGGAGAGGATGCAGCCCGCCCCAGCGTTGGTAAGCCGTGAGCGCCGCCATTCCGCCAAAGATGACAATCGCCCCATCCAACATCAAATCGCGGATGAGATTCCAACGCCAATCGGGCAACGTCGCGCGCCGCCAGCGCCAGCCAAAAAACGTAATCAGCCACACAAACGCGACCCACAGCGCTTCTGGACCTAGAATAAAAACCGCCGACCAGGTGACAAGTCCCTTGAAGGACCAGACCCAGTCCGCATAAGTGCCGGGCGAGGTCTCCACAAAAAGAGAGAAGTTGAGCCGGTCGAAGAGGAACAGCAGCCCCAGCAGGAACAACAAAAAGGGCCACTGCGCGCGCAACCGCGCCGTATCCGTCACAGTAGCAAGCCAATACACTCCGGCAAACGCCAGCGGGGCGGCATAGAGCGCAGTCACAATATTGCCCACTGCGCGCGTATAGTCCAGCCCGTGCAGCCGTTCCACGCCCGGCCAGAATCGCCTGGCAATGCCAAACCACAAAGCCATCACAACCATCCGCCCTTCAGCGTGTTCCCTCGCCAGCGAGATAGCTCATCGCCAACGCTAAGCGTTAGCCCGACGGCGTTTCAGCAAGCGCATAAGATTGCCGGTATCTGCATCAGGCTCAAAGTAGAACTCATCCGTGAGTTTGCGGATGAAGTGCAACCCCAAGCCCCCCACATCGCGCTCCTCCAGCGGCGATGTGAGATCTGGCGGCGGAACGCTCATCGGGTCAAACGGGCGCCCGTAATCGCGCAGAGTCACCTCCAGCCCCTCCAAAGTCGCCTGACAGGTACACACGATATCCCCATCAAGAGCCTCGCCGTATGCATGTTCGATGATATTGTCGCAAGCCTCTTCAACTGCCAGCTGAATAGCATAAGTGGCATCATCATCCAGGCCCGCCGCTACGGCAGCTTGCTCAATGAACAGGCTAATCGAAACGAGGCTGGTACACTTAGCGGGAAAAACGCGGGTTTCCAAAAAATTCATCTCATTATATTCCGTACTGCTGATAGTCACTGGTGCGAGGGGGCTGCCTTATATCAACAAGCTGCTTACTTTTCAGTAAGCAGCTTGTTCTGTTACTGCACACACTCTCAACTCAGAAACCAGACCGCCATCAGAAACTGCCGACGGCGTGCAACACGTCGTCTTCGATGCGAAACAGCGGCACAAAACCCGCCAGATCCAGGGCGCTATGCACACGCTCGGATACGCGCGCCAGCACCAGCTCCCCCCGATCCAGCTTGCGGCAAGCCTTCTGCACATTGATCAACAGCCGCAGCCCGGCGCTGGAGATGAAGTCCACTTCCGCCATATCGAGAACAATGTTGAAGCGCCCGGCATCGAGAATGTCGTTCATCGCGACTTCGAGTTCCTGATAAGTTTGACTATCAATGCGCCCCGTAACTTTGACCAAATCACAGTGCTTGAACTGTTGCAGCGTGTATTTCATAATGGCTCTCCTTTTCTGATATGACAATCACATGCCTATTATACCCTGAAAAAAGCCAGAAGAGAAACAAAATCGGCATCGAATTACAGATGCTCCTTCGCCCACACCGCCGCCTCCACCCTGGAGATCAGCTGCAGCTTGCGCAGGATATTGCTGACATGAAAATCCGTCGTCCGCACGCTGATGGCGAGCGCCTGGGCAATCTCCTTGTTGCTCAGCCCTGCCGCCACCAAATGCAACACCTCGCGCTCGCGCTCCGTGAGGCTTTCCCGCAACGCGGCGACCTCCGCCTGCCAGCGACGCACACGCGCCAGCTGCTCCGCTGTCCACAAGCTTTCGCCGCACATCGCCGCCCGCACCGCCGCGACGATACGGCCCGGCGCCTCATTCTTGAGCAGATAGCCCACCGCGCCCACCGCCGCCATCCCCGCCAGATAGCAATCATCATCATAGGCGGAGAGCGCCACCACGCGCACCGGCGCTCCCTGCGCCCGCGCCGCCGCTGCCACCGCCACCCCATCGTGACCGGGCAGCTGGCAATCGAGCACCGCCACATCCGGCGCGAGCGCCTCGAGTAGCGCCAGCGCCGCATCGCCATCGTCAGCTTCGCCCACCACAGCAATATCCGGCTCACGGTCGAGCAGCACCCGCAGCCCCACCCGCAACGCAGGATGATCGTCAGCAAGGATTACAGTAATCATAAGTCAGGGGACATGAGTCACAAGTCAAGAGTAACGGGTGACGGATAATGGGCAATGGGTAACGGGTGATGGGTAACGGGTTATGAGTCATGATCTCCTCTGCGCCTCCGCTCCCTTGCTCCTCCGCTCCCCATCTCCCCATCTCCCCATCTCCCCACCGCCCTATCGCCGCAGTAGCGCATCGAACTCCTCCGCCGCATCCACCAGGCGACCAGGGCGTTGAGTGAGGCTGAAGTAATCCCACTCGCTGCCGTGCGGAAATTCATCCATGAACCAGCACAGTGCAACGATCTGCGGCTCGGCAGCGATGACTTCCGCCGCCGCAATAAGCCAGCCGCGCGGATAATTCTGCGCCGGCGGGACGCCCGCCTCACGATCAAAGGTGTTCGTGGAGATGATGTACACTGGCAGCCCACGCATCGTCGGATACGCATTGATGAGCGCCAGCCAATCCTGGTACACGCGGAAGCCCGCCTGCGCCCCGCCCCATGCCGCCCGCGCCAGATCCACGCGCGGCTCAGACGCACGCTCACGTCCCGCCATCTCCGGCGCATCGGGACGTCCCGGCGCCTGCACGTCGAAGCCATCCGGCGCCGCCAGCGGTATCCCCGCCGCCGATTTGGCCTGCGCCGTCTCATCCAGCAGCGCGACCAGCGTGTTCATGTAGTTCAGCCAGGGGACATCCTGTGAGGTGCGCCGCATCCCATCCTGATCGAAAACCCACGGCCGCAGCGGCCCCACGATCACGCGCAGGGCGGGGTTCACAGCCCGCACCACCTGCACCACATTGTCGCTATGCGTCACCGGCTCGCCGTAGCCGCTGAACAGCCGCGCGTACCATTCCGGCGTCACCGGGCGCTCCGGCGCCAGGGCGTTCGCCTCCGCCGTGTTGAAATCCGCGCCGATGATGAGACCGTACACCTCCTGCAACCGCGCATCGCGGGCCAAGCGTCGCACATATTCCAGATATTCTGAAAGGGCGATGTAATCCCCAGCGGGCGGCAGGCTTTGTTGCTGATCGTAGTCCACGCGCACCAGCACCCGCAGTCCCCGCGCGCGGTGCGCCGCCACGCGCGTCGCCAGATCGTCCACGCCCCAATACGGCGCCTCCGCCTGATGCGCGTAGGTCACTTCCACGGCCCAGCCTGCGCGCCCATGCCAATCGCGCTCCAGGCTGGGGAAAACCGCGCCCAACTTGGTCGGCAGCCCTGCAGGAGCGCGCGTTGCGGGCGGCTTGCCCAACGTGAGCCGCCCGCGCTCCAGGCAGCCCAAGTGGCAGTCGCGGTAAAACACCACATCGTAACCCTCTACCTCCGGCGCGGTGAAAAGCCACGACCACGTCCACAACCCGCCAGCGCGCCGGTCGCTGCCCAGCACATCTGCCGGAACGTCTCCCGCTGTGAGCTGGACAAAAGCCCACGGCGTCACATCCGTCACCGTGATGCGCACCACATCGCCGGGGCGCGGCGCCGGAGGGTCGAGCTTGAACTGGGGCCAGGGCAACGTCGCCTGCTCGCCCGGCAACAGCACCACCCAACCTTCGATGGGCAACAGCCACACCAATGCCAGCACGCCGAACGCGCCCAGCGCCCACCCGTAGCGGCGCAACAGCGTCCACGCGCGCGTCATCGCCGGGCCTCCGCTTCCGCCAGCGGCAACACAAAGCGCGCGCACGTTCCCGTCTCGCCGGAGATGCGGCTCTCCAGTTCCAGAGACGTGTTGTGACGCCGCAGAATCTCCGCCACGAGCGCCAATCCCAGCCCGCTGCCCGTCCCCTGCTTGGGCGCTACGCGGTAGAAGCGTCGGGTCACATGTGGCAGATGTTCCGGCGGGATACCGGGGCCAGTATCGCAGACCGCACACGCAATGCCGCCTTCGACCCGCGCCAGCGAAATCACCACGCGGTCGCCCTCGCGCGCGTACTTGAAAGCGTTATCCAGCAAATTAAGGAAAACCTGCCGCAGCCGATCCGCATTGCCCAGCGCCAGCGGCAGCGGCGGCGACGCCTCCAGCGAGAGCGCCATCCGCTTTGCCGTAGCCTGCGGCAATGCCTGGAACAGCACCTCCTCGACGAGCGCGGTCACTTCCAGCGGGCGCAGCGCAAAATCCGTCGCCGTCTCCAGGCGGCCCAATTCCAGCATATCATTGATGAGGCGCGCCATACGCTGCGCTTCGTCTTTGGAGAGCGCCAGGGATTGCTGGTGTACATCCTGCCCCACGTCGGTGAGGCCCAGCACTTCGAGGTGAGTCAAAATCGTGGCGATAGGGGTGCGCAGCTCGTGCGCCAGATCGTTGAGGAGCGCGCGACCCGCCTGCTCTACGCGCTGCTGCGGCGTGACATCGAACACGAAGACCACATCGCGCGCGCCCCAGAACGCCGCCCACCAACGCACCGTCTGCCCCGAAGCGAACGTCACGGTGCGGTAACGTCCGCTAGCTGCGGCATCGGCGCGCGCCGAAGCGCAATCTTCCAGGAGCAGCAATGTCCACTCGGTATCAGGAAGGGCCACAGGTGGCGCGGGCAGCCGCAGCAAGCGTTGCGCCTCCGCGTTGGCGCGCACAACCTGCGCGCCCTCCAGTAGCAGCAGGCCGAAGGGCGCCGCCGCAAACGCCGGCTCCAGCGCGCAGTTATCGCTGCCGGGGGCATCAAAGCGCGGCGCGCCGCGGCGCGCCAGCCATACCGCCAGACCTACCGCCGCCATCACACCCAGCGTGAGCAAAAACAACGCGGTTTTGAGATCCAAGACCGCCATTTGGGCCACCCTCAAACCTGTAGGTGAATGTTCATGTGGGACAGACATTCTTGTCTGCCAGAACCGAGCTGAAAAGCCCGACCCACACTCAGTTAAATTTCCTCAGATGCGGGCAAGTCTTGCAGGCTCAACGAAAGTACCTGCGAGACGCCATCCTCACCCATGGAGACGCCGTAGATGGTATCCGCCACCTCCACCGTGCCGCGATTGTGGGTCACGATAAGGAACTGCGTGGAGCGGCCCAGCTCGCGCAACAGCGCGCGGAAGCGGCCCACGTTCGCCTCGTCAAGCATGGCATCCACCTCATCGAGAATGCAGAAGGGCGTGGGGCTGACGTGCATCACGGCGAACAGCAGCGCCACCGCCGTGAGCGTGCGCTCGCCGCCGGAGAGCATTCCCAGACCCGATGTGCGCTTCCCTGGCGGGCGAGCGATGATCTCCACACCGGGGAGATCACTTTCGCTGTTGGCTTCGAGCACGAGCTTCGCCGTGCCGCCGTTGAAAAGCAGCGCGAAGACCCGCGAGAATTCCGTCGCAATGGCCTGAAATGTGGTGTTGAACGCCGTCTGCATCAGCTCATCCAGCTCAGTGATGATCTTGCGCAAATGCGCTGACGCGGTCTCCAAATCCGCCGCCTGCTCGCGGAGGAAGCTGTGCCGCTCGGAAACCTCGTCGTATTCAGCCTTCGCTGCCGTGTTGATGGGTTCGAGCCGGTTGATCTGCGTGCGCAGATCGCGGAGCTGCTGCTCCAGTCCTTCAGGCAGTTCAGCGACGGAAGGCAGCGAGGCGGCAATATCGCTCAGCGGCAGCGGGTGCTGTGCAGAGAGCGTCTCCGGCAGATCCGCCACCACGATTTCCAGCGCCTCTTCGATCTCGCGGCGCAGCGCCGCCAGCTGATCCTCGCGGCGGCGCGCCTCGATCTCCGCCTCGGAATAGCGCTGCTCCGCCTCGCGGAGCGCCTGGCGTAAGCGCGCCTCGTCCTGTTCCTGCTGGCCCTGCTGCTGTTCCAGCTCCGTCAATGCCTGTTCCAGCGCGGGAATCCGCCCCGATGTGGTATCAGCGGCGGCGCGGGCGGTCTCATAGCTGGCGCGCAGCGCGTCCAAGCGTTGCAGCAACGCGGCGAGCTCCTCATCCAACGCGGCGCTACGCTGCTCCTGTGCGCCGATCTGCTCGCGCAGCCGCTCCGCCTCGCGGCGGCGCGTCGCCAGCAACACGCGCTGATTCTCGTACTGCTGCTGCAACAGCGCGGTCTGCGTGCGCTGCTCAGCCACGGCGCGATTGGCCTCGTCATCTGAAGCGGCTTCCAGTGCAGCGGTCGCCTGGGCCGCGGCGGATTCCGCTTCCGCCAACTGCGCCGCGATCTGCCGATGCTCTTGCTCCAGCCGCAGCCGCGTGGCTTCGATGCGCTCGCGCTCCTCGCCGGCTTCACTGAGCAGGCGACGCTGCCAATCGCTTTCCTGAATCGCCTGCTCCAGCTCGCGGATGGCGCGCTCCAGGGTGCGGTTGGCGCTCTGGCGTTGCCGTTCGGCGTCGCGTTGCCGTTCGGAGAGCGTGCGCACTTCCTGCGCGAGCGCGCGAGCCTGTTCCTCGCTGCGTTGCAAAGCCGCCGTCAGCGCTTTGACCTCGGTTTCCAGACGCTCCACCTTATCGGGCAATTCGCGGCGCTCGCGTTCGCGCGCCAGCAGGCTATCGCCTTCGCGCTCGCGGCGCTCCTGCCCGCCGGTGAGCGAGCCGCCGGAGCGCAGAATTTCGCCTTGCAGGGTGACGATCTGATAGCTGCCGCGCAGTTGTTGGTGCAGCGCGCGCGCCGCGTCGAGGTCTTCCGCCACAGCGACGCGCCCCAGCAGGAGCTGCACCGCCGGTTCGAGCGCGCGATCTTCGTAGCGGACCAGCGCCGATGCTACGCCAATCACCCCTTTGAGCTTGGGCAGCTCCAGCGGCGGCGGCGGACGCAGGTTATCCAGCGGCAGGAAGGTCGCCCGCCCCGCGCGCTGCTGCTTGAGCCATTCGATGCCGGCGCGGGCATCTTCCCAGCGCGTGGCGATCACATCCTGCAATTGCCCGCCCAGCGCGGTTTCGACGGCTTTGTCGAGCTCCTTGGGGACGTGGACGAGCGCAGCAAAGGTACCGGGCAAGCCGCGCAGCTGTCCGCGCTCCACAGCCTGCAACACGGCGCGCACGCCGGCATACAGTCCGGCGCCCTCCGCGTGGAGGCGTTCCAGCGCGTCGAGCCGGGCGGTGAGTTGTTGATAGGGCAGCTGTTGTTGCGCCAGTTCACGGCGCAGCCGTTCTGATTCGGCGCGGGCGGCATCGAGGGCGGCTTGCAGGCGTTCCTCTTCGGCCTGGAAGCCCGCTGCGACGCTTTCGACCTGCTCCAGAGCGCGCCGCGCCTCCTCGACCTGCGCCTGCTGGCTGCGACGACGTTCCTGCGCCGCGCCCAGTGTGCCCTCGATCTGGCTCACGCGGGTGCGCAGCTGCGCGGCCCGTTCGGATAGCTGTTCGAGGCGGCTCTGCCGGTCAGTGAGGCGGTGACGATGTTCGAGCGTCTGCGCCTGGGCCGCGCCCTGGCGGCTCAGCAGCGCGTGGCGCTGCGCTTCCACTTTGCGGTATTCCGCTTCGACAGTGCGCAGCGCTGCCTGCGCCTGTTCCAACCGATCGGCGGCTTCTTGCTGCGCCGCTTCCAGGCGGGCGAGTTCTTCTTCTTCAGCTTCCAGGGCCGCGCGGAGCGGCGCGAGGTTCGCTTCCGCTTCCGCCCGCTGATCTTGCAAAAGGCGCCGGCGTTCCTGGCGCACGGCGAGCTCGCGCTGGAAGGCTTCGGCCTCGGCGTGGCGAGCGCTGTTCTCGCGGTGCAGCTCTGCCAGCTGCGCGCGGAGGCCCGCCATCTGCTGGCGCAGACCGGAGACGCGCCCCAGCACGCCATCCACGGCTTCTTGCTGGCGCGCGACCCGCTCGGCGCGGTATTTGGAGCGCTGACGGGCGTTTTCCACGCGCTGCAAGCTCTGGCCCCAGCGATACCCGTACCAGATCCGCAACAGCGATTTGAGCTCGGCGGAGAGTTCGGCGTGCTGTTCGGCGCGGGCCACTTCGCGCTCCAGGCGGCGCAAGCGCGGCTCAATTTCCCCGATGATGTCTTGCACCCGCTCCAGGTTGCGATGGGTATCTTCCAGGCGGCGCAGCGCCTCCTCGCGGCGGGTGCGGTAGGGCGCAATGCCCGCCGCCTGCTCGAACAGCCCCGTGCGTTCCGTGGGTCGCAGCGAGAGCACCTGATCCACCAGCCCTTGCCCCACGGTGAGGTAAGCGTCCCGGCCCAGCCCGGCGCGATCTAACACGTCGCGCAAATCCATCAAGCGGACGCGGCTGCCGTTGAGCAGATAATCGGTCTTGCCATCGCGGTAGGTGCGCCGTTCAATGATGACTTCGGCGAAATCCACCGGCAGCCAGCCATCGCTGTTGTCGAAAGTGAGGGCCACGCGGGCCATTCCCGCCCGCGAGCGTTTTTTGCTGCCCGCGAAGATCATATCCTCGCCGCTGCGCCCGCGCAACGAGCGCATCCGCTGCTCGCCCAGCACCCAACGGACGGCATCGGCGACGTTACTCTTCCCGCTTCCGTTCGGCCCCACAATGGCCGTGATGCCGGTCGGGAAGGTCAGGGTCAGCGCTTCGGCAAAGGATTTGAAGCCCTGAACGGAGAGTTCTTTGAGTTTCGGCATGAATGCTCCCAACACCAGAGATCGCAGGGCGCGCCCCGCACCTGCGCATTATAACACGAGCAGGGAATATGAAAGATCGCTGCGCCGGGGGAGAAGTTTCCTGTTGCAGTTACGATAAACATCAGTATACTCAAAGTATGACCATAGATATGCGCACCCTGATTCTCACTCAGACCGTTGCTTATGTCCTCTGTACGATTGTGATGGTCTTGTTGTGGCAGCAGAATCGCCATCGCTTCAACGGCCTGACATGCTGGCTGGGTGATTTTGTCCTGCAAACGCTCGGAATGATGCTGCTTCTGCTGCGCGGCGCAATCCCGGCAGCGCTATCCATCATGGTCGGCAACGCGCTGATCGTGATCGGCTTGATTCTGTTCAACAACGGCCTGGAGCTGTTCTTCGAACGCCGCAGCAATCCAATCCGCCATGGTGTGCTCCTGGTTTTCTTCCTCGCGGTGCATGGCTATTTCACCTTTGTCCAGCCAAATCTGGCAGCGCGCAACATCAATAGCGCCGTTGCCGTCCTGATCATCTACCTGCAATGCACCTGGTTGATATCACGTGTGGGCGCCGAACTGCATCCCGTCACCCAATGGGCCAGCGTAACCTTCATCGGTTTCTGCCTGGTAAGCCTGATGCGCATCGGCGTGAATCTGGCGCTGGCGCCGCAGGGCGATTTTCTCACCCAACAAAGTCTGCTCGAAGGGGCCTCTATCATCGCCTATCAGGTATTGGTCTCTGCGTCCGTTTTCATCATCTTCCTGATGATCAATCGGCGCTTGTTTCTCGATAACGAACGGCAGAAACACTCGTTACAGGTCTCAGAGGCCCGCTATCGGCAGTTGGTTGAGCTTTCGCCCGATGCCATTGTCGTCCACCAAAACGGCGCGATCGTTTTTGCCAACTCCGCCGCCGCGGCGCTGCTGGGCGCGGCCTCAGCGGAAGACCTGCTCGGTCGCACGGCATTCGAGTTTGTGCATCCCGATTACCTGCCGCTGGCGCGGCAGCGCGCGGCCACAACGCTCAGCACCGGAGAGGTCAGCCCCGCATTGGAGGAAAAACTCAACCGCCTGGATGGCAGCATTGTGGATGTTGAGATCACCATCGGGCGGCTGGAATACCAGGGCGAACCGGCGTTGCAAACCATTGCCCGCGATGTGACGCGCCGCAAGCGCATCGAAGCGCAGTTGGAAGCTCAAAATCTGGAATTGCGCAAGCTCTCCCGCGCCATCGAACAGAGCGCCAGCGCCATCGTAATAACGGATTTGCAGGGTACCATTGAATATGTGAACCCGGCATTCACGCGGATTACCGGCTTCACCGCCGAAGAAGCGCTGGGGCAGAATCCGCGCGTGCTCAAATCCGGGTTGCATCCGCCGGAATTCTACGCCGAGATGTGGACCACCATCAAACGCGGCGAGACCTGGCAAGGGGAGCTCATCAACCGTAAGAAAAATGGCGAGCTCTATTATGAAGCGGCGACCATCTCGCCGGTGAAGGATAACGCCGATAAAATCAGCCACTTCATCGCCATCAAGGAAGACATCACGGCGCGCAAGCGCGCGGAAGAGGCCCTGCGCGAGAGAGAAGAAGAACTCCGGCGTTACGCGGAGCAGCTGGCGATTCAGAATGCCGAACTGGATGCCTTCGCCCATACCGTAGCCCACGATCTGAAAAACCCCATCGGCCTGATCATCGGCTACACCGCCATCTTGCAGGACAGCGAGACCGCGCTCTCCGCCGCGCAACGCGAGTCAATGCTCCAGATCATCGCGCAAACAGGCAATAAGCTCGACATCATCATCGAAGAGCTGATGCTGCTGAGCGGCTTACGAAAGCAGACCATCACGCCGGCGCCGGTGGATGTGCTGAGCGTGATGCAGGAAGCGCAACAACGCTTGCTCGATCAAATCGCGCAACGCAGCGCGACGCTCGTGATTCACACAACAGCACCCTGGCCCATGGCGCTCGGCTACGGCCCCTGGCTCGAAGAAGTGTGGGTCAACTACATCAGCAATGCCCTCAAGTATGGCGGAACGCCGCCGCATGTGGAGATCGGTTACTCGTTGCTGGAGACTGAAAACTTGCAGGGTATGGACAGTAACCAGCAACCTGCTTCCAGCATCCGTTTCTGGGTGCGCGATAACGGCCCCGGTCTCAGCCCCGAAGCGCAAATGCATCTGTTCACGCCGTTCACGCGCCTGGATCAGGTGCGCGTTCAGGGGCATGGACTGGGGCTTTCCATCGTCCAACGCATCATCGAAAAGCTGGGGGGACAGGTGGGGGTACAGAGCGCGCCGGGCGCGGGCAGCACCTTCTTCTTCGAGCTGCCCGCTGCGCCCGGGATGAGCAGCGCATGCGTCATCCCCGCGCCGCCCAGAGCCGCAACCCCACAGCCGCTCACATCGTTGCTCCCTGCGCCGGAGGGCTTGCCGACGGAATGGCTTGCCCGGCTGCGGCAAGCGGTCATCGAATGCGATGCCCACACCATCGAAGCGTTGAGCGCCGCCCTGGCGCCGGAACATGCCGCCGTCGCGCAGTTCCTCCAAGCCCGCGCCGCAGATTTCGATTACGAAGCGATTCTAAAATGGCTGGCAGCGACAGCCGCGCCGGTATAGCCAGCATATATGGAAGGGAACGCATCTATGGCGCCAAACGACTATGACGAGACCCCCTGGGCCCCCCCCCCAACCCCAGCCGAAGACTTCCATCAGCCAGGGGCGCACACCAATATCAACCGCGCGCCCTACGATACCGTCTCCGGGGTGCTTCTCAAACGCGCCGCCCACATCAAGCGCGTGCGGTACCGCCCGGCGAACCCCGCGCCGGAGCTGCCGCCGCCCTGGCAGGGACACGGCGAGACGGTGGTGCGCTGGCTCTTCAGCGAGGAGCCGGGCACAGCGGAAGGGCTGCTGCAAGGCGCGACCTTCGTCTTCCTCCACGATACAACCCTCGCGCCGGGCGCCGCCACGGGGATGCAGGCCCACGCGGAGTTGGATGAGCTCCTCTATGTGCTCGCCGGAACGGGGCAGCTGCACCACCGCCCCACGCCGGGCAGCCCAGTGCTGGCGCGCGTGCTGCGCCCCGGCGATGCGGCGCTCATTCGCGCGGGCGAATATCACCGCGTGGAAAACACCGATTCCAGCGCCGAACTGCGCCTGCTGGTGCTGGGGCTGCGCCGGAAATGAGCGCTCGGCGCGAGTTCCTTGTCATTGGCGCGGGCGCAGCGGGGCTGATGGCCGCAGGGCGCGCCGCCGAGCGCGGCGCGCGCGTGCGGCTGCTGGAAAAGATGGACGAGGCGGGCAAGAAAATCCTCGTCAGCGGGCAGGAACGCTGCAATGTCACCAACGCCGCGCCATTAGAAGCGTTCCTCACCGCGTTTGGGCGCAACGGCGCCTTTCTCCGCAATGCCTTCCATCGCTTTTTCCGCGAGGAGCTGCTATCGCTGTTGCGCCGTTACGGCGTGGAGACGCAGGTCGAGCGCGGCGGACGCATCTTTCCGGTATCGGGTCGCGCCGCCGATGTGCGCGATGCGCTGCTGCGCTACGCCACGGAGCACGGCGCAACAATCCGCTACGGCGTTACAGTGCAGCGCATTCTCGTGCGCGAAGGGCGCGCTGTAGGCGTGGTCACGGGCGCGGGAGACTCGCTCGCCGCGGATGCCGTGATCCTGGCGACGGGCGGCGCTTCGTGGCCCAGCACCGGTTCCACCGGCGACGGCTACGCCATGGCCCGCGATCTGGGGCACACGCTCATCCCGCTGCGCCCTGCGCTGGTACCCCTCACCGTCGCGGAGAAAGCCCGCGCCAAAGCGCTTCAGGGCGTGAGCCTGCGGAATGTGCGCTGCACGCTGCTAGAAACGCTATCCTCTGGCAAGGAAAAGGTCATTCCCCCGCCGTGGCCTCTGCCGTCCACGGGCGAGGCGCTCTTCACCCACTTCGGCCTTTCCGGACCGCTGGTGCTTAGCCTCTCGCTGGCGGCGGTGGACGCGGTGCGGGCGGGCAAATCCATCGTCCTGTCGTTCGATCTCAAACCGGGGATGACGCTCGATGAGGTGCGCGCGCGCCTGCAACGGGAATTCGAGCAATTTCCGCAGCGGAAGCTGCCCCATCTGCTGCGCGGGTGGGTTCCCGGCGCGCTGGCGGAGGAGCTGGCGCAGCTCAGCCCTATCGGCCCGGAGCGCCCCGTCCACACCATCCGCGCCGGGGAACGCGATGCGCTGGCAGCGCTGCTCAAGGATTTCCGCTGGCGCATCACCGGCGCGCTGCCGCTGGCGGCGGGGATGGTGACAGCAGGCGGCGTGGCCCTCAAGGAAGTGGATCCCGTCAGCTTCGGCTCGCGGCTCGTGCGAGGACTGTACCTCGCGGGCGAGGTGCTCGATCTCGCGGCGGATACCGGCGGCTACAATCTCCAGGCGGCGTTCAGCAGCGGCTATCTCGCGGGAGAAGCCGCCGTGACTGGAACGTGAACCGCTTCTCCCAAAAAGCACTCCCCCCGTTACAAAGACAACCTGGACTTTCGTACAGGGTCGAATTCGACTTCAGACAGTTGCGCCGATTACGAGTTGCAGCTATAGTATAATTGTGGCTGGATTTTTATCTTGCCGCTATCGTGCGAGTAGGTATCAGTTCGGAGTGCGTAAAGAGCAGTGAGCAGTCGAGGCAACGAAACCTGCTCACTACTTACTGCTCTCTGCTCACCAGTTATTATTTTCGAAGGAGTAAGATCATGAACCCAACCGTCACCATTTCACATGTGAGCAAGTCCTTCGGCCCGGTAAAGGCCGTGAGAGATGTGAGCTTTGAGGTTTTCCCCGGCGAGATCTTCGGCTTGCTCGGCCCCAACGGCGCGGGCAAGACGACCACCATCCGCATGATGATGGACATTTTCCGCCCCGATGGCGGCAGCGTGACCCTCTTCGGCGGCAAAATGACCGAGGCAGCCAAGCAGCGCATCGGCTATCTGCCGGAAGAGCGCGGCCTGTACAAGGATCTCAAGCTGGAGCCGACCCTCATCTATCTGGCAACCCTCAAGGGCCTGGATGAAGCCACGGCCCGCCAACGCCTGGAGACCTGGCTCAAGCGCTTCGATCTCTACGATCACCGGCAAAAGAAGATCCAGGAGCTGAGCAAGGGCATGCAACAGAAAGCGCAGCTCATCGCCACGCTGCTCCACGAACCCGATTTGATCGTGGTGGACGAGCCGTTTTCGGGCCTCGATCCTGTGAACACCCGGCTGGTGAAAGACATCATGGAAGAGGAGCGGCAAGCCGGCAAAGCCATCATCATGTCCACGCACCAGATGCACCAGGTCGAGGCGCTGTGCAGCCGCATTGTGCTCATCAATAACGGCGAAGCGGTGCTCTACGGCGAGGTGGATCGCATCCGCCGCCAGTTCGCGGGCAACGCGGTGACGCTCTCCGGACAAGGCGACTTCACCCACATTTCCGGCGTCCTCGAAGCGCGGCAGCAAAACGGCGGCTGGCGCCTGGCGCTGGAGGTCGGCTTCAGCCCGCAGGACGTGCTGCGCACCCTGGCGCTGCGCGAGGACATCAAGATCGAGCGCTTCGAGATCGCCGAACCCTCGCTAGATGACATCTTCGTCACGGTGGTTAAGGGCGGCGAAACGGCTGGAAAGGAGTGAGCGCCATGAGAAATCTCTGGCTGGTCGCCAAACAGGAATATCGCCGCATCGCGGGGAAGAAAACGTTTCTCATCTCCACGCTCGGGATGCCGATTCTCTTCATCGGCCTGATGGTCGTCATCGGACTGGTGTCGGTGCTGGGACAGGATGGCCGCGCGATTGGCTATGTGGACTATGCCGGCGCGCTGCACACCGAGGCGTTGACGCAAATCGGCGATACCCGCAGCCGGCGGGTCGAGATCCGCCCCTACAGCGATGAAGCCGCCGCGCGCGCCGACCTCGAAGCCGGCGTGCTGCAAGCCTATTACGTCATTCCCGCCGACTACTTCAGCGCGCCGATGCCGACGGTGGAGCGCGTGATTCTCGATGCCGCCCCGAGCGAGCGGGCGCAGCGCGATTTTCGGGACTTCATGCGCGCCAATCTCGTGCAGCAGTTGCCCGAAGCCGAAGCCCGGCGGCTCTACGAAGGCGCCAACCTCTCCCTGCGCACCCCCGACGGCAAGCGCCAGGCCAGCGACGCCGACTTCATCAGCGCGATGCTGCCGTTCGTCGCCGCCATCCTCTTCTTCATCGTCGTGATGAGCGTGGGCGGATACATGCTACAAGCCGTCACCGACGAAAAAGAGAACCGCACGATGGAAGTGTTGATGACCACTCTCTCCCCCGAACAGCTGATGGGCGGCAAGGCCCTGGGCTTGCTCGGCGTCGTACTCACGCAAATCGGACTTTGGGGTCTCACCCTCGGCGTCGGGCTGCTCGTCGCGCCGCGCGTGATCCCCGATTTCCCCACCATCACAATCCCCTGGAGCATGGTGCTGGTCGGCGCGCTCTACTTCCTGCCCTCGCTGGCGCTGATCTCCGGCATGATGATCGCCATCGGCGCCGCCGTCACCGAGGTGCGACAAGGGCAACAGATCTCCGGCATCCTCAACCTGGCGTTCACCTTTCCCATGTTCTTTATCATGATCATTCTCGGCAATCCCAACCATGCCTTTGCCGTGGCGCTGAGCCTGTTCCCCACCACCTCCTTCATCACCGTGTTGCTGCGCTGGGAGTTTACCGCCATCCCCGCCTGGCAGTTGATCACCAGCTGGCTGCTGCTGGTCGGCTCGGCGATCCTCAGCGTGCGCTTCGCCGCGCAAGTGTTCCGGCTGGGGATGCTCCAGTACGGGCAACCGCTCAGCTTCAAGGGGATCGTTGCCATGCTGCGGCAAAGCCGCCAAGGAGGCTAGTCATGCGTAACATCTGGTTGGTCATTCGACACGAAATCGTCACCACGCTGGGTAAGCCTTCATTCTGGCTGACCACCTTCCTGCTGCCGCTGGTGATCATGGGCTTCACCGTTGGCTCCCAGCTGCTCGTGGGGCGGATGTTTGAAGCGGACGATGATCGCGCACTGCTAAGCGGCGAGACGCCCGCTCAGGCGGTCACCATCGGCTATGTGGATCATGCCGGGCTGCTGCGCGAATTTCCGCAGGGTTTCCCGCGCCAGTTGCTCCAGGAATTCGCTAGCGAGACCGAGGCGCAAGCCGCGCTCGAAAGTGGGACGCTGCAACGCTACTACATCATTCCGGCGGACTACATTGCCGCAGGCGAGCTGCTCTCGGTGGAACCGGAACTGAGACCGTTCACGCGCTTCGGCAGCACCGATGTGATCGCCACCCTGATCAACTACAATCTGACCCGCCAGGGACAGACGCCCACCTTGCTCATGGATCCGCTGCCGCAGCTCACCGAGCGCGCGCTCGCGCCGAAAGCAGAACGCGAACTGGGCGGCTACGAGAGTTTCGCCGGGTATCTGGTGCCGTTCGCGGTGCTCTTCATCTTCTTCTTCACCCTCACCATGAGCGGCGGCTTCATGCTCCAAAGCGTCAGCAAAGAGAAGGAAAACCGCGTGGCCGAAGTGCTGCTGCTGAGCCTGCGCCCGCGCGAGCTGATGTTGGGGAAAATCGTGGGGCTGGGCCTCGTCGCGTTGCTACAGATGGGCATCTGGTTGGGCGGCAGTCTGCTGGCTTTGGAGGGCAACCGCGACCTGTTGGAGCTGGCTGCCGATGCCGTCATCCTGCCGGCAGGCTTCATTGGCTGGGCTTTGGGCTTCTTCCTGCTGGGATACCTGGCTTATGCTGCGCTGCTGGGGGCCATCGGCGCGCTCGCGCCCAGCGCCCGCGAAGGCAGCCAGTTCACCTTTGTCGTGATGCTGCCGTTGATGCTGCCGTTGTGGTTCCAAACCGCTTTCATCCAGGCGCCCAATGGCGCGTTGGCAACCGTCTTCAGCCTGTTCCCGCTGAGCGCGCCGATGGCGATGATCACCCGCATGGTCGTGACGGATGTACCGCTCTGGCAAACGCTACTCAGCCTGGCGCTGCTCGCGCTGACGGCTTATGGATTGGTGCTGCTCTCCGCCCGCTTCTTCCGCGCCGACACGTTGCTTTCGGATGCGGCGCTGGATTGGAAGCGTCTGGGAAGCGAACTGCGCCGGCGCAAAGCGCGCGCCTGAAATCGGCAAAAAAGCCTTGAAATCCGCTTCTAAACCGCAACTGATTGCCCGCGCCGGAGAGGTCGTGAACCTCCCCGGCGCGGCGCTGGCTATGTTAATGCAAGCCGTGTTGGAGACCGGTGCGCACTTCCGCTTTCAAGCCAAGGGCCTGAGCATGATGCCCTTCATCCGCGATCAGGACGTGGTCACGGTGGCGCCGCTCGAAGCGCGCGCGCACGTCGGCGACGTGATCGCCTTTCTGCACCCCCAAAACCAGAAGCCCATTCTCCACCGCGTGGTGGAGCGCGACGCCCACGGCTACTGGACGCAAGGCGACAACAGCGCCGTACCCGATGGCTGGATTCCCGCAACCGCCGTGTTGGGCGTCGTCATCGCCGTAGAACGCGGGGGGCGGCGCGTGCGCCTGGGCCTCGGCCCGGAACGCCGGCTCATCGCGTGGCTCAGTCCCCATCGCCGCGTGTGGCGGCGACTCTACGCGCTCCTGCGCGGCTGGCGCTGAAGCGTCGTAATGCGTGATACGTGATGCGTAATGCGGCCCTCACGTTTCACGCCGCCTTGTCCTTCCACAACTACTTCGCCGCTGATTGACACGCCTCTGAAATCTCAGTACAATAGAAGTCAGACAACTTCCGGGCGACGTGCGCCCGGACACCAATTTAGCGGCAAAGGAGCGGTCTATGGAAATATCAATCATTCTAAATGGCGAAAAACGCACGTTCAAAATTGCCCCCCACGAGACGCTGTTCCACCTGCTGCGCCGCAGCGGGATCCGCAGCGTCAAATTCGGCAGCGAAGACGGCACGGATGGCTACAGTACCGTCCTGGTGAACGGGCGTCCGCGCGCCGCGATTGTGACGCTGGCGGCGCAGGTGGATGGCGCGGAGATTCTCACCGTCGAAGGGCTGAGCGGCGCACAGCAGCGCGGCTGGCGCGGCAGCGCGGAGCTCCACCCCATCCAACGCGCCTTCGCCGAGACGGGCGCCATCCAAAGCGGCTACGACACACCCGCGCTCGTCCTCATCGCCAAAGCCCTGCTCGACCGCAATCCCAATCCCACCGAGACCGAAGTCCGCGACTGGATCAGCGGCGTGGTCTCCCGCGAGACGGGCTACACCAAGCCCGTGCAGGCGATTCTGCGCGCCGCCGCCTACTTGCGCGGCGAAACACCCCCGCCGCTCGATGGCGGGCCGGGCGAGATGTTCGTCCTGCCGGAAGAGCTGCTGCCCCCCGAAGGGCCGATCGAACCCTACGAGATTAGTGGCAGCGGCGGCGGAACGGCGACTCGCACACGCACCACACCGAAAGTCGTGGTGACGCCGGAGGCAGAGCAATTCAAAGTGGTCGGCAAGCCACTGCCCAAGGTGGATGCGCTCAAACTGGTGCAGGGGAAGCCCGCCTTCGTCGCCGACTTTGAGCAGCCGGGGATGCTGTACGCCAAGGTGCTGCACAGCCCCCACGCACACGCCCGCATCAAGGATATTGACACCAGCGCCGCCGAGGCGCTGCCCGGCGTCCACGCTGTCCTCTGCTACAAGAACGTCCCGCGCGTGGTCTACTCCACCGCCGGGCAATCATATCCCATTCCGGGGCCGCTGGATTACGCGAGCTTCGACACCAAGGTGCGCTACGTGGGCGACCGCGTCGCTGCTGTGGCCGCCGAGTCGCCGGAGATCGCGGAGCACGCGCTGACGCTGATCAAAGTGGAATACGAGGTGCTCGAACCCGTGCTCGATCTGCGCACCGCCTCGGCGGAAGGCGCGCCCATCATCCACGACCAGGACGATTACGTGGACTTCGCCGACAGCGAACCGGAGCACAACATCGCCGCGCGCGTCCGCATTGATGTGGAAGATGTAGACGCCGCCTGCGCCGTCTCCGATTACGTCTTCGAGACCGAGATCCAGACGCAGAAGATGAAGCACATTCCGCTAGAACCCTGGGTCTGCCTTACCTACTGGGATTCTGATGACCGGCTGGTCATCATGACTTCGACCCAGGTGCCGTTCCACGTTCGCCGCATCCTCGCCCCGGTGCTGGGGCTGACCGAGGGACGCATCCGCGTGATCAAACCGCGCATCGGCGCCGCTTTCGGCAACAAGCAGGAGATCTACGAGGACATTGCTGCGCATCTCACCATCGCCACGGGGCGGCCGGTGCTCTTCGAGCTCACCCGCGAGGAGCAATTCATCTACACCGTCACGCGCCACCCGATGATCGTGCGCTATCGCCTCGGCGTTCAAAAGGATGGGACGATGACGGCGCAACACATGTACGCGCTGAGCGACACGGGCGCCTATGGCGGGCACGCGCTGACGGTGCTCGGCAACACCGGGCACAAGACGTTGCCCATCTACAACACGCCCGCCGTGCGCTTCTACGGCGACACGGTCTACACCACCACGCCGCGCTCCGGCGCGTATCGCGGCTACGGCGTAACCCAGGGCGTCATCGCCACCGAGACGCTCATCACCGAGGTTGCCAAGACACTCGGCATGGATCCGCTGGAGTTCCGGCTGAAAAACATCATCGAGCCGAACACCGAAAACATCATGAGCAAAGCCTGGAGCGAGGGCCGCGAGGCGAAGGGTGAGATGATCGCCACCAACGCGCTCCGCGAAGCCGCCGCGCAGGGCGCCGCTGCCATCGGCTGGTACGACAAGTTCGGCAATCCCGACTGGCATACCGTGCCCGGCAAGCCACATCTGCGACGCGGCATCGGCGTCGTCTTCCTCATGCAGGGATCGGGTATCCCCAACCTGGATATGGCCGCCGCCAGCATCAAGATGAACGATGATGGCAGCTTCAACGTCCACATGGGCGCGACAGACCTGGGCACCGGCTCGGATACCGTGCTGGGACAGATCGCCGCCGAGGTGCTGGGCTGCACGCTCGATGCCCTCATCATCAACTCCTCGGATACGGACTTCACGCCGTTCGACAAGGGCGCGTATGCCTCCAGCACCACCTACATCAGCGGCGGCGCGATGGCGCGCGCCGCGGAGCAAGTCGCCGCGCAGATCAAAGCCGTAGCGGCGGAGATGCTCGGCGTCGAGCCAGAAGAGATCGTACTGCGCGACAATCACGCGATGGTGTTGGGTGACGCCGATGCCGAAGCCCCGTTCACCTACGCGCTCTCCTTCCGCGAGATTGCGATGAACGCGCTGCACAAGGAGAACCAGCATCAGATCATGGGGCAGGCCTCGTTCGTCAGCCCGGTCAGCCCGCCGCCGTTCGCCGCGCAATTCGCCGAAGTGACCGTGGACATCGAAACGGGCCAGGTCACCTGCGACCGGCTGCTGCTCGCGCTGGATTCCGGGCAGATCGTAAATCCACTCACCGCCAGCGGGCAGGCCGAAGGCGGCATGTTGCAGGCGCTCGGTTACGGGCTGACGGAAGAGCTCGTCTTCGATGCCGAGGGCCGCATCCTCAACCCGCGCTTCGATGACTACCGCGTCTTCCGCGCCGATGAGTCGCCGCCGCTGGAGACCATCTTCGTCGAGACCTTCGAGCCGAGTCACCCGATGGGGGTCAAGTCGGTGTCGGAGATCGTCGTCAACGGCTCGGCGCCCGCCGTCATCAACGCCGTCTACGATGCCACCGGCGTCATGCTCAAGCAGACGCCGCTCACGCCGGAGCGCGTGTGGCGCGCGTTGCGGGCGGCAGTCACAAGTCATGCGTCATAAGTCACGAGCGTTACCGAACCTGCAAAATAGTTCGTAGAGAGCAGAGAGCAGAAAGTGCAGTGAGCGGTGAACAGAGAGCAGAACGCAGTTCGCCGCGCCTAAACTGCTCACCCCTCACTGCTCACCCATAACTACTTTAAGGAGGAACCATGATCGAACGAGGCTATGAAATCACCGAGATGATGGGGTACACCGGCACCGAGGACGTATTCGACGCCATCGGCAAGGGTGAACTCATTCTGGTTAAGATCCCCACCGAAAAACGGCTGGAGCTCTCCCGATGGCTGCGGGAATGCGCCGCCAAGACCTTGCCCGCTGGCGCTGGCCTCAACAGCCTGCTAGAAGACATCGCCGACGCCGTGGAGCTGGCGCTGGAGCTGGAACGGTATCCGATGGGCAGCGACATCTGTGATCTGGACCTGCCCCACGGCTGGCCCAGCTATTGCGAGAAGACGCTGTAAAGGAGCGTACCATGAACGACTATCCCATTCTGCCGGATGCGCAACCCTTCTTCTTTGAGGGCAACCACATCGGCGTGCTGGTCTCGCACGGCTTTACCGGCACCACGCAAAGTATGCGCTATCTGGGCGAGAAGCTGGCTCACGAGGGCGGCTACACCGTCATCGGCCCGCGCCTCCAAGGGCACGGCACCGATCCCCGCGATATGGCGCGCTCCACCGCCGAGGACTGGATCCGCAGCGTCGAGGATGCTCTGGAAATGCTACAAGCCCGCTGCTCCACCATCTTCATGACCGGGCTTTCGATGGGCGGCACACTCACGCTGTACATGGCGGCGATGTATCCGAATGTCATCAAAGGCGCGTTGCCGATCAACGCCGCGATCCAGCTGCACAGCCCGGATATGGCGACGCTGGCTTACATGCGCGCCGCGCCAGAGATGCTCCCCGGCATCGGTTCGGACATCAAGCAGCCGGGCATCGTGGAGCTGGCTTACCCGCAGACGCCGGTGCGCGCCATCCGCGAGATCTACGCGCTGATGAGCGTGACCCACGACCTACTGCCGCGCATCGCCTGCCCCACGCTGGTCTTCCAATCGCAGGAGGATCACGTCGTCCCGCCCGCCAACGGCCCTTTCATTCTGGAGCGCATCGGCGCGACGGAGAAACGCCTGGTCTGGCTGGCGAATTCCTATCACGTCGCCACGCTGGATAACGACAAGGATCTGATCGCCGCCGAGAGCATCCGCTTCATCCAGGCGCACGTCTAAAGCAGCGGCATATCACACACAAAGGGCGCAGAGAGAGTCTCTGCGCCCTTGCGGTTATTCCAGTCTCACGGGGATTGCCCCATCACCTTTGCCACGCGCCGCCCAATCTCCACGGCGTAGTTCGTGCCGCGATCCCACGGATACACCTGGCTCATGTTTGCCATGAACAAGTTAGGGATAGGCGTTTCCAGCGGCGGAATGTGCTGCGAATGGTTGAGCAGCGGCACGGGCTGGGCGTAGAGTTCGCTGAACTTCCACACTTTGCGAATCCAGCTGCGGTCGAAGGCGGGATTGATCCGCTGGATGCCGGGGATGAAGCGCTCCAACAGCGCCTCCGGCTCCAAATCGAAGTGCGGATGTCCCGGCTCCAGGTAATCGCCGCAATAGAGCAGCGTATCGCCGCCGTAATGTCGCCGGTCAACGTAGTTGGTGTGCTCCACAAACGCCAGAAAGGGGAAACCCTCGCGTTTGGGGATGTTGATCCAGTAATGGCCCGCGCTCACCGGCTGCCGGACCGCCAGCACGAGCACCACCGCGCCCATCGAGGCGAGCGCGTCCAGCCCGGCGGTGTACGCCGTCGGCAGCGCGGGCGTCCGCTCCTTGAGCATCTGCGGCGAGCAGGTCGCCAACACCCGGTCGTGAACCGGCGCCATCTCGCGCAGCTCCAGGCGAATACGTCCCTCGGTGGTGGGATGAATGCCGCGCACGTGATGCTCCAGCAGAATCTCCCCACCCTGCGCGCGGACGCGCTCCGCTAACGTCTCCAGGAATGCCTGGAAGCCGCCCTCGAAGTAGCCCAGCTTCGGCGTGCGCGCGACCACCCGCGCCCAAAACCATGCCATGTTCACATCGCGGTAATATGGGCCGAATTTCCCCTCCAGCAGCGGCTGCCAGAAAGCTTCGTAGGCGCGCGTCCCCGCCGCGCGGGAGAGCCACTCGTGCGCCGTCACCTGCTCCAGCGGCTGCCAGCGAGGATTGTAGCGCAGATAGGCAGTCGCCAGTCCCACGCGGAAGCGCGCCAGGAAGGGGATCGGGCGGAACGCCAGCACGCGCAGCCCCGTGGCGACGAGATCCGCCACATTCGAAAGCGACTTGCCCAGCGGTAGCCGCTCCAACCAGGGGCCGGCGAGAGGCTTGTTGATGGGATACAGCTTCCCGTCCTTCAGAATCGAGGTGACGGGACTGGGGAAGAAGAGCGTGTCGCCGATGCCAAGCTCGTTGACCAGCGCGATGATGTCCCGATCCGAAGCGAAGATGTGATGATAGAAGCGCTCCAGCGCCCAATCCCATCCCGCATCCTTGAAGCCCGCCGCCAGCCCGCCCACGTAAGGTCGCGCCTCGTAGACCGTGACGCGATGCCCCTGGCAGGTGAGATCGTAGGCTGCCGTGAGACCGGCAACGCCCGCGCCAATGATGCCAATATCCATCACCGTTGTACCCCCGTCATCCTGCCACCGCCGGAATGACCCGCCGACCCCATCCCCGCAGATGGGAGAGCTCCCAGCGCAACTCTTCATAGAAAACCACCAGCCCGGCATCCCCACTGGAAACCAGGCGCTGATAGACTTTGGAGATAGGATAGATGAGAATGTCGCCAATTTGCACTGCGGTCGCCTCTGGATAATCAGCGGGCACGTCGAGCGTCCACGCGCCGCGCCAGGCGCGCAGCAACACCTCGCCCAGATACGCGCCCCAGATCACAGCGAGCTCTTGCACCCACTGATGCAACGGCCCATCTTCCTCGAACTCTCCTCCACTATCCTTGGGCAGTGCATCGTGAATGGCAGCGAGAATCTGGTCGGCATCCGTGAGGCTCATGGCGGAGTAATCAATCGCCACATCGAATTCCTCACGCGCCAACGATACCGCCTCTTCAGCGTAAACGCGCATCATCGCGGGCAGATCAAGTTGGTCGGTCATCAGTCCTATCCATCAACCCGTTACCTCTTCCATCGGGACCGGCTCGCCGATGAGCGACCAGGGGCCGGTCCACGTCACCCGCAGCGTTGCTATGCGACCTAGCCAATCCCCCTCCGCCGTGAAGAACACCAGCCGGTCGGTGCGGGTGCGCCCAAACCAACGGCCCTTCTTCTGCCCCTCGACCAGCACCTCCACGAGTTGTCCCTCGAAGCGCGCGTTGAGCTCCTTGAGGATGCGCGTCTGCGCCTGGTCGAGCGCGCGGCGGCGGCGTTCCTTCTCCTCATACGAGAGATCATCCACCATCTGGCGCGTCGCCACGGTGAGCGGACGAGCGGAGTAGCGGGCGATGTGCGCCTTATCCAGCCGCAGTTCCTCCAGCAGCGCCAGCGTGTGCTCGAACTGCGTCTCGGTCTCGCCCGGAAAACCCACGATGATGTCGGTGGCGATGGAGACGCCGGGAATCCGCTCCCGAATGCGGGCCACCAGCCGCCGATAATCGTCAGCGGTGTAGCCGCGCCGCATTCGCACGAGCACCTCGTCATCGCCGGCCTGCGCGGGCGCCTCGATGTGTTCGCAGACCTTGGGCAACGCCGCCACCGCATCCAGCAGATCGTCGCGCATCCAGTTGGGATGGCTGGTGAGGAAACGAATCCGCTGCAAGCCCTCGATCTCGTGAACACGGCGCAACAACGTCACCAGCGGTGTCTCGGCGGCGCCGGCAAATTCCGGCAAATCGTAGCCATAGCGATCCACGATCTGCCCCAGCAAGGTGATCTCCTTGACGCCCTGCGAAGCCAGCTGCGCCGCTTCGGCGACGATGACCTCCAGCGGGCGGCTCCGTTCCGCGCCGCGCCGATAGGGAATGACGCAGTAGGTGCAGGCGTGTGAACATCCCAGCACGATGGGCACGTAGGCGCTCACCGCGCGCCCCTCTTCGGAGGGAGGCAACACGGTATCGGTGCGGCCCAGCGCCAGGCGGCGCGATTCTGCATCGGCGATGAGCGTCTGCGCCTCGTCGAGCAGCTCGCGTTGCGCAAGATACGCCCACAGCTCGGTGGCATCCGAGGGCGGCAGGAAGAGATCCACCCAGGGGAAGCGCTCCTCCAGGGCGGCTTTCTCGCGCGCGCCGACCATGCAGCCCATGAGCGCCAGCACCCGCTCAGGATGCGCCGCCTTGAGACCGCGCAGCTGCTGCAAGCGCCCCACCACTTTATCTTCGGGCTGCTGCCGCACCACGCAGGTATTCAACACCACAATATCGGCGTCTTCCGCGCGCGCCGTCGCCGTGTAGCCCAGGCGTTCCAGCCCGGCAGCCACCCGCTGCGAATCGGCCACGTTCATCTGACAACCGATGGTCCAGACATGATAGTGCATGTGTTTTCCGCTACCTTATCAAAGTTGGGCCACGCCCCAACGTGTTCCCATTCCGGCGCATTGTAACGCGAAACGAGTGCTGGGTCAAGGGATGACCAGGACTTTCTTGAGCTTTCCAGAGGCATCGAAGGGGATTTCCGCGACGGCTTGCACTTCACAGGGCCAGCCGAAGGCAGCGAGCGCAACAGCAGCCCGCCCCGCGAACGCGCGCCCCTCCGCGCTGCTGAGCACTACGCGCAGGATGAGCCGCTCACGCCCCTGCTGTACGATCTGGAACTGGCGCACAGGTTGCGTCTGCGCATGGGCGCTCTCAGCCTTGAGCGCGTTGAAGACCGTGGTCGCTGCCAGCCTTGGAGAAACACGCCGGCCATCGGGCAGCCACAGGAAATCATCATCCCGGCCGCTGAGACTGGTGAGCGTGGGGCCGCGCACGCCGCAAGCACAGCGGAAGGGAGAATCCAGCGTCCCGCGATCCCCGATATCGTAGCGGATGAAGGGCATCGTGCGCCCAAACAGGCTGGTGAGCAGCATCCGCCCCTCGACGCCCGGCGGCAGCGGCGCGCCGTCTGCGTCCACAATCTCAACGACACACGCTGCCGTGTTGATATGCCAGCGCTGCGGGTCGTGGGGACAGCTCCAGGCCACATTGCCGACCTCTTCGCAATTATAGAGATCAGCCACCCGGCAATGGAAGGTACGCTCCAACAGGGCGCGCATCTCCGCGTGAAGCACTTCGCCGCGCGAGACCACCAATCGGGGCCGGTAAGGCGTCTCGCCGCGCTGCGCCAACGCCTCCGCGAGCAGGGCCAGGCAAGTGGGGTAGCCCTCTACCACCTGCGGACGCTCGCGCAACAGCGCGGCGACTTGCGCCTCCAACGGCAGGGTCGCGGGCAGGCGCAGTAGCCGCGCCAATCTGGCGCGCTCGGCGGCGCCGTAGCCGGCGTGGGCCGCCATCGGGCCGACATCAGCGATAGTGAGCGGGGGAAGCAGCCATACATAGCGCAGCATGGCGCGCCAAAACATCGCCGTGCGCCAGAGCGCCTCGGCGCGGCTGAAGGTGATTGTAAAGGGAATGCCCTGGGAGCCGCTGGTGCTCGTGCGATAGCCGCGCGCCGGAAACGCGCCGCGCCGGAGCGCAGCTTCGGGGCCTTCGGCGAGCAACATCCGCCTGGTGGTAACGGGGAGCAAAGCCAGATCGGCCACAGAACGGATGGCATCCGGCGTCACTCCCGCCCCGTCCATCGCGGCGCGATAGCAGGAGACGTGGGCATAGGCGTCGCGTATTCGGTAGCGCAAAGCCCGTTCGACAGCCTGCGGCGACCGCGCAAAACTGAAGCGCGTGAGACGATCCAACAACACCATCACGCGAACCGCACGCTCACTGACGTTCCCACTGCTTGGTGGCCGCGCGGATCAATGCCTGGATCTCCAGATTGGGAATGTCCTCCAGGTTTTGGTAGAGTTGCCCATCCACAATGAAGAGCACGCCGCCGCCGGCTGCGTTCTGCAAGCGGATGCTGTGTCGCGCCAGCGAGGGCATCCGCACCTGTAAATCCTCGACAATCTGGCCGATTTCCTTCGCCAGATTGATCTGCGGCATGAAGGTCGGTATCGAAGCCGGCGTACGCAGCGGGCCGGTCTCGCGCAACAGCGAGCCGGCGAGGGGGGCCGCCCCATCGGTCGTATCCAGGCCGGTCACACTCTCGCCGCCGGGCGCCTCGGTGCGGCGTCTTTGGATGTGTGTACGGCTGAAACCCGCCAGGATTTTGAGCGCATCCACCACTTTCTGCTGTGCGGCGGCATCAGGCACGGCTTCGAGGGTGCGATAGGGCACGCCGTAGACCAACACCTCCCAGATGCCCTGATCGCTGACGCGCACGGTCAGCACATCGGGCGGAACGCGGCGCGCTGCGACCGGTGTCTCTTCCGGCGCCGCCGTTTTTCGTCCCGGCGCGCGGATAAGGGCGCTGACAATCCAGACGACCAGCCCGATGATGATGACAATGACGAGCAGCAACAGAATCTCGATGGGAAAATCGTTCATGCTCCGCCTCCATCTCTACGCTATCTCTATCATTATACCGCCAGGTAGCCATTCAAGGCAAGCGTCCTGCCAGGGCTACCGTAGTTAGAAGCGACTCGCAACGCCTGAGCGCCGCTAAAGCGGTTTTTTAAGAGGGGATTTTTGTGGCGGGTGGAACCCCGCCACAAAAATCCCCCTTTTATCCCTGATCTTTGGGCCGTGTTTCGACCACAGGCGGTCAAATTCCATAGCCCTGAGCGTCCCAGATTACGGCATGACGGTGTAATTGATGCGCTGGCTGAAGTCGAAAACGTAGGAGAAGACCCGCCGCGCTTCGAGGAAGCGCGCCAGTCCCACACGCTGCACGGCGGCGAGGTCACTCCGCTCGCGGCGCCCCTCACGGACGCTCAGCGTCCCGCCCAGCAGCGCGAGCTGTTCGGGGCACGCCATCCAGCCGGTGTGTTGCGCCACAAAAGCGAGCAGATTCCGCACGTAAGGCGCGAGCGCGCCCTGCGGCTGGCACTGATAGCCGGAGAGCTGCAAATGCCGCGACGCGACCTGCCCCGTCCCCTGAACAAAGCCGCGCTGCGCCATCCGCTGTTGGAGCGTCGCCATCCGCTGCTCGAAGGCGGGCGTGTCGAGCGCCTCGAAGCCGTGTTGCAATGCGGGCAACGGCAGCGCATCCCGCAGCCAATCCGCCACGTTCCAGCGAAAGCCCGCGCGCGGCGCGCCGTTCTTGAAGATCTGCGTCTGCCCGTTGATGTAAGCCGAATCCGCCAGCCAGATAAGCATCTCGGCGTGCGGACGCGCGGGGAGCTCCAGCGCGTAGAGCCACATCAGAAAGTGGACGGTTCCCAGCGGGTATTTGTGGCGAAAATGCTGGCGGCCGACGCCCGCGAGCGCGTTGGGATTGCAGCTGCGCGCGAAGCCGGGTAGCGCCTCACGGGGATCGAGGCGCGTGATGTGATGCCCCAGCGAGCGCACCTGGGGATGGTAGATGTCGAGGTCGAGCCACAGGCCCTCGAGGAGCTGGTCCCAGGAGAGCGCGCCGGCGAAATGGACGCGGGTGTACTGGTGATAGATGCCCGCCAGTCGCGCGCGCGGATGGGTGTGCAGGAAGAGCGCCGCGCTCAGCGCCGCGTCGAGGTCGTCGCCCATGATGATGAGAGCCGGCTCATCGTTGGGCGCGAGCCAGGGGCATTGCGCGAAAATGGCGGCGCGGTTGAAGGCGGCATGACCGATGACCGATGACCGGGGACCAGCAGCTGTGGGCGGGCGCCGGTCATCTGGCGCCCGCTGTTCGACATCAGCCATTGTCCGACTCCCGCCGCCGCTTGAGGATGCGCTCCAACGCCCAGCGCCCGCGTCCGAACTCCGCCGAGAGCGTCTCGAAAGCGGCCTTCTTCGTCTGCCCCTCAGCGCGCAGCGCATCGTAGCGCGCCAGCAACGCGGCGATTTCCGCCTCGTCCCAGCTGCGGCCCTGATTGGAAAGCGCATCGGTGGCGGGCTGGCGCAGCTGGGGCAGCAGGTCGCCCGGCGTGAGGTCCCGCATCACCGCGACGCCCCGGTCGAAGGCGGTTTTGGAGAGCTCGAAGCCCACGAAGCGCCGGTTGAGGCCCAACGCCACGCGCGCGGTCGAAAAGCCGCCCATGAAGGGGTCGCAGATCAGATCGCTCTCGTTGCTGCTGTACTGGAGCATTTTGAGCAGCAACGCCGTGGGCAGCTCGTTCTTGTTCTTCACCTGGCCCGGTTTATATTCGCGGTTGATGAGCCACACGTCTTCCCGATCCTGATAATTCAGCGAGCCGCCGCCGGGCGCGGCTTCTTGCAGGCCGTAGCGGCAAGCGAGGTTGAAGGTGCGCTTGCCGGGGCCGGGTTTTTCGTAATAGAGGATGTGGTAGTGGGAGGAAACGTATTTGGTGCGGGTGAAAACGCCGAAGTTGTACTTCCAGATGATGTGGTTGATTTCGACCAGATCCGTGGCGCGCAGCGCATCGAGGACGTGGTACAGCTGGGTGTAGCCGGAGACAAGGTAGAGCGCGCCGTTGGGCCGTAGGATGCGCGCGGCTTCGGCGATCCAACGGCGGCTGAAGTCGCCGTACTCCGCCGCCGGCACCTCGACGTAGCCATCAATGACAAAAGCCTCGTTGCGGTTGTAGTGCTTGTGTAGCGTATCGCCCGCGATGCCGTAGGGCGGATCGGTGACGATGAGATCCACGCTGCCATCGGGCACGTGCGCCCGGCACCCGGCGATGCAATCCTCGTTGTAGAAACGGCTGCCATGGATGATGACTTCGGTCACAAAAGCCCCCTTCTGAAAGGATGAAGGATGAAGGCGGAAGGATGAAGGATGAAGGATGAAGCGCCTTCGCTGGCATTGTAGCGCAAAGATGAGGAGATGCAAAGGTAGTTCGGGCATTCGACAAAATCGCATCCCTGGGTATGATAGGGGGCACAAGGAGGTTGTGCATGGATATCAATATGTGGCTGGTCTTCGGCTTGCTCCTGGCGACGATTGTGCTCTTCGTCACGGAGCGGCTGCGTATGGATGTGGTCGCCATTCTGGTGATTCTGGCGCTCATCCTCAGTGAAATTCTCACGCCGGAAGAGGCCCTGGCGGGGTTTTCTGATCCGGTGGTGCTGATGATTGCCGGGCTGTTCGTGGTGGGCGGCGCGCTCTATCAGACGGGCGTCGCGCACGCCATCGGCAACCTGCTCGCGCGCATCGCCGGGCAGAACGAGCTGCGGCTGATCGCCGTCATCATGGCGGCGGTGGCGTTGCTCTCCGCGTTGATGAGCTCCGCCGGCGCGACCGCCGTGCTGATTCCCGTGGTGGTGAACATGGCGTGGCGAGCCAAACTCAGCCCCGCGAAGCTGCTGATGCCGCTCGCCATCGGCGCGCTGATCGGCGGGCTGCTCACCCTCATCGGCACCCCGCCGAATCTGGTGGTGAGCAACGAGCTCGTGCGGCGCGGTCTCGCCCCCTTCAGTTTCTTCGCGTTCACGCCGGTGGGCGTGCTGATGCTGGTTCTGAGCATCGGCTTCATGCTGACGGTGGGACGACGCTGGCTGCCCACCGAGAACCGCGCCGGCGGCGCCGCCTACGGCGAGGGTGAAGGCGATGTCTCGCTCGATGAACTGGTGCACACGTACCGCCTGCCCGACAATCTGTTCCGCGCGCGCATTCGCAACAGCTCGCCGCTGGTGGGCGTGACGCTGGCCGACGCCGATCTGCGCGAGCGCTATCACATCAACGTGCTGGAACGGCAAACCTGGACCGGGAGGACCGGCGCGCCCGGTCAGTCGCATCCGGTCTTTCCAGAAACCATCCTCGAGGAGAATGACATCCTGCACATTCAGGGCGCCCCCGCCGATGTGGCCCGGCTGGCGCAGGAAGAGCGTCTGGGCATTCTGCCCCAAACGTCCAACGGCGACCCACTGAACGCGCATGAGATGGGGATGGTGGAGCTGCTGCTGCCGCCGCGCTCGCTGCTGCTAGGGCAGACCATCAAGGAGCTGCAGTTCCGCGACCGCTATCACGTGACGGTGCTCGCGGTGCGGCGCAACGGTGAGCCGCTGCCCACGGAGGCGATCATCTCCACGCCGCTGCGCTTCGGCGACACGCTGCTGGTGGCCGGCCCGTGGCGCGAAATCCGCCTGCTGCAGGAGGAGCGGCGGAACTTCGTGGTGGTCGGGCTGCCACGGGAGATGCTGGAGGCGCAGCGCACCACCTGGCGCGCGCTCACCGCCGGCGGCATCATGCTCGCCATGCTCGCGCTAATGAGCTTCGATGTGCTGCCCGCCGTGGTCGCTGTGATGCTCGCGGCGGTCGCCATGCTCCTCACCAATAGCCTGACGATGGAAGAGGCTTATGGGGCGATCAGCTGGCAGAGCATCATCCTCCTCGCGGGGATGTTGCCCCTGGCGACGGCGCTCCAGGCGACCGGCGGCGTCACCTTCATCGCCAACGGCCTCGCCAACAGCCTGGGACGCATCGGCCCGGTCGCGGTGATGGCGGGGCTGTTCCTGCTGACGGCGCTGTTCAGCCAGTTCATCTCCAACACGGCGACGACGGTGCTGATGGCCCCCATCGCGTACCAGGCGGCGATGGGCCTGGGCGTCGCGCCGCAGGCTTTCCTGATGGCGGTCGCGGCGGCGGCGTCCACCGCATTCGCCACGCCGATGGCTACCATGAGCACGACGATGGTCATGGCGCCGGGCGGCTATCGCTTTGGGGACTACGTCAAAATCGGGGCAACTTTCCAGGTAGTGGCGTTGCTCGCGTCGCTGATCGCGCTGCCGCTGCTGTTTCCGTTCTGAGAAGCGCGGAGGGCTGGGGGGATGGGGAGCAGAGGAGCGGAGGCGCGGAGGTTCTCTTGATGACACGCAAACCACTCACTGCTCACCACTCACCCATTACTATTTTAGATGAGGTACAACCATGCGCATTCTGCTTACCGGACACAAGGGACAATTGGGGCGGACGCTGGCGCCGCTGCTGGCGGAGCACGAGGTGCTGGGCGTGGATCTGCCCGAACACGATATCACCGACCGCGAGGGGCTGCGCGCGCTCGTCCGCGACTTCCGCCCCACGCTCATCCTCCACCCCGCCGCGATGACGGACGTGGACGGCTGCGCCCGCAATCCGGCGCTGGCGTACCGCGTCAACGGGATGGGGACGCAGAACGTCGCGCTCGCCGCCGCCGAGGTGGGCGCGGAGCTGCTCTACGTGAGCACGAACGAGGTCTTCGACGGGCAGGCGAGCGCGCCCTACCATGAGTGGGCGTCGCGGAACCCCATCAACGCTTACGGCCGCTCGAAGCTGGCGGGCGAGTGGTACGTGCAGAACCTGCTCACGCGCTTCTACATCGTCCGCACGGCCTGGCTCTACGCGCCCGGCGGACGCAACTTTCCGCATCGCATCATCCAGCTGGCGGATGAATCCGTTCGCCAGGCAAACGGCGGCGCGCTCAAGGTGGTCGCCGATGAGGTGGGCAATCCCACCTACGTCGCCGATCTGGCCCGCGCCATCGTCGCGCTGATCGAAACGCATGCCTACGGCATCTATCACGGCGTCAACGCGGGCGCGGCCTCGCGCTACGAGTTCGCCAAAGAGGTGCTGCGCCTCAGCGGACGGGAACACATTCCGGTAGACCCCATCAGCATTACAGAATTCCAGCGCGCCAGCACCCCGCCGCCCTACGCCCCGCTGGAAAACAACGCCGCCGCCGCGCTCGGGATCACCTTCCGTCCCTGGCAAGAAGCGTTGGCGGAGTTTCTGGGTGGGTGAGCGGTCACGAGTTGCGAGTTGCGAATTGAGAGTCAAGCATCATGCGTGATCAAGAACTTCACACCCCACCCCCCCATCTCCCCACCGCCCCATCTCCCCTGCCCCCCAGCTCCCCAGCTCCCCACCTCTCCATCATCATCCCCAACTGGAACGGCGCGCATCATCTGCCCGGCTGCCTGGAGAGCCTGCGGGCGCAGACCTGGCGGGATTTCGAGATCCTCGTGGTGGATAACGCCTCCAGCGATGACTCGCTCGCGGTGCTGGCGCGGTATCCGGAGGTGCGCGTGCTGCCGCTGGCGACGAATCGCGGCTTCACGGGCGCGTGCAACGCGGGCTTCGAGGCGGCGCGAGGCGAAATCGTCATCCTGCTGAACAACGATACGGAAGCCGATCCGCGCTGGCTGGCGGAGATCGCCGCCGCGTTCGAGGCGCACCCGGAGGTAGGGATAGTCGCCTCAAAGATGCGGCTCTTCGACCGGCGCGACACGCTCCACACGGCAGGGGATTATGTGACGCCGGATGGGCTGCCGCACAATCGCGGCGTGTGGGAGCGGGATGTGGGCCAGTATGACCATCCCGCCTACGTCTTCAGCGCGTGCGGGGGCAGCGCGGCGTATCGCCGGGCGATGCTCGACGCCATCGGCCTGCTGGATGACGATTTCTTCTTCTCGCTGGAGGATGTGGACCTGGCGTGGCGGGCGCAGCTGGCGGGCTGGCGCTGCCTGTACGTTCCCTTGGCGGTGGTGTATCACAAGCTCAAGGCTTCGGGCGGGGGCGTGACCGCTTCGTTCTACGATGGGCGCAATCGCCTGTGGGTGCTGGCGAAGAACTATCCGGCGGATTTGTGGCGCGAACACTGGCGCGCGGTGCTAGGCGGCGTGTGGGGCGTCGCGTGGGCGGCGCTCAAGGCGTGGCGGGGCAAGGAGGCGCGGGCGACGTTGCGCGGCATGGCGGCGGGGCTGCGGGGCCTGCCGCGCATCTGGCGCAAGCGGCGGGTCATTCAAGGGCAACGCGCGGCGGAGCGGGCGTACCTGGAGCGGCTGATGTCGCCGCCGTATGAGATCGCGTTGTAGAAACGCCCTGCGCGAGGACAGAGGGGGAACGCGGATTACGCAGATTTTGCGGATTTACGCAGATTTTTCGCGCCTAAAATTCCGGCAGGGCGCGGAGCAGGCGGCGATAGGTGCGGGCGCGGGCGCGTAAGGCGGGGAAGGCAGAACTCGCAGCGGTCATCAATACGGCGCGGGGAAGGTACGCCAGGAAGAGCAGCGCTTTGAAGCGGCGCGCGGCGCGCTCGCCGAAGAATTTGCGCTGGAACTGCGCCTTGCTGCGATAGAGCGCCACGAACATGGCCTCGGCCATCTGCTTGCTGCTGGCTTCACCGTAGTGAATGACGCGCGCCCGCGGCACCCAGGCGAGCTCCCAGCCCGCCCGCAGCAAGCGCAGACAGAGATCCATCTCCTCGGTGTACATGAAGTATTGCTCATCGAGCAAGCCCACCTGCGCCAACGCCTCCCGGCGCAGCACCAGGCACGCCCCCTTGATCACCTCGACGGGGCGCGGCGTCTCCCGATCCCAGCGGTGCTGCGGATAGGTAGCGCGCGGCCACAGCGGCTCCAGGAAGAGCAATCGCCAGAACTCGCGCCCGGCGGTGAGGATGGGATGGCACGAGGGTTGCAGGGAGCCATCCGCATTGAGGAGCAGCGGCCCGCACGCGCCCACGCGCGGATGGGCGTCCATGTAATCCGCAAGCGTCTGCAACGCGCCGGGCAACACCTCGGTATCGCTGTTGAGCAGCACGGCATAGCGCCCCGTCGCTTGCTGCAACGCCTGATTGTTGGCGCGGGCGAAGCCCAGATTTTCGGCATTCTCGATCAACTGCACCCAGGGAAAGCGCTCGCGCACCATCGCGGCGGAGCCATCGGTGGAGGCGTTATCTACGACGAAAACTTCAAGGGAGGGGGTGAGGGAGAGAGGGGGAGAGGGAGAGGGGGGGAGGGGACGAGGGGGTTCGATAGACGTGAGGCATTGGGCGAGGAGCTCGCGGGTGTTCCAGTTGACGATGATGATGGAGAGAGTGGGAGGGG